>PLUM01000083.1 GCA_003165465.1 Acidobacteriota bacterium
ATTCCTTCTTTGTGATGGACGAAAATTTTCTTCTTTACCGCAAGCGCGCCATGCGCCTGCTGGAGCGCATGAAGCAGACCGGAAAAAGCTGGGAGCTGTCGGTCTTTTCTTCCGCCAATGCCCTTCGCAAATACACCATGCTGGAACTGGTCGNNGGCATTTCCTGGGTATGGATGGGTTTGGAATCCCCCAACTCCAGCTATAACAAACTGCACGGTGCGGACATTGGGCAACTCACGCATGAGCTTCGCGAACACGGCATACGCGTGCAGGGCTCGACGATCATCGGACTCGAGCATCACACACCGGACAACATCGTCGAAGAAATCGAATCGGCGGTTGGTTACCAGACCGATTTCCACCAGTTTATGCTCTACACGCCGGTTCCCGGCACGCCGCTGTACCGGGAAATGGGCGAACAGGGGCGTCTGCTGACGGGCATTGACCTCGCCGATATCCACGGCCAGGACAAATTCAATTTCCAGCACGCCGCCATCTCCCGCGACGATTCAAAAAAGTTTCTGGATTTGGCGTTCTGGCGGGATTTTCAACACAACGGGCCGAGCCTGTATCGCATGTGCCAGACCATGCTCCTGGGCTGGCAACGCTATAAGGACTACCCCGATCCGCGCGTCCGCGAGCGGTTCGCCCTGCAAGCCAGGAAACTCAGCGGCGCGTACAATGCCGCGCTATGGGTCATGGAACGCGAATTCAGGAAAGTGAATCAAAGCGTGAGTGAACAGATTCACACGCTGCGCCGCGAGGTCGAAAAGGAGTTCCCGTTCTTCGCCCGCCTCACGGCCGCATCGCTCGGCCCCATCTTGCTGTGGGCCACGCGCCGGGAGGAGCGCCGGCTGGCGTCAGGGCGCACGTACGAGCCACCCACGTTCGTCGAGCGCCGGAATTGGATTTCGGCTTCGTAGGCGTCTGTTCGGCAGCCCTGTTTCACGACAGCATCCTTCCCTGCCGCGATTCCCTGCTTACAGGCGCTCAATCCCGCGTTTCGTAAAACCACAATTCCGCTCCCCGGCCGGCACGAGCGGGAACGGCCAGGTAAAGCGTGTTGTGCTTCCCCACTTGTCCGTAATACGCGCTGGTGCGCGCGCCGATCGCGGTGGGAATTTTGGCGATGCGTTCGTAGCGGTCCGCGTCAATCTGCTGGTAAACAAAAATAAAACCTTCCCCGCTGGGAACGTAGATCCGCTTGCGCTCGGCGTCGTACCACATGTCGTCCGTGTCCGCCGCGCCCGGAAGGCTGGCGATCTCCTTGCCCGTGTCCATGTCCAGCACCAGCAGGCGCGCCGGCCGGCGAGCCGCAACGAACAAACGGCGATGCGCCTCATCCAGCGCCATTGGAAAATTTGTTCCCGCTTCGGCAAGCTTCCACTTGTCGATTTTATGCGTATTTCGATCGATTACCGCGATCTGGCTAATGGAGGCCAGATTCACAAAAATCTTGGGACCTTTTTCTTCCAGTTGAAACGATTCCGGGTGAGCGCCGACCACGAAGTCCCCCGGAATGCGCTTGTTGGTGGTCGCGTCAAACACGCCGATGGCACCCTCGGCATCATCGCCGTATCCCACGTACACGCGCTTGGTCGCCGGGTCGTACCGCAGCTGATCCGCGTCCTCCGAATACTTAACGCTGTCGATCCGTTTGTAGGTGTCGGCATCGAAGATTTCGCACGATCCATCGATCTCGTTCGACACCACTATTCGGTTTGAATCGGGAAGGTACAGCGCCATCTGCGGCCTGCCAAATCCGGGATCCTTCATGCTGTGGATTCGCTTGCCTCGCTGCACGTCCAGGACTTCCACGGAATCGTTTCCGTAAACGGCTGCAAATACCCGGCCACTCCGGTTGTCCACCCCCATGTGGTCAAACCGGCCATCGACATCGGACATCGGAATGATCCGCACCAGGATTAGCGGCGCGAACTCGTCAGTATTGGGAGGAGCTTCCTGTGCGGGTGCCCTGGAGGCGAATCCCGATAATACGATCAAAAACAGGACACAGGCTCTTCTCACATTCCCTCCTAAGAAATACGGCGCATGGTATCCAGCGAGCGGCGCTGGCCGACAGCCACTTTACACTAAGAATCCGCCGGAACGGACAGCAAGAAAATCACAAACCGCAACGGCAGCCGACCCAGACCGGCAAAACGGACGGGCATGGAAAAGCACTATAATCGAGCAAAATAGGCCTTCAAGGCGGCTAAAATGTCCAAAAAAGGAGCTTTTAGAGCATTCCGCTCTGGTCACAGGAATCGGAATGTGCTATTATGAAGTGTGAGCAAAGCCTACAGAATCGTGTTTGCGTGTCCCAAGGGTGGACACAACATCAATTTGCAGCGAAAGTGCACAAAGCCCGCGCTCTCGGAAAACGAGGCGATGAAGATCTTCGGCGAAGAGGAACTTGCCTGCGATAGCCCGAGATGCGGTTGGCAGGGAAAAGCGTCGAAAACCAGGCTCCTCCGGATTTTGCCCTTCGATTGGATATTTTCTCCGGCAAGGTAACCCGGTTTTCGCCTCTTCTTTCTGGAACAGGCCTTCATTTCCACCCGTGATTCTTGTTCCGAGAGACGCTCCAATACGCTGGAGATGTCCCGTCTGGCGAGTCCATTCGATGGATATCGTTAGGTGGTAGAGAGATGGCGTGTTATAATAAAAAAGTGTTGTTTCTCTTGTAAACCTTTAAATTTTTTGGAGGCCTGCAAGTCCACACTTGCGGGCCATTTTTTTAGTTCGTTACAGGAATAGAAGCAGTCAGTCGCCCAAACCGGCCAAGCGTTTTTTGCCCGAGGAGGCAATTTGAAAGCTCTCGAAGAAGGCGCGTATATCAAGCACTCCCAGTACGGTCTCGGTGTCGTTACCGAATCCAATTCCGATCGCACGTCCATCGACTTCGACCTGCATGGCATGAAGAAATTCGTCACCAGCATCATGACGGTCGATCCCGCGGAAGGCACACCACCCAAGCGGCGCCGAGCCAAGAAAGCCAAAAAGATACTCGTCGTGGTTCCCGCCTCCGCGCTGGCTGCCGGAGTCAAGTGAGCCACGAGATCATCGTTCAGTTCGTCGGGTACGAGGTGAAGGAACAGCTCCGCGAATACACGTTCAGCGTGCGTGAATCCGCGACCGATCCGCGCGAATTCACGCTGACGATTCCAACCGCGGCCTTCAATGAACGCCTGCTCAGCATTCAAGACGCTCCGGACGTGTGCTCGCGCAAGCTCCACCGCGAACTCGCGGCACACGAGAACCATCCAGCGGAATCGCACTACGCCATCACGAACACGGAGCTTGCGGATTACCGCACCGCCCGCGCCCCTCGAACGACCCGCTCCCCCTTCAGCCGCAAGCCCGTGGAAGATTATTAAAAATTGTCGTGGCACTTCCGCTTTTCCCGCAACCCGATCGATCCGCCTCTCCCACAGTCTAGTAGCACAGGCTTCAGCCTGTGTGGTTTTGATTTGCGACGCATTTACAGAACAAAGGCTGAAGCCTGCACTACGAAACTCAATTCCAGTTAAGGGCAATAAACTGCGTTGAAAAATGCGCGGCAAATCAATTTGAGTTTTCCAGGAAACCTCGCGGGTGTATAAGTGTGCAGTCCACAAATTTGGAACGAAAATTCCATCTAGGGGAGGTACGCATGCGCACTCTTGGAATCAGTATCGCACTGGCGCTGATCGCGGCGATGGTCGTGATGGCCGGACAACCGGCCACATCTCCGGCGTTACGACCGGCGCTGCCACAGGCTCCCGCCGCACAGGCAGCCGCTCCGGCAATGAATACATTTACGTCCGCCGCGGATGTGCAGACGCTGCTCGCAAAGGCCAAGGTCGACCGGAAGGAAGGCCAGGTCGTTACGGCTGAAAATATTCTTTCACTCGCGCCGTACGTGGCGAATCTTGAGTACCGGATTATCGACGGAGCGGTCGCTGTTCACGAGAAGGAAGCGGAACTGGTTTACGTGATCGATGGAGGCGGAACGCTGACCACGGGCGGCACGGTGTTGGGCGAAAAACGCACCAACGCCACGAACCTCTCGGGTACGGCGATTGATGGCGGAACGATACGCAAAATCGCCAAGGGAGATTTCGCGATTATTCCGGAAGACACGCCGCACCAATTTAAGCCCGCGAATGGACTGCTCGTCATGATGACGCTGCATGTGCCGCGTCCGGTGGGCGGCGCGCAGTAACGCACCGCATTTACAATTTGAATTAAAAATGAGGACACCATGAAATTATTTTTCGCAAAAACGGTATTGTTCGCGGCAATCGTGCTGTTCACCGCTTCGGCGGCTTCCACCGGAGAGGGCGTCCCCGCATCGGTTCGCTACATCCCCCGCGATCAGGTCGCGGCCGTGATGGCCAAAGGCGGCCCGATCTTGAGCGACCCGGGACTCGTGATACTCGCCAATCGACGGGAAGCGGGCGCGGTTGAATATCATGAGCATACCAACCACATTTTCATCATGGTCGATGGAGAAGCCACATTCATCACGGGCGGAACCATGGTCAACCCCAAGAGAACCAGTCCCGAGCAGATGACGGCCACGGCGATTGAAGGCGGAGTGACCTACCGCCTGACCAAAGGCGATGTCATTACGATTCCGGCAAAGACGCCGCACTGGTGGAAAGAACTTTGGACAAAGACGGTCGGCTACTACGCCATCAACATCGAGAGCAAGTAACGGACTTTTCGCGCTATGTATTTTGGCTTGAGCGACAATCAACGGAGGGCCAATCATGCGGCGAGCACACCATCTACGGCTGGCAGTGAGCATCGCGATCCTGGCAATTTCTGGAGTGAATGTGCACGCGCAGGAAAGCTATCCCCCTCCGAACGATCTGCCGAATCCGTACCGAACCGTCCGCAACTGGGCGCAATTGCCCGATGGCCGCAAATGGGGATCGACCTCCGGCGTGGCCATCGGTCCCGACGGCAACATTTGGAGCTACGAGCGCTGCGGCGGAAACAGTTGTGCGGATTCAAACCTCGCGCCGATCCTCGAGTTCGACCCGTCCGGCAAACTTCTGGAAAATTTTGGCGCGGGATTGTTCATCCTTCCCCACGGCATCTTTGCGGACAAGGATGGAAACGTGTGGGTGACCGACGGGGTGGGAGGAATGGCCACAAGTGACGACGCGGGCAAACACGGAAAGGGCCACCAGATATTCAAGTTCAGCCCGGACGGAAAAATCCTGATGACGCTGGGCAAGGCCGGTGTCCCCGGCAATACTCGGGACACATTCAACCGGCCGTCGGCTCTCATCGTGGCGCCCAATGGCGATTTGTTTGTGGCCGACGGCCATGGCTCTCCGCCGAATTCGATGGTCAATGCGCGCATCGTGAAATTCTCGAAGGACGGGAAATTCATCAAGGAATGGGGGAAGCCGGGCACGGCGCCCGGCGAATTCAACGCGCCTCACACACTTGCCTTCGATTCCAAAGGGCGGCTGTTTGTCGGCGACCGCTCCAATAACCGCATCCAGATTTTCGATCAGGACGGCGCGTTCCTCGCGGAATGGAAACAGTTTGGCCGGCCCAGCGGAATTTTCATCGACAAGGACGACACCATGTACGTGGCCGACTCGGAATCCACGGACCAGCCGGGCTACGGATATAATCCTGGCTGCAAGAGAGGTATCCGCATTGGCAGCGCTAAAGACGGCAAGGTAACGTCCTTTATTCCAGATCCCGAGCCAAAGGATGCGTCCAGCGCGGCGGAGGGCGTCGCGGTCGACCGCCAGGGCAACGTGTACGGCGCCGAAGTCGGCCCAATGGACCTGAAGAAATACGTCAAAAAATAAACTGCGGCAAGCTGCGCAGGCCGCACCACATTTACATAATTAAAATTATCCTGAAACTCGCAATTTCATCGACGCACTCTCTGCGATACTCTGTATTTCTCCGTGAACTCTGTGTTTCGCTTTCCGGTTTTCGCCAAAGAGGACACCGAGAGCCCCGAGGAAAACCGCCGATGCCAACACGAAACCGCCCGCGAAATCTGACGACACGGATCGTCGCGCTCTTTTTGAACGGCGCGCTTACCGCAACTCTATTGCTCCAGCCGCTCGTCCGCGCCGGAGTCGCGCCCGCCGACAAGCGCAAGCCCGGCCTGTATTGGACCTTCGAGACGGATAAGGGAAATATTTCCTGCAAACTATTTGAGGCGGACGCTCCGACCACCGTGCGCACGATGGTCGGCCTGGCGATCGGAAAACTTTCGTATGTGCATCCGGAGACAAAGCAAGTCGAGCGCAAAAAGTTTTTTGACGGCCTTACCTTCGACCGCGTGATTCCCGGCGTCATGATTCAGGGCGGCGATTTGCTGGGCACCGGCGTCGGGCATCCAGAAGGGCCGGGCTTTCCGTACAAGAGCGAAATCGCGCCCTCGCTGAAATTCGACGCGCCGGGCCGTCTGGCGATGGCCAACAGCGGTCCGGACACGAACGACACTCATTTTTTTATCACGGAAGCCGCGTTTCCATCGTTCAACGGAAAATACACGATCTGGGGACAGTGCGAAAACGTGGACGTCGTAAAGGCCATCGCGCGAGTGCCGCGCGATGTCGGCGACATGCCCGTAACGCCCGTACACATCCAGCGCGTGATCGTCGAGCGCATTGGCCCCGCTCCGGCCGACGCCCCGGAAGGCATGCCAGCGGACGCCTCATCCAAATAATTCACATCGCAAGACCGGCGAAACATCGCGAAATATTATTCGCAAAGTTTTACCGTTGACAGGCCACCATGCCGGTGGGATAGTCGCGGGACTTGCGAGGTGTTCCGTGAAAACCAGAACTTCGATTTTACTGGCGCTTGCCGCTGCCCTGCTGACCGTCTCGGCTCCGATCTCCGCGCATCACGGAGCGTCCGTATACGACTCGAAAAAATTGACCACATTGAAAGGTACCGTAACCGATTTCCAGTTTATGAATCCGCATACGGAAATTCTGTTCGACGTGACCGACGCCAACGGCAAGATCGATAAATGGACCGGCGAAGCCCCCAGCCTGACCACCATGTCCCGCGCCGGATGGAACAAAAATATGTTCAAGCCCGGGGACCAGATCACATTTATCGGCAATCTGGCGAAAAGCGGTTCGCACATCATGCGCCTGCGCAAAGTCGTGTTTCCAAACGGCAAGGAAACAGTCATGGATCGCGGCGAGGACTACGCGGAGTAGCGCCCGCCGAGGGAGTTTCCGGAATGCGCACTCGATTTTTCGGAATTATGCTTGCCGCGATGTCGCTCGCGTGCTCGCCCGTGATACTCGCTCAAAGCGCCGCGACAGGCTCGGCAAAAGCCAGCCCGCGGGCCTCGACGCCGGACTTGTCTGGAGTTTGGCGCAGATCGCGGCGCGCGCCGGACAAAGTTCGCAAGTACACCATCTATGAACTCGCGTTTTCCATCACCAACGAGACGCCGCCCATGACTCCCTGGGCGGAAGAAAAATACCGCGCCAACAAGCCCAATGTCGGACCGCGATCGGTTTCCTTAACCGAATCGAACGACCCGATCATGCAGTGTGCTCCGCCGGGCGTTCCGAGGGTCTATCTCATCCGCGGGGAGCCGGTGGAGATTGCGAACATTCCCGGCCGCGTGCTGATGATCTTCGAGTACGACCATTTTGTGCGCAATATCTACACCGATGGGCGCGAGCATCCCAAGGATTTGAACCCTACGTGGATGGGCGACGCGATTGGCAAATGGGAGGGCGACACGCTCGTCGTCGACACGGTCGGCTTTAACGATAAAACGTGGCTCGATAATGACGGCCACCCGCACTCCGAAGACCTGCACGTGGTAGAGCGCATACGGCGCATGAACCACGACACGCTGACGATCGATACGACGATTGACGACCCGAAAGCCTACACGAAATCCTGGGGCGGACACGCCATCTACGAGTTGAAGACAGGCTGGAACATCGGCGAAATGGTGTGCGAGGACAATATCACCTACGGCGACATGCAGAAACAATCGGAAGGCAAAAAGTAGCGCGGGCTTCAGCCTGCGTGGCAACGGCCAAATCTTTGTAGGGCACGGCTTCAGCCGTGCCGTAAAGTGTGCAATATCAATGCGGCTTTAGCCGCTGGCTCTTTCGGAATCGAGTTGCCACACAGGCTCTTCAGCCCGTGTGGTTTTGATTTGTGGCCAGCTAAAGTCAAAAGAACACAGGCTGAAGCCTGTGCCACTCAAACCTGCGCGCCAAATTTACGGACAATCAATTCCTGTTCTTGGACGCGAGCTTTGACAGGTCGCTGACGCGCGCGGGGACGGCGGCGTTCACTCCAGCCTGCACGCCATTGGGACCCACCGCAAGCAACGACTTGTCGTCTTGCGGGCAGGACCAACTGGAAACGCTGTTCGGATCGCCGCTGCCTTTGTAGCGCGCCTGCTCGGGAAATTTGCAGAGCGGCATGGTGCGGTCCACCACGTTGTTCGTCGAGTGCGTCGCGGGAATGGTCTCGGGCGCGACGCCCTTCTCCACCCATTGCTCAATGGCGTTCAACGTCTCAAACGAGGTTGGACCCGCGCCAGTAAGACAGTGTTGCATTCCGGGCACCATAAAAAGGCGCGCGTGCGCCTGTAGTTTGTCGTAGCCTCCATTACTCTGCGCCAGGTCTTCGTAAAACCAGATGCTCCGGTAGGGAGAGATGATCAAGTCGTCGTAGCCGTGGTACATCAACAGCTTTCCGCCCTTCGCGAAAAATTCTCCATACTGCGATGGAGCGCCGGGAAGATCGGCGGCGAGGCGCGTGTACACGAGATTCAGCGCATCGCTCTTCACCACGCCGCTCGTCTCGATCGTGTTGTTCATATTCTTCGTTCCATCGTAGTAGCCAAGCTTCATCAGGATATTTTGGGTGAGGGACCAATTGTCCGGTACGGTGCCATCGCCCCAGGGCTTGGCGGATGCGGGATCGGCGGGCGGCGCATCGAGATAATTCGCCACTCCGCGCTGAGTCACATTCACCTGTCCCAGATTGCCGACCGACGCGCCCGGATAGATCAATCTTCCCTGCTCGTCGCGTACAGGGTCCATGATCCGCTTGAGCGCGTCCGCCTGCTTCTGCGTGAGAATTTCGGGAACCAGCGCGTCCGGCTGGAACGCGCACTTCGCCGGATTCTGAATCAGGCCGTCGGCAACGCCGTCGGCCTTGTCGCACTGCTTCAGGATCGCCGCGCCAACCTCCGCGAATTTCGCGGCGGGGATATACGCGTCCAGCAGCGCCGTCGCGTTTTTCAAGCTCCACAACGATGTGCCCACGGGATCGATCCAGGGCGATCCGGAAATGATGCCGTCGTAGTCGCTCGGAAAGCGCGAAGCTTCAATCAGGCCCATCTTGCCGCCATTCGAGCAGCCATCGAAGTACGAGCGCTCGATCGCGCCCGCGTGGTAGTAATTCTTGACGAGCAGCTTCGCGGCAAGCGTCATCTGGTGAACAGCGCGGTAAAAATAATCCACAATTTTCGGCATGTCGGGCGAGCCCGGCGCGGTGTATTCCCACGCCGGATCGGACGCGAGGTGGCCCGTATCCGTAATCGCCGTGGCATATCCTCGCGCAAGGAACAAGGGCCTGTCGCCTGGATTCGCCGAAGAGTTGAGCGTGCCCGCCAGGCCACCGACTCCATGGAAGACGAATTTTCCGTTCCAGTTGACGGGCAGCATGACTTCGAAATTTGTGGAGCCGGGTTCGGCGCCATCCCCGCTCGTCATGAGAGAACCTTTCACGTCGCAATACTCGGGATTGGGCGCGGCCGCCGGCACATCGTTCGCGGAGGCAATTGTCATGCCGGGAACGCCAAGAGCGGCCACCGCGGCCGTCGTGCAATCGGCCCGCGCCGGAACATTCGCAAATGTGGTGCAGAACACCACCGCGAGCGCAAACTGCAAAACGAAAGCGTGAAACCCTCCGAGACTTTCCGCGCGAGTCTTCACCTGCGTCCCTCCAAAGTGCGTGGCGTTATATGGCAAGCTTGGGTTGTCAGAGAGTAATCCCAAACAGGCCTCCCTGTCACTGCCCGAATGTAGCGCGGGCTTCAGCCTGCGGGGGCTAGTTCTTGCGGGGACTAAACCCCGCAGGCTGAAGCCCGCGCTACTGACTCATCTAAACCACAGGCAGCTCCCTCATTGCTTTTCAGGCAGGTGATGACTTAGGATTAGCCCGCATCCGATCGCGGCCGGTTTTTCAAACATTGGCAGGAAACCAGCGGCGGAAGTGCATTCTTGCTCCAAAAATAAAATCAGCGAGAGGATCATCGAAAACGTATGAACAAGAAATTTCCCGTGCGCGGTGTTTCCGGAATCCTGGGAATACTGGCAATAGCCGTCGTCACGCTGGGCATCTCCGCCCCAAGTATCCGTGCCCAAGCTCCCGCAGCCACTCCTCCGGCGCCCGCGCTCCTGGCCGCCGATATGAAGGGCAAAACCGCCGAGCAGTTCTATAAAAACATCAAGGTGCTCAAGGGCATTCCAGCCGATCAAGTACATCCCGCGATGGAATACATCATCACCGCGCTGGGAGTGGGTTGCGGCTATTGTCACGTCATCGGCAAATTCGATCTGGACGACAAGCGCGAGAAACACGTTGCGCGGAGCATGATCCAGATGACGCTGGCTCTGGACAGCACCGTATTCGATGGCAAGCGCGAACTGACCTGCTACACCTGCCATCGCGGCGTTGCAAAAGCCGCGGCCACGCTGTTGCTCCCCGGCGATAAATCGCCCACGGAAAAAACAGCCATGGAAGTTTTCCCATCTATCGCGCTCAAGGATTTCGCGAATCTCGACGCCAGCATGTCGCCGAGTAAAGCGCCCGCAACCGTGGTATCCGGCCCGGCTCCGGCGCCTATGCCCGCTGCCGCTCCCGCCGCGCCGCTTCCGTCCGCGCAAGAACTTTTCGACAAGTACGAGCAGGCTCTCGGCGGCCAGGCAGCCGTCGGCAAAATCAGTTCCCTCTCCTTTAAGGGAACCGCCGACATGCTCGTGCCCCCACCTCCCGGCCCTCCAGGTGGACCGCCGCCAGCGCCTCCGGCAATGGGCACCGTTCCGGCCGAGCACTACGCCAAGTCTCCGAAGGGAGTCATCTTCGTGACGCTCCCCGGACGAGGTCCCGTGATGATGGGCTTCGACGGAACCATCGGCTGGCACAACACGCCGATCCGCGAAGACACGGGCGATGAGTTGCGCTTGATCACCGCGCTGGGCGAGCAATTTCCCGGCATCGAATTCAGAAAAGACCACACGAGCGTTCAGGTCGACGCGATAGAAAAAATCGGCGAACGCGATACATACCGCGTCGTGGGCACACGCAAAGACGGCTTTGCCGTAATCGATCGAATCAATTTCGACGTGCAAACCGGATTGCTCGTGCGCACCTACACAACCATGCAGAGCGTGATCGGCTCCTTCCCCGAGGAAACCTTTTACGAAGATTACCGCGACGTCAGCGGCGTCAAGGTTCCGTTTACCATGCGCGTCGTCAGCGCGGAAGGAAACCGTACCTATAAGTGGGCGCAGGTCGACGCAAACGCTTCCATCGAGGATGCGAAGTTCACAAAGCCCGTTCCTCCGGCACCAAAGCCGGCGGCAAACTAACGAACCGCGCGCAGGAGAATCCGGATCGGTGCAAGCCATCGCGCACGCGCCGATCCGGATGATGCGCAACACCCATGCGCAGGATCCATGCGCCTGATCTATGCGCTTGATCCATGCGCCTGATCATGCGCTTGATTCATGGGCCGATGCGGAGGTTGAAGATGAAAACGAAAATCCGCTTTTTCGCGTTTGCCCTTCTGGCCGCTTCCGCCTGTTCCCTTCCACTATTTGCCCATCACGGCTCGCTGGGCTACGACACGCAGCACGAAACAACCGTGAAGGGCGGAACCGTTACGCGTTTCGAGTTCACCAATCCGCATGTCATCATCGTTTGGGAAACAAAGGACGACAAGGGCGCTGTTCAGCAATGGACCGCCGAAACGACGAACCCCAACACTCTCTACCGTTACGGATGGAATAAGGACGTCCTCAAGCCGGGAACGGAACTCCAGATTGTGGCCGGCAACCGCTGCAAGAATGGAGAGAACTGTATGCGCCTCAGGAAAATCGTGCTGGCCTCAGGAAAAGATTTGCCGGTCCCGAACTGACGATTTCCCTCGGCCCACCGGTCAACAAGCCTTTCGCACATCCACTAGACAGAGTCACAGGCTAAACAGGTTGCGGGGGTTAATTCTTGCAAGGACTAAACCCCGCAGGCTGAAGCCCGCGCTACTAGAATTACGATGCGGATGCTGCTTCGCGCAGCAACCGTTCGACGCGGGCAACGTCTTCCGGCACGTCCACGCTGACCGAGTCGTGGACGGTTTCCGCGACGCGAATCTTGTAGCCGTTTTCCATCCAACGAAGCTGTTCAAGCTGCTCGATGCGCTCGAGGTCTCCGACCGGCAGCGTCGGAAACTCCAGCAGCGCCGCGCGCCGGAAGGCGTACAGCCCGAGATGCTTCATGTGCTGCACGTGCACCGGGGCCTCTCGGTCGCGCACCCACGGAATGGGCGCGCGCGAAAAATAGAGCGCGTTGCCGTCAAAATCCAGCACCACTTTCACGATATTCGGGTCCATGATGTCGGCGGGCTTCGCGATCGGAACCATGAGCGTGGCGATCAAAACTTCCGCCTCGGACTCGATGGCCTCGACCAGCGTGTCAATCGCTTCCGGCTCGACCAGCGGCTCGTCCCCCTGCACGTTCACGAATACTTCTTCCCCGCTGCCAGGAATGTGCGCGGCCACTTCCGCAACGCGCTCGGTGCCGGAGCGGTGCTCCGAACGAGTCATCACAGCCTCGGCCCCAAAAGCAGCCGCTGCCTTCAGAATGCGTTCATCGTCCGTGGCGACGATCACGCGCGAGATTCGCTTGGCCTGGCTCGCCCGCTCCCACACGCGCTGGATCATCGGCTTCCCCGCGAGGGGCACGAGCGGCTTGCCCGGCAAACGGGTGGCGGAATAACGAGCGGGAATCACGGCGATGGCCATAAGTTTCCTTCGCGCGCCAATTCACGGTATGCGCGGCGGAACAAGGAAATCCTACCACAATGCTCACAGAGCGCCACGAGGATGCCGAAATGCAGTGATGGCGCCTCGAGGCTCGTGATTATTTTAGTAGCGCCAGCGGGACGCCGGCGCTACTAAAACCAACCAGTGCGCGTACAAATAAATTCCCGCAACGCTGTCCGGGACTTGCGTACATTTCCCCGGGTGGTAGAATGGCCGCAGGTTTCAGAACCTCATGTCGGAATCGGCCGTACCCCCCGGGCAGGGCCGGCAAAGGCAGGCAATGCGATGATGACAAGGCAAAATCGAATTTGTCTTCGCGCAGTCGCCGTGGTTGCGTGCGCGCTGCTGGCGACCACTGCGTTCAATCAGACACAAGCCCCCGTCTCGCCGCCGAACGAATCCCCCGCTCCGCAAATCAAGCCGGGACAGGCGATCAAGCTCGACGTCAGCATGACCCTCGTGAACCTCACGGTCGCGGATCCGCTGGACCGTCTTGTCACCGGTCTGGAAAGGGAACATTTTCGCGTATTTGAAGACGGAGTCGAGCAGGAGATCCTCACGCTATCGAGCGAGGATGTGCCGGTTTCGATCGGACTGGTTTTCGACATGAGCGGCAGCATGTCGGACAAGGTGGAAAAAGCCCGCCAGGCCGCCATCCAATTCATGCGCACGGCAAATCCTCTCGATCAATTTTTTCTGGTGAGCTTCAACGATCGCGCCGAACTCACCAGCGGGTTCACCAGCAGCGTGGATGACTTGCAAAACCGCATGCTCTTCACCGCATCGCGCGGGCGCACGGCGCTGCTCGATGCCGTCTATCTTGGCCTCAGCCAGATGAGGGGTGCACATAACGGCAAACGGGCCTTGCTCATCATATCGGATGGAGGCGATAATCATAGTCGCTACAGTGAAAATGACGTTAAGAACTATCTGAAGGAAGCCGACTGCCAGCTGTACGCAATCGGCATATTCGATCCGATCGGCATTCGCTCCCGAACGAGCGAGGAACTGGAAGGGCCTTCCCTGCTTTCCGAAATGACGGAAATGACCGGAGGCCGCGTCTTTCCGGTGGGAAATCTAGGCGAACTGCCCGACATTGCCGCGAAAATCGGAATGGAGCTTCGAAACCAATATGTTCTGGGATACAAGTCGGGCAATCCGCAACACAACGGCACGTGGCGAAAAATCAAGGTCAAGATGCGCCCACCCAAGGGGCTTCCTCCCCTCTCTGTTTACGCAAAGACCGGCTACTACGCTCCGGTCGAGTAGCTGGGGCGGTGTCTCCACACTTGTGATTACATTTTTTCTCGCCCTGTTCGGCTTGGCTTTTTCGGCGCGTGTGTGCGCGCAACAGCAGCAGGCGCCCATATCGACCACCACGCAGCCTCCCGCGCCAAACGTTCCTCCCCCACAGGACAACACGGCCGCGTACAAGATCAAGTCGCAAGTCAGCCTGGTCGTGCTGCGCGTAACCGTGCTGAACGATCGCAGTGTGTTCGTGCCCGGACTGGGGGAAGCGAATTTCCGTGTATTCGAGGACAAGGCCGAGCAGAAACTTTCCCTCTTCAAACAGGAGGATGTGCCCGTCAGCTTTGGCCTGATCGTGGACAATAGCGGCAGCATGAGGGAAAAGCGCCCGCAAGTGAACGCTGCGGCGCTTACGTTCGTCAAGACGTCCAATCCGGCGGACGAGGGATTCGTCGTCAATTTCAACGACGACTACTACCTGGACACCGAGCACGATTTCACGAGCGACCTCCCTGAACTGAGAACCGCGCTGGAACGCATCGATGCGCGCGGCAGCACGGCGCTTTACGACGCCGTCATCGGCTCGCTGGATCACCTGAAAAAAGGCACTCGCGACAAGAAAGTTCTCCTGGTCGTCACCGATGGCGAGGACAATGCCAGCCGGCACAGCCTGGAAAATGCGGTCGAGCAGGCGCAGCGCTCCAACGCCGTGATTTACGCGGTAGGCGTCTTCAGCGACGACGACATCAAGCACAATCATGGCGCCATGAAGAAGGCGCGGACCGCGCTCAGTGATCTGGCCAACGCCACAGGCGGTCTGGCCTTTTTCCCCGAAAATGTCGCGGACACGGAAGCCATCTGCACGCAGATCGCCCACGATATTCGCAATCAATACACGCTCGCCTACTATCCAACCAACACGGCGCGCGACGGCTCGTTCCGCGCCGTGCAGGTGCAGGTGTCGGCGGCGCACTCCGCCGGAAAACTCTCGGTCCGCACACGCGCCGGATACTACGCGCCCCGTACTCCAACCTCCGGGAATTAGAATTCCTTTTCGTCCCAAAGTAGCGCCGGCCAGTTTTTGTAGCTCGCCTCTTCAGAGGCGAGGGTTTCCCGCCAGTCCGGCAGAAAACCCCCGCGTCTGAAGACGCGGGCTACAGTGCGTGTTTGACGCAAGGAATAGCGCACAATAATTAATCGTTTGAAATCTGCGGCAGGAAACTTTTCCCGTGCGGAATTGCGGCCCCGAAATTGTCCGCGATGGTCTGGCCCATGTCCGCGAGCGTGTCGCGCGTGCCCAGGTTGACGCCGCGCTTCCCCGCTAAGCTGTACGTCACAATGGGAACATACTCGCGCGAGTGATCCGTCGTCGGCCAGGCGGGATCGGGATCGCAGCCGTGATCGGCCGTGAGGATCAGCAAATCGCGCGGGGTTATCGCTTTCAGCAGCGGCGCGAGAAGCAAGTCGAACTCTTCGAGCGATTTTGCAAATCCCTCCACGTCCTTGCGGTGCCCGTAGAGCATGTCGAAATCCACGAGATTCGCGAAGATGAGTCCGGCCTTTTGCTCCGCAAGCCTGGCGTGAAGTTTCTCCATTCCATCCGCGTTATTTTTCGTGGCCACGTAACGATCGACACCGCGACCGTTGTAGATATCGTGAATTTTTCCGATACCGAAGATCGGAACGTCGCGCTCCGCAAGCACGTCCATCAGCATCGGGCGCGGCGGCTCAACCGCATAATCGTGGCGGCGCTCGGTACGCCGAAAATTTCCCGGCGCGCCCGTGAACGGCCGCGCGATCACGCGCCCCACTTTGTGCGGCCCGTCGAGCATTTTTCTCGCAATTTCGCACATGCGGTAAAGCTCGGCGATGGGGATCACGTCTTCGTGCGCCGCGATCTGAAACACGCTGTCCCCCGAGGTGTATACAATCGGAAAACCCGTGCGCACATGCTCCTCGCCCAGTTCCTTGAGAATTTCAGTTCCCGACGCGGGCTTGTTGCCAATCGTCTTGCGGCCAATCTCGCGCTCAAATCGCTCGATCAACTCGCGCGGAAATCCTTGCTTGTACACGGGAAACGCCCGAAGCAGCCAGATTCCGGCCATCTCCCAGTGCCCCGTCGTCGTGTCCTTCCCCGGCGAGTGCGTCGCGCCCTTGCCGTAGCATCCTTCCGGGCTGGCCACCGGCGGCAGATGATCGAGCGGCGCGATATTGGCGAGGCCCAGGCGCACGAGATTGGGGAGCGCCAGCGGGCGTGACCTGGCGATGTGGCCCAGCGTGTTGCGGCCCGTGTCATCGTAATCCGCCGCGTCCGGAAGCGCGCCGATTCCCACGCTATCCAGCACGATCCAGATGATCCGTTCAAATGGCGCCATGTTTTTCCCCGTGGAAAAGTATACAGCCTGGCCTGCGTGAGGAAAACAAACGGGAGAGAACTTGCAATTATGGATGGAGCGGCGTGTAAATCTGATAAAGCACCACATAGATTACAACGCCGGTAACGGAGACGTAGGCCCACAGCGGGAGCGTCCAGCGCGCGATGCGTTTGTGCGCCACGAAATTGGAGCGCAATCCGCGCGCCAGCGAAATGATCACCAGCGGCACGATGACAATCGCGAGAATCGTGTGCGTCCCGAGCAGCGCCAGATAAGCGTAGCGCGGCGCTCCCGTCCCCGGGAAATGCACCGGCCCTTCTCCCGAAGCATATAAGTGATAGTGGTAGAGGAGATAGGAAATCAGGAAGGCCGCCGAAGTGGCTGTCGCCGCAAGCATACAAACCTTATGCGCGAGGAGGCGTTTCGTGCGAACCATGATGTAGCCGACCGAGACCAGAACGGCGCTCGTACCGTTCAGCACGGCGTCCAATACCGGTGGGGAAATCAATTTGAGGTTTCCATCGCTTTCTCTGTGGCACAGCCTTCAGCCTGTGAGGCAACTGCAAAATCTTTGTAGGGCAAGGCTTCAGCCGTGCTGTAACGTCCGCGAAATTAATGCGGCTTTAGCCGCTGGCTCTTTCGGAATCAAACTGGCACACAGGCGGAAGCTTGTGCTACGCGGCGAATCGACTTTACTTTGCCACGGCTGCGGTGTTGGACGAATTTTCTTTCTTATTGCGCCTGCCGATCCATCCCTCCTGGACGGCCAGAACCAGAATCAGGACGCTGAAGATCAAAACCATCATCAGGGAAATGCCCAGGATCAGCAATCCATCGATGCCCCCAAAAAGCCCCCGCGAAAAACCGGCGGCGATCCCCGCAAGCGAGAGAACGATCATTACCGCAGACATGATGAGCAACTCAGCCTTACTCTCAAGTCCGTTCATGGCCTCTCCCAGGCGCCCCCGCGTGCGCGGAAATTTAACGGGTAAATTTATCGTAGATCAGCAGCCCCAACAACAACGGCAGGTGAAGCACGGTCGCGTGCATGAGCCACTTCGCGCGAAAATTGCTCTTCGACGCCGCGGCCCATAAGCACACTTCCACCAGCATGATCCCCAAAACCAACGCACCGAAAAAGTAATGCGCCCCGGCCAGCCCCGTCACCGCCGGCAGCAGGCTGACGGGCACGAGCAGCGCGGCCGTCATCAGGATTTCGCGGAATGTCCGCTTTCCTTTTGGGTCGTCCACAGAAATCATCTGGATTCCCGCGCGCTTGTAGTCTTCGCGGTATACCCAGGCGATGGCGTCAAAATGCGGAAATTGCCACAAGAACAGGAGGGCGTACAGAAACCAGGCTTCGATACTGAGCGAGCCCCTGGCGGCCGCCCAGCCAATCAGCGGCGGCACGGCGCCCGGAAACGCGCCGACAAACGTGGCCAGCGTGGTACGCCGCTTCAGCGGCGTGTAGGCGCAGAGGTACAAAACGGATGTGGCGATTCCCAGCATTGTGGCAAGCGGGTTCGTCGCCAGGGCCAGATAAGCCGTGCCGAATACAATCAGGGTCACCGCAAACCAAAACGCTTCGCGAGGGTTAAGTTGTCCGGAGGGCAGCGGACGAGACGCCGTGCGGCGCATCAAGGCGTCCGAATCGCGTTCGAAATAATGATTCAGGGCCGAGGTCCCCGCCGCAATCAGCGTGGTCCCAAATACCGTGTGCGCCATCCGCAGCCAGTCCAGAGGACCGCGTGCGCCCAGCGCAAAACCCGCCACCGTGGTCATCACCACGAGGAATGAAACATCGGGCTTGGTCAGCGCAAGATAAAGCGCGGGGCGGGTCGATTCCGATATGGCGGTTGCCGCCGTTTCCATTTCTCGTTTCATTACGCGATCTGCTCCGTCGTTGGGCGGGATTCCGCCGTCGATCTGTCAGCCTTTAGCATACGATAGACGATCAAAGCTGTCACGAGCGTGGCGGCCAGCACCAAAGCCCCCGTAACCGTATGCACTACCGTCAAAGCCACCATCACCGCGATCGGCTGCGGAAATTGCGCGCCATACATCCGCGACCAGTACGCTCCCCCGCCCAGCAAAAGCTGCGTTCCGATCAGGATATGCAGATAGCGGGCGCAGTTTCGCAGTGCCGGCAGGCCCGCAAAGCGTTTCTTGAGCGCCCCCGCGGTCATAAAGATCAGCATTGTAACAATGACGGCGCCGACGATGTGCGGAATAATTCCAAAACCTTTGTGCCGGAACGCCGCTCCCAAAATCAATTGAAGAAATACGGCGGCCAGGGTCCAAATCACCAAAGAACGGACACGAGGCGTGCCAGGATCGTCGATTTCCGCAACCGGCCCATTCCACCAGGGACTGGTAAACACGGCGATGGCGACAATCGTGGAAAAAAAGAGCTGAGCCAAGGTCGCATGAGCGGCGGACACCGGCGGTGGCTGGAACATGCGGACAGTCATGCCTCCGAGAATACCCTGTGCAATGACCCCGCCAAGGGCCGCCAAGCCCAGCCAGCGCATCCAGGAGCGCTTTTCAACTTTCCATAGCCACGCGGCAAGTCCGATCGTCAGAAGGCCTATGCACGTCGCGATGACGCGGTGCGTAAACTCATACCGGATGCCGCCCACCATGGGCGGCGTCAGCGAGCCATACGCAAGGGGCCAATCTGGGATGGAAAGTCCGGCGTCGTTCGACGTGACGAGGGCGCCGGCGATCAGCAGGACAAACGTGCAACATGCTGTAAACACGGCATATCGGTGCATCGCCCCATTGTAAACGGTATTCATTAAATTTCGAATGCCGGGGCCAGCGTTACGCGGCCCCGGCATTCCTGGTTTCCTGAGGGTGCTTGGTTAATCCCCGGCAGCAGCCGAGGCTTTGAACGTGAAGGTCACGTTCTTGGTTTCTTTAGCGCCAATGGTGATGGTCTGCGGATCGGTTTTATACAATTCATGCCACGCGACCACCGTGTAGGTTCCCGGCGGCAGGTTTTTCAAGTCAAACTTCCCGTCCGTTCCGGTTACCTGGAAGTACGGATTCGGCAAAACGGCCATGTACGCCTTCATCCATGGATGAACATTACACTTCACGGGAATGGCAACTTCCGGACGCGCGAACGACTTTTCTATGGGTGCGGATCCGGGAGGCTGCGACTCGTTCCACTCGCGGTTTTCGGTCGGGATCGGGTGGATGTTGTGCGTGGTCTGGTCGTTGTTCACGACGTCCACATTCTGCCCCACCTGCATGGCAACCACGTGCGCGTGGTACTGGCATCCCTGTTGTACGATTTGCACCGCCGCCGTGGGCGCCGGGAAAGAATAGTCTTCCAAGCCGCTCTTTATATACACCACGACGTTGGCCAGCGACCCGCCTTCTCCCGTAACGACTTCCTCGCTCGCCGCAGGAGTGGTCCTCGCCTTGGTGCAGGCTGGTTCGGCCGCCATGTTGATCGCTTTCATTTTCGGCGCGGTGCCTTCGAGCTTCACCGAGCCGGTCACTTCTCCCGCCGTGGCGGAATCAACTGTTTTTCCGGGCGTTGCGGTCGCTGCCGGCGCCGTTTCCGTTGCTTCTTCTTTTTTTCCACCGCAACCGGTGATCGCCAGCGCGAACGCCCCGACTGCCAGTGAGTACATGCCTAATCTTGTTTTCCTCACGAAAGAGTTCCTCCTGTTTGAATACAAAATCTAGGTTCTTTGCAGCGCATTCCAAAGAATTTACTTTGCCGCACCGCCGCCCGAAGGCGTACGCCCCATGAGAGCGCGTTGTTCCTCGGGAGTCAACTGGAACATGTAACGCACCAGCAGGTCGGCTTGATCTCCCTTATACCCCTTAAAACTCGCGGGCAGCGGGCCTGAGAAAACCCAGTGATCGCCGTCGCGCTTGAATAGGCCGGAAGGCATGGCCGTGCCCGGTGCGATGAGCGCGGGATTGGTGAGCCATCGTGCCGTCCAGCCCGGCTGCAATCGCTCTTTTGCGAAAAGGAAATTCGGGGCGATGGCGTTTTTGTCGTGCCCTGAATCGCCTGTCGCGTGACACTTCAGGCAGGGAGCGGCTGAACTCGTGAACAAGTCTCGAGCCATTTCCTTTTCCGCCGTCGTGATCGGCTCGATCTTTCGAGGAATATAGGGCTGCGGCTGGCTGGACATGGCTCCGAAGAAAGACACCAGCGCACGAATCTCGTCGTCGGACAGGAAGAACGTCGGCATGCGCACTTGCAGGTACGAGCGCACACCGTTGCGATTCATATCCGTCGTGCTCAGTGATGGGTTGGCGAGAAACGCTTTGAGCCATTCGGGACTGACGCGCGCGCCTTCGCTGGTCAACACCGGCGGCAGGTTCTGCTTGTTTTCACCCTGGAATTGCGGCAAGCCCATGAGCACGGACCGCTGCCCGATTCCGATCTGGTGGCAGCCAATGCAATTGTATTTCGTGGCGACCCACCAGCCCTTTTGGATGGCGGCGCGCTGGTCGGCGGGCTTGTACATGTACTCCGCCGGCAAGGTCGGGTCGGTCGAGCCGAGCAGGAACGTCGTCAGGGCGTCGATATCTTCCTTCGTGACGTTGGGCTTCGGCATGCGCAGCCGGTCCATCGGATCGGGCTTGTATTTGCCGCGATCGTAGACGGCCGGATCGGTCAGCTTGTTCTCGAAGTAGCCTTTCAAGTCATACCAAGCGCCGCGCGGAGACTTTTTCCCATCCGGCAGGACGCCCAGTTTTGCATCCTCGGTCAGAAGCGCGAAATCCAACCGCTCGATGGGCTTGCTGCCCTCGTTGGTCAGCTCCGTGCCGACGCGGCCCTCGTCCTCCATGCCCGAAATTTCATGGCATCCGGCGCAGCCATAATGCTGGATCAGTTCCTTGCCATGCGCCTTGAGTTTCGGATCGTCCATGAAATCGGCGGCTTCGTACGAGGCGTCGGAATGCTTTTGCGTGACGAGGAAGCTGGCGATGTCGCGCGCATCTTCCAGCGTCAGCCGCAGGCTGGGCATGACCGTCATTTGCTCGACCACGAGTTCGTGGCCATCGTTCGGGCTGCGCGAATGTTCAAGGTCGAACACAAACGGGAGATCATGCTTCGCGTAATCCTCCGGCCCAAGATCCTTGTGCTCGAACGGGCTGTAGGGGCGCGTGCGCGTGCGCGGATTGAGTACCCAGCGAACCAGATAATCGTAGTTGTCCTTTTCGCCGACGCGCGACAGGTTCGCCGCAAAATTTCCGCCGACGAGGTTCGCTCCCTCGCCGATCGAGTGGCACGCTTCGCAGCCGCGCATCTCGAACAGTTCCTTGCCGTGCGCCGCATTTCCTGGCGACTGTTTCGGAAGCGCGGGTCCCGGAATGGCCGACTGCCAGACATAGGCGGCGATCGCCTGAATTTCGTCGTCCTGCAGGCGGAATTGCGGCATCTTGGTCGTGGGACGGAATTCGTGCGTGTGCTTCAGCCAGTACGGAACCCATTCCTTGTGAATCTTCATCCGGACTTCCTTGAGGTCCGGGCCAACTTTTTTAATTTCCTGCAGCAGGTTATGCGTGCGCCGGTCGAGTTGTTCGATCTTGGCGTCCATCCCCGACATCGTAACGGTCAGGTTCGTGGCTTCCGCGTAGTAGCGGTTCGCGGCGTCGTTGTCGGAGGCCGTGTCGCCCTTCTTGTTCAACTGGGCGATCTGCAAGCGGTCTTCCTGCTTCTGATTTTCTAGCTGGGCAATAGCCTGCCGCGCGCTGACCATTTCTTCGTCCTGATTGTCAAAGCCCTGGAAGCGGTGGCAGCCGATGCAGCCCTTTTCCCGGAACAGTTGCTTGGCGCGGTTCAGGACCGGAGCGTGCTCCGTGACCATGTCCGAGGCGTGGCACTGCTGGCATCCTGCATTGTAATTTTCCGGATAATTGAGCGGCCAGAGCCAATGTTCGTAGCGGCCATGCCCCTTCACAACCGTGTCCAGAGCGCGGCCATTTCCGCCGTGGCAGGGCGAGCAGCCAAACTTTTCCAGCGGATGAGATTTCATCATGTCCGGATCGGGATGGCTGGTGAAGGGCGCGTCCTTGCTCTTGCCCAGGCCGAGGTCCGCATTCGTGAGCGTCATGGTGACCGGAACCAGCAGCGGGTCCGTCCCCAAGTGGCAGGACTGGCAGCGATCAACCAAGCCCGCGCCACCAAGATTGTTGAGCGAAGCTCCCGTGGGATTCACGTTGATCTGGCGAATGTGAACGTCCAGGCCCTTCATGCTCTGGCCGAGAGAAAACAAATCTTTTGATGCCAGGCCGGGGAGTTGCTCCTTCACGTAGGCGTTCAACTTGTCTTGCGCGTCCTTGGCCGGCTGATCGATTTCGCCGCGCTGGGCGACTAGCTTGGCCTTCGACGTCATGATCGAGACAAACAGGCCGTTGAGCCGCTCGTAATTAAAATGCTGCGCCTCGATCTTCCCGCCCTCGACGGGCCACGCCACATCGTACGTCTGCGCCTTGGCCTCGTTCAGGTCCTTGAGCTTGGATGCCTTCGAGCTCTTGTCCTTCTCGTCGATTTGCTCCAGTTGGTAGGTGAGCGAGCCGACCAGCCCGCGCGAATTCGTGAACGCATCGGTCATCGCCGCGCGCTGCCGGTCGAGCAAATCGATTTTCTGCCCGATCTCCCGGTCCGCGGATCGAGCGGCGTCCGTGGCGGCCTTCACGTCGGCCAATAGTTTTTGGTACTCGGGCGTGGCGTAAAATTTCTGTTCGTCGCCCTTGCGCTGCTTGTACTGCTTGTCCAGGTAGGATGAATACGCGCTGGAGAATTCACCCTGGTACTTGCGCCACGGGCGCAATCCATAGAATTCATCGTAGAGCGACCAGGCCACGGTCAGCATCAGGATAAATGCGGAAATCAATACCAGCCCGGCCATCGGCCGGGTTGTGATCGGATCGTCAGGAGGAAGCTCAGGCACCCCGTGCCTCCTTATTATTTTTCAGACGGACCGCAAGCGCGGCCCATACCCGCACGAATTGACAATTCCACATCAAACGCTGAACCACGGTGTCACCCACACATACTTGATGCGCAAGAGCAGCCGCAGCAGAATTTTTACCGGCAGGCTCAGCATCAGAATCAAAAACACTTCCATGGTCATCATCTGCAACAGCGTCATGCGCTTGAAAATCTTCCTGCTGAAATCCGTGAGCAGCAGCAGCCGGTGCACCAGATATCCGGCCACGATGAAATAGAACGCCATCGGAAAGATTCCGAAAATAATGCGCGCGAGGATCGGAGCGTAGCTGGCATTCGCCGCCGGCATGAAATGAACCATCCAGGAACCGGTGATCCCGAAAATCTGATCGACGTTCCGGTTCACGGCGAAGTCGACCCGCTGCGCGTCCCATGTCTGCCCTGGCCAGAACCACATCCAGCCAGGGCCTCGTATGAAGGTCCCTATAACGATCATTAAGACCCATAAGCCAATGAATCCGAACAGGAACGTCCAGATGGCGAATTTTCGCTGTTTGTACGTGTAATAGCCGTTCCCGAGAGGATTGGCGTCGATATACGGTATGACCATCAGGCCGACAATGATGAGCGTCGGCATAATCACCCCGGCAATCCACGGATCGAAATAGACGAGCATTTCCTGAAGGCCTAGGAAATACCACGGGGCCTTGGCCGGATTCATGGTGACGTTTGGATTGGATGGTTCCTCGAGCGGCGCACTCAGCGTGATGGACCACACCATGAGCAGCGCCGTAACCAGGATTGCCGCGACAAACTCGATGCGCATCAGGTACGGCCAGGTGTGTACCTCGCGGTCCCACTTCGGATTCCACGGGTCGGTCTTGCGGTGCTCGGTTTTCGCGAGTTGCGGGTCGGCCGAAAGCCTGTCGATCAGGCGGTCATTATCAAACGCCTGCCGGAAGGCATACCAAACGTAAAACGGGATCAAGAATAGCAGCGCCACGATCGGCACGTTATCCGGAGCGGACGCAACCTCCCATATCTGATGCCAGTTCATATCGGCCTCAAACCCCGCCTGTTAGTTTGTCAATTCCCCAACCCGACACCTTGGCACTGCCGATCGCCATCCGTTCGTCAAACAAGGAAACGAACGCTTTTCCCGTGGCACAGGCTTCAGCCAGTGTTCTTTTGACTTTGGCTTGCCACAAATCAAAACCACACAGGCTGAAGCCTGTGCCACTCAAGTGCTACGCGGTTCCGCTGGGCCGCAGAATGACCGGCCGGTGGCCCTTCTCTTCCTTGATCTCCGATTCGAGCATGACCATCGCGGGGCCGGAGATGCCGCCGTCCTTACGCACGCGCCAGAAATGCACGATCATGAAAATACTCGCAATCATCGGAATCGCAATGCAGTGCCAGATGTAGGCGCGCAAGAGCGCATTGGCATCCACGATCGACCCGCCCAGCAGCGCAAAGCGCACGTCGTTATACGGCGTCATGCCTAGCAGTCCGCCAAACGGCCCTTCCGTTCCCAGCAAAGGCGTCGCCCTGGCCATGTTCGTTCCCACGGTCACGGCCCAGAAGCCCAGTTGATCGTCCGGCAGGAGGTAGCCGGTAAACGAAAGGAGCAGGGTAAGGACCATCAGCAGAACGCCAATGCACCAGTTAAATTCGCGCGGCCGCTTGTAGGAGCCGGTCATGAACACGCGGAACATATGCAGCCACACGGCGATGATCATCAAGTGCGCGGCCCAGCGATGCATGTTGCGCAGCAGCTTGCCGAACGGCACGTCGTTCTCGAGATACAAAATGTCCCGAAACGCCTGCACTTTGCTCGGATGGTAATAAAACATCAGCAGCACGCCGGTAAAGGTCAGGACGAGGAACAGGTAAAACGTGATTCCGCCCATGCCCCACGTGTATTTGTACTTTACGGCGTCGCGATTGATCTTGGCCGGATGCAGGTGAAAGAAAACGTTGCCCAGTACCGAGAGCGCGCGATTGCGCGGCGTCTCATCATGCTTGAATCGGAAGATGGACCGGAAAAGCTGGCTCTTTTCTGGCTCTTTCAGCGCTTCCAGCTCATCCTTCCCCTTTTCCTTGATCGTTTCCTTTAGGTCCGTGATGTCCTGGCGGACACGACCGAGCAGCCCCTTGTTCTTGTTTTCGCCGTTTTCTTCGGCCATCCCTACGCCCCCTCGAAAAAGTGTCCCAGGTTTCCAGGCACATCAACCCGCCGAACTCCAACCCATTAGAGCTCGCAATCGCAAAACCGTTGCCGCTGATTTCCACTAGAAAGTCCGCTAAACAGGCAGATACGCTCCTGCATCGTTGAACTGATTGACTCCGGCGCGCGGATCATCCATGTACAGCCGGCTCGTATCCACAACGAGTTTTCCGGTTGGGTCCATATCGATGTGCGCTCGATCCATGGGTCGCGGCGCGGGCCCTTCAAAGTTGACGCCTTCGCTGTCGTACCCGCTGCCGTGACACGGGCACTTGAATTTACTCTCGGCCGGTTTCCATTCCGGGGTGCAGCCGAGGTGCGTGCAGCGCGCGAAGATTACAAAAATGCGGTCCGGCTCGCGAACCACCCAGGCGCGATTGGTCATGAGATAACGTTGATCGATGCCGATTGTAAAATCAGCCGGATATCCAATATTGAAGATCGTGTTGGGCTCGTACAGCGCGCGCGGAAAGAAAAACCGCAGAAACATCAGGAGGTTAATGCCCAGATAGCCGTAGATCATCCCCCAGATGACACGTCTGCGCATGGGATCGGGAGCGTCCGCGCTGTTCTTGGGTTTTGCCGCCGGCTTGGCTGCCGGCGGTTTTGACGCAGTCGGCGATCCGGCTTGGGCTGTCGAAGAAGCCGGTGTAGTTCCATCCAGGGGGTCGGCCATAGTTCCGCTATCAGTCCTCTCGCCGAAAATTATGAATCGAGACTATTTACCGCACCGATTGCTTGGGAAGGGGCCCAAGCAACGCTTCCTTATATTTCCGAACTCTCTTCCTGTCAAGCCGAATTTAACGATTAGCAACTTTATCTTTATACGCGGAAAACTCCATTTAGGAGTGGAGACAAGTAGCGCGGGCTTCAGCTTGCGCGGTTTTGAGTTTGCATGCATAAAACCGCGCAGGCTGAAGCCCGTGCTACTAAAAACAGATGCGGCCCGACATCGAGACCCGTGGCTGGCGAAATTACTTTCCGTCCTGCTTCAGGCGGCGAATGTCATCCGCCAAATTCGCCATGCGGCTCGACACCGAAAAAACGTATCCGCAAAAGACGAGCCAGATTGCGATGTAGGCCGCCACCAGAAAATTTAAGTTTTTCATCGTTCATCCTCCAACAACGGATATCACAATCTTGCGAGACATTCCATTCACTTGACTGCCCGTTTAAGCCGCGGAAGAACCCCGCCTCTGAAGAGGCGGGCTACAGCAACGCTCCTCGCGATGGTTGTAGTCTGGGTCTTCTGACCCGGGATCTTTCGTTCCTTTCAGCGTCCGTTCAACACTCGTTTAGCGCCCGTTTAGCGCCCGTTTAGCGGCTGTCCCGCGCTGCATCCATGCGCAGCGCGTCCACTTCTGCGCGCAACGCTTCCAGCCTGTATCGCAAGCGGATCAGCACCGTCATCACGCCAAGCATAGCCGCCCAGGACAAGAGCAGCACCCATCCCATGCGCGCGTCCAGCGATCCCCCATCGCCTATCACCGGCTGCGGATGCTGCGTCCGAAACCACCAGATCGAGAAATATACGAGGGGAATATCCAGCGCCGCGAAAATTCCGAAGACGGCCGCCACTTTGGCGCGGCGTTCTGGCTCATCAACCAGTGTTCGCAGCACAAGATAGCTGACGAAGAGCACCCACAACAAAAACGAAGAGGTCAGGCGCGCGTCCCACGTCCACCAGATTCCCCACACCGGCTTCGCCCAGATAGGGCCAGTGACCAAAACAATCGTGAAAAATGCGACGCCCACTTCGGCCGAAGCCACGCTGAGCCAGTCCCACTTCAGCGCGCCCGTGCGCAAGTACGCGATGCTTCCGATGAAAACCAAAATAAAGGAAATAAAGCCGGACCACGCGCTCGACACATGAAAATAAAAAATGCGCTGCACGAGGCCCATCGTGTTTTCGGTCGGCGCCCAGATCAGCGCCCCGTAGCTCGCCGCGGCCAGCAGAAAAAAGACAAGCGCCAACGACGGCGCGGAAATCACCGCGCGGGTTGCCGTCCGGGATTGCGCTTCGCCGCCCATTTCATTCCTCCAGCAGATATTCGCCGACCATCCAGGCCGCCGTCAAAAATACCACGTCAAAGCATGCCAGAAACGTCAACCAGACCACGGACAATTCGTAAGGATCGCGAAGGATTCCGATGGTGGCTTCGGTGCTGGCGATCAAGACCGGCGCAAGCACCGGAAGCAACAGCAGCGGAAGAAGCAGTTCGCGCAGCCGCGCCTGCGCCGCAACCGCCGAAAATACCGTGCCCGTCGCCGCGATTCCGATCGTGCCCAGCGCCAGCACCAGCAGGAGCGGCGCGAGGACGGGCAGAATCGCAACATTGTAGAGCACGGCAAACACCGGAAGCAGCATCACTTCGACCAGCAGCAGAAACAGAAAATTCGCGGCCATCTTTCCCGCAAGAATGCTGAACGGATCGATCGGAGCGAGGCGCAGCGCGGCCAGCGTGTCATTCGTCTGCTCCCGCAGAAACGAAGACTGCAACATGAGAGAGCCGGCAAACAAAAACGCCAGCCACAAAAGCCCGGGGCCAAAGCGGCGCGATTCAACGGAAGTCGGATTGAACGTGAAACTGAACAGAACGACCACGATCAAAACGAAAACGACGGTCGTGCCCAGCAATTCACGCGAGCGGAATTCCGTCCGCAGCTCCTTGGCGAGAATCACGCCGGTGGCGCGCGCAAGGGTCATGCTTCGCTCCCTTCCCCGCCGTCGCGAACCGCCGCCATCACCAGCACTTCCCTGGGATTGCCGCCCGCGCCCGAGTCGTGCGTGATTTTTCCGCCCTCGAGCCGGATCGCGCGCGTGACCGCGCCCTGCGTTTCGTTCCGCCCGTGCGTGCTCATCAGAATCGTGCAGCCCGTATCGCGCAGCCGCTGGATGGCCGCGCCCAACCAGTGCTGGCCTTCCGGGTCGAGGCCCGTGCCCGCTTCATCCAGAAGAAGCAATCCGGGCGAGGCCAGCAAGGCGCGTGCAATCGACAGGCGCTGGCGCATGCCGCGCGAAAATGTCCGCACGAGATCTCCAGCGCGGCCTGCAAGGCCGACGGGCTGTAGCGCCTGCCGCGATTTCTCGGCGGGATTCTCCAAGCCAAACAGCTTTGCAAAAAAAATAAGATTTTCCTCGGCCGTCAGTTCTTCGTACAGCAGCGTGTGATGCCCGACCATCCCCACGCGGACCTTCACGTTCTCCGCCGGGATGGGCGATTCGCCCGCGTAGAATGCGATTTTTCCGCGCGATGGGTGCGTCAGTTGCGCGGCAATCTTCAGCAGCGTCGTTTTTCCCGAGCCATTGTGACCCACGAGCGCGACGCATTCGCCCGCATCGATCGTCAGCGAAACGCCGCGCAGCGCGAGACGCATCCCGTAACGCTTTTCGACTTCGCTGAATTGGATTCTCAGTCCGTTAGGTGGACCGCCGTTGGTGGACGATGCAAGCGGTGTGGACACGCGCGGCGGCTCAGCCCTGGACCAGATCGCGCAGCAACTGCTCCGCGCGCCCGCGTTCCAGCGCATACTCCTCGTCGGTAATCGTGCCGGCCTGGCGCCGCAATTCGAGGCGTAGCAGCGTATCTTTCAGCGAGTCCAGATTCGAGTTCACTTCTTGCGTGACCTTCTCGACTTGGCGAGAATCGGGACGAGAATCGGACGGAGCCGCCGCCTTGGCCTGCGCCGCGCGCTGTGCCTTGCGGCTCTTGGGAGCGGGCAACTGCGCGGGCGCGCCGGCAATTTCCGGAACCGGCTGGCGCAAGAGCAATCCCACGCCCACGGCAAAGATCGCCGCGAGTCCGCCGAGCAGAATCCATTTCTGGTCGTCGAGGCGCGCCGGGGCCGTCTCGATCGTCGATTCCGGCCCGGCATCGTGGCCATTCGCCTGATCGGGAGCGCCCGACGCCGAAGCTTCCGCCGGAGGCGGCGCCGTGCCGGACACCGTCACGTCAAATCCCATGCCAACTTTGACCGATTCCTTGGAGAAGACGTTGAACCCCTGCTCCGTGCCCGCCGCGTTGAAACCCACGCTGGCTACCTGCATCGTCGGAGGAGCCACGAGCAGCACACGCTGCGAATCGTACGTGGAGGATTCACGAAACTGGGCCTGATTGCCCGTGTACGGAAGGATGTAGGAGATGCGCACGCCATTTTGGCCGGGCTGGAACGCGTAGGATATCGCGTAGCGGCCCTTGCCCTTGTCGATCGTGCCCTGGCGCACGGGCATTCCCGAAGGACCAAACGTGGAAACCTGGTCAAGATCGGCTCCCTTGGGAATCGTGAACTCAAAATTTCCGTCCTGCTTGAAATACGCCGAGGGAGGATTCGAGTTGTTCTGCACGGAAAACTCTTCGCCCACCATCAGCTTGTCGGCATTGGGCTGGAACACGAGAAGGCGCAGCGGAATCTGTATGGCCGAGGGATTCGTGGTCGGCTCGTAAACGGTGACATCGACGGTCGCGGTGCCCGGCGTGAGCGGCTGGTGGAAGAAGACGCCGCGATAGACCGCGCGAATCAGCATCGGCCCCTGTCCGATACCCGGGTTGTCCAAATGATAGCGTCCTTCGGCGTCGGTCTTGGTGCTGGCCACCACGGACATGCCGCCCTGAAGCTGGATAAGCAGCACATCCACGCCCGCAGCGGCCTTATTGCTATTGGTGCCGTTGTGGACGACGCCCGAAACCGTTCCCGCCTGGGCGGCAACAGACACGAGCAACAATAAAGCGGCAAGGCTAAAGAGCCGCGAGCATATTGCTGTAGCCCGCCTCTTCAGAGGCGGGGACTTCCGCCAGGTCATGCAACACGTTTCCGCGTTCCGCGTCTTTATGATGAGCAAAATAGATCCCCGAAAATTGATTCATATATTAAAAAAGTTTTACTGCCGCGCGGCGGACGGATCGCGCCGCGGAATCGGCGCCTGATTCCCCGTCACGCGCTCAATTTCCAGGAGCACTTGCGCCGCTTCGACTTCCAGCGAATCCCTCATCTGCACATAATCCTGCTCGGCGTACTTCCCCGCACGGTTCTCAAATTTCAGGTCGCGCAAATTGTCGTAGATCGAGTCGCGGCGCTCGAGCAACTGATCGAGCTGCGAGCGATGCGGCGCGGAATCGCCCGGATCGGGATCAATCCAAAAAACAAAAATGACGGCCGCGAGTGTGAGCGCGACACAGGCCGAAAGCATTACGGCATCGGGAAAAATCATCGCAGCCAGGGCTATCGTCATGATTCTTTAATCCTCATCTTCATTCCTCGGTCTCGCGGTCCACTTGCCGCTTGGCGCGCTCCAGTTGGATGTCGCGCAGTTCGGAATCCGCCGTGGGCGGAACGGGCGGCGCGCCGGAAACCGTCGCCAGCCGCGCCACATCGCGCTGCCGCCACAGCCGGATCAGCGTCACCACAATGCCCAGCCCAATCGCAAACGCCACTCCGGGAATATACCAGGCGATGCTATTGAAACCCTTCGCCGGCGGCTCGCTCATTACTTTTTCGCCGTACTTCTGCACAAAATCCTGAACGATCAAGTCATCGGCCTCGCCCTTGGCGATGTCCGCATCCAGTTCCTTGAGCATGTGGCCCGACGACGGGCAGTTGATGTGATTGCACTGCGTGAGAATCTGGCCGCAACCGCACATGCACATCAGCTTCGTGCCCAGGGTCTTGGCGCGGTCGGTTTTCTGCGCGTCCACGTGCAAGGGGAGCAACGACAGGGCGATGCCCACGCACGCGGCGCACGCCAGCGCAAGTCTCGGTCGATTCGTCATTTTTCGCGATCGCTCCACCGAGAACCCGGTTCACCCGGCAATTGCGAGCGCGCGGAAAACGACACCTCCGCGGCTTGCGCGCCTCCATGCACGGGCGAGGATTCGCCCGCCGGCGCCGTCGCGAGGACCATGACCGCTTGCCGGTTCGGCAGAAGAGCGAGAATCGTTCCGAAGACAACCACCGCGCCGCCTAGCCAAATCCATTTCACCAACGGATTCAGATACGCGTGAATCACGGGGAGATTGGTGTCCGGATTCGTGCCCGCATAGACCACGTAAAGGTCTTCGCGAAGCGTCGAGGCAATCGCCACCATGGTGCCGGATTCCTGATTCGACGGATAAAATCGTCGCGTAGGATAGAGCATCATCACCGAGCGGCCGTTTTTTTCCACGTCAATCGTGGCGCGTTCGGCGCTGTAGTTGCGTTCCTGCGTGGAGTCGTAATTCTGAAGGTGAAGATTGTACGGCCCAAGGTTCATCACCGAGCCGGCGGACATGTCCATCTGCTTATCCTGATTGAACGCCGTGCCGGAGATTCCGATGAAGACGAGCACCATTCCGAAGTGGACGACGTATCCGCCGTAACGCCGCGTATTTCGCATGGTGAGCTGCGAGACGGACGAAAACAGATTGGAGCCAGTGCGCGCGGAGATGACGCGCGCACCGCGATAAAACTCCGCGGCAATCGTGAGCGTCACGAACACGGAGAGCAGGAGGCACAAGGTCACGTAAAACTCCCGCAGCCCCAGCGCTACCCCGACGATCGCAACCACCACGCCGCCAATCAGCGGAAATCCGAAATTCTTGCGCAGGCTTTCCACCGAAGTTTTGCGCCAGGCGAGCAGCGGACCAACGCCCGTCAAAAACAGGAGAAACATCGCGATGGGAATATTCACGCGGTTAAAAAACGGGGGCCCGACGCTGATCTTCGACCCGCGCACAGCTTCCGAAAGCACCGGAAAGAGCGTCCCAGCCAGCACCGCCACGCACGCAACCAGCAGAATCAGGTTGTTGAACAGGAAGCTGGACTCGCGCGAAAGCATCGAGTCCAATTGATTGTCGCTGCGCAGGTAATCGCGATTCTTGATGTAGGCCGCGAGGCATACGATGACGATCGTCAACAGGAATCCCCAGAACCAGTGGCCAATGCTCGATTCCGCGAAGGCATGAACCGAATTGACCGCGCCGCTGCGCGTCAGCGAAGTGCCCAGAATGCACAGCATGAACGTCAGAAACACCAGCCAGACATTCCACACACGCATCATTCCGCGCTTTTCCTGCATGATCACCGAATGCAGGAACGCCGTTCCCGTAAGCCACGGCATCAGAGACGCGTTCTCGACCGGATCCCAGCCCCAGTAGCCACCCCATCCGAGCACGGCATAGGCCCAGTGCGCGCCCAGCAAAATTCCAGCCGACTGGAAAGCCCAGGCAATCATCGTCCAGCGGCGCGTCAGGTGGATCCACTTCTCCCCGGGATACCGACCCAGGAGCGCAGCCAGCGCAAACGCAAACGGGATCGTGAAGCCCGTGTAGCCCGAATACAGCGTCGGCGGATGGATGGCCATCTCCGGATACTGGAGGAGCGGGTTGAGGCCGCTGCCATCGGCGCGCGTCGCGAGATGCAGAATTCCTCCGGCGCCGGGGCCCGCAAACACATGATAGGGACTGGCGACAAAATTATTCAGCGTAAGGAAGAAAATTTGGACGCCGGCCAGGACGACTCCGACGTAGGGCATCAGCTCCGGATGCTTCCCGCGATACGCAAACAGCGCCGAAAACACGTAGATCGAAAGCAGGAAGCTCCAGAAAAGCAGCGAGCCTTCCTGGCCCGACCATAGCGCGGAAAATTTGTAATACGGAGCGAGAGAGCGGTTACTGTGCGCCGCGACATACGTGAGCGAAAAATTGTCGGTGAAAAACAGGTAGACGAGAGTGGCGGTCCCAATCCAGATGAGAACGCATACCGCGAATCCCGCGTTCCGCGCCGATTTGATCAGCAGCGGACGCCGTGTGATGATCGCGGCTATGCCACCGAAAATCGCGTAGACCGCGAAGGCAAACGCCAACAATAACGCGTAGGAACCGAACAGATCCACGTCAGGCCCTCACTTCCGTATTTCCATCTCGGAGTAGGGGCACGGCATTGCCGTGCCCCTACAGCCAACCCTTGAATCGTCGTTCCACGTAAATCCATGCGCCGAATTAAAAACGCCGCATTTCGCTTGTGAGAAAGGCAACTTAGCTCTTGCCGTTTGGAACCGAATCGATGGGTATATTGGCCGGATGCTGGGCGCCCGGCGCGGCTTCGTATTTGGACGCGCACTTGGCTTGAACGGTCTCGGCCACAAAGCGTCCATCAGGCTGCACCTTGCCTTCGACCAGGCATTGCGCGCCATCCTTAAACGTGTCGGGCAGCGGATCCGTGCCCACGTAGCTGACCGGCAGGGCTTTTCCCTGCTCGACGAGCACGAAATCCACGCGGCCCGAATAGTGCTGGATCGATCCATTCTTCACATCGCCACCCACGCGCAGGCGCTCATGCAGCGCCGTGCCACTCAGCGTGGGAATTTCCGAGATCGTGTGGTAGTACGTTTTGCTTTGCTGCGCGCCAACATACGCAAGGCAGGAAAGAGTGATGAGGATGATCGCGACCCCGATGCCAAATTTCGCTTTGGTTTTCACCTGACGCCTCCTGCTCTCAAATTGCGCTACATCTGTATAGGAGGAATTCTATCACACCCCGGGAAAAGATTTTCGAGAGGTGACGCGGGTTAACCAGGTTGCGGAAAAAGTCGGGTCGGAGCCTGTTTTCGTAGCACAGGCACTCTGCCTGTGCGGTTTTTCTCAATGAATGGCGTTACGGATGCGCAAAGGTTAAGAAAATCGCACAGACAGAGTGCCTGTGCTACTTTCCCAGCCTATTCTGGAGGCAATACTTCAGTTCGGCGCTGAGCTCGGTAATTTCCATGCCCGCGCTCACCTGAAATTTGCAACTCAGAAGTTCATGCGGACGGTCTTCGTCCGAGAGCTTTCCGACCACGCGGCAGTATTGGCAATCCTGATTCCAGCAGAATCGGCCGTACGGAATGGTTTCCGGGCTGAGGTATTGAAAGGCGCGAAGGATCGTGTTCTTCTCCGGCACCTCGAACGATTTCCCCAGAATCTTGATGGTAACGAGCCGCTCGTACGGGCGAAAAATCTGAGTCGTCCCGTTCGTTGCGGCCACTTCTGTCACTTCCGATCCAGTTTGCTTTGGCATGAAGGGCCTGTCTCCGTCTATTAAGACTAGACGAGAAGGCCGGGCGCAACAATAAAGATGGTGCAATGTGGTGCGAAACCAGCAATGCCCCCTTGGACGCGTGAAAACGGAGGGCGACAGGCGGAAAATCAAGTTCGAGCGGCCTCGAAAAATTGCCCCATGCGGCGGAATTTTTCATAGCGCTGGTCGAGCAGTTCGTGGACGCTGAGCCGCGAAAGGTCGCGCAACGTATGGTCGAAAACGCGTCCGAGAAATCCGGCGGACGCTTCGGGATCGAGATGCGCCCCGCCTTCGGGTTCGGGAATAATTTCGTCGATGATTCCGAATCCCAACAAATCCGGCGCGGTAATCTTCAGCGCTTCGGCCGCAACTTCCGCCTTCGTTGCGTCGCGCCACAGGATCGAGGCGCAACCCTCGGGAGAAATCACCGAGTAGACGGAATTCTCCAGCATGTTGACGCGATCTCCTATGGCAATGGCCAGCGCGCCGCCCGAGCCGCCCTCTCCCGTGATGGTCACGATAATGGGAACGGGAAGGCGCGCCATCTCGCGAAGATTGCGCGCGATGGCTTCGGCCTGGCCGCGCTCTTCCGCGTCAATGCCCGGATACGCGCCCGGCGTATCGATGAACGTGAAGATGGGCCGGCCAAATTTCGCGGCGAGTTGCATGACGCGCAGCGCCTTGCGATACCCCTCGGGCTTGGCCTGGCCGAAATTTTGCGCCACGCGCTGCTTTGTGTCCCTGCCCTTTTGCTGGCCAACGACGACGACGGGGCGGCCGCGGTAACGCGCAAAACCCGTCACCATCGCGGGGTCGTCGCCATACGCGCGGTCGCCATGCAGCTCGTGGAAATCCTCGAACAGGATGCGCACGTAATCCATCATGTAGGGGCGCTGCGGGTGGCGCGCGAGAAGCGTGCGCTGCCAGGCGCCCATGTGCTCGTAAAAGTCGTGGCGCAATTGTCCGACTTCCGTGCGCAGCTGCTCCAGATCCGTGGAAGGAACGTCCGCCGCCGTCATGCCCTCCAGATCGGCAAGTTCCCTTTCCAGCTTTTCGATTTCGTCTTTGCGAGCGTCTTGGGCCATATGTTTTTTCCGGTGATGGATACGCTTTTCAGTAGCACAGGCTTCAGCCTGTGTTCTTTTGACTTTGGCTTACCACAAATCAAAACCACACAGGCTGAAGCCTGTGCTACTGAAACCCTTCGTCGCCAGAACAGCGTTGCATCGCGATAAACCGACTATGGAAAACAATTATTCCATTCCTTGTGAGAAATACGGGCTAGGCGCGCGCATCGAGCTGCACGGAATTGTCGCCGCACAGGCGGCAAACATCGCGGACCAGTTCCTGATCCGCTTTCACGCGCTGATCGGCCCGCAAGGTGGCCACGGCTCCTTCCGGTGAAATCAGATCGAACGTAACCGAGCACGAGCCCGGCTTATTTACGAACAACTCCTTCAATTCGTCAAGCACTCCAGCATCCAGCGTATTGAGGTTCACGCGCACGCGCATCACGCTGGGCGGGCGCTCCCCCATGTCCTCGAGTTTCCGCGCTTCCATCACCGCGAGGCGCGTGCCCGCCTCTTCCACGTTCACGCGGCCCTTGAGGACCAGCGGCGCATTGCTCTTGAACACGGCTTCGAGGCGCGCGAACGATTCCGGAAACGCGAGAACCTCGAGCGTTCCGGTCATGTCCTGCAAGGTGAGAATACCCCAGCGGTCACCTTTGCGCGAACGCATACTGCGCATCGCCACGACGATGCCCCCGACGGTAATCTCCTCGCCGTTCCGGCGTCCTTCCACGGCCGCCAGATCGATCGCTTTCAGCTCCGCGAGCTTCGACGCGTATTTCGAGAGCGGGTGCCCGGAAATATAGAAACCCACCGTGGCGAATTCCGAGGCCAGCGTTTCGTGCTCGGGCCACTCTTCCAGGTCGGGAAGCGGTTGATCGTCCGGCTCGGGAACCGCCGAGACACCTCCGAACAGTCCGTGCTGGCCGCTATTTTTTTCGCGCTGGCGGCGCTGCGCCGTTTCCATGGCCCGGTCGATGACCGCGAACATTTGCGAACGCCGCGACCCCAGCGAATCCATCGCGCCCGATTTAATCAGGCTTTCGAGAACGCGTTTGTTCAGGAGCCGCGTGTCGATGTGATCGCAGAACTGGTAGATGGACGTGAAGCGTCCGAGTTCGGCGCGCGCGTCGAGAATCCCCTTGACCGTATTTTCGCCCACGTTCTTGATGGCGCGCAGTCCGAACCGGATGGCCTCGCCCACGGGCGTGAAATCCAGATCGCTCGAATTCACATCCGGCGGCAGGACCGTGATGCCCATGCCGCGCGATTCGTTGATATACTTCACGACTTTTTCCGTGTTGCCCGTTTCCGACGTGAGCAGCGCGGCCATGAACTCGACCGGATAGTGCGTCTTCAAAAACGCGGTCTGATACGCGAGCAGCGCGTACGCGCAGGAGTGCGATTTATTGAAACCGTAGCCGGCGAATTCGGCCATCAGGTCGAATATTTTCTCGGCCTTTTTCGCGTGCACTTTTCGCGCGGCGCATCCGGCCAGGAATTTTTCCTTCTGCGAGGCCATTTCGTCGCGCTTCTTCTTTCCCATCGCGCGGCGGAGGATGTCCGCTTCGCCCAGCGAAAAGCCGGGCAGGCGGTTGGCGATCTGCATGACCTGTTCCTGATACAAAATCACGCCGTAGGTTTCCTCGAGAATTTCCTTCAGCTCGGGCAGGTCGTAGGTGACTTTCTTTTTCCCGTGTTTCCGGTTGATGAAGTCGTCGATCATGCCGCCCTGAATGGGGCCGGGGCGGTACAGCGCATTCAACGCGGTGAGGTCTTCCATTCGCGTGGGCTGGTAGCGGCGCAGGATGTCGCGCATGCCGTGCGATTCAAACTGGAAAATCGCGGTTGTCTCTCCGCTGGCGAACAGTTTATAGGTTGCCTCGTCGTCCAGAGGCAGCGTGCCAAGATCGACGCGGGCGTTGCGATTCTGCTCGATCATGCGCACGGTGTCGTCCAGCACGGTGAGCGTCGTCAGCCCCAGAAAATCCATCTTGAGCAGGCCGATGTGTTCGAGGCCCTTCATGTCGTACTGCGTCGTGATTTCTTCCCGGTTGGACTTGTACAGCGGGACGAGGTTGGTCAGCGGCTCGGGCGAAATCACGACGCCCGCGGCGTGCGTGGAGGCGTGCCGCGCCAGGCCCTCCAGGCGCTTGGCCACTTCCATCATGTCCTTGTAACGCGCATCGCTTTCGATCAGGGCGCTGAGTTGCGGAGCCTGCTTCAAGGCTTCGTCCAGAGTGATGTTGAGCTGCGCGGGGACGAGCTTGGCGATGCGGTCCACTTCCCCGTACGGCAAATCCATGGCGCGGCCCACGTCCTTGATCGCCGCCTTGGCCGCCATGGTTCCAAACGTGATGATCTGCGCCACGTTCGACCGGCCGTATTTCCCCGTGACATACTCGATCACTTCGCCGCGCCGCCTCATGCAGAAGTCGATATCGATATCGGGCATGGACACGCGCTCGGGATTCAGGAAGCGCTCGAACAGCAAGTCGTATTGCAGCGGATCGACGTCCGTAATTTGCAGCGCGTAACTCACCAGACTGCCCGCCGCCGAGCCGCGTCCCGGCCCCACGGGAATTCCCTGTGAGCGCGCGTGACGGATAAAATCCCACACAATCAGGAAATATCCGGCGTAGCGCATCTTCTGGATCATCCGAATTTCATTGGTCAGGCGCGTTTCGTATTCGGCCAGAGTCTTGCGCAACATGCCGGCCTTGGCGCGCGCTTCGAGCACCGCCACGCGGGAAACGAAACCTTCGCGCGACACCGCCTCGAAATAGCTGTCGACCGTGTGTCCTTCGGGAACCTTGAAATCCGGAAAGGAATTTTGCAGGGCGTCGATCTTCACGTTGCAGCGTTCGGCGATGGCCACGGTGCGTTCGAGCGCGTCGGGAATTTCGCCAAACACCTGCGCCATCTCCTCGGCCGTCTTGAAGAAAAATTGGTCGGTGGCGAATTTCATGCGATGCGTGTCGCTCATCGTCTTGCCGGTCTGGATGCACAGCAGCACTTCCTGCGCGTGCGCGTCGGAATGCTTCAAGTAGTGGCAATCGTTGGTGGCGACGAGCGGAATGCCGGTCTCGCGCGAAAGGTCCGCTATTTTCGGATTGACGCGTTTTTCGATCTCCAGGCCCTGATCCTGAATTTCGAGAAAAAAGTTTTCCTTCCCGAAAATATCGCGCAGGCGATAGGCGGCTTCGCGCGCCTGATCCGGGCGCTCCTCCACCAGATTCTCGGTGACGACGCCGCGCAAACACGCGGAGAGCGCGATCAAGCCCTTGCTGTGCTTTGCCAGCAGGTCGTAATCGATTCGGGGCTTGTAATAAAAACCTTCGAGGTAACCGGCGGAAACCAACTTGATCAGATTCTTGTAGCCTTCGGCGTTTTCGCAGAGCAGGACGAGGTGGTTGTTGCCGCGATGGCCCGGCTCGGAGGCGGAATTGGCGCGGCCGTTGGCGGCATCGCGCTGCGTCGACTCGCCGCGATCGTGCCGGCTTCCCTTCGCCACATACACTTCGCAGCCGATGATCGGCTTGACGCCGCGCGTCTTGGCCGCCTGGTAGAACGATTCCGCCGCGAACAAATTTCCGTGATCGGTGACGGCCACGGCCGGCATCTTCCGGCGCGACGCTTCGTCGACGACTTCCTCGAGATCGCAGGCTCCATCCAGCAAGCTGTAATCCGTGTGCAGATGAAGGTGAACGAATCTGGGAGTTTCCATGCCGAGCGCTATTCTAGTCTCGCGCGAAGATTTTTGCCATGCCGGGATTAAATTGGCACAGTCCCAATTTTGCTCTGTCCGGCAGGTTTCCAGTAGCGCGGGCTTCAGCCTGTGTGGTTTTGACTTGTGGCAAGCTAAAGTCAAAAGAACACAGGCTGAAGCCTGTGCTACTGGAAACCTTCCTTATCCCTCGAAAATCGTCCGAATGTCCCTGACGCTACTTTTTCTTCTTCGCGTGCGGTTTTGGCTGCGGCTTGGGTTTTGACTTTTTCGCGGGAGCCGATTTTCCCGGCGCCATGCGGTGCGGCTGTATTTTTACGGGAACCACCGCCACGCCCGATTCCGGCCTGCCGGACGGCTCGCTATTTTTTCTGGGCTTTTCCGGCTTTTTCTTTTCTTCCGGTTTTAGAACTGGTTCCTTAATCCCGGCCAGCTTTCTAAGGATTTTGGCGTGGTCCTCGGGCTTGCGGGCGCGGCCCAGAAGCTGCAACTGGAAGAAATCCTCGACGACCTTATCAAATTTCGGGCCACGCGCGACTCCCAGCAGTTCCAACTCCATGGCAACGCCTGGAAGGGCCTGCCGAATGGGCTTCCACTTATTAAAATACGTGCGAATTTTGCCGACGGCTTTTCCGTTGTTCGACTCAGCGAGAATGTAGGACAGCAAATCCAGCGGCGCCTTTCCCAGGAATGCGTAGGCGTCGCGCGGAGACGCCGTCTTGGGACCGGAGAGGAGCTTCACGAGTTTCAAGGCTTCCGGCTCCACATTCTGCACCGAGCGCAATTCCGAGGCGGGCAGCGACACGCGGTTGAGCACGGCCCTGCGCTCGCTGTCCTTGAGCCGGCCGAGAATCGCGACCGTGACCGGCGCAAACAGGCGCGGGCGCAGCCCCGAGTTCACCATATCCTCGCGCACGCGGAAGATGCGGTTGATCGCTTCGTAATCGGGATGCCGCTTTTCGAGAAGCGGGTGCACAACGCCCAGCAGGTCATGCGATTCCCAGGACTTGAGGATCGCGGATGGCTTGTCTTCGCGGGCCACCTGCCGGAATTCGCTGCCGGCGTCGTCGAACGAAATCGAATCTTGCAGCTTGCGCTCGATGGCAAGCTTGAACCACTCCTCAGTGCGCGACTCCATCTGAAAACTCATGCGCGCCGCGTAGCGCAGAGCGCGCAAGAGGCGCACGGGCTGGTTCGTAAAGCTATGAATGGAGAGCGCGCGAATCTCGCGCCGCTCCAGGTCCGCGAGGCCGTTGGTGGGATCGAGCAGCAGGCCGCGCGAATGCGGGTTCAAGGAAATCGCTATGGCATTGATCGAAAAATCGCGCCGCCTCAAATCCTCGGTGATGGCGGAAAACCGAGTTTCAGGTTTCACTCCGGGGCGCGCGTAAATATCCTCGCGCGCCGCCGAAATGCTCGCGTCCACTTCCCCGGCCAGAAGCAATTCTGTGGCGCGCCGCGATTCGTCCTCGCGCGTCACGACGGCTCCCCCCTTCTCCAGTTCACGAACGATGCGTGACGGGTTTCCCTCGACCGTGAAATCCAGATCGCGGATGGGCATTCCCGAGATCACGTCCCGCACGGCGCCGCCGACGAGATACAGATTGGACTCGAACTCCACCGCAAGCTCCTGGATGCGAACCATTGCGGCCCGCTGTTCCGGGGAAAACCGGCTTTCCAGCTGAAACATGTAATCTGGCATGCGTTTACCGTCCTCGGCCGAAGACGACGTTCACAGTTCCGCGTCTCCGCACCCGATCGATTTTAGTTCTCCACGGACAGGTTCCGTGGATTGGCATTTGGCCTTCACGCGCGCGGGTGATGCGCCTTATAAATCTGCTTCAAGCGCTCCTCGACCACGTGCGTGTAAATCTGAGTCGTGGAAATATCCGCATGGCCCAGCATGAGCTGAACCGAGCGGAGGTCCGCACCCCCTTCCAGCAGGTGCGTGGCAAAACTGTGGCGCAATTTGTGCGGCGTAAGACGCCCGCGCAAACCCAGACGAACTCCATAATCGTGCAGAATCTTCCAAATACCCACGCGGCTGAGTCTTCGGCCAATCCGCGTCAGAAACAATGCCTGATGGTGCGGCGCGGGACTCAACGGCCTGGCGAATTTCGGACGGCCATGTTCCAGATACTGCTCGACCGACGTGATGGCCTTGCGCCCGATGGGCACCAGGCGCTCCTTATCCCCCTTGCCAATACACCGAACGCAGCCCGTGCGCATGTCAATATCCGAAATGCGCAGGCTGAGCAATTCGGAAACCCGCAGCCCCGTGGAGTACAACACCTCGAGCATGGCCCGGTCCCGCAATCCGATCGGCGTCGCCAGGTTCGGGGCCTCCAGCAGCTTGTCGATTTCATCCACGCGCAGATACGTCGGCAGGCTGCTCCGGATTTTCGGCGACTCCAGATTCTCCGTCGGGTCCACGCGGACCATCTCTTCCATCATCGCGAATTTATACAATCCCCGGAGCGAGACCAGATACCTCGCCACGGAGCGGCTGTCCATCTTTTCCTTGTACAAGCCGGAAAGAAAGTCGACGATGTCCTCGCGGGTAACGTCCTCCATTCGTTCTTTCTGGCGTTTCCGGAGAAATTTGACGAATCTCTGGAGATCGCGCGCATAGGCCAGCATGGTATTGTGCGCAAGCCCTCGCTCGACGCGCAAGTAACTCAGATAGGCATGGATGGTCGTTTCCATGGTCGCTTAACCCGAGGCTCCCCGCTTGCCCGGGTCCGGTCCGGCCGCTCGAAAGGCGATGCCGTACACCTCTCCGATTTCGTCGCAACCCAAGGCCCAGGCGATGCCCAAATAGATGAGCGTGGCCGAGCCGATCAGCGCGATAAAAACGAGCAGCCGGGGCAGAAATCGCTCGATGCTGTCAAACTGTGAATAGCGCAGCGCGCCCCAGCAGAAGACGCCCATCGCGGTCGCGCAGACCGCAATTTTAGACAGGGATGTGGCAATCTCCCGCGTTCCCAGCCGCCCGAATCGCAAACGAAAAATAACAAATAATGCGAATACATTGAAGTAGCCCGCCAGGGCGCTGGCCAGGGCGGGCCCGCCGTTTTTCAGCTTGGCAAAGAAATAGAAAAGGAAAATAAAATTCAGCGCGATGTTCGCAATCATGCTGAACACCGCCACGCGCACCGGCGTCCGCGTGTCCTGCGTCGAATAAAATGCCGGAACGATCAATTTGACGGCCGCGAAAGCCGGCAGCCCCATGGAATAATATAGCAGCGCGCGCGCCGTCAGGCGCGTGGACTCGGCCACAAACCGGCCATGCTGGAACAAAACCTGCACGATCGGCTCGCGCAGGATCACCAGACCCACCGCCGCCGGAATCGTGATGAACGACACGATCCGCAGGGAGAAAAGAAACGTCTTCTTCATCCCCTCATAATCTCCGGCCGAAGCCTGATGCGACATCATTGGCAGAATGGCCGTCGCCACGGCAATGGCGTATCCCCCCAGCACGAGTTCGGTGACGCGGTCGGCCACGTAGAGGGAAACCAGGCTGCCTTCGGGCATCACCTTGGCGTTCGCAAAAATCGTGTCCACCAGCAGGTTGATCTGCGCGATGCCGATGCCGATAAATCCGGGAACCATCAGCCGCGCCACGCGCCGCACTCCCGGATCGCTGAACGACACGGAAAACTGGAAGTTCATTCCCCGCTTGACCAATTGCGGAACCTGCAAAAAGAACTGAAAGATGCCTCCGACCAGCACACCCACCGCAAGTGCTGCCGCGGGACTGGAAAAATGCCGCCATACAATGGCTGCCGAGAAGACAATAAAGGAGATATTCAACAAAATCGGTGTGGCCGCCGGCAATCCAAAAACATGAAAGCAATTCAATATGGCCATGGCCATGGCGGCCATTCCAATGAACAGAATGTATGGAAACATCAGGCGATTCAAATAGATCGCTTCCACCTGCACCTGATTCTTTCCGAACATGGAGAAGAACCGTACAAAAAGTGGGGAGAAAATGACGCCCAGCACCGTCAGCGCCGCCAAAATCACGCAAAAGGTCCAGAACAAGCGGTTTGCAAATGCCCAGGTCTCTTCCTTGCTCCGATTCCGCATGTAATCGGTAAAGACGGGAATGAAGGACGCCGTCATCGAACCTTCCCCCACCAGACGACGCAGGATGTTCGGAATCCGGTACGCCAACACAAAAGAGTCGGCAATGCCCGTCGTTCCGAGGAGAAGGGTTAAGCGCTCGTCGCGGACATAGCCGAGAATCCGGCTAACCAGCGTGATGATGGTGATGATGGAAGCAGATTTGAGGATCTGCCTCTTATGGGTGATGGTTTCGGTCAAAAGAGTGAGGCCCCCGGTCCCAGCCTCCGTCTAAACCTTTGAAAAATATGCACTTGACAGAAAAATCCCGCTTAACATAACATAGTTGCGCTCGACTCGCAAGGCCCGTGCTTCTGGACTCCAATCGTGAAACTACGCACACCATCTTCCACGCATAAGAAAGTCATCGTGCGATTCTTCAATCGCAGCGTCCTGCGCGGATATCTGAACCCCGGCAAGCTGGGCGATGTGGAGACTCTGGAATTGCTCACGCCGGAAGGCGAACAGCGCGATTTTCCGGTGAAGGATGTGCGGAGCATTTATTTTGTCCGCGAATTTACCGACGATTTTGAACCCGAGCGCAAGGCATTTCTTTCCCGTCCCAAACTGGAAGGATTGTGGGTGCGCCTGAAATTTCGCGACGAGGACACGATCGAAGGCGTTGTCCCCAACGATCTGCTGTCGCTGCTGGATCGCGGCGTGCAAATCACTCCGCCCGACTTGCATGGCACGACGCTGAAGATTTTCATCCCGCGCAACGCGCTGACCGAGATGACCGTGCTCGGCGTCGTGGGAATTGCGCGGCGCAAGCCACCTGCTCCGCCGCAGCCCGTACTCTTTAACGATTGACCGTTATCGCGTAATCGTTAGCAACGGTTCCCGGGATGAAGGGTTTCAGTTGCACAGGCTTCAGCCTGTGTTCTTTTGAATTTTCGCCTGCCGCAACGCAAAACCGCACAGGCTGAAGCCTGTGCCACTGAAAAGCGTTTGTTAACGACCCCTTGCACTTCCCTTTTCGTCTCTTCCAATTTCGGCCATGAGCGGGAATGATGTAGAGTGAGCGGCAGGGCTGCGTGAATTCCGTAATCCGCCGAACCAGCTTTTCCAGGAGATCGAAACATGAAACTCGGTGAACTGGCCGCGCGATTGGGCTGCAAACTGGAAGGTGACGAAACCGTGGAAGTGCGCGGCGTCGCGGGGATCGAAGCCGCCGAGGCCGGCGAAGTCACCTTTCTGTCGAATCCCAAATATTATCGCGAACTCGCGGGGACACGCGCTTCGGCCGTGTTCTTGGACGAAAAAGTGGTTCTCAAACGCGGCCCCGGAATGCCGCCGCTTGCCGCCCTGCGTTCGAGCAATCCGTATCTCGATTTTGCGCGGACGATTGAATTCTTCCACACTCCCCTGAAGTACGCGCCGGGGATTCATCCGTCCGCAGTCGTGGCCAAGTCAGCAAAGATCGGCGAGGGGACGCACATCGGGCCGCACTGTTTCGTGGACGAAGGCGTTGAGATCGGGCGCAACGCGGTGCTACACAGCCTGGTGACGATTTACCGGAACGCGCGAATCGGCGACGATTTTCTCGCGCATTCGCAAACGGTGGTGCGAGAAGGCTGCACGATCGGAAACCGTGTGATCCTCCAAAACGGCGTGGTGATCGGAGGCGACGGCTTCGGCTTTGCCCGGCGCGCCGATGGGCAGTGGCACAAAATTATGCAGACCGCGCCCGTGGTGATCGAGGATGATGTGGAAATTCAGGCTAACTCGTGCATCGATCGCGCGACGGTCGGAGAAACGCGCATCCGGCGCGGCGCGAAGATCGACGATCTCGTGGTTGTCGGACATGCGTGCGATGTGGGCGAAGACGCCATTCTGTGCGGGCAGGTTGGACTGGCGGGATCGACGCGCGTCGGAAACCGCGCCATCCTCGCGGGACGCGTGGGCTCGGCAGGACACCTGGACATCGGCGATGGCGCGACCATCACTTCGCAAAGCGGAGTGCCTTCGGACGTTCCGCCGGGAGCGATGTACTCGGGCTATCCCGCGATGGAAAATAAATTGTGGCTGAAAGCGATGGCCGCGCTCAAGCACTTGCCGGAATTGCAGAAAACGGTGCGACGCCTGGCTGAGGAATTGGGCCGGATAAAAGACGGCAAGGATCGAACTTAGTGGCACAGGCTTCAGCCTGTGTGGTTTTGGTTTGTGGCCACCTAAATTCAAGAGAACACAGGCTGAAGCCTGCGCCACTTCAACGAAACAACTCAATAGAATTACAAAACTCTTACAGTCGGATTCCCTGCGCTATGCGAAAACAGATGATATGAGCGATTATCCCACGATCATTCAGGGCGGCATGGGTGCGGGCGTTTCCAATTGGCGTCTTGCGCAAGCGGTATCCGAACTCGGCCATCTCGGCGTTGTTTCCGGCACGGCACTCGATCAGATCCTTGCCCGGCGCTTGCAGGACGGCGATCCCGGCGGAGACATGCGCCGCGCGCTCGATCATTTCCCCTTCCCCGAAATGGCGGAGCGCATACGCCAGGAATACTACATCCCCGGCGGCAAGGCCGAGCGAACGCCCTATAAAAATTTGCCCTTGCTTCAGAAAGACGGCCCGCGGGAACGCGAAGAGTTGTGTATCGCGGCCAACTTTGTCGAAGTGTTTCTCGCCCGCGAAGGCCACAACCATCCGGTAGGCATCAACTACCTGGAAAAAATTCAGATTCCGCACCTGCCATCGATCTACGGTGCGATGCTTGCCGGAGTCGGCTACATCCTGATGGGCGCGGGCATACCCGTAAAAATCCCCGGCGTGCTGGACAGCTTTGTGCATCACCGGGCCGCAACCTATCCGCTGCACGTCGTCGGTGCGCAGAAGGGCGAGGAAGCGGAAATGTCGTTCGATCCCGCTCAGTTCATGGAAGGCAGTCTTCCGCCGCTCGCCCGTCCCCGGTTTCTGGCCATCATTGCCTCCAATGTATTGGCTGCGGCGATTCTCAAGCGCGCCAACGGCAGCGTGGAAGGATTCATCATCGAAGGGCCCACGGCCGGAGGACACAACGCGCCGCCTCGCGGAAAATTGCAGCTGGACGAAAACGGCGAAGCGATCTACGGAGAGCGAGACCTCGTTGACACCGAAAAAATTCGCCAGCTGGGACTCCCCTTCTGGCTTGCCGGCGGATACGGCTCGCCGGAAAAATTGCGCGAAGCCCTGAGCCTGGGCGCCGCCGGGATTCAGGTAGGGACTGCATTCGCATTTTGCGAGGAGTCCGGCATAAGAGAAGACTACAAGCAGGCGGTCCTAGAAAAAGTCGCCTCATCCGGCGCGCGAGTGACGACCGATTCGTCGGCCTCGCCCACAAGTTTTCCGTTCAAGGTCGTCCGACTGGAAGGCACTTTGTCCGAAAACGAAGTCTATCAAGCAAGGCCCCGGATCTGCGATCTCGGATATTTGCGCGAATCCTACCGGACACCCGAAGGCGAGATTGGCCACCGCTGCTCGGCCGAGCCGCTGACGGTCTACGCGAGCAAGGGCGGCAAACCGGAAGACACGTCCGGAAAACGCTGCCTGTGCAACGCGCTGCTCGCGACGATCGGACTTTCCCAGGTGCGCAACGGAAAATTAACGGAGGCGGGCGTGATTACCTCCGGCAACGACCTGACCACAATCGGCCGCTTTCTGCCGCCCGACGGGCTGCATTACAACGCCGCAGACGTGATCGCAAAACTTCTCCACGATTGACGATTCCCCGCGCTTCCCACAACCGGAGCAATGAGCCGTGCGTGCGATGAATCGTAGCGCCGGCGTCTCGCCGGCGGTTTTTACAATCTCGACACATCGCGAAACCTGCCGACGAGACGCCGGCGCTACTAAAACCTTCGTTCTTTGCAGGCTCAATAAATTTAATTTCACCTCCTGAAATAATTCTCCAGAAATTCCATTCCACAAAATTCGCGAGCAATGCTATACATTACGGGCGTTTCCGTACGTATGGAAAGGGGCTGAGAACATGAATCTGATGCTAGTGGCGCTGCTCTTTCTTCAGGCTATTCAGGCGAGCCCTCTGGTCGATAACGAATTCGTTCGCGTATTCAAAAACAGCGCGCCGTGCGCGACGGGCGAGGCCGCCTGCGGAGAGCGCGTGGTGCTGGCTCTCGGCCCCGTCGAGTTGAACGGGCAAAAGTTGGAGCGCGGCGACGTCCGGGAATTCAAGCCCGGAGAACGCTACGCTCCTCCCAAAACCGGAGATTACCTCGAAGTGGAAATTAAACCGGGGCATCCCAAGGGAATCGTCCCAGCAGCGGGGACGCCTCCGCCGCCGGACAACAAGATTCTGTACGCCGGAAAAGATTTCACCGTGTTTGAGGAAAAAATGGCCGTCGGTGAAATGAGTTCAGTTCACAGCCACAACCTGCGTTTGGCCATTTTCCTCAACCGAACGATGGTAGAGCAGTGGACGGATGGAAAATCGGAAACCCGGGAGCTCGTGCCCGATGTCGTGATCTGGAGGCCGGCGGTCGTCCATGCCTCCAAGGACGTAGGAACCGTTCCCATTCGCAATATCCTGATTGAATTCAAACCCTGAAATTCTACAGGACCGATCCCGATGAAACGCAGCACAAACCGAATTTTAACGACGCACGTTGGCAGCCTGATTCGTCCGCCAAAGCTTCTTGAGTTCGCGCGCGCGCAGCAGAGCGGCGCGGCCGTCGACCAGAAAAATTACGAGGAGTGCCTGAAAGATTCCGTGGCCGAAGTCATCCAGCAGCAAGCCCATGCGGGCATCGACATCGTCAACGACGGCGAATTCGGCAAGTCGACGAGTTGGGCTCTCTATGCGCTGAAGCGCGTCAGCGGCTTCGAACTGCGCCCGATCAAAGCCGGGGGAACAAATCCCTTCGCGCGTGGCGCGGATAGGGAGCGTTTCAAGGAATTTTACGCCGAGCTGGAAGGGGGGAACGAACGCACCTGGTCGAACGTAACCGCAAACGAGGCCGTGTGCGTCGCACCCGTAAAATACACCGGCATCGCCGAACTCCAGCACGACATTGACCACCTCAAGGCGGGGCTGCAGGGCGTAAAGGTGGAGGAGGCGTTCCTGCCGGTCGCGGCTCCCTCCAGCGCGATTCCCGACCGCAAGAACGAATACTACAAGAACGACGAGGAACTGGTCGTCGCCCTGGCCGAGGCGCTGCGAACCGAATACCGCGCCATTGTCGACGCAGGTTTTCTATTGCAAGTGGACGACGCCCGCGCCGCGGTGACCTATGACAGGATGGTGCCCCCGGGAAGTTTCGAAGATTATTATCGCTGGGTGGGCCGCCATGTCGAAGTGCTGAACCATGCTCTCGAAGGAATCCCCGAAGATCGAATTCGCTACCACGTTTGTTGGGGAAGTTGGCCGGGGCCGCACACGACGGACGTTCCGCTGCGGAAAATCGTTGATCTCATTCTCAAGGTTCGTGCCGGCGCCTATCTGATCGAAGCCGCCAATCCTCGCCACGAACACGAATGGCGCGTCTGGAAGGACGTCAAACTCCCGGATGGAAAAATACTGGCTCCCGGCGTCGTCAGCCACGGCACGAACGTGGTGGAGCATCCTGAACTCGTGGCTGAACGCATCGTGCGGTTCGCAAACCTCGTGGGCCGCGAGAACGTCATCGCCAGCACCGATTGTGGATTTTCCCAGGAGCAGTTCAACCGGCGCGTTCATCCCACGATCATGTGGGCAAAGCTGGAATCCATGGCCGAAGGCGCGCGAATCGCGAGCGCCGAGCTGTGGGGCCGGGCCAAGGCAGGAGCTTAGCCGAGCCTCGCAATCGCCGGCGAGGAAAGCGTCCATTCCTGGAATTCACCTGGCATCCGTTTACGATTCTTGGATCCTATCGGGCAATTGTAGCGGGCGCAGCCTCAATTTCCGTCTGCGCCCCTGCGACGAGTTGCCACACGCCTTCTCGCTTCACCCATATGCGAGTAAAGCGATGCGGCTTGCCGTTTCGCGGCTGGTGCAGGGCTTCCATCACGACCGTGTCTCCGAAGTCGAAGAAGAGGGCTGACAACAACGGAGCCGGTACCGCTCTGGCATTCGTTTCTTTTTGCTTCTTGATGGCTGCAATCCGGTTCGCTTTGCTGACCAGTACACCTGGAGTAATCCCGAAGTCCTCATCCCCAATGTGCGCGGCCCAGGCGTCCGCGTCCGCCTGCCAGATCGCCGTGTTCATGGCCTGAAAGGAAGCAATCACTTCGCGGTCGGCTTCCGTCGTGGGCTTGTATGGGATCGTCTTGCACGGATTCTCGCAGTCCGCCGAACTCGTGCCGCCGTTCGCATAGGCTGGGGATGATGGCGCACGATCCGGAACTTGCTGATAGACGAGCAATCGCCAGCCCGCTGGACGCTTCACCCACACGCGTTCGAAACGACCGTTTTGCTGAACACCGAAAACGGATCCGACCTGTCCATGTCGAAAGACTTTGAGGTCTGCGTTGCCTTCGCTGTCTTTCGCAAACGCGCCAAGGTCCTCGCGGACCTGTTCTTTGGTCGAGCCGATCCCGTTCGAATCAATCCAGGTGAAATTCGCGTCGAGAAGCCCAGCGACTACATTCTTGTCTTGTTTCGCAACGGCCTGAACGAACGAGTGGTCAGCCTGGGAGACCGCCTGCTCGTCACTTTTATTATTGTCGGCGGCGGCAGCCTGCCTGCTTGCCAGCGCGCCCGATAGGCCGCCGAACGCAATCGCAATCGCGAGAGATGTTGTGACGAAAATTCTCATAAATGTACCTTTATCACTCACCTTAGCTCAGTTCTGGGGCCACGGATGGCATGCAGTGCAGTTGGTTTTGGCATTGTTCCGCTCATGGCATGTGAGGCAACTGTACATGGTCGCCACGCTGGTGGCTTCCGACATGACTTCCATCTGGGCCACCTGACCGTGGCACATTTCGCACTTCATGCCGGCCTGCACATGTGTGCGATGCGCCCAGTTCACGCCGGGAAGGACCGTGTAGATGCGCACCCACGGAACGGGCTGCCGGGACTTGTCGAATGCGGCGAGTTTCTGAATGGACGGCTTGCCCTTGGCAGTGGAATGATGGCAGGACATGCACGTACTGGTGGCCGGGTAGGTCATCAGTTTGCCGGGCTCCGGATTCGTATGGCAATACGTGCACGTCAGCCCCAAGGCCAAGTGCGTTTTGTGACTGTAAGGGATTGGCTGGACAGGCCCACTAGGATGCAGCGGGTTATCGGGCACCGTCTGCTGAATCATGGGCGACGACGGCGACTGTTGGGCGCATAGCGGGATGACCGTCGGCAGAAGCAATGCAGTGGCTTGCGCTGCCACCAGGACGAATATTTTCTTGGTTCGATTCACGAGTACGTCTCCACTGTTCATGCTTCGTTTTCCGGCATTCATGCTTTCTTTCGCAGGACTTCTTCGATGCTAGTACCAAAATCCTTGAGCATCACGACGGCCGCGTTGCGCCCGGGAGCGCCTGTGACCGAGCCGCCCGGATACGTCGTGGCGCCGGTTTGATACAGCCCCGGGACAGGCATGCGGTATTGCGCCCAGCCGGGCATGGGCCGCATCGCGCCGGATTGCGCCGGGCCAGTCGAGCCCGCGTGAATGCTGCCGTGCCAGTTCATCGGATTCTGGCGCTCGATATCGAGAGGACTGTGAACGATCCGCGCAAGGATTTTGTCGTCGGTCAGATTCGGAGCGAACTGGCGCAGGTATTTCAGATTCGCGTCGGAAACCCGATCCTTGATCACGTCCCAATGTTGCGGGCCTTCCTTCAGATCGTAGGGCTGGTAACCGAGAACCTTAACGGTGTGCATTCCCGCCGGGGCCCGCGAAGGATCGGCAATGCTGCAGCAAATGACGTGCAGCGGCGGCTCATCGACATCCACCGCGTTGATCGCGTAGTCGTAGGCAAAACGCAGGGCCCGCTCGGGCGTGGACATCAGTTCCGTGTGCACGGAGGAGAGCGTGCCGCCCTGGACTGGATACTTTGGAGGTTCCGTCATGGCGTAATCGGTTTCGAACGCCTGGTAATCCGCCTGCCAGGTATTCACGCCGTCGAGGAAATCGTCGCCCCACAACTCGCGCGGTGCCATGTTCACGAGATCCTTGACGTGAATCGTGGAAAGCACGGCCTTTTCGGCGCGATACGCACTGCCATCCTCGCATTCCACGCCCACGCATTTGCCGTTCTCCACGATGAGCCGCTGCACAGATTTGTTGGTGAGGATCACGCCGTCGTGGGCTTGAATGAAACGCGCCAGCGACTGCGTCAATTCGCCCGATCCTCCCTTGGGAAGCGGGCGGCTGTGGAGTTGTTGCTGGAACGGACCGTAGGCCGTCCGGCCGGTCATCGGAAATTGAGCCGGCTGGTTTGACCAGGGGCTCGCCAGCATGAATGCGCGGCAGTGGTCGTCTTCGAAAGTGTCGCGAATAATATCCCATGCGGACATGGCGAGGCGGCGCTGCCAGAACTTCCCTTTCGGGTGCTCGGCCAAGCGGTCGTTGAGCGATTTTCCAAAACCAATGGGTGCGAAGGTCACGGCGTCGAATACCGGCGCGATGTTTTCATAATCGGCCATCATCCGGCGATAGGCGGCCGCATCTTTTTTCGAAAATTTCGCAAATTCCGCGACGGTGCGATCCAAATCGCGCCACTGCGTGATGTAGCTCCCATCGGGAAAAGGCCTGTGGATCACCGGGTCCGGATAGATATATTCCAGTCCGTAGTCGCCGAGCTTCAATTCGTCATCGCGCATCAGCGGATTGTCAAAGATGGAATTGTGCGCCGACGAGCAGGTGTCATGCTTGAACCCGCGCAGCGTCGTCTCGGCGGTCTTGACGCAGCCGCCGATCCTGGGCCGTCCCTCCAAGACCAGGCAGCGATAGCCCGCTTTCGCCAAGTAAGCGGCGGTGATGAGGCTATTGTGGCCCGCGCCGGCAACGACAATGTCGAATCGATCGGTCGGCGGCGCTTTCCCCTCCAGCGAAAGAGATTGAAGAGCGAGAGGCGCCAGCGCCGCTCCCTGTACGAACTCGCGCCGGGTCATTGGACTCATTCGGTTTCTCCTATTGCACGGAAGAAATGAAACTTACCAAGCACTGATGGATGCCAGGAAAATCGCCGCCATCTTTTTTTGAGGCAGAAGAGGCGAGGCCTGCGCTGTTATTTCGGTCCGCCTCCGCGAGCGACTTTGCCATTTTGGGCATCCCTTCCGGAAAGTCGCGGTGACGCCCGACACATTGGGATGTGATGCAGAGCACTGATGCCTATGATCGTTAACTGACAATGTCCACAGCGTATCGAATTGTCTGCTTCGTGATGATTCTGACTTCAAGGAGAGTGTATGAAACGTTTGATCGCACGTGCTCTTGTCATGGGCATTCTGTGGGCTATCACACTCGCCGCGCTGGCAAGCAGGCCGGTTGCCGCCGCGAGTCCTAAGAACGAGCAAGAGAAGGCTGTCGCACAAGCCGACCATTCCTTGACCGAGGCCCTCGGGAATGCGGACAAGACGGCCGTGGCAGCGCTCCTGGACGAAAATTTTGAATGGACGGATGTCAATGGAAAGGCGCGGACCAAGGCGGATGCCCTGGAGAACCTCACCGCGCTCTCGAAGGACACGGGCGGCGAAACCGGCGTGATGACCTACTCCTATGAGCAGGTCGGGCGCGTCGCGGGGACTCACAACAATACGCATTTTGTGCGTCTATGGGTGAAGCGTCCCGCGGGCTGGCGCGCGTTTATTTATTTGGAAACGCCCGCTCCCGCCTCTCCGCAAAAGCCCTCAAAACCCCGACCGGGCGATGACGTATGCGAGAATCCTTGCAAAACAATGCCGTATACGCCAACAACGGCAGCGCAACAGGGAGCCATGGATGCGTGGAAAGGAACGAAGATGGCCGAATGGAAGGCGCTCCCAGACGAATGGAAAAACTATGTTGGCGAAAGCATGGTGGTGATCAGCCCCAGCCAGTACCTCGATAAAGCAGGACGGCTGGCACTTCTCGTTTCGCAGAAAGACGCCTATGGAACCGGTTCGCCCAGCCCCGCGGTCGTGTCCATGAAGATGTATGATTTCGGGGATGTGGTGATCATGACATCGCATCACGCGCCGAATGCCGCCGGCATCGCCGCATATGCCGTCCGATTATTTACGAACGAAGAAGGCAATTGGAAGATTGTGTTGAGCTCGCAAACGGATATTAAATAGCGAACCAGCAGGAGCGTGGACAGGTTGGCAATCGTTTTTGTGGACATTCCGGCTTAGAGGAGGAATTCAGAAATGAAACGTTTCATTAAACTGGCGGTTGTTGGTGGCGTGGTGATCGCTGTCTTTTGTGCAGTGCTGGCTATCCAGTCTGTTGCCGCGGCCGGCGACGATCAGGCTATTCTCCAGGCCGATCATTCGTTGCTTCAGGCCCTCGCAAAAGCGGACAAGCCCGCCGTGAGCGCTCTGCTGGACGAGAAATTCGAATGGACGGACGTGGATGGAAAAATACAGAACAAGGCGGAGGCCCTAGGCGACCTGGCCGCGCTCGCAAAGGACAACGAAGGCGACACGGACGTGAAAACGCATTTCTATGGCGAGCTGGACATCATCTTCGGCTTTCACCATAACGTGCGTTTTTCGCGCATTTGGGTGAAGCGCCCGGCAGGCTGGCGCGTCATCACCGATTTGGACACAGCCAGGCCCCCGCAGACTTCTGCAGCGGCCCCACCACCCGCAGCCAGCGGAGCGGCGGGAGACTGCGACAATCCTTGCAGAACCCTGCCACCCACGCAAATGACGGCGGCCGACAAAGCCGTGCTTCTGGAATGGCAAAAGACGAAGGTCGACGAATGGCATCCGGACGCAGCGGACTGGGGGACTCATGTCTCGGACGATTTCCTGATCATGAATGACCGGTCCGAACGAAACAAGGCGGAGCGCGTGGACTTTGGCAAGAAGCAACAAGCGGCGGGGATCAGCGCGCCGGGCGATCCGATTACCTCCTTGACCATGTTGGACTTCGGGAACGCGGTGATGATGATCTCTCATCACGTGCCCTATCGAGGCGGAAAGCCTTATTACAATGTGCGCGTATTTGTAAACCAGAACGGTCACTGGCCGATTGCCTGGAGCCAACAGACAACGATTCAGTCTGCTGCCCCAGTGCCTGCCGTGGGAGCCCCCAAATAGGTTGGCGGTCTTTCGTGCCGCAGTTGCAAAGGCCAGCCATGTCGTGCCTCTGCATCTGCGGCAGAACTAAAATGCGTCGCCATTGCGCTGTAGGGGCACGGCAATGCCGTGCCCCTACTTCGATTGAGCCGTGTTTCTTAGGAGAAACGCAGTCGAGCGGCGCATGTAAGGTCATGTGCCGCTGGGTGCGATCCCGATGTTGCCGCAAGGAGGAAATGTGTCTGAATCGAACAAGCAGAATCCTTCCAAGACAATGGTAGAGAGGCGCGAGTTTCTCGGCGGGGCGGCTACGCTGGCGGGCGCGTCGCTGATCGGCGGCGCTGCCGGATCGACCATGCTGGGCTTGCCGGCTGCCGCGGCCATGTCTCCTCCTGCGGAGCCGTTGCCCGCGCCTGCGCCCGTGATGTCGCCCGAAGTCGAGCACCGGACCAAGCGCTGGCAGGAGCAGCGCTGGCTGCTCGACACGGTCATCCAGCTGATTGGCCCGGACTGGGACGAAGGACGCTTGAACGGACAGGTGGTGGATCTCTGCGGCCCGGACGTGTTGGGCGATGTCGCCGGGATTCGCGGGCGCATACATAAATTCAACGATTTGACGCGCGAATTCGCGCGGGCCGCCGTACGCCGCGAGAAGATGGCGCGGCAGAGCGAGGCGCAGGGAAACACGATCGCGGCGCGCGAGGACTATTTCATGGCGGCGATTCTCTATATGTACGCGCTGTGGCCCATCTTCGAAAAGACGCGCGAACTCGTGGCGCTCAACGACCGAAAAAATACCTGCTACGCGAAGTACATCCAGTTCGCGGACCATGAGATTCGGCGCGTCGAGATTCCTCTTGGCAACACCGGAAAATCGCTGCCGGGCTATCTGCATCTTCCGCCGAACCGGACGGACCGCGTGTCCTGCGTGTGGGATATCATCGGCGTAGGCGGAACGCGGGAGCGCTCGAGCGCGCTCTACGGCGACAAGCTGCGCGAGCGAGGCATCGCCACGCTGGGCCTCGATGGGCCAGGCCACGGCGAGAGCATCCTCCGCGAGATTTACGTCAATCCCTCGATCTGGATGGATGCCGGCCAGTCCGTTCTGTCGTGGCTGCGTTCGCAAAAAGAAATCGATCCCGAGCGTATCGCTCTGAGCGGCACGAGCATGGGCACGTGTTTTGCGACGCAAATTGCCTCGGTCGACGACCGGCTTAAGGGTGTCGCGACACGCGCCATGACCCACGAGCCTGGGCTTCATTCCCTGCTCGAGATGGACTCGCCTTCCTGGAAACTCCGGTTCATGTTCATGGCGGGCTTGCAGACCGAAGAGCAGATGGACAAGATGTGGCAGCCGTTTTCCGTGCTCAACCTGGGAAGCAAAATCAAATGCCCGTATCTGACGGTCGCGGGCGAGGACGACCAGCTCAGCCGCATTGAATACACGTATCAAATGCTGGACGCGATCGCGGCGCCAAAACAAATGCTGCTGTATGAAGGCACGAATCATGGAGTCGCCGGATCCCCCGCGGCAACCAACGGCCCGAACCCGCGCACGTTCATCGCGGATTGGCTGAAGGACCGCCTGGATGGCAAGCCGATGGAAACCAAACACATGAAGGTGGACGCGGCCGGGACGGTGCACGAATCCACGTTCGAAGAGGCGCGCAAATCCCTGTCTTTATTGTTTCTGACGTAACCCCACGGGCCAGGAACGCAGAGCGGATTTTCGCCAAATAGCCGCGACGGCTGAAAGCTGGAAAGTTAACTAGCGGATGCTCAATGGTTTGGAGAAAAGATGGAGCCGAGGCCCGGACTTGAACCGGGGACCTGTCGATTACGAAGCGTGGGAGAAGCTTCTACTGCCATTTGTTAAATTGTGCGATTCTCTGCTATTCATGCGGCTTCCAGCATGGTCGTAAGGCTTGAGTGACTACTGCCAATTAATGCGAATTGTGATGTGGACGTGCACCAATTCGCGTACCAAATTTTCTAGGCTTGACGCTGGCGCCATGAGCCTCTCATTCCCCTAGAAGCGCCTGCGCACTGCGAAGACGGCGCGTGAGATGGTCGATGTCCTCAGTAATGCGGCTCTCGGGGTGGACTCTGTCGTATTCGATCTTGATTGTAGCTAGACGCTGATACAATCGAGTGTGACATCTGTCGCAATGGCCGGTGCTCGCATGGCTGACCGTTTTCTTTCCACATGCCCGGCAACCCCATTTCTCGAAATAAAGGCTCCACTTCCGCTGCTCGAACACATCCTGAATCCGGCGAGTCTCTTGGGCCGCTTCTTTCAATCGGAAGTCTGGCTCCAATTGACCGCCGTTTCGCGCGGTCATCATCTCTTCCAACTGTTCCCTAACGAAACCACGGAGCATTGCTTTCATGTCCGCAGGCGACGGTTTGCGCACAATCTCTATGCTGACGTTCTTTTTCCGTGGCATGACAGCCTCCTATCCTCGTGGGTGACATTTCTTGTGAATGTCGATCAATTGTCCCGGCGTGACGTGCGTGTAGATCATCGTGTCTGAAACGGAGCTATGCCCTAGTAGTTCCTGGATGCCTCGCAGGTCCGCTCCGTCGGCTAGCAAGTGAGTCGAAAAGGCGTGCCGGAATGAGTGTGGGTGTATGCCCGCGATCCCGGCCCGCACAGCCGCCCGTTTCACGATGCGGAGCAGTTGGCGCGTGCTGATAGGCAGGTTATGTTTCGTGCGCGTGGTATTTGCGGAGCCGATTAGCGTCAGGAATTTGGACTGAGCCTCGTCACGCGACATTTTAGAGACGCTTCCAAGCCATTGCTTGTGCTGGATGCCCGGCCCGCCATCCTTGGGGTATTCGCGCCAGTATCCGTACCACCATCCGCCGGGTGTGCTCTTTGGTCTGACTTTCGAGACGGTAAACTTCTGCCCAAGGAAATCGTCTTGGAACAGAAAGCCTTCGCGCCGATCACCCAGGTAGGCGAGCAGGGCTTCCCGCGCCATGCGGCCGAAAAGCACGTCCCTTTCTTTTTTTCCCTTGCCGAGCACGCGAATCGTGCCAATCTCGCCATCTGAAAAATCAATGTCCTCGTACCGCATTCCCGCCACTTCGGCCACACGGCATCCGGTTGCATAGAAGGTTTCGAGAATGGCGCGGTCGCGTGGTGATTTTGTTGCCTCGATGATCTTGCGGGCTTCTTTGACCGTGGGGAATCGCGGAAGATGCCTGTGCCGTATACGAGTCCTGATAAACCGGGCGACATTGGTACTCACTACGCCGCCGAGTTTCAGGAATCCAAAGAATGCGCGTAACCCGTAAAGTTTTTGTTCGAGGCTACTAGACCCGATGCCGCGCCCTTGAAGGGACGCGAAATACTCCCTTATGTCGATATGCTTAATTTCGGTAAGACTGCGGGAGCCGATGAACCGGCAAAAGTCGGCTATCAGGGGAGCGTATGATCTGCGGGTGTGTGACGAGTATTCCTGAATCTCAAGCCATTGTGAGAACTTCGCGGCCAAGCAGAGATTGTCCTTCGCGTAGGAACGGATGGGCTTGCTGTTTGGGAATCGTGCGGAATCGACTACACTTTGCAAAGCCATTTGACACCTCCGCGTGTCATTCGGTTAGGGGCGTGTCGGTGTTGGATGCACCGGCGCGTCCCGTTCTTACTTCTTTTTCAGATATGCCTCGATTGCTTTGCGGATCAACGCGCTAACAGGCGCTCCGGTCTTTTCAGAAATGACTTTGAGCTTTTTTACGTGATCGTCCTTGAGCCAGATGTTCGTGCGCTTCATATGCGCTCTTATACACCTATGCGCAGAACTGTGTCAAGGTCCCATCTATTGCGGTAGTGGTACAGGTTGAAATTTGATTAGGCAATCTTGACGAGGGTGTCCGATTTCTGCTCCAGCTCTTGTTTTTGCTTTGTCCTGCCGTAAACGAAAACAACTGCCAAACTTGCGAGAGCGGTAATAATCGACGCAAGCCCAGCCGCACCCTTTCCTAATTGAATGAGGTAGACACCGCCTCCTATCGCAGTCATGCAAATGATGAAACCGTAGATTGGGCCTCTCTTCGAGTTGTGACAGTTTGCAGTTACCACCGTTTTTTCTAGTTCCTGTCGGTGCGCGGCTTGCTTTTCGGCCATAGCAATAATTCGATCAGCCGCGCCAGGATGAGCTTCGTTATACTTCACTAAAATATCAGGATGAGGAAGCGGGCCTGCGTAGTGAACCCCAGAAGCAGTTATTTGGAAAGTTCCAGCTTGTTGCAGGTTTTGTCGAGCCAACTGTCGGCGGAGCTTATCTTGCTTGCTCAATGCGAATATCCTGAGACAATTTCATGATTGCATCGCCTAGATCGTTGCCGACTATTGTCCAATCGCAAAGAGTCGCTCTAGAATCCGCCTCAGGTTCATTGCGGCTTCTATTATAAACATCAAATGTGCCGTTGAAATCAAGCAGGCGCGCCACTCCGCTAGTAAAAGAGGGGTTGGCGAAAAGAAACGTAGCTACAGCGCGAGACACAAAGCCAGTTTACGCTTTATTATTGCAAAGTCAAGCCGCCATCTCGGTTCTCGCGTCCAATAGCAAAACGACCTCTTCGATGCTCCAAACATGGTCAGAGATTCCTGCTTCCATCGCGGGAGTGACGCGCAAGGTTTGGTGAATCCGGCAGAAATTGTAGTGCATATAATGGAGCGCAATCGCCCAGTAGTGATTATCGACCTTTTTTGAAAAACCAATGGAAGGTTTGGGACGCCATTTTCCGGCTTAGGGTGCAATTCCAATCTGCGCTCTTGTTTGCGGCGTCAAAGCATGGGCGCGGCCAACCAACTTCTCGAATAGCATCTGTTTGATTTCCGGTTTCTCGATCATCTCCGCTTGTGCTGCTTGCCGGAACTTGGACACGATGTCTCGCACGATTAAGGATTTTCCGCCATCGGGGCCATCGGTCTGACGCTGATATTCCGGCGTTTTGATTAGCTCGGCAAGCGTGTCCTTCATTCCTTTTCCGCCAATCTTCAAATCGTTCCCAGCCAAGCCAACGTAAGTGGCGTACTGGAACGGTGTCAGCGGCACACCTTCGGCAGCGCGTTCCGGCTGCATTCTCACGTCAGGCGGCGCGGAGCCGAAGAGAGTTTTTGCTGGCATGGTGAGCCTATCGGCAATCTGCGCACGCACAAGTTCCTTTGCCACGGGATCGTTTTGACTGTTGGTGTAGACCGGAGAAAGAATATCCGGCCCCAGTCCCGGTGTAACCTGTATCGGTTCGCCGAAGATGTTCTGCTGTGGCGGAAGGGTCTTGCTCCATCCCGGCGTCGAGGCTTTGATGGCGTCAATCGTGCTGTTCACTGCTCTGAGAATTGGGTCTTGTTCTCGATTGATCGTGCGCACAACCGAAGGCACAACTGTCCTGGCGTAGCCTTCCATCAAGGATTGCATTTTCTTGTCAGGCTGCTGAAGTGCATCCAGCCAATTGGAAATTCCCTGGGTGTAGGTCTTGCTCATCATGTTATGACCGAGAGCAAGAACAATGGCGTTTGCTGCGGTGTATTGATCTTCCTCGGGGATGTGAGAATTGATTTCCATGTAGTCGGCAATAGCTCCGAGCATCGCGCCAAACGGTTCCACGCGATTGTAGGAATAGGCCGTTCCGTTCACGATGAAACTATACGGCGGGCGACCGCTGGCAGTATTCATGTCCCGCAATACTTTGTCCTTCGGCCCGCCGCCAGTCATGGAAAACTTCGCATCGGGTGCAAGTCCCTTTTCGTACACGGTAGCGATGGCAGCGGCAGTCAGCGCGCCGCTGGTTACTCTCGCAAGCGCCAGATCGCGCTGCGCTCCGCCAGCGTTAAAATCTTCCCAATTCTGCCGAGACAATAAACTGAGTCCGGGTACGCGCTGCCCGGCTTGCGTGGCGATGTTGGCGACCACGCGCAAGAATGGCTGAATGAATCGCCCCCCAGGAATCGCGTTGCGCAGTTTGTTGAACGCTTGCCCGACTGGACCTAACTCAGCTTGAAAAGTTTGTGTCAGCTTAAATTTGTCGGCAGCGTCCTTAATCGACGGTGGCGGATCGTTTTCAATCTCGGCAACTCTCGCGCTCAGATCGTCGCCTTCGAGTCCTTCCGCTTTTGCTTGCCTGAAAGCTTGCGCGTGCAATTCCATCGCGTAGTTGACGCCCTTAAAGAATGAGCTTTCAGCACTCAGCGCCCGCGTAGGAAGGTGGTAAATCAGATTGATCGCGTTTCCTACCGCTGTCCCATTCGAGAGATTCAGCTTTTCACGGCTGAGGTTCGTTTCACCAAACGTGCTTTCCGGGTCTTCACCTGTCGTGATGATCTTGCCCGCTGCTCGCAGTCCATCGCTCCAGCCGTCCACGATGCCACGCGCCATTGCGAGAGGTTCGCCTTGCTCGACGCCTGGACCTTCCGCGCCGAATAGTCTTTGTACACCGCGTATCTGCGCAGCAAGGGTGCGCTCTCCAATCGACCACGGAACCATTGCGGATTCGCTTGTGACCTTGGCAGCGTGAGTCTGAGGCCCGCTCAAAAGTCCCCACGTCATCCATGCTTCGTGAAGTAGATCCACGCCCTGACTTGCCGCGTTTGTTACTTTGCTCAGAAAGTCTATCCGCTGATCTTGTCTCGGCAGTGCTTGGAGCATCTTTGCCAGCGTGATCGGGTCTGTATCAACCGTTGAGCTGAAGCGCGAGGAAATGTCTGCGATGTCGGACGGTGACAAGGCGGGGCGCGCCGCATCGGACATAATCTGATGCGATTCAAGCGTGCGAGCGGCCGTCCTGCTCGATTGTTCTCGCAGAGATTCTAATTGCCCGGCAAGAGATACCGCAGATTTTAGCTGCTGGGCTGCATCGGTATCCCCGGCGAGTGTCGCCTTTGCAAGATTATCGACGTGAGTAGCAGCCGAATCCCGAAGATCACGAAGCGCGAGCATCTCACCGGGACGCAGCGGGGCGCCTGGTTCAACCGCAAGCGCCTGCTGAATGGTCAGCGCGGAACTGGACTCCGCTATTGTGGCAGCGTGAGACTGCGTAGCGCGGGACTTGGCAAGGCTCGATGCGTTCATCCTGTTTATGTCGGCAATGACGGCCTTGGTTGAATCTTCCGCGTCGATGTATTTGAGGTTGACGCGCAGTTCCGGCTGCGCTCCCGGCTCGCCTTCCGCTCCCGGCTCGGCAGGTGGTTTCGATTGTTGGCTGCGGTCGTAATTCCTCTGCATCGAATCTGGAAGCGCATCACGAAACGCTGCTTTCCCCGACTGGATTGCCATTGCCCCGAGCACCGTCATTTTCCCTAGTATTTCCCGAGACTTTGGACCTAGCCCGCCTTCATCCTTGAGCGCTTGCTGGTATTCCTTGTTTTTCTGCCACAGTGCCTCACCCATATTGAGGCCGAAATAAAGCGCCAGAAGTTTACTCCCGCCGTACTCTGCAATCTTTGGGATCGCGCCCAGCGCACCGGCACCCGCGAACATGGCAATATTCGGGACGCTCTGGAAAATGTCTGTAGCCTGCTTCTCCAGCCCCGATAGAAAACCTGGACCTACAATGTGTTCGGCAATGTTTTGCTGGTTCTCATCCGCTGGATGTACGGGAAGGCCAAACAATCCCATCGGCCCCTTACCGGCAAAACGAGGATCAACCGTATCTCCCGCAAATGTCGAGGAAGGCAGGGCATCAAGCTCCTGCTGAGGTGTAGGTTCGGCCGGCTGGGGCGCGGGCGCTGGTCCTTGTTGCAATTTCGATTGCACCAGTGCGTCCACACTCGCGTTCTCGGACTCGGAGCGGCTCTGCAAGTACTGCTCGCCGATGTTCCCTTGTTGCGGCTCGTTTGCCATATTACTTCCCTCCAATGCGAGTTAAGTCTTGTTCCGCCGTATCGAGTTCGGAAATCCTGTGAACGAGCTGGTTATATTCCGCGTCTGACATTCCTCTTGCGCGGGCCTGCTCGCGGGTTCCAATCTCCTGAATCGTCTTGAACGGCAGATTGCCGCGCAGGCGATCAATCGCTTGCTTGGTTGCGAATAGGCCAATCGGCGCGTACTTCCCTCGAATCTCAGGCTCGATTTGCAGCGGGTCTTCCTTCCCGCCAAACGCAGCGGACCGTTTTGTCAATTCTTCCAGCGCCATCGCGTAAGCCTGCTTCGATGCGCCGGTGATCTGATCCAAGGGACTAGTTACGCCGAAATCCGCCCGGAGCATTTCCTGTGCTTGCGCGTGTCGAGCCTTAATCTTTCCGTCAGTCTCTTCCGCTTTCTTCAGATTCTCCGCAAGGCGCGTTTGCAGTTGCCAATAATCATCCCGCGCCAAAGCGCCGCCGCTGTAGTCTCGCGCCAATCGAGTCTGCAAGGCTGGTCCGGCAGAACTGGAATTAACCGCAATGGTGTAGTCGAGCAGTTTCCGGGGGTCGGAAGCATGGTCCGGGCCTTTTTCGATGTAGTTGCGAACCAGGTCGTACTCTGTGGCGTTCAAGTCAAGATTGCGGCGCTGGTTCTCCAGGTCGGGCAACGTCAATTGCCCATCGCGGGCGCGGGAAACCATTTCGCTAACCATGCTGTCCCGCACTTGCTTGAATGCCTTGTCTCGGTCCCGGTCATCTTTCTCCTGCTGCGCGAGTGATTGAGACTGCCAGGCTCTCTGCTCGCTGTCTGCTTGGTCCAGGAAATGTTGCTTGGTTAAAGGGCCTAAAGTTGTGTCGGCCTCAATTTTTATTTGTGCTTGAAAGGGATTTTCCCGAATCTGTTTCACAAATCTCGCGCTGGTAATGTCAAGATGGAGACTATTTTCTTCCCTTTGCGCCCGCTCTGGATCCATCACGCCGTGAGCAACAGCACCGTCGAGATTGCCCTTAATCTGGGACAAGTATCCCGGAAGCTGTTCTTCGGTCCCATCAGCGGCCTGCCCCGCAAGAGCGTCATTCGATGTTGTAAGCTGCGCACCGTACGCTGCGATTGCTCTTTTATTCTGCTCATCCTGAGCATTAAGAATGTGGTGGTCGGAAAAACCTGTAAAAGCACTATTAAAATGTAAACGAACCTGCGGGTCTTTGATGTCTTTGGCGAGTTTATCGTGTACGGCCTGCAATCCCTTCTGTACCGTTTCCGCGAGTTTGTTGGCCGGAACATTGGGGTCACTGAGCGTGTCCAGGTACAGCTGATTTGCAGCCACCGCGCCTTGTGAAACCTTCGCCATCGCTTGCTCGTTGCGTCGGAGTTCTGCCGTCTTGTCGAACATTTCCTGCCCGATGTCGGTGAGGGCTACCCCGGCACGCGCAATCGCTTCTCCGGGTGCCATAGCGCCGCCGATGGATAGCTCGCCCGGCCTCAACGGTTGATTCTGTACGATCGCTTCGATTCGTGGCATGTCAGTTGATACTCCAATCTTCGGGATCAAAAGGGACGGCATCCGGGTCACTAGAACTTCCTCGCAAGTTCCGGGTCAGCAACGTAGAACCAGGAGCCTGCGCAGGCTCACCCATGTAGAGCGGCTTCGTAAACTTCTCGCGTAGCTTGGCCAGGGTCTTCCGGGCTTCTTCGATGGCCATCTTTGCTCTTTTTTCAGGCGACATACGTTTGCCCTCCGTTCTGGTTAGCATGAAACCTCCAAGCCTGGAACCTTAAAATTGGGTACCCGATCTGCGCGACTCCGGACGCCCATCGCGTCGGCTCCGTGTTTTGGTGTACGGGGGGTCGGCGAATCGAAAGCGAAGGCCCTACGATGCCGCTCCATCTCGCAGCAAGGCCCCTGGCAGACGCGCAGACGGCAGCCTCGTGTGATAACTCGGCCTCTTCCGATGATGCGTGCACCAATTCGTGCACCAATCGGCTGCACCCTGCCAGCAAGTGCTTATTGCATCGCACGATAGAGCCAGCGACCCCATGCTTGCGCAGCGTGTGTGAGCTATTCATCGACTTCCTCGGCCTCAATCGTGCGCATCTGCTGGCCGTCAGCCTCGCCCAGCACCATGACGTTGACGACAATGTGAGACGCAGGCTCGGAGTGCTTCGCTCCAGGCAATTCCCCGGCCCGTTCAAGAAGTTTGATCGCGCTGTCCGATGCACGCAGTCTGTGTTGCATGTCCACTTGTGACGAAATATCGTCACCCTTTACCACAAGTCTCATGCTGTCTAATCCTTCCGATATCACGCGCACAACCCTGTCCTGCGTTACACCGTGACGGAGTAGCGTGGTTCTCAAGACTGCCTGCGCCGTCCTGGTCGCCAATGATTGAGGCTCGCTTCTAGGCACAATGGCACCATCTGTGACGCTCGCCAGGGCGCTGCCTAGCAGATCGGTGACAAGCTTCCTCCCTTTGGCCCGATACTTGCGCATCCGGATGCACCCCATCTCGCGGTGATGCCGCCTTCTCGCAGCCAATATTCCCTCGTCCACGCATTTCTTCGGAGGCATGCTGTCCTCACACGTCGAAGGATGTTTCGGCTTCCCGGGGATTGGAAGATTGGGCCGGTGAACCTACCCCCGCGATCCGTAGCATCCGCACGGCGGACTTGGGGGAGTTTTCCATCTTGGTCAAAGATGCTTCCAGCATGGTTAACCACTGGTCGATGTCCGAGGCTGCCGAAAGTACGCCAGACATTTCCTTTGTGATCGTGTCACTCCACCTGTCGCCGTATGGGGATTTCCTGACATCGGAGGGGACAAGCCGTGCAATCTTTCTGGGGATTTCTCCGAGTTGAGAGATCGCAACCGGGTAAAAGGAAAATATCGAGTTGACGAGTTTATCGACGCGCCCCACCAGGCCGTGAGGCACACCGGCGCGAATATGGGGTTGCCAGTCGAATCTATAGAGTTTTTGCGCTGCCTTGAAACGGGGAGTTCGTGAAAGCTCTTTGAGCAATTCCAGGGCGGGGAATCCGCGTGCTTGCCAGTCCGCCGTGAGTTGCGCCTGAACCTCGGCCAGTTCCGGGTTGCTTTCTCTTTCTGCGGCCATCGCTGCTGATTGTGTTTCTATTCGGTTTACCATTCCCGTCAAGGCATTGATCGGACCGATTTGTTTCGCGCTCATTTTTCCTGTTCTCCCTTTTTGGATTTTATTTCCCTTACTTTTTGTAGGCCGCGTCTTCCCGCTTCAGCGATTCGTTCTTTTCCCGCAGCGATCTTTCGCCCGCAGCTCGCTGACGTGACGCCGCTGCGTCCCGCATTTTCACGCCCGGGTCCGCGATGTTCAGTTTTTCTCCGTCCACGAGGGCTCGTCCCTTAGAAATTCCACCGCTTAATTGCGTCATTTTCGATTTCTCCTTTCGATTTTTCCTACTGAACCTTGCTACTTCCTGGCTCCCACTTCTGGAGCCATTCGAGCCAATCCACGCTGACCTTCGGCGGGTGAAGATCCCCACCGTCCCCGATGCCGTAGCACCCGGCACAGTCCGGCCGGCCGCACGGCGCAAGCCCTTTCCCACGGGCGCGCAGTACCTCTGCCAGTCCTTCGCGGCGCTGGCGCAGCTGGTCAAGCAAGCTGGATGCTAGAGGGTTGCCGGGAGGGATTCGATAGCGAACGCGGTCCCAATCGAGGGTGAGGGTGCCCCCGCTCGATTCCAGGCGCGAAATGATCTGTAGTAGGTCGGTCACAGTAACCCCTCTTCTGGGGAGTTTCCGTTTCTGCCCACGGGGGCAAACACTGTGTTAGATGTTTGGGCAGAAACATTCTGAGGTAAAAAGTACTTGAATGGGTTGCCCCTTTTACCCTCGCCGATTGAGCACATCGAGCCTTTGGAGCAAAGCTCCCTGATTACCCGCTGGGCCGTACTACGCGATATTTCTGATCCCTCGATCAGGGCTTTTAGATCAACGGATTCAGTGTCTGATCCGGGGGCAACGGATAGTAAATGCCGGGCAGCTTCCTCCGATTCAACGTCTGCCGATGTCCCTAGCGCAACGTAGCCCGCATCCGTCAGCTCGATGGTCATCTCATCCGGCGTTCCATCAAATCTACTTATGGCTTCGATAGTACGCAGTGTCTTGCGGTGTTTGCCTTCCGGCCTGCGGATCGAAAGCACAATATCCACCGCTCCCGAAAAGGCCGATGATCCCCGGCCAGACTCGCCCACGGCACCGCCTGATTTTCGTTCATGCCGCAAAGCCATAACCCCGATCCCTTCACTTACTGCCATCTGTAAGGGCTGCATCGCTTTAAGCGCGTCACCGGAATTGTTTTCGGAATCGCCGGATATGCCGGCAAACTGCCCGAGTGTGTCGACGACAAGCAGCGATGCTCCAATCTTTTTGCAATGAAGGACGGCTTGCTCTACGACGAAGGACCATTCGAGGCCATATATATCCCGGAAGTACAGGCAGTGAAAGTCCGCGCAGGTGAGTAACCCGGCCCGCTCCAGCGCCAGACGCCAAGAGCTAGACGGTTGCTCTGTAAGGTAGACAACCGGAGTGCGCATGGTGGGGTAGCCCATAAAGGGATCACCATGCACCACTGCCCGGCAGAGATATGTCGCCCAGGTAGTCTTCCCGGCAAGCTTGACCTTGCCGCCCACCTCCGTAAGGCCGCCCTTGACGACGTAAGGCTTGCAAATGTATTCAGTCTCGATAGGAGTCTCCGCGCCGATCTGTAACGCGGTTTTGAACGGCAAGCTGCGAAGAGAATCTTTCTGCCCAAACTTCTTACACAAGGGGTTGGGTTGGGCAGAAACAAAATCCTTTTCGGAGTGTGGGTCATAGGCCGTCCGCAGACTGCCATCATCCAGCATGTCTATGACTTTTGCGCCCCTCATTCGTTCTCCTCAATCATTGCGATTTGAACAATCTCCTGGCACTCAACGGCGCGGGCAAGACCTTCAGCGATCGCGGCATCCAGGTTTTTAGCGGAAGTTCGAATGATTACGGGCACCATCACGGCGCGTTCGGTCGGCGTTAGACGAGGCCAAAGATCGTCCAGCACCTTTCGCACGGATTTAAGTTCGGGACTTGCTGGTTTCCGTGGCGCGTCATGCTCAAATAGATCAGCCATACGCAAACCAACGGCAGCGCAAATGCTTTCGACGGTGCAACCGGACCAGCATCGGACCAACGTCCTGCCAGCCTCGCCCCGGGTGAGGGAGAGCGAAGTCGCGCTCTTGCCGCCATGAACCGGACATTTCCCGCGCCACCGTTCCGGCCCGGCTGATCGTGCATGAAGGCGTTCGGCGATTTGATCGGCTCTCATTGTTTACGCGCTGCGCTCCACGCGAGCCGGAACTTCGCTGTCATTAATCAGTTTCACAATGAAGGATTCGCGCAGGCGTACTGAACTGCCCAGCTTGATGTAAGGCCATTCGCGTTTCAGGATTTTCATTCTGACCGTAGCGACCTTGTATCCGGTGCGCTCTGCGGCCTCGTCAACCTTCAAAAGTCGTTCTGCCATTTTCACGCCCTCCAGTTTCTTTCTATTTATTACTGCCACTTGCGAATTGTCGTTGACAGGCCGCAGCTTGTCGTGCTAAAAACGTAACCATGAGTAAGTCATTGGCGCGTAGGTTACAGCGCAAACCTCGACAAGAGCCGCACTACTCCGGCGAATCGGCTGGTACTTTGCTTGCAGATTTGCTGAATACGATTCCGAAAAATGATCGCTACAGCGTGGAAGGTTCACAGGAGGAGTGGAAGCGAATTACAGTGAAGGATCAAATCGCAGATCGCAAAATCATTCGCCGATTGGTTCAAATCCTACAGGAAGAGGGTGCCGGACTGGATGCATTTTTCAGTCGGGTTTGTTTCGTGCCTAGACCATCCGTAAGAACGCGCGAGATCGGCCAACGCCACAGGTTATGGGACTGGAAGGTTACCGCAAATGGCAGGCAGTTGCGCCCTGCCGTTCGCCACGCCATCCTATGTGCGCTTGATCTCGCCAATACCGGCCTCATTCATCGCCTGCGTAGATGCCGCCAATGCTCGTCATGGTTCTACGCCAAGATTAAAAAACACTTCCACTGTTCCAACGCATGTCGTGATCGGCATTTCCGCACTACACCGGAAGGCAAAGAGAAGCGCCGACGTTATATGCAAACGTACCGAAAGCAACCATCGCACAAAGCCATAAGAAAAACTAAGGAGGAAAAACGATGATCTACCAACGAGGAAAAGCGAAAACGTACTGGTTGCGGTTTCGATTCGCGGGCCGGTTCGTCCACGAGTCAACCCACACGGCAAGCAAAACGATTGCCCGTGATGCTGAGAGGCAACGGAGGCGTGAGCTAGAGCTTTCTATCAATGGGCTAAAGGAGCGGCGCTCACTGCCCCCCACCTTGGAACGGGCAGCCGCAGCATGGCAGCAATCCCACGCCCACGAAGTACGGCCCAACACGCAGCGCATGGCCCGCTTCGCGCTCAATCGGGTTTTACCGGCATTTGGCTCGCGTCTGCTGTGTGACATCGACGCCGATGCTATCAGGGAATACCAGAAGAAACGGCTTGCCGAGGGTGCTCAGGGGAGAACCATCAATATCGAGATCGGGGTGTTGCGGCAAGTCCTGAAGGCCAATGAGTGCTGGCAGCCACTCGACGGAAAAGTAAAAACGCTCTACGAACGCAAGGATGTGGGCCGGGCGCTCACGCCAGAGGAAGAATACCGGCTGTTAGAAGCTGCTCACAAATCAGACTCGGCCTGCTATACCGCCGTCGTTCTGGCACTCAATACCGGCATGAGGAAGAATGAAATTCGGACGTTGCGATGGGACCAGATAGAATTCGCGCAGCGCACGCTCACAGTAGGCCACTCCAAAACGGCAGCGGGAACGGGCCGCCTGATTCCCCTGAACGCCACGGCCTTTGATGCCTTGGCACGATGGGCAGGCAGGTTCCCCGAGGCGAAGTCTGAGCAGCCCGTTTTCCCACTCGGATGGAGAACTGCGTGGCGTCATGCGCTCAAGCTTGCTGGCGTCCGCTGCCGGTTCCACGATTTGCGCCATACCTGCATTACCAAACTTGCCGAAGGCCAGGCCGGCGAGCAAACCATGATGGCGATTGCCGGACACGTTTCCCGCCGAATGCTCGAACACTATTCGCACATTCGCATGGACGCCAAGCGTACGGCCCTAGACAGCCTGACACCAGTTTTCCAGGTGGGTGTGCACCAAAACGTGCACCAAATCTCTGCCAGCGAAGCAGAGGCAGAATCTAAGTTATTGAATTGATTGGAGCCGAGGCCCGGACTTGAACCGGGGACCTGTCGATTACGAATCGACTGCTCTACCAACTGAGCTACCTCGGCCCTGCGAGAATTACTCTAGCATCGCGTGGAAAATACTGTCAAACGCCGGCGCTCGAATGCGCGCGGGCGGCCGCCAAGGAAGCGGCGATTTGCTTGCCGTGGAAGCGGCCATTTTCGATGAAAATTTCGCTGGTATGATTTCCGCCGATCACCACTCCTGCGACGAACATTCCCGGCACGTTGCTCTCGTGGGTTTGCGGATTCATCGCGGGCTTGTTGGTTTCGGGATCGAGCGCGATTCCCAGCGAGCTGAGGAATTCGAAGTCCGGATGGTATCCGATCAACGCAAACACCTGATCGGCGGGCAATGACTGTTCGCCCTCGCGACTCGCAACCACCACGCGGCCCGCTTCGATGCGCTTCACATCTGTTTCAAACATCGCGCGCACCTGCCCGGCCTTGATGCGGTTCTCGATGTCCGGCCGAACCCAATACTTGATGTTCGAGCCGAGTTCCGCGCGCCGGTGAATCAGCGTGACATTCGCGCCGTTGCGGTAGAGATCGAGGGCCGCTTCGGCGGCCGAGTTTTTTCCGCCGATCACGACCACGTTCCGGCGCCAGAACGCGTGAGGCTCCGTGTAGTAGTGCGAAACGTGCGGCAAGTCCTCTCCCGGAATGTTGAGGCGATTCGGCAGGTCGTAGTAGCCGGTGGCGACCGCGATTTTCCTGGCCGCGAATTGCGCGGGAATTCCCTGCCCGTCCCGCGTGTGCACGGTGAATTTTCCATCGGTGCCTTCGACGCGTTCCACGCGATGGCCCAGGCGCAGCTCCAGTTCGTAGTGCTCGGCGCACTTGCGATAATATTTGAGCGCCTCGCTGCGAGTCGGCTTCTCGGCGGAAATCGTCAGCGGCAGATCGCCGATTTCCAGAAGTTCCGGCGTCGTGAAAAACACCATGTTGACGGGATAGTGGTAGAGCGAATTGCAGAGGCATCCCTTATCGATCACCAGAGGGTTCATGCCAGCGCGCTTGGCTTCAATGGCGCAGGCTAGCCCGGTGGGCCCCGCTCCAATGCAAATCAGGTCGTATGTGCTCATAAAAATAAGTTTGCCCCGTGAGGAACTCTTTTGCAACCGCGCCCCTGCGCCGCCTTGCGTGGCACCGGCGTCTCAACGGCTCCACACACCGTCTTCGGACGCGGGTTTCGCGCGATTGATTCCGACGGATGGCGCGCGTATCATGTCATGTTAATGAATACAATTGGAACACCTCGCGCAGCGCGCCTCTTTCCTTCTTTCAAGCGCATCTTGCTTACCGCGCTGCTTGCCACTTTTTTGGGGTCGTTGCTCGCGCCCGCTGCGTTTGCTGCCGATCCTGAAATTTTTCCGCTCTCGCAAATCCAGCCGGGAATGAAGGGCGAGGCGTACACGATTTTTGCCGGTGACCAGATCGAGAAATTCGATCTGGTGGTGATCGGCGTGATGCCGAATTTTCTGGCGCCGAAGGAGTCGATCATCCTCGTGCAGCTCCTCGGCGCAAAAGTCGAGCATACGGGCGTCGTCGCCGGCATGAGCGGAAGCCCCGTCTACATTGACGGAAAACTTGCCGGGGCCCTGTCCCTCAAGCTCGGCCAGTTCAACAAGGAGCCGCTGGCGGGAGTGACGCCAATTGAAAATATTCTGAGCCTGCCGAAGGGCCAGCCCGGCGTGATTCGCGCCGAGGCCGCGCCAGGCGAGGCGCCGCCTTCGCAACAAATCGCGCAACAACTGGACGCACGATTCGAGATTCCCTCGGACTGGGCCTCGCGCGCGGGCGTTTCCGGCGGAACATTTCTGACGCCGATCGATTCCCCGCTCGTCTTTTCGGGCTTCAGCGGCGTGGCCATACGGCAATTTCAAAGCGAATTTGCCGCCTACGGCATGGCCGCGACGCAGGGCGGCACGGCCGACGCGCGGCCCGATGACGCGGACATTCGCCCCGGAGACATGGTGAGCGCGGTGCTCGTCGAAGGCGATCTGTCGCTGGACGCTTCGTGCACGGTCACAGCCATCGTGGACGGGCGCGTGTACGTGTGCGGGCATCCGCTGTTTGGATTCGGCGCCGTTCAGATGCCCATGGCGAGGGCGCGCGTGCTGACCACGCTCAGCTCCGATCTGGAATCGACCAAAATCGTGAACGTTGGCGGAACCATCGGATCGTTCAGCCAGGATCGCGTGACCGCCGTCGTGGGCAGCCTGGGCGCCGCGCCAAAATTAATTCCCATCGACATGACCGTGTCGACGCCGGACGGCGACAAGCATTTTTCCTTTCGCATGATGTCGAATCCGAAGCTCACGCCGATTCTCATGGGCATTTCGGCATTGAACGGCCTGGTCCAGAACAGCGTGTATGGCGAAGGAACCACGCTGCACCTGACGGGCGGAATCGACATCGCCGGCCACTCGAGCGTGACGCTCGATAACCTTTTCCCGCCCATCGACTCCTTCGTTCCGGACGGCGTGCCGGTCGCGAACGCGGTGCAAAATCTTTTTCAGAGAATTTTCTCCAACCAATATGAAACGGCGAACATCGAGCGCGTAACGCTGCGCATGGAGTCCTCGCCGAATCGCCGCCAGATGACGATCGAGGGCGCGTGGCTGGATAAACCCGAGGCCGAGCCGGGCGACACGGTCACCGTGCGCGTGCAATTGCGCCCCTATCGCGGCTCGCCCGTGATCCGCGATATTCCGATCGCGATTCCGCCGCAAGCGGTGCGCGGCACGTCCATGCAGATTCTGGCCAGCGATTCGAGCACATTGAACCGTATGAGCGTGGTCTCCGGATCGCAGGCGCGCCTGGACAGCCTGGAACAGCTCATCGCGGTTTTGAATCGCGAGCGAAGAAACAACCGGTTGTACGTGACGCTGCTCGGATCTTCGCCGACGCTGGTGGTGCAGGACAAGGTGATGCCGAACGTGCCCGCCTCTCAGATCAATCTGCTCGATCAGCGCGGCGGTCCGGCAAGTTCTCTGGTGGTTCGGGAATCGGCTGCGGGAGAATGGTCGCTGCCGCTCGATCAGATCATTCAGGGATCCACATCCATAACGATTCAAATCAAGTAAGCGGCGGGCTGGCGTGCGTTGCCGGCAGCTTGAGGAGTCTTATGCGCAATCCATTTTCAAATGCACTGTTCAGCACATGTAAAGTGAGCGGCCGAACCATCGCCGCGCGCGCAATGCTCTTTTTTGCGGGGGCCGCGCTGGCCGTTGCCGCGCCGGCGCTGGCCGAACACACGCGCTGGTGGAGGCAAAGCACGTTCGAGGAGTTTGACAAAGGGACGGCGAAGGGCGTGGCGCTGCGCAGCGACGGCAAACTATTTCTCGCGCCGCGATTCGCCGAATTCGCGGACGCAAGCCTCGCCTATCTCCTCCAGATTCGCGCCGACTCCAAGGGAAATCTGTACGCGGCGGGCGGCTCGAACGCGAAAGTGTTGCGCATCGACCCCAGCGGCAAGACGACCAGCGTATTCGAATCCACGGAACTCGCCGCCCAGGCGCTCGCCCTCGACGCGTCCGGAAATGTATTCGTTGGCACGTCGCCCGACGGAAAAGTCTACAAGGTGACGACTGATGGAAAATCCTCCGTCTTCTTCGATCCGAAGACCAAATACATTTGGGATTTGGTCGTGGACAAGGACGGAACCGTCTACGTCGCGACGGGCGACACGGGCAAGATTTTCTCCGTCGCGCCCGATGGCAAGGGGCAGGTTTTTTATTCCAGCGAAGAAACGCACATTCGCACGCTGGCGCTCGACGCGCATGGCAACGTCCTAGCGGGCACGGAGCCGAGCGGGCGCGTTTTGCGCATTCCCAAGGCCGCGAGCAATCGCCGCGCGTTTGTCCTCTACGAAACATCGCGAAAAGAAATCACTTCGCTGCTGCTGGCCGCGAACGGCGACCTGTACGTCGCCGCAGTGGGCGAGAAAACTCCGCCACCTCCAGGCCAGCCGCGTCCTCAGCCCGCGGACGCAGGCCCGACTGCCAATTTTGTAATTACGCTAGGCCCTGCGGGAAACAACACTGGAGCCACGCCGCAAACGCAGCCCGCGCCCTTTACGCCGCTCTTCACCGTGAATTCGAGTTCCGTCTACCGACTCGCCCCGGACGGTTCTCCCGAGGAGCTGTGGAGCGCGCGGGACAATGTTGTGTACTCGATGGGTCTTCTCCCTGATGGAAAATTGCTGCTCGGAACGGGAAATCAGGGCGCGGTTTTGGAACTGGAAGGCAACCGTATCTTCTCGAAGCTCGCAAAGGCGACGTCGGGCCAGGTGACCTCGATCGCTGCGGGGCCCGGCGGAAAACTTTTCCTGGCCGCGGCCAATCCCGGAAAAGTTTTCGCGATGGGCCCGGACAAGGAATCGGAAGGAACCTACGAATCGCAACCGTTTGACGGTCATATTTTTTCGCGCTGGGGCCGCGCCACGTGGTGGGGCGAAAATATCACTTCGTCCAGCGCTTCCGGCGAGGGACGAATCGCGATCTACGCCCGCTCGGGCAATACGTCCAATCCAGACTCCAATTGGAGCGACTGGTCGGGCCCGTACGCAAACCCATCCGGCGATAAACTCGGCTGCCCCGCCGCTCGTTTTGTGCAGTGGAAGGCCGTCCTGCGCGGCGGCCAGGCTCCCGCGATCGATTGGTTCAGCATCGCGTACCTGCCCAAAAATATGCCGCCGGAAGTGACCGCCATCGCGTTGCAGGATCCCGGCGTGCGCGTTCAGGGGATGTCCGTAACCATGGGGGGTGGCACGCAGTCTCTCGCGCAGCTTCGCATGCCTCAGCCGCCGGCGTCCTCATCTTCTCCCAATAGCGCATTCAGCATTGCGGGGATTTCGAATCAAGTGCCGTCGTCCGGCTCGGCGCATTTCGATCCTGTCCCGCAGAGTTCCACGCAAAAAGGCTACCAGTCCGTTCTGTGGACGGCGGACGATGCCAATGACGATCAGTTGGAATTCGCCATTTATTTTCGCGGAGAAAACGAAACCGCCTGGAAGCCGCTCAAGGACAAGCTGGACACACGGTTTTATTCCTGGGACACAACCTCAATGCCGGACGGGGCCTACTACCTGAAGATTGTCGCGAGCGATGCTCCGTCCAATCCCGCGGGCGAAGGGTTGTCTTCGGAGCGCGTGTCGGAGCGTTTCATCGTGGATAACACGCCGCCCGCGATCGCTCAACTCACCGCCGAGCCATCCGGCGCCGGAGTGCGCGTCAGATTCCAAGCCGGCGCGCCGGCAAGCTTTATCGCGCGAGCGCAGTACAGCCTGGACGCGGGAGATTGGACGCTGGTCTTTCCCGAGGGCGGACTGAGCGACGCGGCACGCGAAACATACGATTTTCCGTTGCAGAAACTTTCGCCGGGCGAGCACACGATTACCGTGCGCGTCTACGACCAGTTTGAAAATGTCTCGAGCGCCAAGGTGACCGTACGGATTCCCGCCAGCGGAAATTGAACCACGCAAAATCAGCAGTGGCGCAGGCTTCACAGGCTGCGCCGCAACGCAGGGCGCAAGCCCGCACGGTCGAAACGCCGCAGGCTAAATCTCGCGCCCCTGCTTTGCCTCGTAGCGCTCGATGCGCAGACCAACTCCCATCCTGCCTTCGGGCGAAGAGCCTGGCCGCACGTGGACCACGCGCGCCACGCACGTCACATCGGTCGTTAATTTCGCGGCAATTTCCCGCGGCATGTGAAGCGAAACTTCCACGGGTGTGCCGATCTTTAGCGGAACATCGGTCGATAAAAACATTCCTCGCTGAGAAATATTTTCAGACTCCCCCGTCTGCTCCGCCGCGCCAGGAGGCTCGAGAACGCGGAACCGCAGGGGCACGTGGATATTCACGCGCGGATCTGTGCGCCGGTCGCTGGAACTCATAATTTCCTCCCCGCTCGCACTTTGGCGTGCGCGCGACTATCCACTAGGAAAGGGTGAACTCAATTCTAGCGCGCGTCGAGCCCGAAGCAAGTGCCATGCGCATTTTTTCCGGCATATGACTCACGCCGGGGCGACTTGTGCCATAATGCGCCGTTGTTGTGTCATATTGTTGTGTCATATTGTTGAGTCAGGTTGTTGTGTCATGTTGTTACATCATTTTGCCGGGACTTTTTGTGGAGAGATTCCCGTTGAGCGCATCCGACAATCCATCCTTCACGGGCCCAAACCTCCAGGCGATCCAGGAGGCGCGGCGCCGCATCGCTCCCCACATCGAGCAAACGCAGGTGATGATTTCCTACCCGCTCGATGAGCTGGCCGGCGCGCTGCTGTTTTTCAAGTGCGAAAATTTGCAACTTTCCGGATCGTTCAAAATTCGCGGCGCGACCAACGCGGTTTTTTCCTTGAGCGAAGCGGAGGCGGCGCGCGGCGTGGTGACGCACTCCTCGGGCAATCACGGCGCGGCACTGGCGCTGGCGGCGCAGATGCGCGGCATACGCGCCTGGGTCGTGATGCCCCGCAACGCGCCAAAAGTAAAAATCCGCGCGGTGGAGGCCTACGGGGCGGAGATTACGTTTTGCGAGCCGACGCAGGCGGCGCGCGAGGCTGCCGCCGCCGAACTGCTGCGCGCAACGGGCGGCACGCTCGTGCATCCGTACGATGACGACCGCGTGATCGCCGGACAAGGCACGGCGGCGCTCGAATTCCTCGAGGAAATTCCCGACCTGGATGTGATTTGCGCGCCCGTTTCCGGAGGAGGATTGCTTTCGGGCACGGCCATCGCGGCGAAGTCCCTGCGCCCGGAAATCGTGGTGATCGGCTGCGAACCGGCCAACGCCGACGACGCCGCGCGTTCGCTCGCCTCCGGCCAAATCGAGCCGGGCTCGCCGAAATTCACGATTGCCGATGGACTGAGGGCGACGCTCGCGCCGCGCACGTTCGCGATTCTGCGCGAGCGCGTCGACCGCATCCTGCTCGCCACCGAAGACGAGATCGTCCACTCGATGCGCCTCATCACCGAGCATCTGCGCATCACGGTCGAGCCGTCGGGCGCCGTCGCGGCCGCGCCCGCCCTCCACCGCCAGATCGACGGCGAAGACCTGCGCATCGGAATTATTCTCTCCGGCGGCAATCTCGATCCGGACGCCGTGCCCGAGCGATAGCGGAACTACAAATGAAGAATGAATTGAATTGCGTTTCGTGGCACGGGCTTTACAGGCTGAGGAGAAAATCCCTATTGTTGCCATTCCGAGCGAAGCGAGGAATCTCTCTTCTTCAGGCTCAGGAAGAGAAAGAGAGATTCCTCGCTTCGCTCGGATTGACAAAAGGGTAGAGCGTTTTTTTCGCCGCCTGTAAAGCCCGCGCCATTACGCCTCTCGCCTACGAAACCGGCGGCCTCTCCGCATACAGCGCTTCTATTGTTTGCGCGTAGCGCTCGGCAATCACGCGGCGTTTGAGCTTCAGCGTGTGGGTCAACTGCCCGCCATCGAACGTGAAATCGTGATCGAGCAGCGCGAATGTTTTGATCGTCTCGTACTGCGCGAGCTTCGCGTTTACTTTCGCGACTTCCCCGCCGATCAGTTCATGGACCCACGGATCGGCGGCAAGCTGTTCGTGCGACGCAAACGTCCGGCGTTCGGCGCGCGCGGCGGCCTCGACATTCGCGAAATTCGGCACGATCAAGGCCGCGATGAATTTACGTGCGTCCCCAACCAGCACGGCGTTCAGAATCAGCGGATTCACTTTCAGCATATTTTCAATTGGCTGCGGCGCGACAAATTTTCCCGCCGCAGTCTTGAACAAATCCTTCTTCCGGTCGGTGATCGAGAGGTAGCCGTCTTCGTCCACATGTCCGATGTCGCCCGTCGCGAGCCAGCCGTCCGCGGAAAGCACGGCGCTCGTATCCTCGGGCTTCTGGTAATAGCCTTTCATCACGCACGGCCCGTGCACGAAAATTTCTCCATCCGCCGCGATGCGCACGCTTACATCCAGAATCGGCCGCCCCACTGTACCCACTTTGTTTGCGCCCGGACAATTCGCGCTCACGACAGGCGACGTCTCGGTCAAGCCATATCCCTGGTAAACGGGGATCCCCACGGCCCAGAACAATTCAGCGAGTTCGCGCGCGAGCGGCCCGCCGCCGGAGATGAATCCGCGGAAACGGCCGCCGGTTCCCGCGCGGATTTTTGAATAGACAATGCGGTCCGCGATCTTCCAGCAAAAACCCAGCCAGGAGGAAGCCCCCTCTCCATAGGCCCGCCAGCGCACCGAATTCCGCGCCACGCGCATCGACCAATCGAAAATCCCGCGCTTCAATCCCGCCGATTCGTGTCCCTTCTGCATGATATTGGCGTAGAGCTTTTCGAAAACGCGCGGAACCGCGGCAGCCAGCGTAGGGTGAACTTCCACCAGCGCTTGCGGCAAATCTTCCATACGCTCGACATAGGACACGCAAACGCCATGGAACAGGTAGGCATAGGCGATCACGCGTTCGTACACGTGCGAAAGCGGCAGAAAACTTACGGCCGTGTCGGCGGGATTCATGTGATAGGCCGCGACGGACGTTTCCTCGTTCGAACTGAGATTGTTGTGCGTGAGCATCACGCCCTTGGGCTCGCCCGTTGTGCCCGAGGTGTAGATGATCGTGGCGATCTGGTCGGGCGTCACGCGCGCGGCTCGCTGGCGGTACTCGGCCATCGCCGTGTCCGCGGTCGCGGCCGTCAGCGTTTCGTAGCGGAGAACGTCGTGGTCGATATCCGCGGGGGCGCCGGCGCAAATGATGTGCTTCACCGAAGCGAGCCGCGCGCGGCACTCCAGCAAACGCCGCGCCTGCATCTCTCCCGCAACAAACACGACCTCGGCGCCGGAATGATTCAGGATGTACACAATCCGGTCGGGAGATTCGTTGAAATAAACGGGCACATCGACCGCGCCAAGCCCGAGGATGGCAAAATCCGCGATGTGCCATTCCGGCCGGTTGGGCGAAAACAGGCCGACGCGATCGCCCGGCTTGACTCCGAGCTGCTCCAACGCTCTGGAAAGCCCGGCAACGCGCCGCATAAATTCCGCCGAGGACATCGGCTCCCAGCGGCCGTTGACACGCAAGGACAATGCGCGATCGTTCGGCAGCCGGTCCACCGCGTTCAGAAATTTTTCCGTGAGTGTCGCGTAGGCCATGGCGAATCAAAACAGTACCGCACGATTCCACATACGCGCAATCGAAGTTCGCCGTGGGATTTTTTTTAAGTGGCACAGGCTTCAGCCTGTGTTCTTTTGACTTTAGCCTGCCACAAATCAAAACCACACAGGCTGAAGCCTGTGCTACCAAGAAAAACCTCCGCCGCCGAAGCATTTGGAGGCCCGGCGAAAAATACCGTATCATTCACACCAGCGCGGCCAGACCCTGCGCAAATCCCCGGAGCAATATGAACCGCCTGATCGAATGCGTGCCGAATTTTTCCGAAGGGCGCAACGCCGCAACCATCGACGCACTCGTCGCCGCCATGAGCGGCATCCCCGGCGCGTGGGTGCTCGACCGCACGAGCGACGCGGACCACAATCGCACGGTGATCACGCTTGCCGGGGAGCCGGAAGCCGTGGCCGAAGCCGCGCTGCGCGGCGCGGGCGTGGCGGCGAAACTCATCGACATGACGCGCCACACGGGCGTGCATCCCCGCATCGGCGCAACCGACGTGATCCCGTTCGTTCCCCTGGAAAATGTTTCGATGGAAGAGTGCGTCGCGCTGGCCCGGAGCGTGGGGCAGGAACTCTGGGACCGTTTCCGCATCCCGGCTTATTTTTATGAGGCTGCAGCAACGCGACCGGAGCGCGTGAATCTGGAAAACGTCCGCAAGGGGCAATTCGAGGGCCTGCGCGAAGCCGTGTTGCGAAACCCGGGCCGCGCACCCGACATAGGCGAGCCGCGCCTTCACCCTACGGCGGGCGCAACCGCCGTGGGCGCTCGCAAACTGCTGATCGCCTACAACATTCTGCTCAATACGAGCGATGTGTCGATCGCCGGGCAAATCGCGCGCGCAATTCGCTCGTCGAGCGGCGGGCTTCCCTGCGTAAAAGCCATCGGCGTGGAGCTGAAGGCGCGCGGCCTTGCCCAGGTTTCCATCAACCTGACCGATTTCCAGGTGACGCCGCCGCATCGCGTCTTCGAAATGGTCAAGCGCGAAGCCGAGCGCTATGGCTGCGCCGTCGTTGAAAGCGAAATCATCGGCCTGATTCCGCGTCGGGCCCTCGAACTTGCAGCCGGGCATGATTTGCAGCTCGAGAATTTTTCGCCCGCGCAAATTCTTGAAAATCGCCTGGCCGCCGCCACGGGCATTTTGCCTGCGCCGCTACCAAAATAATTTCGCGTCTGGCACAACTCGACACCACGGTCGCGCCATCTAATCTTTTCGATCAGTTTGGGCTCAAACTAGTGGGGATGGCCGCCTCTCGCGGCGCGCTGGACAGCGCGGAGGCCGCCGCCCCTCGTTACAAGATGCAACCACGGTTGAAAGAATTACGTCCCGCGCGGCCAAAATTGAAGCACAATGATTGTGGAAACAGGTATCCACTTAAATGGATACGCGCTAAAATAGATTTCCTACAGGGATCGAACGCTTGGGAGCATGGCAGGAGAAAAAATGAACACTCGCAAATTTATTTGGATGGCCGCATTTGTCGCCATTTTGACAGTGCTGTCGGGAACGGCCCGCGCGGGGAGCCTCGGATCGGACATTCTCACCATGTTTCCGAAGGATTCCGGCGAACTCGCTTACGCCAACTTGAAGGAAGCGCGCCAATTTCCCTGGTTCGATCAGCTCAAGGAACAAATGCTGCCGCCGAAATTCCGCGAGTTTGAGACGTTTCTCTCTTCCGCGGGGATCGACCCGAACACGCAGGTGACGGAACTCGCCTGGGCGCTCGTGCTGGGCAAATCGACGGCCGACAGCGGCGGCTCCGTTCCCAGCACGGACCAGATTGTGGGCGTCGCGCTCGGGCAGTTTGATCCCGCGTCGGCCGAAGCCTATTTCACTTCCAAGAAGCTGCCCATCGTGAAGGTGCGCACATTTTCGCTCTTCGCATTCGGCGGCGGCAGCGGACCAACCGATCTCTTCTTCTTTTTCATCGACTCGAATACCGCGGCCTTTGGCCAGCGGCAGGAGCTTGAAAAAATGATTGGCGTGCGATACGGAGAAGGACAGGGCCTCTATGCCAACACGGATTTCTCCGCGCTCGTCGATCAAGCCAACGGCACGGGAACCGTCTGGGCCGTGCTGAACCCGGCGTACGCGCGCCTCGCCATGCAGCAGCTCGTGCCGGAAACGTCGCAGTTCCCCGCCGCCGCGCAGCTCACTTCCAAACTCAAGGCCATGACCATCAGCATCAAGGGAACCAGCGGCGTCGATGTGAACTTCGAAGCCGTCTGCGGCTCCGCGGACGACGCCAACACGTTTGCAGCGCTGCTCCAGGCCGGCCTCATGTACCGCAAATATCAGGTCGGAACCACCAACCCGGAACTAGGCGCGCTCCTCGACGGAGCATCGGTAACGCCCGCCGGCGACCGCCTGGACGTGAAACTTTCCCTCACCAACGATCAAATGCAGTCGCTAATCCGGCGCAACACGTTTGCCGTAACGATGTAGTTTGCAGCGCCCTGTTTTTGCGTCGGCCGAAGTCCCGGAGGGACGCCACAACGTAGCCCACCGCTTGAGCGGTGGGGGCGCGCAGTTGCAAAAATTAAAAGCCCCGTAGGGGCGACATAGGGGGAACCCAATGTGCCGCCCCTACGGGGCTTTCCGCTCTACCCACACACATACCCACCGCTCAAGCGGTGGGCTACGTTATTTCGTCCCTAACGGGACTGGCGAACCAAGTAATAAGAAAAATTCCTCATTTAGTTTTGGAGTACATCCATTGTTGTAGCTGCTCGTCCATCTATAAGCCGTAGGGGCACGGCAATGCCGTGCCCCTACACCGTGACGCTCGCGACTTCCGTCTCCGCTGCGGCGACTACCTCGTGTTCTTCGATCTGAAAAACGGCAATACCATCGAAATCACTGGCGTCCGCCATTGCAGGGAAGCTTATCGCTAATAAAATACGCAAAAGGGCGCTCTACTCGTCCTAATTCAAAACCGCTCCGAGAATGGCGCATCTAGCTAGCCTCTGCCGTTATAAATTCAACGAACCTTTAACAATCAAATCCTCCGCCCTTCGGAGTCCAGTGTTTCTAAGTCGGAGATTCCCAATTTCATCGTCGTCCACAAAACGCGTAAGTCGTGAAACCGTGACGTTCGCGTTGTTTCTACTATAATCATGTCTGACGAGCGATTCCACTAACTCAGTGTTGCTCATTCTGGCCGGGTAAATGTGCCAAAGAATTAAAATGGCGGCCTCGTGCGCACTCCCAGCAATATCAGCATAAACACGACCGTCGATTTCTTCGGTGAATGGAAAGCGTCGTCGCATGAGACTTTCGACGATTGACCTCACCTGTGTGAGATCCAGCCCCTTTTGAGAAACGCGAACCATCTCGGAAAGAATCCAGGCACAAACCCCAAGGACCGTACTTGCATCCATCTCATTCGCGTCAATCTCGTCAGCGTCGTGCCGCGCCCCTCGATTACTGGCGATTTCGTAGGCAAATCGACAAGCACGCGGAATCGTAAGACGAATTGTGTCTGGATGCCCTGCTGCGGGCCTCTGTTCAAGTTGTGTCATGACTTTACTGGCCTTAAAATCCTTCCCGGCCGGGGGCGTTTCTCCTACAAAGACCCATAGGGCTTTTAAAACTGCCTCGATGAATTTGCCGCCCTTCGCTGCCGAATCATCCCATTTACTTTTCTGAAATTCTTCGACCATCCCCTGAAAATGACGCACTGCCGCATCCACATGCCTCGCGGGGAATGTGTCTTTTAACAAGTTATTGACGGTGCGCTTGTGCTGAGCCATTAGCGCTTCTTTCCGACGCTCTGTTTTTGTTCATGCATTTTGAATGGATACTTCTGAATATACTCGTAGTTCCTCCGCTTGCCTCTTCGCGTTAAGTGTTTGGCACGCTTCAGTGCCATACCCAGTTCAGGGTCGGAGAAATGATTCCCCCTTTTCTCCAGAGCCTGCTCAATCGGGGCGATCTTCTTCCAAGCAAGAAAGAAACCGTCTTCCCATAAGATTTTCAGGGCTTCCGTGGCCGTCGTAGCTGCCCGAAGTTTGCTACTTGCCATATACCCACTTCCCTTCCAGTCTCTTCCGCCTCAAATGGCCTTTCTTGACCAACCCTAGAACAATTCCGGACAGGGAAGTTACAGCGTACAGGTATCCCTGTTCCTCTAGCTTAGTTGCGATATCTCCCAACGATTTTGGCTTCTCGAAGAAACCATTTTCCTTCAGTCCAACTATTAAGTCACTCGCACTGTCTCGTTTCTTAGCTACTTTATTCGCACTCTTCGCCCGCGCAATAGCCTGTTTCGCATGACCCACAACGTTCACTTGTTCATATCTCGCGATAATGCTGGATACCTCATCTTTGCTGCCTTCTATGGTAATGACGGCCCCTGATTGCGACTTGATGGTTGCCTTTGCCATTGTACGCCCCTTATTTATTTATTTAACTATTCGCTATTATTGTCTCAGCACAGGAGGGGTGTTGTCAAGGGGGCAGGTGCTTGAAATGCGTCAATCAAATCATGTCGAAAGCTTGGTTTTCCGCAGACGCAGCGCATTCGTTATCACAGAAACCGAGCTAAAACTCATCGCCGCAGCCGCGATCATCGGGCTGAGGAGGAGGCCGAAGAACGGATAGAGGATTCCCGCGGCGATGGGCACGCCTAGCGAGTTGTAGACGAACGCGAAAAACAAATTTTGCTTGATGTTGCTCATGGTGACGCGGCTCAGGGCGCGGGCGCGGACGATGCCGCGCAGGTCGCCCTTGATGAGCGTGACTCCGGCGCTTTCCATGGCCACGTCCGTGCCCGTGCCCATGGCGANNTGATTCCGTCGCCGGCCATGGCGACGAACCGGGCCGCCTCCTGCAATCGTTTTACTACTCCGGCTTTTTCTTGCGGCAACACTTCGGCCACGACTTCGTCGATCCCGAGTTTTCGCGCGACGGCTTCGGCCGTTGTGCGGCTGTCGCCTGTGAGCATCACGATGCGTATGCCCTCGGTGTGCAACTGGCGAATGGCTTCGGCAGTGGTCTCCTTGATGGGGTCGGCGACACCGAGCAATCCGCCAATCTTTTTTTCGATCACCACGAACATGACCGTCTGGCCCTCCGCGCGCAACGATTCCGCTTTCGCGACCAGCGGCCCGGGGTCCACGTGAAGTTCCTCGAGAAGTTTTTGATTCCCCAGCGCGACCGGAGAGCCTTCCATGAGTCCGCGAACGCCTCGCCCGGTCAGCGATTCAAACGTTTCTACTGGCGAAAACTTCAGGCCGCGCTCTTCCGCGCCCTTCACGATGGCCGCGGCCAGTGGATGCTCGCTCGCGCGTTCGAGGCNNGTGCCGGTCTTGTCCACCACCAGCGTGTCCACCTTGCGCATCAGTTCGATGGCTTCCGCGTTCTTGAACAGCACTCCTAGTGACGCGCCCCGGCCCATCGCCACCATGATGGACATCGGCGTGGCCAGGCCCAGCGCGCAGGGACACGCAATGATCAGCACCGCGACCGCGTTGACCAGCGCATGAGCCAGCCGAGGAGATGGCCCCCACAACGCCCAAACCACGAACGTCAGCGCGGAACTGGCAACAACCGCCGGGACGAAATATCCCGCGACAACGTCGGCAAGCTTCTGGATCGGCGCGCGGCTGCGCTGCGCTTCGGCCACCATTTGCACGATCCGCGCCAGCAGCGTTTCCGAACCCACGCGCTCGGCGCGCATGAGGAACGCTCCCGTGCCGTTCACGGTCGCTCCCGTAACGCGCGCGTCCGTGAATTTTTCGACGGGAATCGGCTCGCCGCTGATCATCGATTCATCGACGCTGCTCGCGCCTTCGAGCACAACACCATCCACCGGAATTTTTTCTCCGGGACGCACGCGCAGCCGGTCGCCGTGCTTTACTTCTCCGAGAGGCACATCCGCTTCCGAGCCGTCGTCGCGAACGAGGCGCGCGGTTTTCGGAGCAAGTCCAAGAAGCGCCTTGATCGCCGCGCCCGTGCGGCTTCGCGCCCGCAATTCCATCACTTGGCCGAGCAGCACGAGCGTCGTGATGGCGGCCGCCGCTTCAAAATAAACGTCGACTTCGCCATACAATCCACGAAACTCTGCCGGGAACGCGCCCGGAAAGAGCACTCCCACGACGCTGAACACATACGCCACGCCGGTTCCCAAGCCGATCAGGGTAAACATATTCAAATTGCGAGTAATCAGGGATCGCCAGCCGCGTACAAAGAACGGCGCGCCACCCCACAAAACGACCGGCGTCGCCAGAATAAATTCGAGCCACTGCCAAGCCGTCGGCGGAACGCGCCGCGCGAGCCCGGAAAGCCCCGGCACAAGATCCGCCATCGCTACGGCCAGAATCGGAATCGTGAGCGCCACGCAAATCCAGAACCGGCGCGTCATATCCACAAGCTCCGGATTTTTCTCCTCCGCAGCACTTACCGTTCTCGGCTCCAGCGCCATCCCGCAGATCGGGCAATCCCCGGGAGCGTCCCGCACAATTTCCGGATGCATCGGGCAGGTGTATTCGGTCTTTTCCATGGCGAGCGCGGGAACAGCGGGCTCCAGCGCCATGCCGCATTTCGGGCAATCGCCCGGCCCTTGCTGGCGCACCTCGGGATCCATGGGGCACGTGTATTCGTTCGAGGAGGCTTTGCGCACAGCGGGAGGAGGCGCGGCATTTTGCACCACCGGTTGCGAAACCGGCCGCGGAACGGCAGGCGCAATCTGCACCGGAGGCGCGGACATGGGAGCGATGCCCACGAACGTTTTTGCCATCAAGTATTTTGCGGGGTCGGCGCTGAATTTCGTTTTGCAGCCCGCGCAACAAAAGTAGTACGTCTTCCCTTCGTGCTCGAATGTAGCCTTCGCCCGCGCAGGGTCCACGGTCATGCCGCAGACCGGGTCTTTTTCCATGGCGCCCGCGTTTGTATTTTGCGTATCCACAATTTTCCCTTTCCCGAGCATCGCACAAGGGCGTATGGGGCTTTCAGTGGCACAGGCTTCAGCCTGTGTGGTTTTGATTTGTGCCAAGCTAAAGTCAAAAGAACACAGGTTGAAGCCTGTGCTACCACACATTCGGACTATCGCGAGTGCAGGTCCATCAGGTGCAGCAACTCGTCGTACATGGCTTCCGCACGGCCCGGCGTCCTGTCGCGTATGGCTTCCGACGCGCAATGGCGCAGATGGTTCTTCATCAGGGCGCTCCCCACGGAACGGAGAGCCTCCTGCACGGAAGAAATTTGTACGAGGATGTCGGCGCAGTAGCGGCCCTCTTCCACCAGTCGCTGCAAACCGCGCACCTGACCCTCGATCCGGCGCAGACGCTTCAAGTTCGACGCCTTGATCGCCGGATCGACAGCCACCGCCTTCCGGCTCTTTCCGTGAGCGCCGCAGCCGCAAGCCGCCGCGCCGCGAATCGCGTTCTTGTTTCCTGCCGCCACAAGCACCCCGCAACTTTCCTTACCAGGACGATTTGTACTATACCCCCACCCCCTATGTCAAATATGCCAAGCTGTTTCACACAAGAACTCGGTAGCGCCGGCGTTTCGCCGGTTTTTTGCTTTGTACTTCCTGGTGATCGGACAAATTGCCGGCGAGACGCCGGCGCTACTAAAACCTTGCGCCGGTGCGGCGAGACTCACATACAGCGACAGTCCACGGACTAAGCTTGCGTGGAGAATGAAGACTCTCCATTCGCCTTGCTGCTATAATTGGGCCATGACACTGATGGAGATTACCTACGAATTGCAATCGCGGCTGAATCCCGAGCAATTGCGGGCGCTGGGGAGCTTCGCCAACACGTATGGACTGCGCCGCTTTCGCGTGGACGAGCAGGCCAACCGGCTGTCGTTCGAGTACGACGCTTCGCGGTTAAAAGAGACGGAAGTTGAGCACGTGCTCAGGCAGGCGAAAATTCCGGTGTTGCGCCGAGTGGAACCGGTCGGAACGATATCGCGAATCTAGGGGTGCGAGAGCGGTACGTTTGCGGGAAACGGGCAAAGTGAACTGCGGCGTGCGAGTGTGTGCAGAAAATAAGACGGGGACCCTCGCTTGGGAACGAGAGCCCCCTAAAGACGCATTCCGTTTCCCGGTCTTTTTTTGACCGGTGTGTGGGGTCTTCCATCCTAGCTTCCCTCTCAGAGGCAGGTAGGAACGACCAGCACTCATCCTTGAGCAAGCCCCTTCCCCCTCGCTCGCGGACTTGTGAAAGTCGTTTATCGGAATGCATCCACGGGTTACTGCTAGTGCACGTAGTATGCCAACTCACCCCGCAATGCTACATCGCGCAAATCCCTTATTTTTGTTGGTGTTTCAGCTAAGAGCCCACGCCGAATCGCCAGAAATGCGAGCCGCCCGCATCCTATTTCGGGAAATCCGCTCCCACCACGGGAATTACTTCCCGCCTTTCAGCCGACCACTCGACTCAATCCATCGCGTAGCGCGGTGCTGTTCTCACAGAAGTAATGCGCCGACAATCGAGATTTGAGCATATGAACAATCACCAAACAATCCAGCAAAAACATAGAAATGCGGCCGCAATTCCAGTTGCGGATTCAGTGCGTGTGGCGCGTATGCAGATCGGCACATTTTCGTATCCGAGTAGAACATCCGCTTGGAATTCTCCTTGACGCGGCCAAACCACAAAGCTCAGACTTAAATTGTAATAATGCTATTGCCGCCTGGAATTGAGACTAGGAGCGAGTTCGTGAGCCTCGGGGCAGAAGTATTTCTTTGCCTGGAAAGGCTCAAAAAGCCTTTACTTGTTGCTGTGTCCCCACCGGCCGACAAGTCCCCGGCGAAATGCGTAACTCATTACAGAACATTAATATACGCCGATTTCGGATTATTTTCAGGAGCCCATTATGGATTCGCCTGCTTCACCGCCGCAACCACCTGCCGTAAGCCAGGGAGCGCCTCCGGCTGCCCCGCCCGCACCCAAGGTTTCCACCGCCGCCATCGTTGCCACGATGCTCCAGGTTTCAAAGCAGGTGAGCGATTTGATCTTTTCGCCGAGCCGCGCCCCTCAAATTGAGCTGAGCGGCCAGCTCAAAGAGGTGAATATCGCCGGGGTGGGCAAGCTGACGCCGGATATGACGCGCCGAATCGCCACCGATCTCATTGGGACTAATGAACTTGTGGCCACAAAGCTGGATAAGGAAGGCGCCACGGACCTCTCCTACGGCTTGCCGGGATTAGGGCGCTTTCGCGTGAACATCTTTCGCCAGCGCGGCACGTACGCAATTGTAATGCGCGTCATCCCGCAGATGGTGCCCGATTTCACTTCGCTCAACTTGCCGCCGCAACTGGGTGATATCGCGGAATTGAGGAATGGCCTGGTGCTCGTGACGGGACCGACAGGCTCTGGGAAATCGTCCACCCTCGCCGCCATCATCAACAAAATAAACGAGGAAAAGGCCTACCACATTCTTACCATCGAAGACCCCATCGAGTTTCTGCACGGCCACAAGAAATCCACGATTCATCAGCGCGAGCTTCACAGCGATACGCCCAGCTTCGCCCTGGCACTTCGGGCGGCCCTGCGCCAGGCTCCCAAGGTCATTCTGGTTGGAGAAATGCGCGACAAGGAAACGATCGAGATCGGCCTGGAAGCGGCCGAGACCGGTCACCTGGTCTTCTCCACGCTGCATACGATTGATGCGTCAAAAACAGTGGAGCGCATTATCGGCGTGTTTCCGCTTGGCGATCAACAGGGGATCCGCGCGCGCCTGTCGAGGGCGTTTCGCTACATCATTTCGCAACGGCTGATCCCCAAAAAGGATGGAAGCGGCCGAGCCGCGACGATTGAAATTCTGAAATCGACCATGCGCACGCGCGAATATGTGGAAAAGGGCGAACTGGAGGGAAAATCGCTCCTCGACGCGATGAAGGACGGCTCGAACGAAGGAATGCAGTGCTTCGATGGCGAGCTGGAACGCATGGTCCGAGAGGGCATCCTCGATCTCGAAGTGGCACTGAGCTACTCGTCCAACGCCGGAAACTTGCGGCTGCAGTTGGCCGACGTGGCCGAGAGCGAATTGACCACCATCTGATCGCACGGCAATCGCTTCGCAGCCGCATTGTATTCGTGGACTGTATTCGTGGGCTAATCCGATTCACCTGCAGAAATCGTCGCCTGCCGCATACGTACTGGTACGCTCACGACCGCGATACCAGAAAAAACCCATCTTTCGCGCTATCGGTACCCTTCCGCTCCCTGATCCAGAATGAAGCATGTTCAATCGGGCTCGCGGAATTCGTCACGCAATTCAAATCGCAATTCTGCTGGGAGTGGCCGCTGCCGGCGCGCTCGCCAACCAATCAACTGCTCTGAAGCCCACGACGGCCTTGTGCTACTGCCATTGCGCCTACGAGAGCGGCATGAAGCACTGCACGAAAATATGCGACCTTCCACGCCTTGAAAATCGCTGGTGGGCCATCTCCTGCAACAAGATAAATTCGATCACAAGCAAATCGCCATCCCCCACATCGCATTCCGGTTCGAAGAAAACGAATCGAACCGAAACGGCCCGGCGGTAGGCCGGCCCGAAATCGTCCGAGCCACGCTCGGCTCCCTTCCGCTCCCCACTTTGCTGCTGCCCGAATCGCACTGGATTTCGCAAGAGCAAAAGCGAGCCACAGCTGCGTGAGACTTGAAGGATCCATGCGAGGTCGATATTCGCATCCATTGTGCGTTAGAATAACTTTTCCGCTGGCCCGTTGCGGGCCCAGCGGACACGCACAAAATGGATTGGAGCGGTGACGGCTGCGATAAAATGCTCGAGCCAGCCATCATTCCAGAGGAGCACTATTGCCGCAAAACACGACAGAAGGTTCAGCCGCCAGAAAAACCCTGCGCCACGATTGGACGCGCGAGGAAATTCTTCGCATCTATCGGCAGCCATTGCCGGACCTTCTGTTTTCCGCTCAGCAGGCGCACCGCACATTTCACGATCCCACGCGCGTCCAGTTCTGCCGCCTGCTTTCGGTGAAAACCGGCGGATGCCCGGAAGACTGCTCGTACTGCCCGCAGAGCGCGCATTACTCGACGGAAGTTTCGCGAGGCGGGCTCCTGCCCGTGGACGAGGTCGTGGAGTTTGCCGAGAAAGCGCGCGGCGAGGGCGCAACGCGCTTCTGTATGGGCGCCGCGTGGCGGCAAGTGCAGGAAGGCGCGGATTTCGAGAACGTCGTGAAAATGGTGCGGCGCGTGGCCAGCCTCGGCATGGAAGTTTGCTGTTCGCTCGGCATGCTCGACGATTCGCAGGCCGCACGCCTGGCCGACGCGGGCCTGACCGCGTACAACCACAACCTCGATACCTCTCCCGAGTTCTACGGGCAGATCATCACGACGCGCAACTACGACGACCGCCTCCGCACGCTGGCCTCGGTGCGCAAAGCGGGAATCACGGTTTGCTGCGGCGGGATTGTCGGCCTCGGCGAATCGGAAAACGACCGCATCGGCCTGCTGCACGAGCTTTCCACGCTCAACCCGCATCCCGAAAGCGTTCCAATCAATGCGCTCGTGCGCGTTGCGGGCACTCCCCTCGAACGCATGGACACGCTCGATCCGCTCGTCTTTGTGCGCATGATCGCGACCGCGCGAATCCTGATGCCGTCTTCCATGGTCCGACTCAGCGCCGGGCGCAAGTCTCTTTCGCGCGAGGCCGTGGCACTGTGTTTCGTGGCCGGAGCCAATTCCCTTTTCATCGGCGACAAATTACTGACCACTCCGAATCCCGAACCCGATGACGATCTGGCAATGCTCCATTCCCTCGGGCTGGAACCGATGCAGCCCCGATAGACATATTTCGTGGACATGAATCAGCGCATTCTCGCCGAGCTTTCCGATCTGGAATCGCGCGCCGAGCTGCGCCATCTGGAAACGGTTCAGGGCGTGGACCTCAGCTCGAACGATTATCTGGGCCTCGCCGCCGATCCGCGCATGAAGCAAGCCATTCTGAAGGGCGTGGATTCCGCCACGCGCACCGCTTCCACCGGCTCGCGATTATTGTCCGGCCATAATGAGGCATGGACTGCGCTCGAACACAATTTCGCTCGATGGGTGGGCGCGGAAGCGGCGCTCTACTTCACCTCCGGCTACGCGGCCAACATCGGGCTGCTGACCACCATTCTGCGGCCCGGGGACGTGGTCTTCTCCGACAGCGCCAACCATGCCAGCCTGATCGATGGAATTCGCCTGGCAAAATGCAGGCGCGTTATTTTTCCGCATCTCGATCTGAACATTCTGGAAGAAGAGTTGCGCCGCAGTGCGTCCGTTTCCGGAGCGCGCGTGATCGTGGTAGAGAGCATTTTCAGCATGGAGGGCGACCGCGCGCCGCTCGCGGACCTCGCCGCGCTGGCTGAACGATACGGCGCGGAACTGATCGTCGACGAGGCGCATGCGATCGGCGTGCGCGGACCGCTAGGAAACGGCTGCGTGGCCGAGGCGGGGCTTTCCGCGCGCGTCCTCGCGTCCATGCACACCTGCGGCAAAGCGCTTGCTTCGGCCGGAGCCTTTGTCTGCGGCTCGGCGAGTCTGCGCCGCTTGCTGGTCAATCGCGCGCGCACGTTTATTTTCAACACGGCGCTGCCGCCGTATTTCGCCGCGCAGGTTGCCGCCGGAATGAGCCTCGCCGTGGAAGCAGAAGACGAACGCGCGCATCTGATGAAATTGAGCGCATTCCTTCGGAACGAATTGCGGAAGAACGGTTTTGACATTCACGGCAGCGACTCGCAAATCGTGCCCGTAATTCTGGGACCGAACGACGTTGCCGTCCATTTTGCGGAGACTTTGAAAGCAAACGGTTTCGGCGTTCGCGCGATTCGCCCACCCACGGTGCCGGTGGGCGCGGCGCGGCTACGATTGTCGCTGACGGCGCAACTTTCCGAAACGATGCTGGCCGATCTTGTGGTCGCGATGATCCTTGCCCGCAGCGAGCGTTCCAACGCGCGCACGGCTTCCCTTTCTCGATAACTGGACCGATGACTGAAACTTTAGCGACAGGATATTTCGTGACTGGCACGGATACGAACGTTGGCAAAACCGTTCTCTCCGCCCTGCTGGTCGCCGCGTTGGATGCCGTGTACTGGAAACCCGTGCAGACGGGCGCGAGCGAAAACACCGACCGCGCATCGGTGCGCGCATGGGCGGAGGCTTCGGAAGACCGGTTGCCCGCCGAGCGTTACCGGTTCGATCCTCCGGTTTCGCCGCACCTTGCGGCGCGCGAAGCGGGAGTGCGAATCACGCTCGACGCGTTTGCATTGCCTGCGGCGCCAGCGGGCCGGAAATGGATTGTCGAGGGCGCGGGCGGAGCGATGGTGCCCTTGAACGAAAGCGATCTCATGCTCGGCCTCATGCGACGAATCGGATTTCCAATTATTGTGGCCGCGCGCACGGCGCTCGGAACGATCAATCACACGCTGCTGACGCTGGCCGCGTTACGCGAGGCGCGGCTTCCGATTTGCGGAGTGGCTCTCATCGGCGAAGAAAACATCGAGAATCGCCGCGCCATCGAGCACCACGGAAATGTTTGCGTCGTTGGCCGTATTCCCATGCTCAAACGCATTGATCGCGCGGCGCTGCTTGACGTTTATGAGACACATTTCGATCGCACTGCATTCCATTAACGAGTATTGCGCGTTGACATATAAGCTCTAGTGGCGCGGGCTTTACAGCCTGCGGAAAAGTCGTAGCAGTTTTAGTGGCACAGGCTGAAGCCTGTGTGGTTTTGATTGGCAGCAAACTAAAGTCAAAAGAAAGCAGACTGAAGAGCCTGTGTGGCAACTCGATTCCGAAAGAGCCAGCGGCTAAAGCCGCATTGATTTTGCGCACTTTACGGCACGGCTGAAGCCGTGCCCTACAAAGATTTGCCAGCTGCCACACAAGCTCTGAAGCCTGTGCCACTGGCTGTGTTTCATTGGAGAAATTTGGGTTAAATTCGATTCCACGATTATGAGCGCATCCGACCTCCATCTCTGGCATCCCTTCACGCAGGAAGGCATTGATCCGCCCGCCCTTTCCATTCGCGGCGGCAAAGGAGTTTTTATCGAGACGAGGGACGGCCGCCAGATTCTGGACGCGATTTCGTCCTGGTGGGTGAACCTGCACGGCCACTCGCATCCGGCCATCGCCGAAGCCATCGCCGCGCAAGCCGCGCGGCTCGAACACGTTCTCTTCGCGGGATTTTCCCACGAGCCTGCCGAGGAGCTTGCGGCGCGCCTGGGAAAAATCGTTCCCGCGCCGCTGCGGCATGTGTTTTTCTCGGATGATGGCTCGACCGCCGTGGAAGTCGCTCTAAAACTGGCCCTGCAATACTGGACCAATTGCGGACGCCCGAAAAAACGCCGTATTGTCGCGCTCGAAAACGCCTACCACGGCGATACGATGGGCGCGATGTCCGTGAGCGACGATTCTCCATTCACCGCGGCGTTCGACTCCCTGCGAATTCCGGTGCTGCGCACGCATTCAGCCAGTTGCGCACACTGCCCCGTGGGCCTCACGCGCGCGGCCTGCCACATCGAATGCCTCGACAAGCTGGAGCGCCTGCTCCGCGCACAGGGCGACGAAATCGCCGTTGTGATTGTCGAGCCGCTGCTTCAGGGAGCGGGCGGGATGATCGTTCATCCCGAGGAATTTCTTTCCGGAGTGCGCCGTCTGACTGCCGCTCACGATGTGCTGCTGATTGCCGATGAAGTTCTCACCGGCTTCGGCCGCACAGGCCGCATGTTTGCCTGCGAGCGCGCCGCTGTGGTTCCCGACCTGATGTGCGTCGCCAAGGGGCTGACAGGAGGATTTCTGCCGCTGGCCGCCACGTTCGCCACCGATCGCGTGCATGACGCATTTACGGGCGGCGACCGCGCCCGCGCGTTCTTTCACGGGCACTCCTACACCGCAAATCCCATCGCCTGCGCCGCGGCCAATGCGTCGCTGCAAATCTTTGAGAGCGAGCCGGTCTTCGAGCGCATTGCGGCGATTGAAAAAGTGCATGCCGCGCGCCTGCCCGCGTTCGCCGCGCATCCCACGGTTGCGGACACGCGCCACATTGGCACCGTCGCGGCCATCGAACTGAAAGTGCCCGACGCCGGATATTTATCGTCGCTGCGGCCGCGCCTGTACGAATTTTTCCTGAAACGAGGCGTGCTCCTGCGCCCGCTCGGCAACGTCGTCTACATCCTGCCGCCGTACGTCATCACACCCGAGCAGCTGAATTTTGTGTACGACGCGATTCAGGATTCGTTGGCCCTCGTTTCCAAGACCGCGTAGATGGCCAACGTCCGCAAATGCCCCACTGAAAATAGGATTTGCCGCACAACCTGTCGCCTTCCGGCACTTGCAGCGCGCATCGGGGGACGCTATCCTCTTTGTGCGGTATTTAAATCGAGATTCGGGCGGATCTCTCGCGCATGTTTGATTTATTGAACCGCGCTTCCGTGTATGGAGACTTTAAGTGGCACAGGCTTCAGCCTGTGTGTTTTTGATTGGCGGCAATCTAAAGTCAAAAAAACACTGGCTGAAGTCTGTGCCACGGGAAACGCCAGCGAGGGAATGTGATCAAGCTATCCCTGATCGGAATGTCCGGCGCGGGAAAGTCCCACTGGACGCACAAGCTGGCCGCGGCCGGATTTCGCGTCATCGGGATTGACGACCGGATCGAGAAAGAGCTTGCCCCGGCGCTGGCCGCCGGCGGGCATCGCGGCATTGGCGGAGTGGCCGCCTGGATGGGATGGCCGGACCAGCCGTCCTATCGCGAGCGCGAAAAACAATATCTGGAGTGCGAAATAAAATCCATGAACGAAGCGCTGGATGAAATTCAGGCGGCGGGCGAAGAAGGAATTGTTTTGGACACCACGGGCAGCGTTGTGTACGCGAGCGAGGAAATATGTCGCCGCATGCAGCGCATCAGCCAAGTGGTGTACCTCGAGGCATCTCCCGCGGAAGAGGAACTCTTGATCGCGCGATATTTGTCCGACCCGAAGCCCGTGCTGTGGGGCGACCAGTTCGACCTGCGGCCCGGCGAATCCGCGCAGGACGCCGTCGCGCGCTGCTACCCTAAACTCATCGCGCACCGAAAAAAGCTGTACGAGCGCTACGCGCACCGCACAGTTTCGATGAGCCTCCTGCGGAACTCCAAGCTCGACGCGCGCGGCTTCCTCGAACTGCTCGAAGCACAGGCCCGGCCGGCACAATGAAATACCGCAGCACTCTCCGACGCAGTCCGGAAGTCTCCCTGCGCGAAGCCGTGATTCGCGGCTCGGCGCCCGATGGCGGGCTGTATTTGCCCGTCGAAATGCCTCACTTGAAGAACGATTTCCTGGAACGCCTGCCCTCGCTCGCGTTTCCGGAAATAGCGCTAGAAGTAGGCGCGCTGTTCGCCGGCGAGGAAATTCCTCCTCAAGTTCTGGAAAAGATTTCCACCGGGGCGTTTAATTTCCCCGTGCCGCTCGTCGCGCTCGGCGAACGGCTGCACATTCTCGAACTGTTCCACGGACCGACGCTGGCGTTTAAGGATTTTGGCGCGCGCTACATGGCGCGGCTGATGGAATATTTCGTTCAGGAAACGGGCCATGAACTTACGGTCATCGTGGCGACGTCGGGCGATACGGGCAGCGCGGTGGCGCACGCGTTTCTGGGCGTTTCCGGCATACGCGTGGTGATCCTGTATCCCGCCGGGCGCGTCAGCAGCGCGCAGGAAAAGCAGCTCACGACGCTCGGGCAAAACATCACGGCGCTCGAAGTCGCCGGCTCGTTCGACGACTGCCAGCGCATGGCGAAGCAGGCGCTGGTCGATCCGGCAATCAACGAAAAACTCACGCTTACGTCGGCGAATTCGATCAATATCGCGCGGCTGATTCCGCAAAGTTTTTATTATTTCGCCGCCGTCGCGCAACTGGGCGTGTCCAAATCGCTTCCCGTATTTTCCGTGCCCAGCGGTAATTTCGGCAATCTGACGGGCGGGCTGCTGGCCAAGCGCATCGGCCTGGGCGTCGGGCAATTCATCGCCGCGACCAACGCCAACGACGTCGTGCCGGAATTTCTGCGCAGCGGCAATCTGATTCCGCGCGCCTCGCGTCACACCCTTTCCAACGCGATGGACGTCGGGAATCCGAGCAACTTCGCGCGCATCGTCGATCTATATGACAACGATCTTCAGGCCATACGCAAAGATATCTGGGGATGCAGCTTCAGCGATGAGGAAACCTTGCGCGTGATGCACGATGTGAAGGAGCGGCACGGCTATGTGCTCGACCCGCACACCGCCGTCGGCGTGCTGGGCTGGAAAAGTTTCGCGAAGCAAAATCAGAACGCGACGCAGGGCATTGTGCTGGCCACGGCGCATCCCGCGAAGTTCGCGGAAGTCGTCTCCCGCGCCACCGGCCTCCACCCGGAAATGCCCGAGCGGCTGGCCGCGTTTCTGGACCGGCCAAAGAAATCCATTCCCTTTTCCAATCAATTTTCCGAGCTTCAGGAATTTCTGCTTCGATGAGAAATCCGAATTTGCGGGAAAAACAGCTCGATTAAACTTCCTCTTCAGGCTCCGGAAATGAGATTTCCGGATCGATGATCGGGCCGGTCAAGGGTTCCATCGGGAAATCGGCATCTTGAGGACCAAGCAATTTCTTCTGCGCGCGGCGTTCCGCTTTGGCGCGCTGTTTTTCCTGCCTCTTCATTTCTTTTTGGCGCTTCTGAAACGTAGATTTCGACGTAGCCATACTAATCTCCTTGAGTGGAAGCGCGTGCGGACAGCCGGTTGTCAAAGAACGTGCGGCGCGTTACCAGCGAGGTTCGCGCGGCTGCCTGGGGCTGTCACGATAATCCTCGGTCGAGAACCGGCCACCCTTGCCGCCACTCTTGCCGCCACTGCCACCACGATTGCGATCCCGGTCGCGGTCCTTGTCTCCCCGGTCGAAGCCGCCGCCGCCGCTCCCGCCAGGGCCGCGCGGACCACCATTTCCTCGCGGCCCACCACCGCCGCTGCCTCGCGGGCCTCCGCCGCCACCGGCGACTTTCGGCCGCGCTTCATTGACCTTCAGAGCCCGTCCGCCGACTTCCTTGCCGTCCAGCGAGGACATGGCCGTGGTGGCTTCCGCATCGTTAGGCATCTCGATGAACGCAAAACCGCGTGCTCGTCCCGTTTCCCGGTCCATGGCGATGTGCACACGACTGACCTGTCCGAATGGTTCAAAGAGGGCGCGCAGGTCCGCCTCCGTCGTTTGAAAACTCATATTCCCGACAAACACGTTCTTCATAATTTTCTCTCTTTCCAAGAGTGGGAATCAACAGAGCGCGCGGCGTCAATTGCCGGATTCAGATCGCTTGGCGGCGATGGTGAGGACCGGATGAAGTCACGAGGGACGGACACTCCCAACAACCTGGAAGGTGATGGAAACCCCCGACTCCCATTTAAAACAGAATCATTGTATCAGAGTTTAATCGTATGTCCCCTAAAATTTCCCGAGGGCCCCAGTGGCACAGGCTTCAGCCTGTGTGGTTTTGATTTGCGCTCAAGCGAAAATCAAAAGAACACAGGCTGAAGCCTGTGCTACTGCGAACGGAACTCGCATGTGGCAACCTATGCAACCATTCCCGTTGACGCGGCCGGACCTGTGCGACATATTTGTTCGGGTTGCGGTTGCCTGTCAGGCATTCCATTTAAGTTAAGGAGAACGTTTTCATGTCGACCCCTGCCTCAAAAGATCCCGCTACACCGGAGCAGTCCTCTCACGCAACTTCCGATCGAATCATGCAATTGGGGCTTGGGTTTATGGCATCCAGAACGCTTCTCAGCGCCGTCGAGTTGGGCGTTTTCAGTAAGCTCGCGGGCAAGCCCATGGACGCCGCTGCGTTATCCCCGATGCTCGGCCTTCATGCACGCAGCGCTCGCGATTTTCTGGATTCGCTCGTGGCGCTGGAGATGCTGGAACGCTCCGGGAAAATTTATTCAAACACTCCCGAGACGGATTTCTTCCTCGACCGCGCGAAACCTTCGTACATCGGCGGCATGCTCGAAATGTGCAGCATGAGGCTCTATGGCTTCTGGGGATCGCTGACGGAGGCTCTGAAGACCGGGAAACCGCAAAACGAATCCAAGTCCGGAGAAAACGTATTCGAGGCCCTGTACGCGAACGAGGATCGGCTGCGCGGGTTCCTGCAGGCCATGACCGGACTCAGCCTGGCCGCGGCAAAAGTCATCGCGGAAAAGTTTCCGTGGGGAAGATACACGTCATTCGCCGATGTGGGCGGGGCGCAAGGAGGTGTCGCCGGGCAACTCGCGCTGAAACATTCTCACCTGAAAGGAATCGTCTTCGATCTCCCCGCCGTAAGACCGCACACCGAGGAATATGTCCGGTCCTTGGGCCTCGAAGGCCGCGTGCATTTCGCAGGGGGGGATTTTTTCAAGGATCCGCTTCCGAAGGTCGATGTGATCGTCATGGGGCATATCCTACATGACTGGAACCTGAAGGAAAAGAAGCGGCTAATTGCCAAGGCATACGAAGCGCTTCCCGAGGACGGCGCGTTTCTGGTCTACGATTCGATTATTGACGAGGAGCGCAAAGGAAATCCGCTTCCCCTACTGCTTAGCTTGAATATGCTGATTGAAACTCCGGGCGGCTTCGACTATTGCGGATCGGACTGCTGCCAGTGGATGCGCGAAGCGGGATTCCGCGAAACGCGCGTCGTGCATTTGATCGAGCCGCACTCGATGGTCGTCGGAATCAAGTAAGCGCAAAACAAAAGTAGCGCGGGCCTCAGCCTGTGTTCTTTTGACTTTATCTTGCCACAAATCAAAACCACACAGGCTGAAGCCTGTGCCACCAAATACGGAGAGTAAATCCATGCCCCGCAAAGCAAAAACAGCGCCGCTCTCACCCGCCATGATCATGCGCGATCTGATGGGCGCGTGGCGGTCGCGGGCGCTGGTCGCCGCCGTAGAATTGGACGTTTTCAGCCACATCGCGTCCGGCAAGCGCACGGCGAAGGAAGTCGCCGAAGCCGCGGGGGCTTCGCAGCGAGGCATCTCCAATCTGCTCGATGCCCTCGTCGGGATTCATTATTTGCGCAAGTCCGGTGGGCGCTACGCGCTCGCGCCGATTTCCGCCGCATTCCTCGTGCGCGGCAAAAAAACATACGCAGGCGGGGCCGTGCAGCCCTTTTCCCTGACCTGGGGCCAATGGGAACACTTGACGGAAACCGTGAAAACCGGCCGCCCGCATCACGCCATCGACGACGCCGAACATGGGAAAAAGTTTTTCCCGCAACTGGTGGAGGGCATTTTCCCCTCAAGTTTTGCAGCGGCGACCGCCGTGGTCTCGCGCCTCTCGAGCAAGGAGCGCGGAGCAATTCGCAAAATACTGGACGTCGCGGCGGGTTCCGGCGCATGGTCGCTGGCCTTTGCTCAGGCGATTCCGGAGGCCCGCGTAACGACCCTGGACTTCCCGGAGATGACGCCGATCACGCGAAAGTTCACCGAACGATTCGGCGTCGCGGGACGCTATGAATATAAAGAAGGCGACCTGCGGCTGGCGGATTTAGGTCAGGCAACCTACGACCTGGTGATCCTCGGCCACATCATTCATACCGAAGGCGAGAAGCACGGGAAAGAACTTCTTCGTAAGGCATATGGGGCGCTGCGGCCAGGCGGAAAATTGCTCCTCGCGGAATTCATGCCGAATGACGCGCGCACCGGCCCCTCGATGCCCCTCCTGTTTGGATTGAACATGCTTCTGCACACGGAAGAGGGCAACGTCTTCACCCTGCGCGAATTTCGCTCTTGGCTCAAAGCCGCCGGATTCCGCAAAATGGCCACCGTGCCCACGCCACCGCCGGCAACGGTGATTCTGGCGACGAAGTAGAGTTGGCGGACGTAACGCAACAGAAAAACCGCAGGTCTGAAGTGCCGGGTTACAAATGTTGTTGTAACCCACCTCTTCAGAGGCGGGGACTTTCCTTCGCTACCGCCCGCCGCTACCGCAGCAAATCTTCTAGCTGAATCTTCGCGTCGGTTTTGGAATCGCGATACTTGACTATCACGGGCGTGTAGAGCGAAATGCCCCAGTCCTTGCCCGCGCCGCGCGCGATGGCGCGCGATCCGGCAACCACCACGGCTTCCTCGGGCACTATCAACGGCTCGGTATCGGTCGCCGCGTACACTTTGCCGCGCACGATGTCATACACGGGAGTTGACCGATTGAGGATCGTTCCCGTGCCGAGCACGGCGCGGCGCTTCACAATCGTTCCTTCGTAGACGCCGCAGTTCCCTCCCACGAGCACTTCGTCCTCGACAATCACGGGCATCGCGCCCACGGGTTCCAGGACGCCGCCAATCTGCGAGGCCGCCGAGATGTGGCAGCTTCGCCCGATCTGGGCGCAGCTTCCGACAAGCGCGTGCGAATCGATCATCGTGCCATCGCCCACGTAAGCGCCCGCATTGACGAACATCGGCGGCATGCACACGACGTCACGACCGATGTAGCAGCCATCGCGAATGCTCGATCCACCGGGCACAATGCGCACGCCGTCGCTCACCGCAAAATGCCGCACCGGATACGTGTCCTTGTCAAAGAACGGTTGCTTCGCGGAATCCACCGACATATCCACGACCGCGCCCATGCGGAAGCCAACGAGGATTCCCTTTTTCACCCACGTGTTGGTCCGCCAGCCGCTGGGCTGTGCAGCGTCAGGCTCGGCGGACCGAATGCGTCCTGCGTTCAATTCATCCTTGAACGCGCGGAAAAGCTGGCGATCTTCCTCGGTGTAACGCGCGGGCTTCGCTTCAAACAGCGCTTCGATTTGCTTTTCGAGCTTGTCAGGTGCGGTTGGCAACGTGGACCCTTTCGAGAAGCGCCAGCGATTCGAGCACAGTGCGAATCTTCGCGAGATTTTCCGTGCGCGGCGGCACCAGCGGCAGGCGGAACACGGGTTCGAGCAGCCCCATCTCCGCCATGGCCGCTTTCACGGGAGTCGGATTCGTCTCGATGAAATTCACTTCCAGGAGCGGCAACCACTTGCGCTGCATGGCGCGCGCCTCCGCGAAATTTCCCGCGAGGCACAGTTGTGCAAGCTTCGTCATCTCCGCCGGAATTTCGTTCGAGGCCACGGAGATAATTCCACGCCCGCCCATCGCCGCGATCGGCAAGGTCAAGGCGTCATCGCCCGAAAGCACGAGGAACTCTTCCGGAACCTGCTGGATCGCCTGCGTGATCTGGGAAATATTTCCGGAGGCTTCCTTCACGCCGATAATGTTTTCGATCTCGGAAAGGCGGCGCAGGGTCGCGGGATCGATGTTCACATTCGTGCGCGGCGGCACGTTGTACAAAATAATGGGGATCGAAATGGCCGACGCGATGGCCTTGAAATGGTGGTACAGCCCTTCCTGCGTGGGCTTGTTGTAATACGGGGTGACGGACAGGATTCCGTCCGCGCCCATGCGCTCGGCTTCGCGCGCCATCTCGATCACGTGGCGCGTATCGTAGCCGCCGGCGCCCGCGAGGACGGGCACTTTTCCCTTGGCCTCTTCCAGCGTGATGGCCACGACGCGCAGATGCTCTTCGTGCGAGAGCGTGGGGCTTTCGCCCGTCGTGCCGCAAGGCACAAGGAAATTGATTCCGGCCAAAATCTGCCGGCGCACGAGGCGCCGCAGCGTCTCTTCGTCCAGCGACAAATCCTTCCGAAAGGGAGTGACCAGCGCCGTGCCACAACCAACGAATCCTCGAAACATGGTTGCCACCTCTTGTCGATCTATTGCAACGCTATGATGCAACGACTATTGCAACGATTACTGATTGACCGGGCGGCGCGCCGATTTCGCGTCGTCCGCAAAAATCACATCCCCAAATTCGTGCAACCCGCGCTTGCCGATCACCCACTGCGCGGCCTTCAGCGCCCCGCGCGCGAATCCTTCGCGGCTGCGCGCCGTGTGCCGCAGCGTGAGCGTGTCGGCCGTGGAATCGAATCCGATTTCGTGCGTCCCCGGATTCGCTCCCGCGCGGTTCGAGCTTGCGTCGATCCGGCGCGTGTACCCTGCGCGCTGCATCTCCTCGATCAACTGCAGCAGCGTGCCCGAAGGCGCGTCCTTCTTCGCGGTGTGATGCACTTCCCACGCCCATGCGCCGTACTCCGGCTGATTGGCAAGCAGGCGCGCGGCTTCGGCAACCACACGGCGAAACACGTTCACGCCAATCGAGTAGTTCGGGCTGTAGACGACGCCCACGCCGCTCTGATCGACCAGGCCGCGCACACGTTCCAGTTCCCTGTACCAACCGGTTGTGCCCACGATGGTCGGAACGCCAATCGCGCACAGCGCCTCGACATTCGCCACGGCCGTGTGCGGCGTCGAAAACTCGATGGCCACGTCCACGCCGCGAAAGTTTTCCGGCGTGATGCCCTGCTGGTTCACATTCGTATCGATGTCCAGCTTCAATCCGACGGAAAAGCCCGCGTCCGGCGCAAGCTGTTCGATGAGCCTGCCCATTTTCCCGTATCCGACGATGGCAAGATTTTTAGGCATGTTGTTGTTTCGGCGGGTTCTTCTGCGTGGTGCCCGCGCCCGTTTCCGCCCGGCCGAGAAGCGTCCGGGTCATGTGCACATAGGTATCGACCGCGGCAAGCAGTTCGCGTTTCGAAATTTTTTCGTCCGTCGTGTGCGCCACGTGAATGCTGCCCGGCCCGAATAGAAACGGCTCGCCCCACGCCGGCACGAGCACCGGAATGTCGGTCGTGAAGGCCACCACCGACGTAGGAAAACCGTCGAGCGCCGCGAAATGCATCGCCGGCAGCGACAAAATTTCCCGAACTTCCACGCGCGCGCCAACGGCCTTGCGCAACGCCCTATCGACGACGCGCCCGTCGCCAACCAGGCGGATCGCAAGCTCGGCCTTGGCCGCATCCGGAATGATATTCGGCGCGCGGCCTCCGGAAATCGTGCCGATATTCAGCGTCGTTTTTCCCAACACCGGGTCCGATGGCAGCGGCATGCGCCGAACCGCTTCCAGCGCGTCGAGAAGTTTCTCGATGGCCGATTCGCCCAGCTCCGGATACGCCGAATGCGCCATTCTACCCGTGGCCACGATTTCGTAGCGCAAAATTCCTTTCGATCCCAGCGCGACTTTGCTCTCGGTCGGCTCTCCGTTGATCAGGTAGCGCGCGCCGCGCGGCGAGCGTGCGGCAACCTCGGCTCCCGCGCTGTTCCGCTCTTCTCCCACGACAAACAGCAAGCCGAAATTCCGCGTGCCGCCCTCGATCAGTTTTTCGGCGGCGGCAATCATCGCGGCGATAATCCCCTTGGCATCGCACGCCCCGCGGCCGTGGATATGCTCGTCGTCTTCCCTCGAAGCGAAGAACGGCGGCACCGTGTCCATGTGCGTCGAAAGCACGACGGCGGGAGCGCCCCATTCGGCGTACACGTTGAAGCGCTCGGGCGTCACGGCCATGGCTTCCGCCTTGCCGCCGGAGCCTGCCGCCAGACCGGAGAGATAGTGCAGCAGGTATTCGCCCACCTGCTTCTCGTTTTCCGTGATCGACTCGATGTCGACCAGCGCGCGCGTCATTTCAAATGGATGCATACGTTTCGCCGAAAGTGGCACAGGCTTCTGCCTGTGTTCTTTTGTTTTTAGCTTGCCACAAATCAAAACCACGCAGGCTGAAGCCTGTGCTACCAAAATCCGTGATCGATTGTAATCCTAGGGAAGGAATGGCGCGCGGAAAAAGAAACGCGGCGCGGATCAACACAACACGCCCCGTTCTTCGATAGCGCTCCATCCGATTCCTCGGATGACAGTGGGCCGGTATTATCCAGGCCCCCCAGCCGCCTCGGCGAGACTGCCATTGGCGACTTCGGCGGAAATTCCTGCTGCACCTTTCGCCCGGACCTCCGAAGCTCCTCGGAATATCGGCCGGGCTACTCTTTGCTTCCGCTCCTCTACCAGTACCAGGAGATTCTCACGATAGCATCGCGCCATGCTTCGGGTCAAACACGGCGCAGCGACTGTAGTGACTCATTTTCAGAAATACGTTGTTATTCCGATGTTTTGGTTTTAGTAGCGCCGGCGTCCCTCCNNGGAGGGACGCCGGCGCTACTAAAACAACCGCAAGCCTCAAACTGAGTCACTGCCTCAGCGACGAAACAGCCATCCCAAATGAACTTTCGACCAGACCTTCCGTAGTACTAGTACCTCTATTGACAATTTTAGATAAACTCTATAATTTCGGTTCGACGCGCTCGCCCACCCCCGCGCTCGCAATTCACATTCTATACGAACGCCCAATTGAGGTTACCTTATGCAGGGCTTTGCAAGAAATAGCGGCAACCGTCCCATTTTTGTGTTTTGGATCGCCAGTTTTCTGGGTGTGATAGGTCTGGCGACAATCCTGGTGAGTTGCGGCGTCGGCGGTTCCAGTGCGCTCTCCTCCGGCACCGGCGCGGTCAGGGTCAGCATGACCGATCCTCCCAGTTGTGCATTCCCGAACGGCGATTTCACGCATGTTTATATTAGCGTGCGGTCCGTGCAAGCGAACATGAGCGCCATGGCGACCGACACTTCCTCGGGCTGGGTGGAACTCGCGCCACAACTCGTCAGTCAACCCATGCAAATCGATCTTTTCGCGGCCGGTTCTAATTCCTGCCTGCTCACCACTTTGGGATCGAACACGGCGCTCCCGGCCGGCGACTATCAGATGATTCGGTTGCTTCTGGTGGCGAATTCAGGAGGCACTGGGCCGACTCCCGCAACGAACAACTGCAACGGCCAGGGCTTTAATTGCGTTGTGCTGCACGATGGCAGCATCCATCAACTCGATCTCTCAAGCCAGGCGAACACGGGATTGAAAATTCCTCCCGGACAGATCGTGGGAGGAGGAATTTCGGTTATCGCGGGCGAGGACGTGGACCTCAACATCGACTTCAACGCCTGCGCATCCATCATTCAGGAAGGAAATGGGCAATACCGCTTGAAGCCGGTGCTCACGGCGGGACAAGTCAGCACCAATACCACGGGCATCGGCGGGCAAGTCGTGGACTCCGTGACCAAGCGGCCCATCGTGGGCGGAACCACGATCGTCGCGCTGGAAAAACAGGACAGCACGGGAACCGACATCATTTACATGCAAGCCGTGACGGATTCCCTAGGCAATTTTAACTTCTGCCCGCTGCCCTCGGGAGCCACTTTCGATGTCGTAGCGGTCGCAATTAACGGCTCGGGAATCGCATACAACGCCACCATCGAAACAGCGGTCCCCGGCGGAACCAATGTCGGCGCGATCCCCTTGATCGCCGAAACCGGGCCAACTCCCGGCCCCGCCATCTTCCAGGGTTTCGTCACGGCAACCACCGGATCGGCGCCAACTCAAATTGATGCGCTCGTTTCCGTGATACAGATTGTGCCGCTCGGCGGAGGTGGAACCTTGCCGGTGACAATTCCAGCGGAAAACACCACGGTTCCGGCGGCGAATGTTTCGGTGCAAAACATCTCCGTGTCCTCGACAACGAATTGTCCTGCGAGCGCCCCGGCAAATGCCGATTGCGCGGAGTACACGCTGATCGGGCCCGCCAGCAACCCGAGCGTCGGAACCTTTGCCGCCGGAAACGTTTCTTTCTCAACCCCCGCGGCAGGCCCCGTGCTCTACTCGATCCGGGCCAACGCGTTTGTGCCCTTGAGTGGCGGCATGACCGATTGCACGCCTTCTTCCATCACAATCAATCTGGACGCCCTTAAAAATCCGTTAACCGCGGTAACGGGGCCGCCGGTTACGCCCAAGGAAATCGATTTCTCGGGCTGCACCGTATTTCCATAAAACCACAATAGGTCTCGAGGGCTCCGCGCAAGATGTGGCGCCCTCGAACTAAAAATAGATACAGTGTGGTCGCTCGGGATTCAGAGCCTGTGTGTCCACTCAACTCCGAAAGACCCGAGTGCCCATCCTTCGCACAAAACGCGAAGGATGGGGCACTCGGCTGTTTTTTTTAGGGGAAATGTGGGCTACTGTTTTTCGAGCGACCCGTCATCGCTCAAAGCACGGAGCGGTTGAAGGAGCGAGAGGATTCCGCGCACGGCGTCGTTCTCCGCCGGCAACAGCTTCAGGACGGCAACATCGAAGAAGCGATTCGCCGCGAGGGCGCCTATTTTAAGTTTCGCATCGGGTTCGAGCGCAGCGCAGGAGTAGATCACGACGAGGCCGGCGGATTCGAATGCGGTGTACTGTTTTTCCAGAGCAGCGGCGGAAACCGTATCGCCGCTCACGTGGATCACCTCAAAGCGATCATCGAACAGGGCGCGTTCGAGGCGCGCGGCAAGGGCGGGATCGTCCTCCACGAGGATGAGCGAGGGATAGTGGCCGTGGCGCTTGTAGCGCTCGATGGCCGCTACGGGAGCGAATTCGCGCGTCGCGGCGCCGGTGGCATTGGAAACAGTCTGGTCCGCCAGATCGGCGCGAATCATTCCCGCGCCAAGCGTGGCGTTCGAAATCGGATCGATCAGGATGAAGCTGCCGGTGATCCGGTTCCGCGTGTAGGGATCGAAGAACAGCGGGCTGACGGTTTCGAATTCCACGTAGGCGATGTCGTTCATCCGCAGGTTTCCCGCGGGTTCCTGCACGAGCGTGTTGACGTTGATGCGGTAGTGGATCTGGAGCGCCTTCGCGCGCACCGTCCGCGACGTGTGCTTGAGCAGGTAGCTCTTCCCCGGCTCGGCAGGTTCGGCATTGAACCACACCACCATGGCATCGAAATGGCGCGACACGCGCGGCGGATGAGCGGGCGAGACGAGCATGTCTCCACGGCTCAAATCGATTTCGTCCTCGAGCGTGAGCGTCACGGACATCGGCGGAAACGCTTCCGGCGCGTCGCCGTCAAACGTCACGATGGAACGCACACGGCTCTTTTGCTCGGAGGGAAGAGAGACGACCGGATCGCCCCGGCGAATCACTCCGCTCGCCACCGGGCCCGCGAAGCCGCGAAAGCTCGCGTCCGGGCGAATCACGTATTGCACTGGAAAGCGCACGGCGTCCGAGGGCGTTTCCATGCGGATCGGCACGATTTCGAGGTGTTCGAGAAACGTCGGCCCCTGATACCAAGGCATGTGCGCGCCGCGCTCGACCACGTTATCGCCCGCCAGCGCACTGATCGGAATGGCGACGACGTGCGGGACGGCAAGCTGCCGGGCCAGCGCGTCGAAATCTTTTTGCAGCTTGAGAAACACTACCTCGCTGTAATCCACGAGGTCCATCTTGTTGATGGCCACCAAAACATTCGGAATTCCCAGCAGCGACGCGATGTACGTGTGCCGCCGCGTCTGCGCCAGAACGCCCTTCGTCGAATCGATCAGGATTACCGCGAGATTCGCGGTCGAAGCGCCCGTGGCCATGTTGCGCGTGTACTGCTCGTGCCCCGGCGTATCGGCGATGATGAATTTCCGCTTAGGCGTTTCAAAATAACGGTAGGCAACGTCGATCGTAATGCCCTGCTCGCGCTCGGCGCGCAGGCCGTCGGTGAGCAGCGAGAAATCAACCGCGCCCGTGGAGCGGTTGATGCGGCTGTTTTTTACCGCCGCAAGCTGATCCTCGAACACGGACTTGGAATCGTGCAGCAGCCGGCCGATGAGCGTCGATTTGCCGTCGTCCACGCTGCCTGCCGTCGTAAAACGCAGCAAATCCTTGGCCAGGTTCCGCGCGAGGAAAGCCTCGAATGTGTCTTTCGGTTCCAGCTTTGCGGCAAGGCTCATCAGAAGTAGCCCTCGCGCTTCTTGATTTCCATCGAGCCTTCCTCATCATGATCGATGGCGCGATTTTCGCGCTCCGAGCGCCGGAACGAAATCATCTCCTCGATAATTTTCGGCACGGTATCGGCCGTCGAGCGAATCGCACCCGTGCACGGCACGCATCCGAGCGACCTCATACGCACCACCATGCGCTGCGTCTTCTCTCCGGGCAGGAGATCCCATTTGTCGTAGGCCACGACGATCGAACCGTTGCGAATCACGACGTCGTGCTCCTTCGCGAAATACAGCGGCACGATAGGGATGTTTTCGAGATGGATGTAAAACCAGATGTCAGCTTCGGTCCAGTTGGAGAGCGGAAACACGCGAATACTTTCGCCCTTGTCGATGCGCGAATTGAAAATATTCCACAACTCGGGGCGCTGATTTTTCGGGTCCCACTGCCCGAACGAATCGCGGAAGGAGTAGACGCGTTCCTTGGCCCTGGATTTTTCCTCGTCGCGCCGCGCACCGCCAAACGCCGCCGTGAATCCGCCTTCGGCCAGCGCATCGAGCAGCGACTTCGTCTTCAGCAGGCCGCAGCACTTCTGCGTCCCCAGCGTGAACGGGTTCGCGCCCGCGTCGAGCGCTTCCTGATTCTTGTGCACGATCAGCTCCGCGCCAATCCCCCGCGCGTAGCGGTCCCGAAACTCGACCATCTCCGGGAATTTATAGCTGGTATCGATGTGCATCAGCGGAAACGGAATTTTCCCGGGGAAAAACGCCTTCTGCGCCAGCCGCAGCATCACCGACGAATCCTTTCCAATGGAGTACAGCATCACCGGCCGCGCAAACTCCGCCACAGCCTCGCGCAGAATGTGTATGCTCTCCGCCTCCAGCACCCTGAGGTAGTTGATCGTCCTCGGCGTCAGGAGAGCAGCCCGCTCCCCGCCGCCATTCGTGGTAGAAGTATTCACAGCTTCCTTTGCCATATCAGCCATTGAGATTTGCCTTCCATCAACATCGGTTCCCGCCGGACGCCCCGAAGCGGCTCTATTTCGCCCCAAAAAACAAAAAACCCACCAGCCAAATCCAGCGGCGGTGGGTAGTGGAATACAAACTAGCGTAATCTATTTAAATTGAATGCCTTACCCACCCCGCAACACCTAATTTTGGAAGGCGCTGCAACAACAGCGAATCAGGTTTCTCGCGGAGTGGTTGATCACTTTCACCCGTTTAGAGTACCCGAATCTTCCATCTCTCGCAAGACTAAACGCTACCGCCAAAAACGCCTTGACACGACAGGGATAAATTCCTATACTTCTCGGTGCTGGACACGTGGCGATTTAAGGCAACTTGCTCCACGTAAAAAACTGCTAAAGAGTCGGACGAGCACTCAGACAGAGTTTCTTGAGCCCTCCCCCTCTTTGGTGCGGAGGGTTTTTCATTTTACACCCCCTCGCGCCACCCGAAGTACAGGCAGTTCAACCAGCCAAAATTAGAGAATTCGCCCGCCGTCTTTGTTGCGTTCCAACGAAGGGTTTCAGCGGGCCGAAAGCGGGGGCCGGATGGCCGAACATTATCAGCTCAAATGCCGTGAATGCGGGAAGCTCTGGGGCAACCAGGCGCGCTCGTTCTGCGACGAGTGCCTTTCGCCACTCGAAGTGGTTTACGACCTGGACGCCATTCGCCCGATATTCACCAAGAAGAATATCGAAGCCGGCCCCGCGAATCTCTGGCGGTACAGCGCGCTCTTGCCGCTCCCCGAGGGCTATCAGGGCACGATCCCCACGGGCTTCACGCCGCTCGTGCATGCGCGACACCTGGGCAAGAATCTCGGCACCACCAATCTCTACGTGAAAAACGATGCAGTCTGCTTCCCCACTCTTTCCTTCAAGGATCGCGTGGTAGCCACGGCCCTCGCTGCGGCGCGGCGATTCGGTTTTCAGATCGTAAGCTGCTCTTCAACCGGCAATCTGGCAAACGCCGTTGCCGCGCAGGCCGCGCGCGAGGGGTTTGATGCCTGGATTTTCATTCCCGCCGACCTCGAACCCGCGAAAGTAATCGGGACGCAGGTCTTTGGCGCGAAGCTGGTGCGCATCGCGGGCAACTACGATCAGGTCAACCGGCTATGCTCGCAAATCGCCGAAAAATTCCGCTGGGGATTCGTGAACGTGAACCTGCGGCCCTACTACGCGGAAGGCTCGAAGACCGTGGGCTATGAGATTGCCGAGCAGCTGGGCTGGCGCTTGCCGGACAACATCGTTTGCCCGATGGCGGGCGGCTCGCTGATCACGAAAATTCGCAAGTCGTTCAACGAACTCATCGCGCTGGGCCTGGTTGAGGAAAAGAAAGTAAAATTCTTCGGCGCGCAAGCCACCGGCTGCTCCCCGATTTCGGATGCCGTCAAGCGCAAGCTGGAACGCTTTGAACCGCAAAAGCCCGCGACCATTGCGCGCTCGCTGGCCATCGGAAATCCGGCGGACGGTTTCTATGCCGCGCGCGCCATTCGCGATAGCTGCGGCTGGGCCGAGGACATCTCCGATCCGGAAATCGTCAAGGGCATTCAACTGCTCGCCGAAACCGAAGGCATCTTCACGGAGACGGCTGGCGGCGTAACCACCGGCGTCACGCAGAAATTGCTCCAGCAGGGATACATCAATCCAAGCGAGACAACCGTCGCGTGCATTACCGGCAACGGCCTCAAGACGATTGACGCGGTTTCACAGGAATACGCGCTCACGCCCGCCATCGAGCCACGCCTGAACGTGTTTGAAGCGTTCATCAACGAGCGCATGGTGGCCACGGCCGGAGATTAGAATAGCGCGGGCTTTAGCCTGCGGGGTTTTGAGTTGCGGCAAGAGAAAATCAAAAGAACCCAGGCTGAAGCCTGTGCCACTAAAAAATACAGAACCAACACTTTCAACGCTCCCAGTCAGGAAAATAGATAGCAATGAAAATTACAGTTGAAATTCCCACGGCGCTGCGGCGGTTCACCGACGGCGTGCAAACGATCGAATGCAGCTCCGAAACGCTGCCGGATTTGCTGGGCGAAATCGAGCGGCGCTTCCCCGCGATCACCAAACATTTGCGCGACGATTCGGGCGAGGTCCGGCGGTTCATCAACATCTACGTCAACGAGGAAGACATCCGCTTCCTCGGTGGCAACGGCTACAAGTTTCAGGAGGGAGACCGTGTGCTGGTCGTGCCCTCGATCGCGGGCGGCGCGCCTGAACGCCTGTAGATGCTTGTGGCTGAAGCAGATGCGGCACGGGGAGAATCGTCTCGCGGCGCGTCCGGGAACTTTGGCTTGACAATTGGGGCGGCTGATTTAAGCTGTAAGGGCAATGATGAAACCAACTTTCAAGGGAATTACGATTATCACGCGCGCGCCCAAGTGTACGAGGGCGGCGCGGACCCCCTTGGGAGCCAAGGATATGCAAGCGTAGAAAGACATCCTTCCAGCTCTTAGATGCGGCCCGCGAAGCCAAAAGCTCGCGGGCGTTTTTGTTTATGGGCGGCAATTTCAGGGAAGTCTGGATGAGGACAAGATGAGCGCTGCGGCACAGGAAAAAATCGACGCGGTTCAAGCAGACGCGGAGAATTGGAGCGCGGAGGACGTCGTGCGCTGGGGCCTCGCGGAATTTCATCCGCACGCGGCCATCGCGTCGAGCTTCGGTGCGGAGGACGTTGCGCTGATCGACATCGCGGCGCGCGTGCGCCCGGACATTCGCGTGTTCACGCTGGACACCGATTTCCTGTTCGCCGAAACCTACGAGCTAATTGGCAAGATCGAGCAAAAATACGGGATTCGCGTCGAGCGCGTGAAATCGGCGCTCACGCCGGAGCAGCAGGCCGCGCAGGTTGCGCCCGCACTCTGGACCACGGATCCGAACCGGTGCTGCGCCCTGCGCAAGGTCGAGCCGCTCAAGGCCACGCTCGCGGGACTCTCCGCATGGGTAACGGGCATTCGCCGGGATCAGGCTGCCACACGCGCGAACGCGAAAAAAATCGAGTGGGACAAATCATTCGGCCTCGTAAAATGCAATCCGCTGGCGGACTGGACCTGGGATCGCGTCTGGGAATACATACGCGACCACGATGTGCCCTACAATCCGCTGCACGAGCAGAATTATCCGAGCATCGGCTGCACGTATTGCACGCGCCAGGTGCAGCCTGGAGAAGATCCGCGCGCGGGACGCTGGTCGGGATTCGCGAAGAAGGAGTGCGGGCTGCACGCGCCGGAGTGAGGGCAGAGGCAAGAGGCAGGAAGCAGGAGATTTGAGATTTGAGATTTGAGATTTGAGATTGCAGGTTGAAGAAAATGTCCGACGTGCGTGATTTGTGGGGCACGGCTTCAGCCGTGCCGTAAAGTAGCCAGCGTTAGGGCGGCTTTAGCCTCTGGTCTTTTTTTGAGTGCGCGTTACGTTACAGGTTCCGGAATCAATGTTGGAAGTTGTGTCAGGAAAAACGATGAGTCTCTTTCCCATGTTCGTGAAGCTCGAAGGGCGCGAAGTTCTTGTAGTCGGCGCGGGCGGCGTGGCTGAGACGAAGATCGAGAGCCTGCTCGCGACGGACGCCTCCGTGCGCGTGGTTGCGCCTGTGGCCACGCCGCGCGTGCGCGAGTGGGCGCGCGCGCGCCGCATCGCGTGGGAAGCGCGCGAATACAGGACCGCCGATCTTGGCGGCGCATTCCTCGTGATCGCGGCAACGGGTTCTCCCGCGCTGCACGATGAAATATACGCGGAGGCCAAAAGCCGCGGAGTGCTTTGCAACGCGGTGGACGAGCCCGAGCGCTGCGACTTCTACTTCCCTGCCGTCGTGCGCCGGGGAGAATTGCAAATCGCGATTTCCACGGGCGGGCTGAGTCCCGCGCTCGCGCAACGCTTGCGCAAGGATCTCGAACAGCAATTCGGTCCGGAGTGGGAAGAGTGGGTCGCGCAGCTTGGCCGCACGCGCGAGGAGTTGCAGAACATTCCCATGCCGCCGGAGCAGCGCAAGCGCCTGCTGCACCAGTACGCGAGCCTGGACCCGAAGCCGCATTAGCGCAGTGCGGAAGCGGTTGCGTAACTTGGAAGAAATGCCCCGGGTCTGAAGACCCGGGCTACAACATGCGCGAACCACTGTAGCCCGCCTCTTCAGTGGCGGGGGTTTCCCACCGGGTGCTGCAACACGTTCGAGCGTGGCGCGGGGTTTAGACTGCGCTGTTTCAGTTTGCGAAAAATGAAAACCGCGCAGGCTGAAGCCTACGCCACAATAAAAGAGACGAGGAATCTCCATCGCAATGACGGGAAAAGTTTATCTGGTGGGTGCGGGGCCGGGCGATCCGGAACTTCTTACGCGGAAGGCGTGGCGCGTATTGCAGACGGCGGACGTCGTGCTGCATGACGATCTCGTGCCGCAGGAAATTCTGCGCGTCCTTCCGCCGACCACGCAGGTAGTCAACGTCGGAAAGCGCTGCGGCGCGAAAGGTATTTCGCAGGACGAGATCAATGCGCTGATGGTACGGCAGGCGCGCGAGGGAAAAATCGTGGCGCGGCTCAAGAGCGGCGATCCCCTGCTGTTTGGCCGCGCGGGCGAGGAAATGGAAGCGCTTCGCCTGGCGGGAATCGAGTTCGAGGTTGTTCCTGGAATCACGGCGGCGCTCGGAGCGGCGGCGTCGGCGCAAACTTCTCTAACGGACCGGCGGCACGCCTCGCAAGTCGTGTTTGTCACGGCGCATCGCGAAGGCGGAACAGGGCTTGACAATGAACGGCGAGCGGCCCCGAACACGACGTACGTCATCTACATGCCCGGCAACCAGTATGCGGAGCTTGCCGCGGAATTGCAAGCCGCCGGCATCGGAGCGGCAATCCCGTGCGCCGTAATTTCGCGCGCGACGACGAAGGACGAAACGATTTTCCGCACGACCGTCGGACAACTCGCCGAGTGCCCGGCAGCGGCACCACCATCCCTGATCGTCGTGGGACTCGTCGTGGGGCTTGTCACGAGGGCCGGCGCGAACATCGCGGAAAGCTCCGATTTGCGCGACGAACAATTTTCAAGCAAGATCGATGAAGAAGTTTTGCAGCTTGCCTTGCAGCATCCAGACCATAATTCATAGGGGAGGCGCGGTGTCGAACGGTAAAGTGAGGGTTGGAATTTTGGGTGCGACCGGCATGGTCGGCCAACGATTCGTGCAATTGCTGGAAAAGCATCCGGACTTCGAGATTACGGCTCTGGCGGCATCGGACCGTTCGCAGGGGAAAACATATAGCGAGGCGTGTACCTGGCGGCTGGTGGGCGACATGCCGGCCTTCGCCAAGGCGATGGTCGTGCAGCCTCCGCAGCCGCCGCTCGATTGCGACATCGTGGTATCGAGCCTGCCCTCGGATGTCGCGCGCGCCTCGGAAGAAGCGTTCGCGCGCGCCGGTTATCCGGTCATCAGCAACGCGTCGTCGTTCCGCATGGACGAGGACGTTCCCCTCCTGATCCCCGAAATCAATGCGGACCATCTCAACGTGCTGGACCGCCAGAAGAGCAAGCGCGGCTTCACCACCGGTTACATCGTCACGAATCCGAACTGCTCGACGATCATCATGGCGCTGGCGCTCGCGCCGCTGCACGCGAAATTTGGCATCGAAGCCGTGATCGCCACCACGATGCAAGCGGTTTCCGGCGCGGGCTATCCCGGCGTGCCGTCCTTGGACGTGGTGGACAACGTGCTCCCGTTCATCGACGGCGAAGAGCCGAAGATGGAGAGCGAGACGCGCAAAATTCTCGGACGCTTGGAAAACAGCGCGTTCGAGAATGCGCCGTTTCCGGTAAGCGCGCAGTGCCATCGCGTGAATGTGGCGGATGGACACATGGTGGCCGTGCGCATAAAACTTGCGAAACGCGTCTCGATCGAGGAAGTTCGCGACGCGCTCGCATCGTACCGTTCGGTCCCGCAGGAACTGAAATTGCACACCGCGCCCGAGCATCCCATCATCGTGCGCAATGAAAAAGACCGGCCACAGCCGCGCATGGATCGCGACGCGGGCGGCGGCATGAGCGTCACCGTCGGGCGTCTCTTCCCGGACAACGTATTCGATTACCGCTTCGTCGTCCTTGGGCACAACACGATTCGCGGTGCGGCGGGCGCGACGATTTTGAATGCGGAACTGCTGCGCGCGCGTGGCCTGCTCCTGGGAAAATCCGGGGCTCCGGCTCAGTCTCCGGCTCAGGCTCCGGCTCAGGCTCCGGCTCCGGCTCAGGCGAGGGTGCGATGAGCCGTCCGATTCAGGTGATGAAATTCGGCGGCACGTCGGTTGGCAGCGCCGACCGAATGCGCAGCGCTGCAACGATCGCGGCGGAAGCGTCGAAGGATCGCGCCGTCGTCGTGGTGGTTTCGGCGATGTCCGGCGTGACGAACCTGCTGATTGCGGCGGCCGTAAAAGCGGCGGCCGGCGACGAAGCCGTGGCAGAAGCCCTGGGCAAAGCGCTGCGGGAAAAACATCACGAAGCCATTGGCAAACTGATTTCCGGAATGGACGAGCGGCGCGAACTGCTCGCCGAAATCGACGCATTGATCGAACGCGCGGCGAATTATTGCCATGGCTGCGCGCTTCTCGGCGAACTCTCGCCGCGCGCGCTCGACGTGATTGCGGGCACGGGAGAGCGGCTCAGCGCACGAATGGCCGCCGCCACGCTTCGCGAAATGGGCCATCGCAGCGTGGCATTTGACGCCTCCGATCTGATTGTGACCGACGATGTCCACGGTGGCGCGCGGCCTCTTGCCGATCTGACGCGGACGAAAACGCAGGCCGCGCTCTTCCCCGTGCTCGAGGCGGGGGCGATTCCAGTCGTCACCGGCTACGTTGCGGCCACCGCGAAAGGCATTCCCACGACGCTCGGCCGCGGCGGGTCGGATTATTCCGCGACGATTTTGGGCGCGGCTCTCGACGCGCGCGAAGTCATCATCTGGACCGATGTGAACGGCGTGCTGACGGCGGACCCGCGCATGGTCCCGGACGCGGCCACACTCGACGAAGTGTCCTACATCGAGGCGGGCGAACTCGCGTTTTTCGGCGCGAAGGTGCTTCACCCGATGACGCTGCGCCCGGTGATCGAAAGAGCCATTCCCGTGTGGATTCGCGACAGCTTTCATCCCGACATCGCCGGAACGAAAATCACGCACACCGTGCGGCCCGCGCCACAGGGCGTGAAGGCCGTCACCGCGACGCGCGACGTTGCGATGATCGCCATCGCCGGCCCCGGCATCATTGGCGTGCCGGACATTGCCGCGCGCATTTTCACGGCCAGCGCATCGGCTCACGCGAACATCGTCATGATTTCGCAGTCGTCCTCGCAGGACAGCATCTGCTTCGTCGTGCAGGCGGCGGATGCCGCGCGCACGGAAAAAGCGTTGCGCGACGCCCTGTATGAGGACGTACACCACCACGACATCGAACACGTCAAAGTGAACCGCAACGTGGCCATCGTCGCGGCCGTCGGCGAAAATATGTGCGGCACTCCGGGAATCGCCGGGCGCGTCTTCAGCACCATGGGCAACGCGGGGATTAACATCATCGCCATCGCGCAGGGATCGTCCGAATACAACATTTCGTTTCTGGTGGAATCGAGCGGAATGGAAAAAGCCGTGAAGGCGCTGCATGAGGCTTTCGCCCTGGGGAAACAGAAGTAGCAGTGGTAGCGCGGGCTTCCGCCTGCGGGGTTTCGTCCTTGCAAGCATTAAACCCCGCAGGCTGAAGCCCGCGCTACTCAAAACCAAGCGCTACGGGTTGGTCTTGCTGGCCGGAGCAGGCGTCGCTGCAGGAGCAGCAGCAGGCACAGCGGCGGGCACAAGCGTCGCAGACTGAATGCTGTCCAGCTTCGGGAAATTCTTTTCCAGATACGCGCGCCCGCGCGTGCCGATCAGTTCCTGACTTGGACCGTGACCGTCCGGAGCGCCCTCGCCGTAGCCGCTGTACAACTTGTCGACTACTTCCATGCCGTCGCTTACCTCGGCAAACGCCGTGAATCCGTTTTTATCCAGGGCCTCGTTGTTGCCGTAATTAATGAAGACCTGCGTCGTGCGCGTGTTCGGCCCCGCCGTCGCGAACGATACGTACCCGCGATGGTTGCTCTGCACGATGGGATCATCCTTGATATTGGCGGGCTCCCAAACCTTGGAGACCTCGGGATACGCGCTCAGTCCAAATTGCGCCATGAATCCGGGCAGAACGCGGAAGAAACTCGCGCCATCGTAAAAATGGTGGCGGACAAGATTGTAAAAACGGTCTGCGCCGTTCGGCGCCCATGCGCGCGTCACCTTCACCGTGAATTCGCCCGCCGTGGTCACAAATTTCACTTCGTATTCCGCCGGAGCCTTCGCGCGCAAGGTCGCGGGCTGCAAGAGAGCGCGATCATAGGAAGCCGGCTTTGCAGCCGGAGCTTTTGCCGCTGCCGCCGCGCCAGCCGCGGCAGGTTTCTTTGCCGGGGCCGGGCTTGGCGTCTGGGCCGACGCGCCCATGGAAGCGATGATCGAGCAGCAAGCCAAAACAATAATTTTCGAGCAGGTTCGCATCTTCATATTCTCCATTGGACTCCAGTAGAGAGGATCGGTGCACATTATGCCGCGATTCCCCGTCTCTGACTAGGGCTTCTCCGACCGCAACATCCGGCCCGCTCGATCGGCATCGTCCATCACTCGCAGCGTATTCGCTCCTAGAATTTTTCTGATGTCCGCTTCCCGATACCCGCGTCTGAGCAACCCTTCGGTGATGAGCGGAAACTTCGCCGCGTCCTCCATCCCGGCGGGCATGAACGCGCCGTCGAAATCGGACCCCACGCCGACATGGTCCGCGCCGGCGACGCCAACCGCGTGATCGATATGCTCGACGATTTTTTCCCAGCTCACCTGCGGCAGTTTCCCGGCGCGAATGGATTCGTCGCTCCACCGCTGCTCTTCGATCAACATGCGCGCCTCGTTTCCACCGTATATTTTTCTGGCCGCTTGCTCGTCGAAGGCGTCTTCGGTCGCGAGCGCACGGTATGCATTCGCATATTCCTGGCTCAGAAAACCGTCATGAAACGTAATGTGAATCACGCCGCCTTTGGCAGCGAGCGCCACGATCTGCGAATCATCGAGATTTCGCGGAGCGTCGCACAGCGCGCGGCAGCAAGAATGCGACGCAACGACCGGCGCGCGTGAAGTCTCCAAAACGTCGTGAAAGGCGAGATCGGAAACGTGGGAAACATCGACAAGCATTCCGAGGCGGTTCATTTCCAAAATTACTTTTTTGCCGAAATCCGCCAGTCCGTTGTGGCGCGGCGCGGCGTTCGAGGAGTCCGCCCACTCGGTGGCCGCGTTGTGCGTCAGAGTCATGTACCGCACGCCGAGAGCGTGAAATTCACACAAGACCGCGAGGTCGCTATCGATGGCATGGCCGCCCTCGATTCCCAGGAGCACGGCGATCTTGTTCTCCGCCCGCGCCATACGGATTTCTTTAGCGGAGGTCGCCAGCGCCAAATCGCCGCGATGAATTTCGATTTGTTTCCGCGTGGCATCGAGCAAGTCCCGCGCGCGCCGCGTGGCCGCCACGCCCGTAATTTCCACCGGCACCCACAGCGCAAAAAAGATGGCGCCAACGCCGCCTTCGCGCAGCCTGGGGATATCGACGCAGCCTTCCGCGTCGCGATTCGCTAAATCAAATTGATCGAAGAGCAGCCGCTGGGGAGTATCCGCATGCGTGTCAAATACGAGGCTGGAAAAATGAATAGCGCGGGCCCGTTCGGAAATTTCGTCAGCGCGCATGGAAGTTAGACGCCATAGTTGACAGGCCGAGGAAGGAGCGCTCCATCGTTTTTGTCATTCCGCGCGGAGCGAAGAACGATAAAATGAAACACTCTTTTCGCGGCCCGGAAAGCCCGCGCCACAAGTGGCCGTTAGTCGCCGCGGCGATGTAGCGTGGCGTGAATCAGGTCGCGGTTCATGCGGCCGATGAATTCAAGCGGAATGTTCTTGGGACATACGGCTTCGCACTCGCCGTGATTCGTGCAGCTTCCGAAAGCTTCCCCGGACATCACCGCGACCATGTCCGCCGCGCGCTGGTCGCGCTGCGGCTGGCCTTGCGGCAGCGAATTGAGGTGCACGATCTTCGCCGATGTAAACAGCATGGCCGCCGCGTTCGGGCAGGCTGCAACACATGCGCCGCATCCGATGCAGGCGGCCGCGTCCATCGCGCGGTCGGCGGCTTCCTTGGGAACGAGTATCGCTCCTGCGTCCGGCGCAACGCCCGTGGGCGCGCTGATAAAGCCTCCGGCCTGGATGATCCGGTCAAACGCGGAACGGTCCACGGCCAGATCGCGCAACACTGGAAAGGCTTTCGCCCGCCACGGCTCCAGCGTCAGCGAATCGCCGTCCTTGAAGAAGCGCATCGAAAGCTGGCAAACGGTCGTGCCGCGATGCCCGCCATGCGCCACTCCGTTGATCAGGAAGCCGCACATCCCGCAAATTCCTTCGCGGCAATCGTGCTCGAACGCGACGGGAGCTTCGCCCTGCGTCTGGAGATTCTCGTTGAGCAGGTCCAGCATTTCGAGAAACGACATGTCCGGCGTCACGCCCTGCACTTGATAGGTGACGAATTTTCCGGCCGATTTTGTGTCCTGCTGGCGCCAAACATTCAGTGTGAGGTTCATGGGCTACTTGTAACTCCTCTGGGCAAGGTGAACGTGCTCGAAGGTGAGGGGCTCTTTATGCAGTTGCCACTGGTCGCCTTCGCCCTTCCATTCCCATGCCGACACAAACGAAAACTTCTCGTCATTGCGCAACGCTTCGCCGTCCGGCGTCTGGCTCTCGACCCGGAAATGGCCGCCGCAGGACTCTTCCCGCTCCAGAGCGTCTAGGCACAGCAACTCGCCAAGTTCCAGGAAGTCCGCAACGCGCCCGGCCTTTTCGAGCGACTGGTTGAGTTCCGCTCCCGTCCCAATGATCTTCAGGTTGTTCCAGAATTCCTGGCGCAACGCGGGAATCTTCGCGAGGTTGCTCCTCAAGCCGTCCGCGGATCGGGCCATCCCGCAGTTTTCCCACAGCAGCTTGCCGAGTTCCTTGTGGAACGAATCCACCGTTCTCTTGCCCTGAATGCCGATGAGCTTTGAGATGCGCTTATTCACATCTTCTTTTGCCGCCGCGAACGCGGGATGCGACGTATCGACCTTTTCGAGCTTAGTGGACGCGATGTAGTTCGGCAGCGTGTACGGCAGAATGAAGTATCCGTCCGCGAGGCCCTGCATCAGGGCGCTCGCGCCCAGGCGGTTGGCGCCGTGATCGGAGAAATTCGCTTCCCCGGCGACAAACAGTCCGGGGATCGTGGACATCAGTTGGTAATCCACCCACAAGCCGCCCATCGTGTAATGGACCGCGGGATAAATCCGCATTGGAACCTTGTACGCGTTTTCTCCCGTGATCTCCTCGTACATGTCGAAGAGGTTTCCGTACTTTTCGCGGACGACCGATTCGCCCATGCGGGTAATCGCATCCGCGAAGTCGAGGTAAACACCCATGCCGCCCGGCCCAACGCCGCGCCGTTCATCGCACACTTCCTTGGCGTTGCGCGAAGCCACGTCGCGCGGAACCAGATTTCCGAAACTCGGATAACGCCGCTCGAGATAATAATCGCGCTCGTCCTCGGGAATTTGCGCCGCGGGCCGCGTGTCGCCCTTTTTCTTCGGGACCCAGACGCGCCCGTCGTTCCGCAGCGATTCGGACATAAGCGTGAGCTTGGATTGATTTTCGTTGCTCACGGGAATGCACGTGGGATGAATTTGCGTGAAACAGGGATTGCCGAAATAAGCGCCGCGCCGATGCGCGCGCCAGATGGCCGATGTATTGGATCCCTTGGCGTTGGTCGAGAGATAGAAAACGTTTCCGTAACCACCCGTTCCCAGCACCACGACGTCGGCCGCGAAGCATTCGATTTCGCCGGTCACGAGGTTGCGCGTCACGATGCCGCGAGCCTTGCCGTCGATCACCACAAGGTCCAGCATCTCGGTGCGCGTGTGCATCTTGACGCCGCCTGCGGCCTCCTGCTCTTCGAGCGCCTGGTACGCGCCCAGAAGCAGCTGCTGCCCCGTCTGCCCGCGCGCGTAAAACGTGCGCGAAACCTGCACGCCGCCGAACGAGCGCGTATCGAGCAACCCGCCGTATTCGCGCGCGAACGGCACGCCCTGCGCCACGCACTGATCGATGATGTTCACGCTGATTTGCGCCAGGCGATAAACGTTCGCCTCGCGCGCGCGGAAGTCTCCGCCCTTCACCGTGTCGTAAAACAGGCGGTGAACGCTGTCGCCGTCATTCCTGTAATTTTTCGCGGCGTTGATGCCGCCCTGCGCGGCGATCGAGTGAGCGCGGCGCGGGCTGTCCTGAAAGCAGAAGCAATGGACGTTGTAGCCCTGCTGTCCGAGCGATGCGGCCGCCGCCGCTCCCGCCAGTCCCGAGCCGACAATGATCACCGTGTGTTTGCGGCGATTGGCGGGATTGACGAGCTTCATTTCAAAGCGGGATTTTTCCCACTTCTGTTCAATTGGACCGGACGGAACTTTCGATTCGAGCATTTCTCTCCAGTGTGGCGGTGTCGTAATTGTAGGGGCGCGACATGCCGTGCCCTACTCTCAGCGCACCCAGCCCGCAAGCACCGAAATCGGCACCGAGATAAAACCAGCGAAAATAATCAGAGCGATGATCCTGGAAACAGTCCTCAGACTCTTTGTATTGTCGATGTTCACGCAACCCAACGTCTGCAATCCGCTCCAAATCCCGTGGTCGAGATGCAGGCACAGGGCGCACATGGCGATCAGGTAGAACACCGCAACCGGCCAGAGCGAAAAAGCGGCCACCACGTTTTGGTACACCATCAAATGTTCAAACTGGCCGGGCTGAAATCCGACCATGCCGGCCGTCAGGTGAAACAAATGAAACACGATGAAGATGGCCAGCAGCACGCCGCCCCAGCGCATGGTCAGCGCGCCCCAGGTCGTTTCCACGTTTTTCTTCACGCCGTATCCGACCGGGCGGGCCTGCCGATTTATGCTCGTGAGCTGCAGGGCCGCGGTGATATGCAGAATCACGCAGAGAAAAAGCACGCTCCGCACGATCCACAGAAGCTGGCCGTAGCCAAGCTCGGGCCATCCCACTTCGCGGAGAAAATGCGAATAGGCGTTAATCTCGACCGGGCCGGAAAAGATCTTCAAATTGCCGACCATGTGCAAGAGCACATAGAGGATGAGCACGGCGCCGGTCGCGGCCATGACCACTTTTTTGCCGATTACGCTGCTCCAAAGAGCCAGCAGGCGATTCGGCGCGATTTTCGTTCCCGCCGTAGTTTCCGTCATTGCGATACCCCTGAGTTCATTTCCATGTCATCCAGCCGAAACCCTTCTGGCGCGCCTTGCGCGTACCGGCACACCCCGTTCCATTCCGCATGGAACGCAAACATGCTATGGCAACCGCTTCTTCTTGTGAAATGAAACTTGAAATACATCCGCTATCGAGGAAAACCGGCCCGACCTTCGAACATCCTCGCCTGTCGCAAGCATCCCGGCTCCGATGAAACAGAAGATTAAGTATAGAGAATTCCCGGTGTTTTTTCAATGGGCATCGTGGGCGAGAATTCTAAAAATATTCCCCGCGCCTTCGGCTATAATGATATTTGCAAGAAATACTTGGAGCCTATCGTTCATGTCGGATCAGGAAACCCCCAGCTTGGAATCGCTTGTCGCCATACTCGAAAGCAAAGGGGGCGCGCCCCAGTCCGCCGATCTGGAAAATTTCGCGAGAGCCATCTCGAAAATGTTCGATGTAAATATGGATGAAGTGGCCATCCTCCAAGTCGTTGCCAGGCACAAGAGCCTGAAGTTCGTGCTTCCGGAAAAACTCTCCATGGTTGGATCGATTCCGCTGTCCAGCACCACGGCGCTTGCCGCGCGAACCGCTCGCGAACGCAGGCCGGAACTGATCAACAATTTCACCACGTCGCGGCACTCAAACGTCTTTGAAGCCGTTCCCCTTGGGCGCGATCCGGGCGATGTGATCCAAAAAATCATGAGTGCGCCGGTCCTGGAAGAAACGACCGCTTTAGGCATCGTGCAAATTTCCAGGAAAGGGCGGTCTCTCTCAAAGGCGGGCGCCGATTTCTCGCCAAGAGATTTGCTGACCCTTGTGTCGCTTTCGCCCACGATCCTCCGATTTCTGAAGCTCTTCCCTCCCGAGTAAGGTGCAATTTTTCCCAAAACAACCCTTTCGCACCCTCCAGCAGGCACAAGTCGATTACAATTTCGCATTTTACCCCGAAAAGTAATTGACAGTGCGTTGCGTTCTTGTTACTTTTCCGCACGCCTTAAAAGTTCGTCCTAATTTTAGGCTAGGCAATGATTCGGCAGGAGGCACCGCAGTCCGGCACACCTCATGGCATTCGTCGCGAAAAAAATATTTCTAACCAAAGGCGTGGGAAAGCATCGCGAGAGGCTCTCTAGTTTCGAGCTGGCATTGCGCAGCGCGGGCATTGCCGCGTGCAACATCGTGCGCGTCTCCTCCATCTTCCCTCCCAGCTGCAAGCTCATCTCGCGCGCCGAGGGCTTGAAGCACATCAAGAACGGGCAGGTCGCCTTCACCGTCATCAGCGAAAATTCCACGCGCGAGGCGCACCGCTTGATCGCCGCGGGCATCGGCCTCGCGCTTCCCGCCGACAAATCGATGTACGGCTACCTCTCCGAGCACCACTCGTTCGGCGAAACCGAGGAAGTGGCCGGCGAATACACCGAAGAGCTGGCCGCCGAAATGCTCGCCACCACCCTCAACGTCGAGTTCGACCCCGATTTGTCCTGGGATGAAAAAAAAGAAGTCTACCGCATCTCCAACAAAATCGTCCGCACCATGAACATCACGCAGTCCGCTGTCGGCGACAAGCGCGGCCTGTGGACCACCGTCCTCGCCGCCGCCATCATGATCGGCGAAGACGACTAGCCCGCATTGATCAAAAATCGTAAAAAAGTCTTGATGCGTTTATTCCTGAAGGTTTTCAGTAGCACAGGCTTCAGCCTGTGTTCTTTTGACTTTGGCTTGCCGCAAATAAAAACCACACAGGCTGAAGCCTGTGCTACTGAAAAGCGTCTGTTTGACGTTTTCTTGCCCCCACGGAAATTTCGTTCGTCAAATCCGTTCTTGCAAAACCAATGAAAATGTTATGATCGGGCCATGGCGGAAAAATTCACTGTTGGATTAATTCAGATGAGTTGCTCGCTCGATCCGAGGGAAAACTTTGTCAAGGCGGAAGCTCGCATTCGCGAAGCGGCGGCGCGCGGCGCGCAAATCGTATGCCTGCAGGAGCTGTTTCGCTCGCAATATTTTTGCCGCGAGGAAAATGCCGACCTGTTTGAACTGGCCGAGCCGATTCCGGGACCGTCGACTGAAGCGCTTGCGAAACTCGCGCGCGAACTGAAAATTGCCATTGTCGGCTCGCTCTTCGAGCGCCGCGCCGCCGGCATCTACCACAATACGGCCGTAATTCTGGATGCGGACGGATCGTTCCTCGGGAAATATCGCAAGATGCACATTCCGGACGATCCGCTCTACTACGAAAAATTTTATTTTACTCCAGGCGACCTCGGCTTCCTGAATTTTGACACGCGATTCGGGCGCATTGGCGTGCTCGTGTGCTGGGACCAGTGGTATCCGGAAGCGGCGCGCCTGGCAAGCCTCGGCGGCGCTAATATTATTTTTTATCCCACGGCGATCGGCTGGCATCCCTCCGAGAAACAGGAATTCGGCGCGGCGCAGCTCGACGCCTGGCGCACGATTCAGTGCTCCCACGCCATCGCCAACGGAGTGTTCGTCGCGGCCGTGAATCGCGTCGGCTTCGAGGGTTCGCGCGAAAGCGCTCTCGAATTCTGGGGGCATTCGTTTGTCTCCGATCCCTTTGGCCGCGTGCTCGCCGAAGGCTCCGCCGACAAGGAAGAAATTGTGATTGTCGAATGCGATCCCGCGCGCGTCGAGGAGACGCGCCGCAATTGGCCGTTCCTGCGCGACCGCCGCATTGACGCCTACTCCCCGATCCTGAAGCGATGGCACGAATGAAGCGCGCAGCCCCACCATCCTCCAAGCCCTCGTCCAAACGATCGTCCATACCATCGTCCACATCATCGTCCACGCCGTTTGAACTCGGCTACTGGATGCCCGCGGAGTGGGATTCGCACGCGGCCACCTGGCTCGCGTGGCCGCACGAAAAAACCGACTGGCCTGGAAAATTCGCGCCAATCCCCTGGGTTTATGCGGACATCGTGCGCCACCTCTCGCAAGCCGAGCGCGTGCGCATCCTCGTGAAAGACGCCACGATGGAACGCGCCGCCCTACGCGCGCTGAAATCCGCGGGTGCTTATCTCTCCGCCGTGGATTTTTTCCACGTGCCCACCAACCGCGGATGGATTCGCGATTTCGGTCCGATTTTCGTGACCAATGGCAAAGGCGAAACCGCGGCCACCGACTGGCACTTCAACGCGTGGGCGAAATACGACGACTGGACAAAAGACGACGCCGCGAATGGAAAGCTGGCGCGCAAACTCAAATGGAACATGTGGTCGCCCGCCTGGCGCGGCAAGCGCGTGGTTCTCGAGGGCGGCAGCATCGACGTCAACGGCCTTGGCACGATGCTCACGACGGAAGAATGCCTGCTCAGCCCCATCCAGGCGCGCAATCCCGGCGTAACGCGCAAGGAACTGGCGGCCATCTTCCGCGACTACCTGGGCGTGACGAATGTTCTTTGGCTGAAGAACGGCATCACGGGCGACGATACGCACGGCCACGTGGACGATCTCGCGCGATTCGTGAATCCCACGACCGTCGTGACGGTCGTGGAAAACGATCCGTCCGACGCGAACCACGAACCCTTGCAGGAGAATCTGGCGCTGCTCCGCGAGATGAAGGATCAGAACGGCCGCCCGCTCCGCATTGAAACCCTGCCGATGCCCGATCCTGTCTATTTCGACGGGCAGCGCCTCCCTGCCAGCTACGCCAATTTCTATATCGCGAACCAACTGGTCCTCGTGCCGACATTCAACGATCCGCAGGACGCGTCCGCGCTCACGAAACTTGCCGCGCTGTTTCCCGGACGCAAAATCGTGGGCATCGCCTGCCTCGATCTCGTTCTCGGCCTGGGCACGCTGCATTGCATGACGCAGCAGGAACCCGCGCCCTAGCCTGCATTGCTTCGAGTCGCACAGGCTTCAGCCTGTTTTCTTTTGACGTTCGCCGGCCACGAATCAAAACCACACAGGCTGAAGCCTGTGCGACTGAAACGCGCGGTCCACGTTCAAGGAGAGCCTCTCATGCACTTCGCCAATTTCACCGTTCCCCGCACCGTGATCGGCTGGCTGATTGTCGGCCTCATCGCGGGCTGGCTGGCGGGAACCATCTCCCGCGGACGCGGCTTCGGCTGCATCGCTAATATTTTTCTGGGCCTGGTGGGCGCGGTCCTGGGCGGCTGGATTTTTGTCAAGCTCGGCTTTTTCGGCGGCGGAATATTTTACAGTCTTGCGGCGGCAACTTTGGGCGCCGTCGTCCTCGTGGTCATCGCGCGCCTGTTTGCCGGCGGCAAAGAGTAACCGGAACGTGCGCGGGCTTCGCGCTGCTTTACTCCATAGGCTAAAAACAGGTTGCGGGAAAACTTTCCACTCCAAGGACACGCGGGTCGGCGGTAGGGGCACGGCATTGCCGTGCCCCTACAATCGCAACAGTTCCACAGTGACATTTCGAGGCGTCCGTTTTTATAACCCCTGAGGGCCCAAAATGTCAGTGTGGGGGCTTTTTCTGTAACCTGTAAATGGCCTGTGTGGCAACACAACTCCGGAAGAACTGGGTGCCCCATCCTTCTCGTCTTTTTCGAAGGGTGGGTCCGTGCCGTAGGATCAACGCAGAAAATGGGAAGTCGGGCGCAAGACCCCATCATTCGCAAAAGGCGCGAAGGATGGGGCAACCACGGAAAAAACTATTTTTGTCATTCCGAGCGAAGCGAGGAATCTCTCTTCGATCCAAGCCCAGGAAAGTAAAGAGAGATTCCTCGCTTCGCTCGGAATGACAAAAACGTAGGGACGCTTTTTCCGCAGCCCGTAAAGCCCACGTCAACACCGCATGTGATACGATGATGGTCCTCGCGTAAGGACGTGAGCTACATTGGATAAACCTTCACTTCTGGCAATCCCCCTTGGCGGACTGGGCGAATTTGGCATGAACATGCTCGTTCTCCGTTCGGGCGACGACATGATATTGATCGATGCGGGCATGATGTTCCCCGAAGCCGAACTTCTCGGCGTGGACATCGTGATTCCCGACATCACCTACCTCAAGCAGAATAAGCAATACCTGCGCGCCATCCTGCTGACGCACGGCCATGAGGACCACATCGGCGCGCTGCCCTACATCCTGCGCGACCTGCAAGCGCCCATCTACGGCACGCGCTTCACGCTCGCGCTAGTGCACAAGCGCCTGGAAGAACACGGCCTGCTCGCCAAGACCGACTTGCGCGAGGTGATTCCCGGACGCAAGCTGGAAGTCGGCCCGTTCGAGATCGAGTTCATCAGCGTCACGCACAGCACCATCGATTGCGTCGCGCTCGCCATCCGTACTCCGGTCGGCATCGTGATTCACACCGGCGATTTCAAGATTGACCAGACTCCCACGGACGGCCATCCGTTCGATCTACACGCGTTCGCCCGCTATGGAGCGGAGGGCGTGCTGGCGCTGTTCAGCGACAGCACCAACGTCGAGCGCCCCGGCTACACGCCTTCGGAGCGAACAGTTCGCCCGCGCATCGAGGAACTCACTCGCGCGGCCACTCGCAAAGTAATCGTTTCCTGTTTCGCGTCATCCATCCCGCGCATTCAGCAGATTATTGACATTGCTGCCGCCGCGAACCGCAAAATATCGTTTATCGGCCGCAGCATGGTCGATAACGTCGAAATCGCGCACGGCATGAACCGCCTGAGAATCCCCGACGGGCTGGTGGTGCGTTCGCAGGACATCAGCTCCTTCCCGTCCGAGAAACTCATTGTCCTCGTCGCTGGCAGCCAGGCCGAGCCCATGTCTTCGCTCTCGCGCCTCGCCGTCGACAATCATCGCCTGCTCACGCTCGACGAACGCGACACCGTAATCCTTTCCGCGCGCATTATTCCCGGAAACGAAAAAGCCATTTTCCGCATGTTGGATCACATGTTCCGCAAGCGCGCGCTCGTCTATTACGACAACGACGGCGGCACGATCCACGTTTCCGGCCACGCCAGCCAGGAAGAGCAGAAGATGCTCCTGAATCTGGTGCGCCCGCGCTACTTTATTCCCGTGCACGGCGAATTCAGGCAGCTCTTCCGCCATTCCGCGCTCGCGCACTCGGTGGGCTCGGTGTCCGGGGAAATCCTGCTGATCGAGGACGGCCAGCCGATTGAATTCACCGAGGACCGCGCCTATCGCCGCGAGCCGGTGACCGCCGGACGCGTGTGCGTCGATTCCGGATCGCTCGAGGAAATCGAGGAGGTCGTGATTCGCGACCGGAAACACTTGTCCGAGGACGGCGTCGTCGTGCCGATCATCGCCATCAACAAGCACACCGGGCAGATCGAATCGCAGCCGGAAATCGTCACGCGCGGCTTCATGCCCTCCGATAACGTGCCCGAGCTAATTAACGGCGCGCGCGAAGTAGTTCTCCGCACCGTCGAGCAATCGAACGACGAGGAGAAAACCGACTGGAGCGTCATTAAGGAAAAAATCCGCGTGGACCTGAGGCGCTATCTGAAGAAGCAGACTTCCAAGCGCCCGCTGATTCTTCCCGTGATTCTCGAATTGTGAGCCGGCGCCTTGGACGTTTCCGGACCGATTCTTCGCCCATACCAGCCATCCGATTTCGATACGCTGCTGGCGATGGATCAACTTTGCTTTCCTAAAGACATTGCCTATGGACGGCGCGAGATGCGCAGCTACCTGCAATCGGAAGGCTCGCGCTGCATGGTCGCGGAAGTTTCCGGCGCGGTTGCCGGATTCATTCTTACGAATCGCGACGAGGAAATCGCGCATATCGTCACGCTCGACGTTCTTGAGCCGTACCGCCGCCAATCCGTCGGTTCCCTGCTCCTGCAGGCCGCCGAGCACGAAGCAGCTTCGACAGGCGCCGCTCTCATGGTTTTGGAAACCGCAACAACCAATCAACCCGCGATTGCTTTGTGGAAAAAGCATGGCTATCGTGAAACGGGTACAATCGAAAATTATTATGGCCGCGGCCTGAACGCTTTTGAAATGGTAAAGTTCTTCGGACAAAAATCCCTAGTGAAGGTCCAACCATGAATCTTCTGCATGTCGTGATCCTCGGCATCGTGCAAGGCCTGGCGGAACTCCTGCCGGTATCGAGTTCGGCGCACGTGGTGGTGTCCGAAAAGCTCATGGGGCTTGACCCGTCAGCGCCCGAAATGACTCTGCTCCTCGTGATGCTTCATACCGGCACGATGTTCGCGGTGATCGTCTATTTCTGGAAGCAATGGATGAGAACTTATTTTGAGAGCGCGGAGGCGTTCAAACGAATCGTAATTCTGCTGTTCGTCGCCACCGCGTTGACAGGCGTAATCGGCGAGGGCTTGATCAAGGGCATCGAGAAATTTGCCTTTCATGGGGCGAAAAACGCCGAGGTGGAACAGCTTTTCGGGCGGCTCGACCTGATCGCGCCCGCGCTCGCCGCCGCCGGCATATTGATTTTGATCGCGGGCATCCACGAGAAGCGCCATCCCTTTACCGGAGCGAACGGCAACGGTGGCCTGGGAATGAAGCAGGGCGCGCTGATTGGAATCGTGCAGGGCTTGTGCCTGCCGTTTCGGGGCTTTTCGCGCTCCGGCGCAACGATTTCCACCGGACTCTTAGCGGGCGTTGAGAAATCGCGCGCCGAAGCCTTCAGCTTCGCGCTCGCCGTGGCGCTCACTCCCGCCGCCGACGGACGCGAAGTTCTTCGCCTCATGAAGGCCAACCACATCGGCGCCGGACTGAATTTGGCATCCGCCATGATGCCCAGCCTCCTCGGCATGGTGTGCGCGTTTGCCGCCGGCCTTCTGGCGCTCAAATGGCTGAGCAAATGGATCGAGAGCGACCGCTGGTATTTGTTCGGGATTTATTGTCTGGCAGCCGCGGCAGCGGTCGCCTTCCTGCACCACGTGGGCTATTGAAAGCGGAGGAAAATATGAACCTTAAAAATTCAGTTGCACTCATCACCGGAGGCAGCAACGGCATTGGCCGCGCCATTGCCCAATCGCTCGCCGCAAGCGGCGCGCGCGTGGCCATCACGGGGCGCGACGAGCGCCGCCTGGCGAACACGGCGCGGGAACTGGGCGTGCATCCAATTCATGCCGACGTGTCGGTCGAGGCCGATGTCGAGCGGACGTATCGCGAAGTGATGGAAAAGTTCGGCGACCTGGAAATTCTTGTGAACAATGCCGGCTTCGGCGTCTTCAAGAATCTCGTCGATTTCGAGTTGAAAGATTTCCAGGCAGTGTTTGCCACGAATGTTACGGGGGCGATGCTCATGGCGCGCGAGGCCGCGAAGCATTTCATCAAGCGTCAGCGCGGAAACATCGTGAACATCGCATCGACCGCGGCACTGCGCGGCGCGCCGGACGGCACCGCATACTACGGCAGCAAGTTCGCCCTGCGCGGCATGACCGAGTGCTGGCGTGCGGAATTGCGGCGGTACAACGTGCGCGTATTCCTCGTCAACCCGAGCGAAGTGCTGACCAACTTCTACCCCACCGCCGGATTGCCGCAAAAAGAAAACGAAACGAAACTCCGCGCCGCGGACCTCGCCTACGTGGTGAAAACCATGCTGGAAATGGACGACCGCGGCTTCGCGCCCGAAGTCTCCATTTTCGCGACGAACCCGAAGGACTGACGCGCAGCAACCTTGGTGAATCTTGGTGGCACAGGCTTCAGCCTGTGTTCTTTTGACTTTAGGTTGCCATAACTCAAAACCTCACAGGCTGAAGAGCCTGTGTGGCAATTCACTAAT
>PLUM01000097.1:0-71824 GCA_003165465.1 Acidobacteriota bacterium
CGCGCAGCAACCCGCGCCGAGGTGGCACAGGCTTTTTATCCTGAGCACGGCGAAGGGCAGCCTGTGTGGGTTTTGATTTTCTGGGTGCCCCATCCTTCGCGTTTTGTGCGAAGGGTGGGTCCGTAGCGCACAAGCCATGATCGCGAGCACAGCCATTTCCGCCTGTGTGGTTTTGATTTGCGGCAAGCTTAAAAGTCAAAAGAACACAGGCTGCCCTTCGCCGTGCTCAGGATAAAAAGCCTGTGCTACTTACACCGCGCGGCGTTTCATGACGGTGGCGAGCGCGTCCTGGTATTCGGCGAGCAGTTCACGCCTGAGCTTGGCGGCGACGCGCGCGTCCGGCGCTTCGTTTGTTGCGATGCGGCATTGCTCGATGGACTTTTCCAGGCTGGCGATAAACGCCTGGCATGGATCGCAGCCATTCATGTGCTTTTCGAGTTCGTCGCAAAGGGAATCGTCCAGTGCGTCGTCGAGATAGTTGGAGAGTTCGGCGAACATTTCCTTGCAGCGCCGGTCACGGGGTTGCGCCTGAGTGGACGCAACATTTTTCGCGGCCTGCCGGGGAACGCCCGGAATATTTTGTCGATCAAGTTCCTTGCGAACGAAGAGCCGCGCGCGATGCAACCGGACGCGTATCGTTCCCGCGCGCAGCCCCGTGATTTCGGCGATGTCCGCGTCCGATAGCTCCTCCATATCGTGCAGCACCAGAATGAGCCGGTAATCCGGCGGCAATTTTTGCACCGCGTCCCGCAGGCGCTTCGCCTCCTCTCGCCGCGCAAACGCGGTTTCCGGCGTGCTCTCCGTCCCGCCGGACAATTTTTCCAGCTCGCGCCGGTCCGGCATCAATTCATCGAGAGACAACGCTTCCCGGGGAGCGAATTTACTTTTGCGCCGACTCATCAGGCAGCGCGTTTTGGCGACTTTGTAGAGCCAAACCATCAGGGCGCGCGGGTTGTCAAATTTTGAAAGGCTGGGAACCGATTTCAGGAGGACTTCCTGCATGGTGTCTTCGGCGTCCTGCCGCTGCCCGCAGACCTTCATGCTGAAAGAAAAAACAGTGTTTTGGAGCAACTCCAGGGCCTCGTCCAGCGATTTGGGATCCTTGCGCTGAATGAGTTGCACCGCTTGCTCGATTTCAGGCCGCATCCAGCCAACTGTATCATGCCCGGCCGCTCCGCAAGCACTCGGCTCTTTGTCACCAACTCATGGTATTGCCGTACATTCCCGCCGTGCTATACTTTGTGACCCAGTCCGATCCCGGGGAGAATACCGTACGGGAGAAGGGTTGGACGAAAGAATCCTGCGCGACGCCAAGGAATTTCAGGATTGGCTTGCGCGATTCTTGGAGGTGGGTTTATCGCGGAACGTAGTTTTCGGCAGGCAGACCGGATTCGGATCAACGATCGGATACGGGCGCGTGAAATTCGCGTTGTGGACGAAGATGGCGGCCAGCTGGGTGTCATGGTGCCGTTCGATGCGATCAAGCTTGCCCGGGAACGGGGGCTGGATCTGGTGGAAATTTCGCCGACCGCCGACCCGCCGGTTTGCAAGATCACCGACTACGGTAAGTATCTTTACCAGACCAACAAGAAGGCGCACGAGCAGCGCAAGCATCAGAAGGGCTCGGTGCTCAAGGAAGTGAAGTTCCGTCCCGCGACCGCGGAACACGATTATCAGGTTCGCAAGAACCAGATCATCCGGTTTCTCGGCGAAGGCCACAAGGTCAAGGCCATGATTTTTCATCGCGGACGCGAAATGGCCCATCAGGAAGTGGGCCGCGCAAAAATGAACCGGCTCTTGTTGGAAATCGTCGATCACGCGCTGGTTGAAATCGGCCCGCGCATGGAAGCGAATGTGTTGATGGCGCTACTGGCGCCCAAGCGCGGTGGAACGCCGGCGAAAGCGCCGGGCGCAGCCGCGGGCGGGCAGGCCTGAAGCACCGCCGAAAAGAAATTCAGAGAGGAAATGTTTGTGGCAAAAAAAAAGGTAAAGAAGCTCAAGCTTAAGACACATCGCGGGGCGGCCAAGCGGTTTAAGATCACGTCGACGGGAAAAGTGATGCGCATGCATTCCGGCAAGCGGCACCTGCTGGGAACGAAAAAGGCCAACCGGATGCGCCGCCTGAAGAAAATGAAACAGGTTCATCCGGCCGACGCGGGCAACGTTCACAAGATGTTGCCGTACGGCTAAGATCGAAGAAGCAAGCAAGCTGCAAGAAACGTAATCCAGTTTTTCTTTTTGCTGCGCCAGGCAGAGCGCAACCCGCCACGGTGGGCCTGCCGGCCAGCGGTCCGGTCCAAATCAGAAATGGGACTGGGCTATCGCTCGCGAAATTTTCGCAAACGCGAAACTTTCGCCGAGCTTCCAAACACGCCGTGGAGACGCTTTCGATTTCCGATTGTGCGCCGGTTCCCCTGCGCGGGGACTGCCACAATGCTTCGGAATTCGCCGCGCCTCCACACAGGAGAAAACACCATGGCTCGAGTAAAACGCGGAACTAAACGCCGCGCGCGCCGCAAAAAGTTTTTAAAGCGGACAAAGGGATTCTTTCTTACAAAGTCGAAGCTCTACCAGTCCGCTCAGGAAGCGGTCAATCGCGCGGAGCGTTTTTCCTACCGCGATCGCCGCGTCCGCAAGCGCCAGTTCCGCACGCTGTGGATTCAGCGTATCGGAGCAGCCACCCGCACCGCGGGAATTTCCTACAGCCAGTTCATGCACGGGCTGAAGGCCGCGGGCGTCGAGATCGACCGCAAGATTCTGGCCGACATCGCCGTGAAGGATGCCGCCGGATTCACGCAACTGATCGAGCAAGCGAAGGCTTCGCTCGGCGCAAAAGCAAAGGCGTAGCGAGCCGTACCATCTAGCGCATGTGGGGGCACGGCAATGCCGTGCCCCTACATGATTGTGGATGCACGATTCAGCGTTCCGTGCACGTTCAAATCGTGACGCATTTTTTGACGACAATGCCCGAACCTCTTCAAAAAATTGAGCGGACGCTCCAGCAGCTTGAGGCTGGAACAAACGAGCAAGTGTCCGCTTTGTTCGTGGAAGTCCGCAAAAAATTCAACGACCAGGAAGCTCTTCGCCGCAAGGAAAACAACCCTACCAACTTGCTCGTCTTCTGGACGACTTGGCTGGGCCGGAAATCCGGCGTCTTGACCAAAATTACAGAAAACTGGCTCAAGCCTTCTCCGCCCGATTTGAAGCGTATCGTTGGCCAAGAACTCAATTCGTTGAAAGCGCATATCGAAGCGGTGCGCTTGGAACAGACCGCGGCCACCGAAATGGCGGCGGAAAGCGCGGCCAGCCTGCGCGAGCGCGAAGACCTCTCGCTTCCCGGCGTCGCGCGGCCGCTCGGCTCGCGGCATCCGCTGCGGCAGACGTTTGAGGAAATCGAGCGGATTTTTCTTTCGCTCGGCTATTCGGTGGTGGCCGGGCCGGAGATGGAAACCCCGTACTACAATTTCGAAGCGCTCAATATTCCCGAGCACCATCCCGCGCGCGACAACATGGACACGTTTTATATGGCCGCGCCTTCCGGTGCCGCGCCTCTCCTGCTGCGCACGCACACTTCGCCCATGCAAATCCGCACGATGGAAAAACAGCAGCCGCCCGTGCGCATCATCGTCCCCGGAAAAGTTTATCGCCGCGATAATCCGGACGCGACGCACGGCTTCATGTTCCACCAGATTGAGGGCCTGGCGGTCGATACGGACATCACGTTTTGCGATTTCCGGGGCACGGTCGAATACTTCGTGCGCGAGTTTCTCGGACCAAAGGTGAAGACGCGCCTGCGGCCCAGCTATTTCCCGTTCACCGAGCCTTCGGTCGAAGTGGACGCAACGTGCGTGTTTTGCGCCGGCAAGGGTTGTAATGTGTGCAAGCAGTCGGGATGGATCGAGCTCTTTGGCGCGGGCATGGTCGATCCCGCCGTCTACGGCTTCGTGAATTACGACGCGAAGAAACTTTCGGGCTTTGCCTTCGGGCTGGGCGTCGAGCGGCTGACGCAGCTTAAATATAACATCAACGATTTGCAGCTTTATTTTCAGAACGACGTACGATTCTTGCGGCAGTTCGCGTAAACAAATTGCGCGGCGTGCGGCGGTTGCTGTAGCCCGCCTCTTCAGAGGCGGGGATTTTTGTCGGCATCGGCGGGATGGTCCGGACATACGAGATTTGAGGCGTGCGGGGGGCGACGGAAAACCCCCGTCTCTGAAGAGGCGGGCTACAGCAATACGGTGACGCGTGGCCATCGTGTTTTGCATATGCGCGAGTTGTTCCGGCTCTGGCAGGTAAAAGACTAGCGATGAAAATTCTCTACAACTGGCTCAAGGAATTCGTCGATCTCGCGGCGGCGCCCGAGGAACTGCGCACGCGGCTCTCGCTTTCCGGCACGGCCATCGAGGCGCTGGAGCAGACCGCGGCCGGCCCGCTGCTTGACGCCGAGTTGACTTCGAACCGCGCCGATTGCCTGGGCCACTACGGCATCGCGCGCGAAGCGGCGGCGCTCTATGGCCTTCCGCTCAAGCCCGTCGACCCGCGCCCGCGCGAATCTTCCGAACAGGTTTCCAGCGCGACGCGCGTGCAAATCGATTGCCCCGAACTGTGCGGCCGCTACACGGCGCGCGTCGTGCGCGGCGTGAAAGTGGGGCCGTCGCCCGACTGGCTGCGCCAGCGGCTCGAAGCGCTCGGCCAGGCCTCGATCAACAACGTGGTGGACGCGACCAACTACGTCATGCTCGAACTCGACCATCCCCTGCACGCGTTTGACCTGGATTTGCTGGCCGAGCAGCGCATCGTGGTGCGCCGCGCGCGCGCCGGAGAAAAAATGCGCACGCTGGACGGCATCGAGCGCACGCTCACCACGGAAATGTGCGTGATCGCCGACGGCGCGCGCGCCGTGGCCATCGCCGGAGTGATGGGCGGCGGCGACAGCGAGATTCGCTCGGCAAGCCGCAACCTTCTGATCGAAGCGGCGGTGTTCGATCCAATCTCCATTCGTCGCACATCGAAAACGCTCGGCCTGCGCACGGAAGCCTCGATGCGTTTTGAGCGCGGCGCGGACCTGGAAATGGCCGAGACCGCTTCGCGCCGCTGCGCCGAACTCATACTCCAGTTGGGCGGCGGCGAAGCCCTCGCGGGCGTGGTGGACGTCTATCCCGGACGCGCCGCTGCACCGGCGATCACGCTGACGCGCGAGGAATTTCTGCGCGTGATGGGCGCGGACGTGCCCGGCGCGGAAATTGAAACAATTCTCGCGGGGCTGGGATTCGCACCAGTGCGTTCGGGAGCGGCCGCGTGGAAGTGTACGCGCCCGTCCTGGCGCGGAGACGTGACGCGCGAAGTGGACTTGATCGAGGAAGTCGCGCGAATTTATGGCGTGGACAAATTTCCGGCGCGTCTGCCCGCCGCAAAGCTGCCCGCCGCGCGCCTTGCATACGCCGAAGCCGACGACCGCCTGCGCGAAATTCTGATCGGCCTCGGCTACCAGGAAATCATCACGATTCCCATCGTGGACGAACCGAGCGACGCGATGTTCCGCGCGCCACATACGACGTCCGCGCGCATCGCGAATCCGCTGGCCGAGGACGCCAGCGTGATGCGCTCGTCCGGAGCCGTGTGCATGGCGCGCACGCTGGAATGGAATATGAATCACGGGCAGCGCAACGTGCGCCTGTTTGAATTTGGAAAAACGTATGGCTGGAATGGCGCCGAGCCGGTCGAAACGCGAATCGTGACGCTCGGCGCAACGGGCCTGGCGCGGGAAAAAGGCGTCTCGGAAAACGAGCGCGCCTACGCGTTTGCTGACCTGAAGGGCGACCTCGACCAGATCGGGCATCTCTCCGGCGGATTCGCGTGGACCGCCGGCGGCCCCGAATGGCTGCATGGCGCGCACGCGGGAACGATTTCGCTGCGCGGCGACGGCGCGGCGGCGCGGCCGGTCGGACACGCCGGCCAGCTTGCGCGGCGCGTTTCCGAGCGATTCAAGCTGCGGCAGGATGCGTATATCGCGGAACTAGAACTGGAACCGCTGTGCGCGGGCTACAAAACCGCGCGCGCGGCGTTGCGCTATAAACCGCTCTCGCGGTTTCCGGCGGTCGAGCGCGACTTCTCATTGGTTCTCGCCGAGGGAACGCCGTTTGCCGGCATCGAACATGCGATTCGCGCCCTGGGCATCGCGGAAATTTCGGCGATCGACGCCGTCGATTTATTTCGCGGCAAGAATATGCCCGAAGGAAAATTCGCGATGCTCGTTCGCGTGAAGTTCGAAAGCCGCCAGGCCACGCTCACGGAAGCGCAACTGACCGATTTTTCCATGCGAATCCTCGCCACGCTCGAGCAAAAGCTTGGCGCAGCCCTGCGCGCCTAACCTGTATTTCTCAGGAATATTTTTGTAGCACAGGCTTCAGCCTGTGTGGTTTTGATTTGTGGCAAGCCAAAGTCAAAAGAACACAGGCTGAAGCCTGTGCTACTGGCTGCACACGGCGGTATATAGACGGTACGCCCCCAGTCCATGCCTCTGGCGCTCGCGCATGGCGGTTGCATAGAATGGCAATTTGCAATGGATTGCAGTGGAGGATTCATGAACCGCAAGCATCGTCAAAAAGAAATCGAGCCGCCCTACCGCGATCCGATCTTCATGGAAAGCCAGCCGGCGCGCTCGGTGCGCATGACGACCGAATACATCGATCCGCTCGAGCGGCTTCGGCGGGAAAATATTGGCGACACGATCGTCATGTTCGGATCGGCGCGGATCAAGTCGCGCGAACAAGCCCAGGCGCACTTGCACAAGCTGCGGAAGGAAAAGCAGCGCCACGCCACGCTCGAATACCGGGTCTCTCTGCGCGACGCGAAGGCGGCGCTCGAGATGTCCCGCTACTACGAAGAGGCGCGCGAACTGGCGCGGAAGATTACGTCGTGGTCCATGTCGCTCGGCGAGCATCCGCGGCGCTTCGTGATCTGCTCGGGCGGAGGCCCTGGAATCATGGAGGCGGCCAATCGCGGCGCGGCCGAGGCGGGAGGAAAATCCATCGGCCTGAGCATCGAACTGCCGCACGAGCAGCGGCCCAACGATTACATCAGCCCGGAGCTGAGTTTCATGTTTCATTATTTTTTCATGCGCAAGCTGTGGTTCGCGCAGCTAGCCAAGGCGCTGATCGTGTTTCCCGGCGGATTCGGCACCATGGATGAACTTTGGGAAATGCTCACGCTGTCGCAAACGGGAAAACTCGGGCGGCGGAACCTGATTTTGATTTATGGGCGCAAGTATTGGGACCGCGTGCTCGACTGGAAACACATGCTGCGCTGCGGAACCATCAACCGGCACGAATACGGCCTGCTCGAGTTTGCCGACACCGTGGACCAGGCGTTCGACCGCGTGCGCGACGGCCTAGAGAAACATCACCTCGAGCCGGATAAGCTGCTGGTGTAGGAATCTGTCCCACGGAAAAGTTCGGACACTGTAAATATGCGGTGTCTTGTTTTTGCAATGCTCTGTTTTTGCAATGCTCAAAGTCCCGTAGGGACGTCATAGCGTAGCCCACCGCTTCAGCGGTGGGTGCGCGCAGCGTGATGATTCAAAGCCCCGTAGGGGCGGTACACGGCGCCATTCACGGTGTGCCGCCCCTACGGGGCTTTGGTTTGTGCATTTTCGCATTCCCACCGCTGAAGCGGTGGGCTACAGTATTTCGTCCCTGACGGGACTACGACTGCCCGCACATTTCGCGCTGTGCCGATACGTCTCGAATACTGGAAACGATTAGAAATACAAACGGGCCGCCTCGATAAAATCGCGGCGGCCCGTTTCTGATTTTTGAGGAATGATTCAGGAATTAATTTTTGCTCGCAACCAGCTCGTCCGAGAAAACGCCTTGGAACCGGCGCTTTTCGTCCCGGTCGTGCAGCAAGACCACCGGAGCAATTCGCAGCGAATGACGGCACGAACGGCACGCCGCCATTTCCCCTTGCAAGTCCTGCAGGAAACCATCGGTGAAATGGTACTGGTCCGGCGCACGTCGCGCCTGCTTTTCGCCGCGCTCCCCGCAATACGGACAGGCATATTCCAGTGTGTCTTCTTGCGGGTCGCGGCCTATGGCGGCCCAGCCCGTATAACGAACCCCAACAGCCTCTTTTGAAGGAGAACGCATAATTTTTCTACCTCGCCTTCGAGCCCCCAAAAATATGGAAACTGATTATGAGATGCACGAACAGAGGAAATTGGTGCATGAAAAGGAATATTCTTTAATACATTGATAATAAATGACTTATAGTTTAGTGCTGCGACACCGGTGACCTTGGTTTCAGCCGGTTCCGTTGCGCCCGCCTTTAGGCGGGCATGGTGCCTGCAAGCACATGCCCACCTGAAAGCGAGCGCCACAGGGTTATCCTGCTCGTGGAAATCCCTCCTGCAACGGCGCCGGAACGCAAAATCCCGAACGGAAATCAGAAGCGCAGGACGATACCCGTGGAATAGCGGAAATTGTTCCACGTTACCTGGTTGGTCGAGGTCGGAATGCGCGTCAGCAGGTAATCGATCTGACCGAGGCGAATTGCCAGGTGGCGCGTCGCGTTCCAATCGAGTCCGGCTCCGGGGCTAATGGCCAGTGTGTAGGCGTTAAATGTGGTTTGGTTGAAGCCAGGTGTGGTATGCGTGACTCCGGCAAGAACCTGCACGAAAGGAGAAAATTTCCCTAGGCGAAAGGGTGAAATTTTAGGCCCAAGCATATAGGTCATCGCGGTCCCGTCCACGTCCGTGCCGTTAATCGATGAGACGTGAATGCCTCCCACTTCGGCGACGAGGCTGGCCCAACTGGTGACGTTCAATGCGATGGACCCTACGCCTCCATTGGCGTTGAACGAGGAAGTTGCGATGCCGGGGCCCGTATGAAGGAAGGAATATCCGGCAAACATATCGATTTTGGAGCTATCCTGCGCGGCCGCGCTAACGCTGACCAGAAACAGCAGCCCTAAAAGACACAGTGCTTTGCGCATATATTCGTTCTCCTTTATGAATTAATTTGGATGCCATGAATTTCCGCGCATCCGTGTGAACGAAATGGCGAGCCCCACCCTTAGGGATCCCACGCCGTCCGAAACAGGCCATCGTTGGAACCTTTACATCATGCTGAGATGCACTATTTTTGAGCAGCGGTTGCCCGCCCAGGAAAGAATTTACAGGAGAGGTTCGTGCGCGAAACGCGCGATGGTTTCCCGCGCCGCGTCGCGCACGCGAACGATTTCTTTCCAGTCGTCCGCCGCGGAAGAAGACGGAGCGATGGGCGGGCAGATCGTGATCGTGATGCGTCCGGGGCGCGGCAGAACCGCGCCGTCCCGCAGCACGCGCCGCGTTCCATCGAGCGCGATGGGCACGATCTCCCGCCGAGCCGCGATGGCCGATTTGAACGCGCCAAGATGAAAAGGCCGCACGCCGGTTTGCGCCGTGAAGGTTCCTTCCGGAAAAACGAAAACGGATTCGCCACGCCGCAGCGCGTCTTCGATTTGTTCCGCCTGGCGCAACCGCGCGTGCGCATCCTCGCGACGAAACGAAAAATGCCCGAGCTTGCGAAGGAACGTCCCAATAAACGGCATGGCCATGACTTCGGCTTTGGCGACGAAATGGTAGTCGGTGCCCAGCATGGCCATGAGCACGACAATATCCGCGTAGCTCGTGTGATTTGCAACCAGCATGCGCGCCGCGTCTCCCCGCAAATGCTCGCGTCCATCGACGCGCACGCGCCATCCGGCGGCCAGCAGATAGGCGCGCAGCGCCGCGGTCGTGACGCGCGCCGAGATTTTTCGCCATGGAGAAATCAACACGAATAGCCACGCGGGCAGCACGAAGAGAACAAACATCGCGATGGCGTAGCATCCGTAGACGGTTTCCGCCGTGCGGCGCAACGCGGCGCGAATTCGCACCGCGCTCGAAGCCGCCGCGAGGCGCGCGAGCTGCTGCCAAACGGGCGGCGCATCGGAATGCAGCGTGCCGGAAAGGAACCGCTGTTTTGTGGCGTCGCGCCGCAGCTTTCCGCTCGACGTTTTCGGAATCGCATGCGGCGGGACGACTTCCACCACATTCGGAGGCAGCCCCAGCGTTTCGGTGACCCGCGCCGTGATGGCCTGCGCGAGCCGCTCGCACGCCTCGCGATTGCGTTCGCGCGATTCGGCCACGATCACGAATCGTTCGGTTCCCGCAACCGGATCGGCCGCGCCAAACGCCACCACGCATCCTTTGCGCACGCCCGGCACGCGCGCCACGGCGTCCTCGACCTCGTGAGGATAAATATTGTGCCCCGCATGAATGATGATGTCCTTCACGCGGCCGGTAATGTAGATTTCGCCGTCCGCGCGATACGCGCGGTCGCCGGAGTTGACCCAGCCGGCGGCCTGTCCCTCGGGGAATAGCTCCGCCGTCGCGGCCTCGTTGCGATAGTAGCCCTGCGTGGTGGACGGTCCACGAAACCAAAGTTGCCCTTCGACGCGCTCGCCCGCATCTTCTCCACGCTCGTTCGCGATGCGCACTTCATGACGCGGAATGGGCAAGCCCACGGAGACAAATGAAATCAGATTCGAACCGTCGCCCGATTCGGGGCCCGATTCGGGGCTTGATGCGGAAGCGGAAGCCACTCCCGATGGAGACGTCGCCGGCACCGCGCGGCCTTCCTGCGCAAACGTGGCGCGCTCGATGCGGTCCACGCGCGCGCCGCGCCCCACGGGCGGAATCGTGACGGCGAGAGAAGCTTCAGCCAGGCCGTAGACGGGCAAAAACGCTTCGCGTCGAAAGCCGCAGGGAGCAAAACGCGCCGCGAAACGCTCGAGCGTTGCGGGAAGGACGGGCTCCGCGCCGTTGAGCGCAGTGCGCCACGCGCTTAAATCGAGGCCTTGCATTTCGGCGTCTGAAATTTTCGCCGAGGCCAATTCGTACGCGAAATTCGGAGCCGCGCCGATCGTGCAGTGGTAGCGATGCAAGGCGCGCAGCCAGCTCGCTGGCCGCGAAAGAAACGCCAGCGGGGAAAGCACCACCACCGGAACGCCGAAATAGAGCGGCATGAGCCACGCGCCAATCAGGCCCATGTCGTGATACAGCGGCAGCCAGCTCACGCCCACGTCGTCGTTGCGCAGGCCGAGCGCCTCGCCAATCGCGCGCACGTTGGCCAGCAGATTGGCGTGCGTGAGCATCACGCCCTTGGGATTGCCCGTGGAGCCGGATGTGTATTGCAAGAGCGCGAGGTCGCCGGCTCGCGCGTGCGGTCGCTGCCCAAGCGGCGCGGTGGCCGTGGATTGCACGAGTGCCTCGGCCGTCACAACGCCTTCGAGCGATGGCACCAGCGGCTTCAGCAAATTGGCCACGCTGGCGGCTTCGCGAAATGTCACCAGCAGGCGCGCGCCCGCATTGGCCAGGATCGCCGATTGACGCTCCGCGTACTCCGCGATCCGGTCGGCGCGGAACGGCGGATAGATCGGCACGGGAGTCGCTCCGGCGAGCAGAATGCCGGCGAACACGAGAAAAAAATCGCGCGACGTGGGCAACATCAGGGCGACCGTATCGCCGCGCCCGATGCCGCGATAGGCGAGGTCGGCCGCGACGCGCTCGGCTCCGGTGAGCAATTCGCCAAACGTGAGCACGGCGCTTTCGCCTTCGTCCTCGTAGTCGTCCTTGTAAAAGATCAGGTGCGTGCGCGACGCGTCCACGCGCCCGCGATGCCGCAACACGTCCTGAAACGTCTCCGCGACGGGAATTCCTTCCGCCAGACCGGTGAGGGAAAGTTCCGGCGCACGCGCGGCGGCTTCCGCACGCACGCCACTCATTTGAGGCTCGCCACAGGCGGCGGCCAGTGCGGCGATCAGATCCTCGACGGTCTCGGCTCCGGCCAAAACATTTTCTTCGAGCCTCGCGCCAAACGCGTTTTCCAGGCGCAGCAGCAATTCGACGCGTTCCAGGCTGCCAAGTCCCAAATCGCGATCGAGATGCGACGCAAGGCTGACCGAACGAATCACCGACTGGTGCCCGAGTTCGGAGACAAGCCCACGCACAATTTCAAGGACGCGCTCTTCGTCCGCCACGGAATCGAATTTTTGTGCGGGAGACGCCATCAGCGATTCCCCTGTCCTAATGATCTTATCGCGAGCAAATTGGAAGGACCAGGCTGCGGGGTAGGCTAGCACGCACCGCAACGACGTTCAACTGTTCAGAGGTTTATGTAGCACAGGCTGAAGCCTGTGTTCTTTTGACTTGAAATCGCGCAAAATTCAAAACCACACAGGCTGAAGCCTGTGCTACCTACCCGCCCGATTTCCAGATTTCCGCCCGCCTGTTACACTGGCGCGGCACCGTCAATTTATGAATTGAGAGCGAAAAGGAGATCGCGCATGGGAGTTGTAAATCCGCTGACGAAAGAGCAAGCCGCGCCGGAAGTGCAGGAAACATTTGAAAAGCTCGCCGGGCGTTCGGGAAAAGTGCCGAATATCTTCGCGACCATGGCGCACCGCCCCGCGGCGCTGAACGCGTTTCTCCCCCTGTACAAGGCCGTCGTCAATGAGGGCACGGTTGAAGCCAAGTACAAGGAACTGGCGTACCTGCGCGCGTCGATGGTCAACGGATGCGAATACTGCACGCTCGCGCACCTCGCTTCGTCCAAACGCGCGGGCGTCACCCCAGAGCAAATCGCCGCACTGCCCTTTTATTCGCGCAGCACCCTATTCGATGAAAAAGAAAAGGCCACGATCCTCTACGCCGACCGCATCACGCGCGGCGCCGCCGGCATGAGGACTCCCGCGCTGCAGGAATTGCGCAAGTTTTACGACGAAGGACAAATCGTCGAGCTGACGCTGACCATCTGCATGGCCAATTTCACCAACCGTTTTAATGAGGCCCTGGAAATGATTCCCGACCTCGGAGTGTGAGGACCGGCAGTGGCGCGGGCTTTACAGGCTCGCCGTAGGGACACGGCAATGCCGTGCCCCTACAACCGTGAAGCCGGTAAAATGTGAAGTCATTCAGGGACGGCGGGGGCGGCGCGTCCCGGCCATGCCGGAACGTGCGGCCTTACTGCTCGCGATGCCTGATTGCGGCGTTTACCGCTGGCGTCCGGGCATGCGGCCCAGCAGACGGTAGGTGCCCAGCGAACGGGGACGCATCCGCAGGCGCGAGGCCAGCGGCGGCGGAACATTGTGGAGCGGAGTGCTGCAATTGCTGCAGAGTTCTCCGCCGGAGTCGCCTGCCCGCAGCCAGTGGCCGCGAGCCGCGCACTCGGGATTAATGCATTGCACCGTCCATCCCGGCAAATATTGCACGCTTTTCTCCCTCTGGAATGACGCGCTATTTTTCCCTTGGCGTTTCCGTTCGAATCCGTTCCACATCAACCCATCCGGTCCCCTGGACCGGAACACACACATAAAGTTGCCGGGAGTTTGCGCCGATGCACTTGTGGTGTCAAGAGAAAAGATACTATTCCTAGTGGTAGGGTTGCAGATGGACCGGAGCGGCGGAGGCCGTAGGGGCACGGCATGCCGTGCCCCTACGGGCCGTGCCTCAGGGCGGCGACCGCGCACGCCGATATGTCCGGCGAAATCTTCTTTCCCGCTTTACAACGTTTCCGGCATTGCCCACAATCTGTGCTTCCATTGCGCGAATCGAAAGGACAGAAATGTTTCGTATGCGGGCCGGAAAACGATGGGCGATGGCCGGTGCATTTTTCCTGCTGGCGGCTGCCTCTACAGTCCGCGCACAGCAGCAGCCGGCCGAAAGCAGGGATCCAAGCGCGCCCGCCGCGCCGCAGCCCGCCGGTAGCGCCTCTCCCTCGGACGAAAAGAAAACATCCGTGGCCCACGATGCCGCGCATCCCATTGCGAAGGAGGAACACCGGTTTTGGGACCGCGAGAACGATTGGCTGTTCGCGGGAGTGGCCGCCGGGCGCGCTTCCGACTACGCTTCGACGCTCAATCTGCGCCGCCGCGGCATCGATGAGGCTTTTCTGACGAACTCAATTGTGGACAATCATCCGCTGTTCGCGGGGATCGAGGCGGCGGCCACCGTGACTTCCGTCGGCGTCTCCTACCTGTTCCATCGCACCGGGCACCATCGCCTGGAACGCTGGACTTCGGCCATACATATAGGGGTCGCGGTGGGCGGCTCGATCCGCAATTACGCGTTGAAAACGCCGCATTGATTCGTGCATCTGGTTTTACAGGTTGCGGAAAAAGTGGCACAGACTTCAGCCTGTGTGTTTTTGATTTGTGGCAAGCGAAAATGAAAAGAACACAGGCTGAAGCCTGTGCCACTCAAACCCTGCATTCCCAGAACCGCAATGCGTCACAATCAACTGACTAATTCCGAGGAGATGCACTTGCGCGCGCGCGGCTCGTTGCATCATACTCCGCGCGTTGCGCCCTTGTTCTTCCAGAGGCGCGGCATGGCCGGGGGAACACGTATGATTCGCCGAAACAATCAAGCCGCGGCATTTCTCTCCGCATTTTTCGTTATTCTCGCGATCCTTTTGCTTTCCGCTCCGGCCAGCCGTGCGCAGCAGCCGCAGGCCGCCCCTCCCGCGCAGTCGTCCGCACAGTCCGCCGCCGCTCCCTCGCCTGCGGGACAAGTGCAAGGCTATACGCTTACTCCTGGCCAGGAGGCGCAAGCCATCACCTACGCGCGCGCCCGGCACGAACTTTATTTTCTCGATGTCGCCTACGGATTCCTTCTGCTCGTGCTCCTGTTGCAGCTTCGCGTCGCTCCTGCCTTCCGCGATTGGGCCACGCAATGGACCAGCAACGGCTTTGGGCAGATCGTGGTTTTTGCTCCATTGCTGCTCGTGACGATCGACGTTCTGAGCCTGCCCACGGCGATGTGGGAACACCACCTGGCGCTGCAATACCGGCAGTCGATTCAGGGATGGGAATCGTGGCTCGTGGATTGGGCCAAGGGCGAAGGCGTTGAAATCGCGATTGGCATTCTGATGGTGTGGATTTTGTTCGCGGTGATTCGCAAAAGCTCCCGCAACTGGTGGTTTTATTTTTGGCTGGCGGCCGTGCCGTTGATTATTCTGGGCGCGGTGATCGAGCCGCTGATTGTCGAGCCGCTCTTTTATAAATTCACGCCGCTGGCCAGCTCGCAGCCGCACCTCGCCGGGCGGATCGAGCAGGTGGTCGCGCGCGCAGGCCTGCAAATTCCGCAAAGCCGCATGTTTGAAATGAACGCGAGTACGAAGCGGAAGGACGTGAACGCCTACGCCTCCGGGCTTGGCGCAACCAAGCGCGTCGTCGTGTGGGATACGTCCATCCAGCGCATGAGCGAAGATGAAATCCTGTTCGTCTTCGGCCACGAAATGGGCCACTACGTTTTGGGTCACGTGCGCGACGGCATCCTGTTTTCCTGCGCCGTGCTTCTGCTTTTTCTCCAGCTCGCGTATCGCGTCCTGCACTGGATGCTTGCGCGGTGGGGAGAAACGTGGGCGATTCGCGGCCCGGACGATCTCGCGTCGCTGCCGGTCCTGCTGCTTCTTCTGACGCTGTTCGGATTCCTGTTCACGCCCATTTCCAACGCATACAGCCGCCGGCTCGAACATCAAGCCGATCAGTACGGGCTCGAAGTGATTCACGGTTTGGTGCCCGCCGCGCCCGTGGTGGCGGCGCACGCGTTTCAAATCCTTGGCGAAGTCGATCTTGAGGAGCCGAATCCATCGGCCGCCGTGAAATTCTGGTTTTACAATCATCCGCCGCTCGATGAGCGCATGCGTTTTGCGCAGACGTACGACCCGTGGTCCCAGGGCCGCGCGCCCGAATTTGTAAAGTAACCGGGGTAAACCCTAGCCGAAAAAAGGAGAACGTCGTTGAAAAATCGTATTCGTGAAATCGTGTTGCTCTCCGCGTTCCTGGCGTTTGCCGGGGCGCTTGCCGGGCTTCCGGCGCTGGCCCAGGATGAGACCGGGACGGTCTCGGCGGACGCCGAGCAAGCCACTTCGCCGGTGCGGACTCCGCATTCCTGGGGCGTGCCCGAAGGAAGAATGTTTCTTCCGCACAACTGGCTGCGCGGCTATGTGGATGTTTCTTTCGCCCCGCCGCACAATGAGCCGGACCTCGGCCGCTGCTCGCCGTCGAGCGCGACAATCATATCTGCCGGAGGAGCCAACTCGAACTGCACTGCCTACGCGCGCTATCTCCTGGGCGGCTATCTGGAAATTCAGCCGTTCGGGAAAACTCTCGCGCGTCACGTGTTCGTGTTCCTCACGCCCACCTTTTCATTTGGGAGTAATGTGCCGCAATTCACGTACACGTGGGCGGTCAATGGAATTGCCTTTGAACGTGCGGTCGGAGTCGGCATCGAGCTGCCCAAGAATTTCGAGTTTCGCGTGACGCAGCATCAGGTGGACTGGCTGGGAAAATACAACAATACTGTCGGCCTCGCCGACCTTGGTACCTCAGGGCCCTATGGGCTCTACACAACTATCGGCGCGCGCTGGTATTTCGGCGGCTACGGCCGTGCGCGCTAAACACGGAAAGTTGTAACGCTCACCTTCAGGCGAGCATGTGCTCGCATCCACTATGCCCGCCTGAAGGCGGGCGCTACACAGCCGTTCGAAATTGAAGCTGCTCACGGACTCGTTGCTGGTGCGTTCCGCGTCCAATCGCCCGCCTCAGGCATGGTAAAGTAGCGCCCGCCCCATGGCGCGCATGGACACATCGGTGCAGATCGCGGCCACTGCGGAAGTGGTGTTTGCATTTTTCGTGCCGCAGCGGATGCCGTATTGGTATGGCGCGGAGATGCAAGCGTGCTTTGAGGTGCAGGACGGCGCGGCGGATTTTGCCATCGCGCGAAAGGTGCGCATCACGGGAACGTTGGGCAAGCGCGAAGTTTCGCACACGGCTGTGGTGACGGCGCTGGAGCAGGCGCGCGTGTTCGAATGGCGATTCAGGGACCGCTACGGCGTTCAAGGGCTGGAGCGCTGGGAACTGGAGCGAATGGGCGAGATTTCCGCCACCCAGAGCGCGCCAAAAACCGTGGTGCGGATGCGCAGCGACTACACAATGCCCGGCCTGCTGGGCAAGGCGATGGACTGGCTCGTGACGCGCCACGCCGTCGAGCGACGCAATCAAAATTATCTGGCGCGCCTCAAACGCTACGCGGAACACGGGGAGGTAGAATAATTTATGACGCTTGAACCAACTCCCGAAAGCACGCCGCCTGAGCCGCAAGCTCCGCTCGGGCCGGCTGCGGACCTCACCCGCGCCGCGAGAACCGTTTTTTGGAATGAGCGCGAGTTCCGGGCGGGATGGCGTCTCCTGGTTTACGTCCTCTTAGTGTCACTATTTACCGTGGCCGGAGCCTTCCTGGCGAGGGCTCTGCATATTCCGCACCCCACGCGCACGGGCTTCACAGCCACGTCCTTGCTCGCTCAGGAGGGAGCCGGAATCATCGCGGTGCTCGCCGCCGCGGCAATCATGGCATTGCTCGAAACCCGGCCATTTCGCGTCTACGGCCTGCCGTTCACCGGCGCGTTCGGCGCGCGTTTCTGGCAAGGCCTGGCGTGGGGAATCGCGATGATCGCGGGGACTATGCTTCCGATTCGCGCGCTCGGCGGATTTTCCTTCGGCGAACTTGCGTTGCACGGTCCGGCGCTGTGGGGCTACGCGGCGCTATGGAGCGTGGTGTTTCTTTGTGTCGGCTTCTATGAGGAATTTCTGTTTCGCGGCTACACGCAATTCACGCTCGCCACGGGCATGGGGTTCTGGCCGGCGGCCACGATGCTTTCCGCCGCGTTTGGCGCGGTTCATCTCAGCAACGGCGGCGAGGACAAAGTTGGCGCGATCAGCGTGTTTGTGATTGCAATGTTTTTCTGCCTGACGCTGCGGCGCACCGGCAACCTGTGGTTCGCCGTGGGACTACACGCGGCCTTCGACTGGGGCGAAACGTTTCTGTTTTCCGTGCCGGACAGCGGCCTTGTCGCGCCCGGCCATTTGCTGAATTCCGCTCTTCACGGTCCCGCGTGGCTCACGGGCGGCACGGTCGGCCCCGAGGGCAGCGTCATAAATTTCGTGGTCGTGGCGCTGGCCGCCGCGATTTTCGCGCGCGTCTATCCCGCAAAAGTTTGATTGAATATTCTGTTCTCAATTTTTATTCTACATCGAAAAGCTGCGCGGAGCGATTCCAATAGCACAGGCTTCAGCCTGTGTTCTTTTGATTTTAGCTTGACGCAAATCAAAACCACACAGGCTGAAGCCTGTGCCACTAAAAACATCCCAATCGACGGCCAACGCACAGAAGCGTTTTTGCTTCCAAGAGAGTAGAATGGCAGAGAAATGACCATGAAACGAACTCTGAACCTTTGCCTGGCAATACTCGCCGCGGGAATTGTGATTGCCGCGCTGCCCGCGCTCGCTCAACAGTCGCAAGGTCCCATCACGCCCAAGCCCCGCGCGCCCGCACAAAAGGCTCCCTCCGGCGCGATCCGCGTGCGAGTCGAGGTGGTGCGCGCGCCCGTGATCGTCGTCGGTCCAAAGGGCGAACCTATTCTCGACCTCCAACAGAAAGACTTTCATATCATCGACCAAGGCGTCGCCCAGACGATCGATTCGTTCGACATCGGCGGCGAGCCGCTCTCGGCCGTGCTCGTCTTTGAGACCAGCTCGCGCATCGCGGCGCTTTTGCCTTCCATTCAGAAATCCGCAATTCTCTTCACGCAAACCGTGGTGGGACCGTCGGGCGACGCCGCGATGATCGGCTATGACGGCAGTATCCGGCGATTGCTGCCCTTCACCGTGAGCCACGAAAATATCGAAAAGGCGATTACCCACATGAAGGGCGGCGACAGCGGGGCGCGCCTGTACGACGCGCTCTTCGACGCCGTCGGGCTGCTGCGCAACCGGCCCGCGGAGCGGCGCCGCGCGATCATCGTCCTGGGCGAAGCGAGAGACACGGGTAGCGAGGAAAAACTTGGCGAGGTTCTGCGCGAGGCCCAGCTTTCGAACATCGTCATTTATGGCGTGGGACTTTCACCCAACATGGCGGGGCTGCGCTCCGAGCCGTCGGCATCCGGCCCGTCCCCGGCCACGCCTCCCGGCACGTTTGGCATGCCGCCAATGCCGGGAACGGCGCAGACGCCCACCAGCCAACAGCAATACGCCGGCAACATCGATCTACTGAGCCTTGCGGAGTGGGCCGTGCAGAACGCCACGGCCGTGGTGAAGGATCGCCCGCTCGAAGTCGCCGCCACGGCCACCGGCGGCACCTATCAATCCGCATTCCGGGACCGCACAATCGAGGACGCGGTTGACGCCATCGGCGGCGAACTCAACTCGCAGTACGTACTGAGCTATCGCCCCACCGGCTCGGATACTCCTGGCTATCACCAGATCAAAGTGACCGTGGATCGCCCCGGAGCAAAAGTCCGCACCCGGCCGGGATATTACCTGGAAGCAAAATAGGTCCAGAGAATTCTGCCTTTTGAGTAGCGCGGGCTTCAGCCTGCGGAATTTAGCCCTTGCAAGGACTAACCCCCGCAGGCTGAAGCCCTCGCCACTACACCCAATCCAGCTACTTCTTTTCTTCCGTGGCCTCGGGCTCTTCGCGGATCGATGCGGCGGCGGCGATTTTGTCGTCGTCCTCGAGGCGCAGGAGGCGCACGCCCTGCGTCGAGCGGCCCGCTTCGCGGATTTCGTTGGCGTGCACGCGGATCACTTTCCCGTATTCGGTGATGATCATGACGTCGGATTCCTCGGTCACCTGCAGCGCCGCGACCACCGGGCCATTGCGATCCGTGGATTTCAGGTTGATGACGCCCTTGCCGCCGCGCGACGTGATGCGGTATTCGGCCAACGGCGTGCGCTTCCCGAAGCCCTTCTCCGAAACCGTCAGCATCAGGGACGTCAGCGAATCCTTGATTTTTTCGTTTTCGAGTTCATCGAGATTTTGCGTGTCCGATTTCGATTCCTTCCTGATGATTTCGAAATCGGGCTGCACGGGTTCCATGCCCACGAGGTAATCGCCCTTGGCGAGATCCATGCCGTTCACGCCGCCGGCGTTGCGGCCCATCGAGCGCACTTCGGTTTCGCGGAACAGGTTGGCCTGGCCGTCATGGCTCGCCAGGAAAATCATCTGCTTGCCGTCGGTGAGATGCGCGCCGATCAACTCGTCGTCCTGTTCGAGATTGATGGCGATGATGCCGGTCGAGCGCGGATTGGAAAATTCGTTGAGCGCGGTTTTCTTCACCGTGCCGTTGCGCGTCGCAAGGAAGATGAACGTGCCTTCCTCCTCGAGATTGCGCGCCGCGACGACGGCGGTGAGGTGCTCGTCCTCCTGGAATTTCAAGAGGCTGGAAATCGCCTTACCGCGCGTGGCGGCCGCGGCCTCGGGAATTTCGTAGACCTTGAGCCAGTACACGCGGCCCTTCGAACTGAAGAGCAGGATGTAGCTGTGCGCCGAGGCCACGAACAGGTACTCGACGAAATCCTCGTCACGCGTTTTCGCGCCGATGCGGCCCTTGCCGCCGCGCGACTGGTGGCGGTATACGTCCACCGGCGTGCGCTTGATATAGCCCGCGTGGCTCACGGTGATGGCCATGTCCACGTCGGCGATCAGGTCCTCGAGCTTGATCTCCTCGACGTTTCCGACGATTTCGGTGCGGCGCGCGTCGGCGTAATCCTTCTGCACCTCGCGCAATTCCTTGATGATCACGGCCTTCAGCTTTTTCTCGCTGGCCAGAATTTCCCGCAACTCGGCGATCAGCGCCTGAATCAGCTTCAGTTCCTCGATGATCTTTTCGCGCTCCATTTGCGTCAGGCGGTGCAATTGCAGGTCGAGAATGGCCTGCGCCTGGCGTTCGCTGAACTTCCACGTTTCCATCAAGCCTTCGCGGGCTTCCTTCGGCGATTTGCTGCGGCGGATGAGCTTGATGATGTCGTCGAGGTGGTCGAGAGCCTTCTTGAAGCCGAGCAGGATGTGTTCGCGGTCCTCGGCCTTGCGCAATTCAAATTGCGTGCGCCGCCGCACGACTTCCACGCGGTGGTCGATGAACAGCTTCAGCATCGCCACCAGGCCCAGCTCGCGCGGCTGCCCGTTGACGATCGACAGCAGAATCATGCCGAACGATTCCTGCATCTGCGTGAGCTTGTAGAGGTGGTTCAAAATGATCTTCGGCTCTTCGCCGCGCTTCACTTCGATCACCACGCGCATACCGTCGCGGTCGGATTCGTCGCGCACGTCGGAAATGCCTTCGATTTTTTTCGTCTGCACAAGTTCGGCGATGCGCTCGATGAGGCGCGATTTGTTTACCTGATAGGGAATTTCGGTGATGACGATGTTCTCGCGGTCCTTGGCGACGGTTTCAATCGCGGCTTTGGCGCGCATGGTGAAACTGCCGCGCCCCGTTTTGTAGGCATTGAGAATGCCTTCGGCGCCGGAAATGTATCCGCCGGTCGGAAAATCCGGACCGGGCACGAACTTCATGACTTCCTTCAGCGTCGTGTCCGGCTTCTCGATCAGCAGCACGGTGGCGTCGATGATTTCGCCGAGGTTGTGCGGCGGAATGTTGGTCGCCATGCCGACGGCGATGCCGCTCGCGCCGTTCACCAGCAGGTTGGGAGTTTTCGACGGCAGCACGACGGGCTCTTCGCGCGTCTGATCGAAGTTCGGAATAAAATCCACCGTCTCTTTTTCGAGATCGGCGAGAATTTCCTCGGTGATTTTCGCCAAGCGCGCTTCGGTGTACCGCATGGCCGCCGGCGGATCGCCGTCGACCGAGCCGTAGTTTCCCTGCCCATCGATCAGCGGGTAGCGCATGTTGAAGGATTGCGCGAGGCGCACAAGCGTCGGATAGATGACGGCTTCGCCGTGCGGATGGTAGTTGCCCGAGGTGTCGCCGCAGATTTTCGCGCACTTGCGGTAGCCGCGATTCGAGGCCAGGCCCAGGTCGTTCATCGCCACCAGGATGCGCCGCTGCACGGGCTTGAGGCCGTCACGCACATCGGGAATCGCGCGCGCCACGATCACGCTCATCGCGTAATCGAGGTACGACTTCTTCATCTCGGCCTCAATTTCGACCGGAATCATATGCGCTAGTTTCGGTTCATCCGCCATCGATTCGCCCCTCAGTATCGCGCAGGGGCACGGCATGCCGTGCCCCTACCGCGTTGAAATCCAGTTTTCGTGCCTATCGCCCCGCCGCTCGCAGGACGATGTAATCCTTCACGCCATCAAACGCCGCCGCCGCATTCAGAAACCGCCGCGGCCCGAAATGCGCTTCGAGTTCCGCCAGCAGCGCATCGCGCTCGGCATCCGTCGCGCAATCAACAGCCACGCCGCGCTCATTATCCGGCGCCGCTGTGAGCGTCGCGCGAAATTCCGAGCAGGAGAGTCCGCGCAATCCCGGCAGCGTCGTCCAACTTACTTGGTAGAACATTTCCCCCGCCGCTATGTGCCGGCCCGAATGCAAACCGGTTTCTCGGACATGAACCGGTTTGTGGGTCGCGGCTTCAGCCGCGACATTAACAGCCCTAACAAAAGGGGCTTTAGCCCCTGATTTCATCGAAACGGCTAAGGTCGAGCACAAACTTCCCATTCGCCGATGAAAAAGCATAGTCTTCGGGTTTTTCGGCCAACTTTGCTTCCATGGGATTCTGGTTAATGTAGCGTTTGCTGCCCCGATATTCTTCCGCGTCTCTCATCCAGCGATCATGAAACCCCGAATGCCAAATTGGAAACTTCTGCGGCTTTTCAATCCCGATCCGATGCGCCGAACCGCCCTTGATCATCTGCATTGCTTTCTCAACCGTTGCTGTCTCACCCGGTGTCAGCAGAACATGCAAATGATTCGGCATCAACACAAAACTATGCAGCTTGTAGAATCCGCGGTCCCGGCAACTCACAATCTGTTCGACGACGATATTGGCCAAAACCGTATTGATGAAAAGCGGATGCTTCTGCCAAGTATCGGTCGTCACAAAATAGGCTCCTGCCTGGTGAACCCGCCGGGCAATTCTTCCCACATCCGCGCCCTCAGGGGCTAAAGCCCCAATGACTGGGCCCCTTTACGTCGCGGCTGAAGCCGCGACCCACAAACATTCCTCACTTTTTCCACAATCTATAAAGTCGCGACTCACAAAGACCTTTTCCCAAAAACCTTTTTTCTCAAAAAAGATTTTACTTTCCTTCAAGAATCTTCCCTGAAAGAATCTCTCTCAAGGAATTCCCGTGTATTCAACCCTAAATATCCAGGTTCACGACTTCGAGGGCGTTTTCCTCGATGAATTTGCGGCGGCTCTCGACGTTTTCGCCCATCAGGGTCGAGAAAATTTCCTCGGCGGCCGCGACGTCGTCGAGGCGCACCTTGAGCAGCGTGCGCGTTTCGGCGTTCATGGTGGTTTCCCAGAGTTGGTCGGGATTCATTTCGCCCAGGCCCTTGAACCGGGTGATGGTGAAATCTTTTTTCGCGTCGTCCAGCACGTAGGCGAGAACGTCGGCAGCCTTTTCCTTCACTTCCTTCGTGCCATTGCGCGTCACGGTGAAGGGCGGATGATCGAGTTCGCTGATTGCGTTCGACGAGGCGCGCAGGCGCTTATATTCGGCCGTCGAGGCAAAGGCCCAGTTGATTTTTTTGTCGCCTGGATGCGCCGCATTGCCCGCGATCAGCAAGTCGTAGAGGCTGTGCTCTTCGTCGTAGACGATCTTCGTGTCGATACCGAGTTTCGCCTTATCGATGGCCTTGGCGAGTTTTTCGAGCGCCTTCTTGTCCTCGAAGTCTGCTTTCTTTTCGAAGTCGCTCGCGGCCAGGATATCCACCAGTTGCGGCTCGCGCAGTTTACGCGCCATCTTGGACGAGGCCGAAACGTAATCCTGCACGTTCAGCAGGAATTTGGTGAGCGCCGCGCCCTGCAATGCGCCGCCCTCCTTGGGCTTCACGACGTGGTCCTCGGTCGCGCGCGACATCAGCTCGTGGTTGAATTCGTCCTCGTCGCGGATGTAACGGTCCATCTTGCCGCGCTTCACCCGGTACAGCGGAGGCTGCGCGATATAGATGTGCTCGCGGCGGATCAGCTCGGTCATGTGGCGGAAGAAGAACGTGAGCAGCAGCGTGCGAATGTGGCTGCCGTCGACGTCCGCGTCGGTCATGAGAATGATTTTGTGGTAGCGCAGCTTCGAAATGTCGAAGTCGTCCTTGCCGATGCCCGCGCCGAGCGCGGTGATGATGCACCGGATTTCCTCGTGGCCCAGCATCTTGTCGTAACGCGCTTTTTCGACGTTGAGGATTTTTCCCTTGAGCGGCAGGATGGCCTGATATTTCCGGTCGCGTCCGCCCTTGGCTGAGCCGCCGGCCGACTCTCCCTCGACGATGAACAGCTCGCACCGCGCCGGATCGCGCTCCTGGCAATCGGCCAGTTTCCCCGGCAAGCCGCCCGAATCCATGGCGGACTTGCGCCGCGTGAGTTCGCGCGCCTTGCGGGCGGCTTCGCGAGCGCGCGCGGCGTCAATGCACTTGCTGACGATGCGGCGCGCCACGGTTGTATGCTTGTCGAAATAGTCGCTCAACCGCTCGTTGATCAGCTGCTCGACCGGTCCCTTGATGTCGCTGTTGAGTTTTCCCTTGGTCTGGCCCTCGAACTGGGGCTGCGGCAATTTCACGGAAACGACCGCGACAAGTCCCTCGCGCACATCGTCGCCGGTGATCGTGACTTCGTCCTTCTGCTCCTTGAGCATGTTGGAGGACGAAGCGAAATTGTTGATCGTCCTTGTAAGGGCTGAGCGGAAGCCGGAAAGGTGCGTCCCGCCGTCCACCGTGTTGATCGTGTTGGCGAAGGCAAACACGTTTTCCGTGTAGCTGTCGTTGTACTGCAGGGCAATTTCGATTTCGACCGTGTCTTTCTTGCCTTCCATGTAGACGGGAGCGTCGTGGAGCACCTGCTTGCCCTTGTTCAGGTGCTTGACGAATTCGGCGATGCCTCCGGTGAAACGAAACTCGACGGATTTGTCGCTACGCTCATCGGTCAGCGTGATTTTCAGGCCCTTGTTCAGGAACGCAAGTTCGCGCAGGCGCTGCGCCAGAATGTCGTAGCTGTATTTATGCTCGGCGAAAATCGTGAGATCGGGATGGAATGTAATTTTCGTGCCGGTCTTGCGCGTTTTTCCGGTGCTCTTCAGCTTGGCCTTGGGCTTGCCTTCGTTGTAGGTCTGCTCCCAGACTTCGCCTTCGCGCCAGATTTCCAGCTCGAGCCAGTCGGAAAGCGCGTTCACCACCGAAACGCCGACGCCGTGCAGGCCGCCCGAAACCTTGTAGGTGTCGCTGTCGAATTTTCCGCCGGCGTGCAGCACGGTCATCACAACTTCGGCGGCGGACCTTTTTTCCGTGGCATGCATGTCCACGGGAATGCCGCGCCCGTTGTCCGTCACCGTGACGCTATTGTCCTCATGCACCACGACGTCGATTTCATCGCAATACCCCGCGAGGGCTTCGTCGACCGAATTGTCGACAACTTCCCAGACCAGGTGATGCAGGCCCTGCTCGCCCGTCGAGCCAATGTACATGGCCGGACGCTTGCGTACCGCTTCCAGACCGCCCAGCACCTTGATCGATGCCGCATCGTAGCGGTGCTCGGATTCACTGCCCATTGCCGCTGCTTTATCTGCCATGTTGTGCGTGCTCCCGCGGAGTCTGCGTAACGTCGGGCTCCACGCTTCACTTGAAGCGTTCAGCGTAAAAGTAGAGCCCGCACCCAGGGAAAGACGTTGTCGTTTTTGACGGCGGGCTAGTTTTCACAAAACGCCCGCAACAATCGAAGTGGACCGTCGCCTTACCCTGTGGCCCTCGGCTGTTAATTGCGGCCGGGGCTCGAAGGGTTTCTGCTCCATCCCGTCCGGATTCCCATCAAGCGGAAGCGGACGTGGCGAAGACTTCTTTCCTCCAGGCTTGTGAGCGTCTCGTGTGCCTGCCCCAACCCAATCGCGCGGGAAAAAGTTCTCGCGCGAGCAAGCAAATCAGGGGCGCTGCCAGCCTGGCCGACGTATCGTACTGGAGGAAAACAAAGAACCGTCTGACCACAGATATTTTACCCTGAATGCGCCTATTTCTCAAGCCGAAACCAGCCTAAAGAAGGTATTTATCGCCTTTAGTTTCAATAATATGATGGGATTCAATTGATCCCGTAAAAGGTTAGAGGTAGGTAGTAGTTCACGCAGAAATTTACCTATACTCCTTTGCTAACTTTAAGCCCAGATTCCGGTGAAATGAGCTGTCTTTCTTCGGAATGGAAAGTTTCAACTAAGAATGTTTGCCATCTTAACCTCGATGTCAGAAACAGGCAGACTGACGTACGGCTCAATCTCTCCTCCGCACTTGGGACATTCGTCGTTGCAACCGCAACTCCAGAGGTCTGCCCAGTGTGTTCTGCATTCTTCGTGCTTGTAGAAATTCAAGATCGCTTCCCTGTAATCCACGGCCATATATTCTCCTTTACTCAATTGTTATGGATTGTTCTGGCCAATCGGTAGTTTCCTCGTCCCAAAAACTCAAGCAAACCAAGGTCGCGAAGAACTTGGAGTTGTTGTCTGATCTTGTCTCGGACATGGCGGTTGTGAGGATGGAGCTGAGCCAGAGAGGATTCAAGTGCGTAGACATCAGACAGTGCGAAGTCGCTCATGCCAAGTCTACGAACTGCGTTTAATACGTCAAGGGTCCATCCACGATTCTCGCTTGTGAGTGCCTCAAGCGGGCGCAAGCGCGCATACTGTTTGCGAACCTCTGAGCTGCTAATTGCGCATCCTTCGGTAACTATTGGAATTTTCGCATCGGCTGGAATCCGACCTAATAGGATGTTGCATCCTACCCATCCAGCCCGTCGCGCCTCGGGGCCGAGAGCCTTTCTCTTTTCTATAGCAGACATGGAGAACGCAAAATTGGGTATGAGGATCACATTGGAAACCGACCACTCTTTCCTATCGTAGTGCATTACAAAAAGATTAGGAGTTCTATTTGATCTGATCGCGTCACGCATTGAGCCGTAGGCTGCGTCAACAATTCGATATGAAAGTGGACTACCTTGACTCTTAAGTTGAAATGCGGACTTACACTCACGGCACAAATAATCAACAGTAGGTGTGTTCGGCGGTGTGCTTTCGAGACGATTTTCCGTGCAGTTCGGACAATAAAGGTTACCTGAACCCCAAGTTTCGGTCGCCACGCGGGCGCGCTGCGACTGACTCTTGTAGTTAACGAAGTGTCCAGTCGGCAAGGCTAGCCGTATTCGCATAACGTAGGATTTGATCAAATTCGCATTGGCATGATGACGTAGCGGTAGCGGTAGGCCTCGTCGGCGAGGGGGCGCATTTGGCCGGCCGATTGTTCGTCTTTCAGTTCGATGCTGATCGGGCCGTCGGGAGCGGCGGCCAGGAAATCGATCATGTATTGGGCATTAAAACCGATGGCGAGCGGCTCGCCTGCGTATTCCTTTTCGATGGTTTCTTTTGCTTCGCCGTATTCCGGGCTGGACGCGGAAATTTCCACGCCTTCGGTGGAGACGGAAAGTTTTACGGCGTGCGAGCGGGTGTCGGCCAGTTGCGCGACGCGCTTGACGGCGTCGTTCAACTCTCCGCGCTCGATCACGACTTTGCGATTGTTATCCCGCGGCAGTACGGCTTCGTAATTCGGGAATTGTCCCGTGAGCATTCGCGAAATCAGGAGGCGTTCTCCGGCGCGGAAGAAAAGATGGCTTTCGTCGAGTGCGAATTCGATTTCGGCGTCCTCTCCCGCTTCGCTCGCGAGACGCTGTACTTCGCTCAGCGCCTTCTTGGGGACGAGCGGACGCACTTCCCGGGTCAAACCCTCAAACTTGTGATCGATCTCGACCACGGCCAAGCGGTGGCCGTCCGTGGCCACCATGGTGACGGTCTCTGGCTTCAGCAGGAGCAATGCGCCGTTCAGTGTGTAGCGGGACTCTTCGTTCGAAATCGCAAAGACCGTTCTGGCAATCAGCGTCGACAAAATATTCGCGGGAATTTTTGCCAGCGGATGCGGAAACACGGGAATCGCCGGAAAATTATCCTTGGACATTCCGACCATCTTGTAGGTTTTGCGGTCGGCCAAAATTTGCACCCAGTGATTTTCAAGCAGCTTGAAACGGATTTCGCCATCGGGCAGGAGCCGCACAAGCTCGAGCAATTTTTTCGCGGGGATGGTTCCGGCGCCTTCTTTCTTTACCTTGGCCGGGCACGATGTGCGTATGGACAGTTCGAGGTCGGTGGCCGTCAGCGTGATGCGATCGCCCGAGGCCTCGCACAGGATATTGCCGAGAATCGGAATCGTGGTTTTTCGCTCGACGACTCCCTGTGTCAGGCTGAGTTCCTGAAGCAGCTCGAATTTTTTTACGCTGAATTCCATCGCCGGATTTCCTCCGCTATAAGGCGCAAGTACAACTGCGACTACGAAAGGCTACTGTACCCTGTTTTATAGTAGGGATAAAGACCGTAGTAGTAGCCGTCGCTGTGGAAATGAGGAAAAGCCACAAATCGACAGGCAGGAATGCATTTCCCTTGTGGATATATAAATGGGCGATCCGAGGATTTGGAGGATAACTCTCCCAAAATTGGTCCGCGGCCAGGATGGCGGAAAAGATTTCCTCAGCCATGGCGCGCACCGCACAGGTTAGGCACAGCATTTTGCTCAAGATTTCCACACGGCAAATTGGATTCAATTCGGTGGCGTAGGCTTCAGCCTGCGCAGTTTCATTTGTCTTTATTTTTTGCCAAACTGAAATTTCGCAGGCTGAAGCCCGCGCTACTATGCGCCGACCACGGACAGTTCGGGATCGATCAAAAACATCCAGATCAACGCGCCGGCGAGGAGCACGCTGGCCGTGACAATGAACGGCGCGATCCAGAATCCCCGCTGCGCGAAAAATCCGAAAACGACGGGAGAAGCGGACGCCGTCAAGGCTCCCGCCGTGTTCATCACGCTGCTCACCGTGCCGCTGAACTCTCCGCCCACGTCCATCGGCACGGCCCATGCCGGGCCAATCACCATATCTAGGAAGAAAAAAGAAATCGCCAGGCACGCGACCGCCGTCCAGGCATTGTGAGTCAGCGCCGTGGGGATCAGCATCGCGCCGGAAATCAGCAATCCGGGCACGGCCACGACGCGGCGCGCGAATTTGAGTTTGCCGGTTTTTCGATACACGAGATCACTGATCGATCCTCCCACCAGGTCTCCAGCCATCCCGGCAAAAAGAGGAAGCGAGGCGACAAAGCCCAGCGATTTCAGCGAAAAATGCCTGTATTCCTGCAAGTACGTGGGATACCAGGTGAGGAAGAAAAAAGTGCCGTAAAAAAAACAGCCATAGGCGGCGGCGATATACCACATGTTAGGCGAGCGGAGAATTACTTTCCAGGAGATATTCCGCCGATTTTTCGCGTCCAATTGCTTGATCGAGCCATCCGCGCGGAGGCCGCGAATGTGCGCGAGCTCCGAGCGATTCACGCCCTTGTGGTCCTCCGGGCGATTCAGATAAATCACGCCAAAGACCGCGGCCCAAACCGCGCCCAGCGATCCGAAAATATAGAAAATGGCGCGCCATCCGAATGCGCTCATGATGCCCACGGCGATAAATGGCGTGACGGCCACCGCAAACCGGCTGAAGCAATGCGTGATGCCCTGAATGCGCCCGCGCTCCACCTGCGGAAACCACAGCTGCATGCCGCGCGTCGCCACCGGAAACGCGCCGGCCTCGCCCACGCCGAGCAGAAACCGCGCGATCAACAGGGAAATGAAGCCCGTCGCCGCGCCCGTCGAGACCGCCGCAATCGCCCACCAGAACATGATGACGGTGAGAACTTTTCGCGGGCCAATGCGGTCTCCCAGCCAGCCTCCCGGAAACTGTCCGAGCGCGTAAGCCAGCGTGAACGCGCTGAAGACCCAGCCCATCGCGGTTTTGGTTAGTCCGAATTCCTTCGCAATCGCGGGCGCGGCGATCGAAATGTTGCTGCGATCCATGTACGTGATCAGGTACATGAAGCTGATGAGGAGGAGAACCAGCCAGCGCGTGCCGGTTGGTTTGGGTGCGGCTCTATCTTCGATGGCGGCGCTGGTCGAGGCGGGCGTGCGAGTCGTGTCCGGCATTCTTGCCCCTGTCATTGCTTGGAACAATTGGCTTCAAATTGCGTAGCGCGGGCTTCAGCCTGCGGAATTTAGACCTTGCAAGGACTAACCCCCGCAGGCTGAAGCCCGCGCTACTAAAACCCGGACGATCTTCCCATCACTGTTCTATTTCTTTGTTTGTGCGGGCGCTGCGGCGCGCACTCCCACGAAATCGGCTTCCCCGGCGCGTGCGCCGCTCCGCGCGGGCCACGCGATGTCGATGGGACGATTTTCCTCGGCCGATTGGTCCGCCGCCTGATACACCTGCATGACCATGCGGGCGTGCTCGGCGGTGACGAGCGGTTGTTTGCCGTGCGCCACGCAATCCAGGAAGTGAATGGTTTCGGCCTCCATGGGCCCGGCGTAGACGTGATCGACTTTTTCGCCGGGCATGGTGGAGAGCGGGAATTCGATGCCGCGCTTCAGCGTGTTGAGGCTGACGTCGCGGTGCGAATCGTCCACCATGATCGCGCCTTCGCTGCCAACCATCTCGATCCACGTGGACGAAAAATTCGGATACGCCGGGGGAAGCACCCAGCCCGCGCCAATCGTGAACACGCTGCCATCGTCCAGCGTCACGATAATCCAGACGCAGTCCGGCACGCCGTGCGTGGGGTGCATGATCTTGTTGACGAGCTGCGCGTAGACGCGCACCGGTTTCCGCGGCTCAAAGCACCAGAGCACGAAGTCGATGTCGTGCGTCGCTTCCATCGCGGCGGGCGAAAGCTTGATGCGGCCGCCGATCTTGTTGCCGAGGTTGCGCGTGATGTGGCGGCTGACGAGCGCGCTCACCGGCTGGCCGATGGTGCCGTCGGCGATCGAGCGCTTGACGTACGCAAATTTGGGATTGAAGCGCTGGGAATATCCGATGGTGAAGAGCAGGGACTTGGAGCGTGCGAGAGCGATCAATTCATCGGCTTCGGCCAGCGTGAGCGAGATCGGCTTTTCGAGCAGCAGGTGCTTGCCCGCGAGCAGCGTTTCCTTGGCCATCGGGTAGTGCACGGTTTCGGGCGTGGCGGAGACGATGATGGCATTGATGTTGTCGTTCTTCAGCAGGACGCGGTAATCGGTCGTCGCCGTGGCCGGGTTGGTCTTCTCGGCCACTTCCTTGAGGCGCGCCTCCTTGATTTCGGCGATGTGCAATTCGCTCACGTAAGGGCTCGCGGCGCAGGCTTCCGCGCGAATGCCTCCGCACCATCCCGTTCCAATGATTCCAATATTGACTTTTTGCATGTTTCCTCCGCCCGGCAATCCCATGCGCCGGGGATTTGAAAGTGTTTCCCTGGGCGCGTTTCACCGGCCCAGGCACGCACAGTATGTTATCCGATTTTGCTTTCCGGGCGGCCCATATTACAACCAGAGCGTGTTTCTCACCAGCCTTTGATGGATTTTGCAGGGAGGGGCAGGTTAACGCGTGGGAGTACGTTTCCGTGAGGGAAGGCATTTCGTAGCGCGGGCGTCTCGCCGGCAGTTTTTCCGCTCGTCTCGCGGCACGAAACCTGCCGGCGAGACGCCGGCGCAACTGGAAAGCGCTTTTTCTGCTCTACGATTTCACGCCCAGCTTGCGCAGGAACGTCATCATCGGGCACCAGTTGGTGAACGCCGACTGGAACAGATTCAATCCCACGAACGCCGTAAACAGATACCAGTACGGATTTACCCAATAGCCCAGCGCAAGCGAAAGCACAACGAATATGCCCCCGATCATTCTGACGTAGCGATCAATGGTCATGACGCGACCTCCCTTTTATTTTTATTAATAGACGGCACTTCCAAAATGTTTCTCACTTTTCCTCAAATTTTCCTCAATTTATCCTCAAGCGGCGCTTTCGCCCTTCCCGCGCTCGCTCATGTAATAGAGAACTGGAACCGTCATGCGCGAGAGCACGGTGGACGCCACTTCTCCGGCCATGAGCGAAATGGCGAGGCCCTGAAAAATCGGGTCGAAGAGAATCACGCTTGCTCCCACGACGACGGCGGCGGCAGTGAGCAGCATTGGCCGGAATCTGACGGCGCCCGCGTCCACCACGGCTTCCTCGAGCGACATGCCGTGCGCGCGGCGCAGTTCGATGAAGTCGACGAGAATGATCGAGTTGCGCACGATGATTCCCGCGCCCGCGATGAAGCCGATCATGGACGTGGCCGTGAAGAACGCGCCCATCGCCGCGTGCGCCGGCAGAATGCCGACCAGCGTCAAGGGGATGGGCGCCATGATGACCAAAGGCGTCTTGAACGACTTGAACCATCCAACCACCAGCACGTAAATCAAGACCAGCACGGCGGCGAAGGCCAGGCCAAGATCGCGAAAAACTTCCACCGTGATGTGCCACTCGCCATCCCATTTCATCGAGTAGCGATCCGTGCGCTCGGGCAGTTCCGTGCCCATGTATTGCTTCACCTGGTAGCCGCCCGGCAGTTGAATTTTGTCGATGGCTTCCTTCATGTTGAAGATGGCGTAGACCGGGCTTTCGACCACGCCCGCGACGTCTCCGGTTACGTAGACCACGGGCCGCAGATTTTTGCGATAAACGGTCTTGTCGATGGTGGTTTCCTCGACGGTCGTGATTTCGCGCAGCGAAACTTGAGCGCCCGACGGCCCCGGCAATTTCAGATTGCGCAACTGCTGGATGCCGGAGCGGTCCGGCCGCGAGAGCCGCACTTCGATCGGAATATCCTCGCGCGAGGAAGGATCGTGCAGCAGTCCCGCCGAGGCCCCGTTCAATCCGATTTGCACCGTGCGCGAAACATCAGCCGCGGACACGCCTTGCAGCGCCGCTTTATCCAGATCGACTTTCAAATCGTATTTCGTTTGCGGATCTTCCACGTACCAGTCGACGTCCACCACGCCAGGAGTATCCTGAAAAACTTTTTTAATTTTTGCGGCCAGCTCGATTTGTCCCTTGTAATCGGGGCCGTAGACTTCCGCGACCAGCGTTTGCAGGACCGGCGGGCCGGGCGGAACTTCGGACACTTTGATGCGCGCTGCGTACGGAGCCGCGATCTTGTCGAGTTCCGGCCGCAGCCGGCGCGCGATGTCGTGGCTTTGCGCCTTGCGATCCTTCAGCGGGAGCAGGTTCACTTGAATGTCGGCCTGGTTGGGCGCGCGCCGCAGGAAATAATGCCGCACGAGGCCATTAAAATTGTACGGACCGGATGCGCCGGCATAAATCTGGTAGTTGACGACCTCGGGCTGCTGGCCGAGATAACTTCCGAGCGCCTGCGCGACGCGCGTTGTCTGCTCGAGCGGCGTGCCGTCCGGCATGTCGACGATCACCTGAAATTCGCTCTTGTTGTCGAAGGGCAGCATTTTCACTTGCACCCACTTGAGCGGAACGAACGCGACCGCCGCAAGTAGCAGCACGACCATGCCGCCGAGAAACGCCCACCTTAGCGCCGAGTTTTGAATGAGCGGATTCATCAGGCCCCGGTAGAACCGTGTGGTCCAGCCTTCCGATTCGTGCCCGGACTCGGGTCGATCCGCATAGTGGTGCAGCAGCCGCAGCGCGGCCCAGGGCGAAACGACGAAAGCCACCAGCAGCGAAAAAAGCATGGCCGAGGAAGCGCCCACCGGAATGGGGCGCATGTACGGGCCCATGAGGCCCCGCACAAACATCATCGGAAGAATCGCGGCGATCACGGCAAACGTCGCGAGGATCGTGGGATTGCCAACCTCGTCCACGGCTTCGACGGCGACGCCCGCGAGAGATTTCCCGCGATTTTCGGGCAGGCGGAAATGCCGAACGATGTTTTCGACAACCACGATGGCGTCGTCCACCAGAATTCCGATGGAGAAAATCAGCGCGAAGAGCGTCACGCGATTGAGCGTGTAGCCGTAGAGATAGAAGATCGCAAGAGTCAGCGCCAGCGTGACGGGAATCGCCAGCAGTACGACGCCCGATTCGCGCCAGCCCAGGGCGAGAGCGATGAGCAGCGTCACGGAAATCGTGGCGATAAACAGGTGCTCGAGCAGTTCGTCGGATTTATCCTTGGCCGTTTCGCCGTAGTTGCGCGTTACGGTCACGTTCAAGTCGTTCGGCAGCAGATTGCCGCGCAGACCGGCGATTTTCTTCAGCGCGCTCTCCGAAATCAGTGTGGCATTCGCGCCCTTGCGTTTGGCGAGCGTGATGGTAACGGCCGGATGCTCGGCGTTCGCCGCGTTTCCCGTCGATCCTTTCGCGCCGGCGAACAAAACATAGCTGTCCGGTTCCGCCGGGCCGTCTTCGATCTTTTCGGCCACGTCGCGCAGATACACGGGCCGCCCGGCATGAACGCCGACGACCACTTGCTGAAGCTCCTCGGGCCGCGTGAAGAAGTTGCCGGCCTCGACCTGGAATTCGCGGTTTTCGCCCGCAAAGCTGCCGGCCTGGCTGCGCGTGTTTGCCGCGCCCAGCCGGTCGACAATCGTGCCGGGAGCGAGTCCGTAGGCGGCGAGCCGCTGCGTGTTGAGAACCACGCGCAATTTTCGCGGCTGCCCGCCGATGAGGGTGGTTTCCGAGACGTCGTCCACTTGCTTCAGCGAATGCTCCAGCTCCGCGGCGATTCGCCGCAATTGGTACGCGTCGTAGTTTTTTCCCCAGAGCGTCAGCGCGAGGATCGGAACGTCGTCGATGGAACGCACCTTGATCAGCGGCGGGGAAACGCCCTGCGGGATGCGGTCGAAATTCGAATAGAGCTTGTTGTAGATCTGCACGACCGCGTCTTCCTGCTTCGTTCCCACATAAAAGCGCACGATCACCATGCTCAGGCCGGGGTGGCTGATCGAGTAGAGGTACTCGACGCCGGGCACTTCGCGGAGCAGCTTTTCCATGGGCACGGTGGCGCGCTCGGTCACTTCTTGCGCCGAGGCTCCCGGCATCTGCACGAAAACATCCAGCATGGGAACGGCGATTTGCGGCTCCTCCTCGCGCGGCGTCTGGAGAATGCTGAAGACGCCGACGAGAAGCGCGCCAATAATCACGAGCGGCGTGAGCTTCGACTGAATAAAAACGCGCGCGATGCGGCCGGCGAGGCCCGTGGCGTGCGTTGGAGCATTCGGATTGACTGGAGTTTCGCTCATGGGCGCGGCTCGATCTGTTTGCCGCCGAAATCCACGTCTCCCGGAGCGGCTATGATTTTTTCTCCATCCTGCAAACCGGAAAGCGCTTCCACTTGTTTTTCCGACACCTGGCCGAGCGTGACGTAATGCAGCTGAGCGATCCGGTTTGCATCAATCGCGTAGACGCCGCGCAATTGCCCGCGCTCGACAATCGCCGATTGAGGAATGAAAATCGCGGAGCGCTTGCCGCGAGCGAAGCGCGCCCTGCCAAAGAGGCCCGAACGTAAACGCGCATCGGCGGGCAAGTCGATTTTCACGAGGAAACTGCGGCTGGCCGGATCGGCGGCCGGAACGACTTGCGCGATTTTCCCCTGCAATACGGCGTTGTCCAGGGAATCGAGAACCACGGAAACGCTTTCACCGGCGCGGGCGAGACGAACATTGTTCTCGTCCAGATTCGCTTCCAGGCGATAGCGCCGCGTGTCTTCCACCGTGAACAGCGCCATGCCGGGCGAAGCGAGCGTGCCGGCGTCGGTCTTCTTCTCGGTCACCACGCCGGCAAAGGGCGCGCGAATCTGCGTGTAGCCGAGCGAAGTACGTGCCTGAGTCAGCGCCGCGTCCGCTTGCGCCTGCCCGGCGCGCGCCATGTCGCGCCGCGCTTCCGCCGATTGCGCGCGGGTTGTGAACTCGTCAAACTCTTGCGGGCTGATCGATTTTTTCTCGTAGAGTTGCTGATAGCGCTTCAGGGTCGATTGCGCGAGGGCAAGCTCCGATTCGGCCGAAGAAACTTCTTTCCGCGCGGCCGCCGCCGAGGCCGAGGCTTGCTCGACCGCAGCGCGCGGCTGGGAATCGTCGATGGTGGCCAGAATCTGGCCGCTCTGCACGCGGTCGCCTTCCTGCGCGCGGATTCCGAGAATATTGCCCATCGTTTGGCTGGCGATTTGAGTGGATTGCGCAGCGCGCACTGTCCCCACCGCTTCGAGCCAGTCGGGAACCGTGGCGCTTTGCGCGACAATCACGGCGACGCCGCTCACCTTCTCTGGCGCAACGGGCGCAACAGGATTACCGCTCGAACAGCCGAGCAGCCCGCCGCCGAGTCCGGCGAGCAGTAAAGAAAATATCGCTAACATTCCATTCCTTCTGTTCAATGGGCTGTTCAATGGGCTGTATACGGGGCTGTTCATTGGGTCACCACGGGCGATTGAGGATTGAGCGCGCCGCTGGCAAGCTCCAGCGCGGCGTAACCGGTGTAGTAGCGGCAGACGGTTTCCCAGTAATCGGCTTGCGTGCGCCGCGCCGCTTCTTCCGCCGCGAGCAGGTCGGTGACGGTCGAAAGCCCCGCTTCGTAGCGGTCCTGATTGATCCGCAGGCTTTCCTGCGATTCGGCGATGGACGCGCGGGCTACGTCGAGCTGTTGGCGCGTGGCGTCCACGTCGTAATAGGCCTGGCGGACTTCCAGGCGCACCGCGTCCGTCGCCATTTCTTTCAGGGCGGAAACTTTTTCGCGCACGGCTTGCTCGCGGGAAAGCTGGGCGCGCCGCGCTCCGCCATCGAAGAGATCGAGCTGCACTTCGATTCCGGCCAGCCAGTTATTTCCGCCGCCGGAGACCAGATGTGGATTGTCGGCTTCCCATCCCGCGAAGGCATTCACTCGCGGACCGAAGGACGATTTTGCGATCGAGACGCTTTGCTCTTGCGCCGATTCTTCCGAGCGGATGCGTTTTAAATCGGGGCGCATCTCGATGGCTTGTTTCTCGAGTTCTTCGAGCGGCGTAGAGGGCAGCGTTCGTTCCGCCAGTTCGTCAGCCGGCTCGAAATCGTTTTGCGTGGAGAGGCCCATGGCGGCGCTCAACCGCGCTCGAGCCAGAGCCACATTATTTTGCGCGCGGACAAGTTCCTGCTTGCGCATCGCCAGGCGCACCTTGGCGCTCAGGGCGTCGGATTCCACGATCACGCCGCTCTCGAAGCGATTCTTGCTGCGTTCGAGAATGGCTTCCGCCATTTTCATCGTCTGTTCGGCCACGTCGAGTTGCTTTTTGGTCAGCAGCACGGCGTAGTATGAGTCGGCCACGCGAAACACGATTTCCTGGCCGGTGCGCTCCAGTTGCCGGTCGGCGGCGTCCTTTGCCCGCTCCGCGCGATTCACGGAATGCCAGCTCGCCAGCGAATCGAACAGGTTCCACGTGCCGCCAAAATGCGTGGAAAAGTTGCCGAATGCGCCGGGCGTATTCAAGGCGTTCAGCGCGAGATCCGCCGCGCCAAAACGCTGCTGCCGCAATTTGCTTCCGAAGACATACACGGGGTCGTTGCCGTCCGTGGCCGTTTCGGAAAATGCCGCGTGAGGATAGAGCAGGGATCGGGACGCCCTCACGTCGGCCGAAGCGGCATGCGTGTCCGCGAGCGCCGCTTTGCGCGCCGGATTTTTTTCCAGCGCGATGTTCACTGCCTGCCGCAAGGTGAGCGGAGAAGGTTGCGCCGGTTGCTGGCCGAACAGCGGCCCGGGCGTGAAGATCGCAAAAAGCGCGGCGAGCGCGAGACCCGCCGTGAAAGAAGAACCGCCGCCGAATCGGAGAAGAAGTTTCCCTGGGCGCTGTTCCCAAGGTGCGCGATGTTGTTGATAAATGTTCATGTCAGGTTTATCCATGGACCGCGACGGGAGCCAAGGCCGCCCAGTTCGTTTTCTCTTCCACAATTTCATAGGTGGTATGCAGGCTGGCCGTGTGTTTCACCATCGCGCCCACCGAGCAATATTTTTCCTCGGAGAGCCGAATGGCTTCCTCGACCGCGGTGCGATCGACATTATAACCTGTAACCACGTGAATAATGCGCACAATAGTAAACACTTGTGGCGGGCGCTCCGCCTGATCGGCCTCGACACGCACTTCGTAGCCGGTAATTTTCTGGTGGTATTTCTGCCGGAGCACGGTAATCACGTCAAAAGCCGTGCAACCGGCCAGCGCGACCGCTACCAGTTCAATGGGCTTCGGGCCGGTGCCTCCGGCGGGGTCGTCGAGCAGGATGTGGTGCTCGCTTCCGGTGGTGGCGACAAACTGGCGTTCCTGTTTAAGTGATTGAGTAAGTTGGACTTTTGCGCTAATCATGATGGATTGCCTCCCGTGCTTCGGGCGTCGCTCGGTTGAGATTCCCCGTCCTTATGAGCTTTGCCCGGTTCGCTTCTGATCTATCGGCACTTAGCCACATCCATCAAAGCCGAATGCGGCGAAACCGCCTATGAGCGCCATCACGGACTGAAGTGACGGCACACATGCGACTTAACTGCATGTTCCGCACTGCTCACATCGAATAAATGCAGAAATCGGGAATTTGTTACAGGAAAATGCGAGGGATTTACGTAGCGCGGGCTTCAGCCTGCGGGGGTTTTGATTTGTGGCAAGCTAAAGTCAAAAGAACACAGGCTGAAGCCTGTGCTACTTAAACCGGATTGCAGTGTTTATTCCCAGAGGGCGAACGCGATGCCCGTGCCGGTGCCTGCCAGCGAGCGATAGCAGGGAACGTAGTCGGACCAGTTCAAATTCAGGGATTCCATCGCACCGGCGAGAGCGATCCAGTTGCGGATTTCGCCGCTGCCGGATTTCAGCTTTGCCGGCGGAACCGACGCAATCGTTTTCTGGTCTTTGTGCTGCATCGCGGCGATCAGGTTGCGGTCGAACTCTTCATCCAGGCAGAAATGGCTGAGGCCGCCGGTGCCAATGATGGCGACGCGCGCGTTTTTCGACCAGGACTTGATCGCCTGGCCCAGGGCCACGCCGAAGTCATAGCAGCGCCGCGCCGAAGGCTGGTTCGGAGGATAGTAGGCGTTGATGAAAACGGGAACGATAGGCACGGATTTGTTGGGCATGAGCACCGCGCGCGGGAAGGCAAAGGCGTGGCCTTCTCCTTCGCCGACGTGCTTGGGCTGGCAGGTGGATTGCGCCACATCGAAATTCGCGTCCATCATGGCCCTGACCAGATATTCGCCGAGGTCCGCCGCCACGGGATAAGCCGTTGGCTCGGAATCGTAGTAGCGGCGCCGCGCGGCGGTGTACCAGTCCCAGGGCTCGATCTTCGCGGTTGGCCGGTTGTAGATTTCCTTGCCCCAGTAAACCAGAAACGCGGGAAGATTGTCTTCGAGGATCATTTCTTTCTGGTCGTCGCCGACAATGACGATGATGTCGGGCGCGATGCGGCCGACGGCGTCGCGCAATTTTGCAAGGCCGGCCTGGCAGCGCTCGTATCGCGCGCGAATCGCTTCCGGGCGCAGGATCTCGTCCAGCCCCTTGGGCGCCATGGCGACGAGCGCCTCGTAATTCGTGGGATTGCCGGCCTTGTCGAAATAATTTTTCGCGCGCACTTTGTCGACCTCGGCAAAATGCGGCCAGTCCTCGACCCTGGTCATCAACATGATTGAGTGCGACGCGCCAATCCCCGCCACGATGGAAGCCATTGCTTCTCCTGTCCCGAACAAAAACGATGAAAGGAATGCCATTGGCTATACAACGGCGAAGAGCGGGGCGTCAACGGGAAACGCGCAGGGTGTCAAACCTCTTTTAATTTGTGATTTAGCCTGGACCGCCCGTGAGAGTACCTTTCGCGGCATGCTGCGCCACAAACTCATGGTCATGCCGGTGTCTTGCCCGGAAAATGGAAAGCGGAGGCAGGAGTGCCCATGCGCCGGCCCATCATGCTTTGTGGTTTGCTGGGAGTGCTGGTTTTCGGCTGGCTCCGGTGGCCCGCTCTTTCGTCACGCTCACAGGCTCGTGAAACGCAAACGCCACGGCCGATCATCGACAAGCAGCCGATTGCGTTTGCCAGCCGCACATTCGATCCAGCCAGTCCGCCAGCCGATCTTCCGCCGCTGACTTCGGGAGAAAGCGCGGAGTGCGAATCCGAATTTCTTTCCAGCGCCAGCGTGGCTGGGGAGACGCGGCAAACGGACGCCACGCACGCGACCGTCACCATCACGCGGATCAAGGTCAGCTTGCAGCTCAAGATCACGATCTGGACGCCGTCCGGCGTAACGCAACACGTGATCGAACATGAAAATGGCCATCGCCAGATTTCGGAATTTTATTACCAGACCGCCGACAAGTCCGCCGAGCGGGCCGCGGAAACCTACATGGGAAAGCAAGTCGCCGTCACGGGCGCGAATCTGGATGCCGAATCCAAAAAGATGCTGCAACAAATGGCCAATGAAATCAACGATGAATACCACAAAGAGTTAAATCCCGAACCGGCGCAACTGCTTTTCGATTCCATCACCGACCACAGCCGAAACGATGTCATTGCCGGCGAAGCCGTGGCTCATGTCCTCAAGAACGCAATGATTGAATCGAATTAGCTGCCCCCATATCAGAGGACAAAGAGTTCGACGGTTTGGTTTTAGTGGCACAGGCTTCAGCCTGTGTAGTTTTAATTTGGGTCAGGCTAAAGTGAAAAGAACACAGGCTGAAACCTGTGCCACTAAAACCAAAACCCTAAAAATCACCGAAACGTCGGCGCGGTTGCATCGGCTCGATATTTGACATAATAATAGCGCGCTCGTCTCCACCGATCCGACACATGACAATGTTTTCCACCGCGGACCGGTTTGGCCGACGATTGCATTCGCGCTGCATTCGCGCATTGGGAGATGCCATCCGCCATGAGCAAACGGAAATCTTTCGACGTCGAGGGATTGGGGCACGCCAATCCAATTCCCGCGGTTTCGCGCATCGGAAACATTGTCGCGACGGGCGGCGTATCGGGGATGGACACGCGCACGGGAAAAATTCCGGAGGATACTGCCGCGCAATGCGCGCTCATGTTCGCGAATTTGCGCCAAATTCTGGCCGCGGCGGGCGCCACGCCCGACGACGTGATCCGCGTGACCGTGTGGATCAAGCGTCCCGAGATTCGCGCGGAAGTGAACAAGGAGTGGGTGGTGATGTTTCCCGAGCCCGATTCACGCCCGGCGCGGCACACCATGTTTTACGACCACTTCGCGGGCGCGATGGCCGTGCAGTGCGAGGCCTGGGCCGTAATCGGCGGCGGTGCGGCATGAAACTTCAACTCAGCATCGGCATGGCGTCGAATCCGCGAACCTGGCCCGTGCTCGATGGCCAGGTGACCGCCGACGGAATCGAACTGATTCCCAGCGTTGTCCATCCCTCCGAGCTTTTCTGGAGGCAGTTGCGCTTCGCCGATTTCGACGTTTCCGAAATGTCGTTTTCCTCGCTGATGATGGCGAGGGCCAATGGCGACAACCGCTGGGTGGGGCTTCCCGTTTTCACGACGCGAAGATTTTTTCACACGGAAATCCTGGTGCGGCGCGACTCGGGCATCGAAACTCCCGCCGACCTGAAGGGCCGCCGCGTGGGCGTTCCCGAATACCAGCAGACGGCTGCTCTGTGGACGAGAGGAATTCTCCAGCACGAATTCGGCGTCGCGCCGAAGGACATGGAATTCTGGATGGAGCGCATGCCTTCCCACAGCCATCGCGGCGCCATGGGGTTCACTTCGCCCGCGGGCGTGACGATTCACCAAATTCCGCCGGAAAAAAATATCGGGACAATGATGCTTTCCGGGGAGCTGGAAGCCACGCTGCTCTACATTGTGAATCCCAATTTGATCGACCGCAGCACGGCCGACCTGTGGCACCACCCGGACATCAAGCCGCTGTTTGCCGACACGCAGGCCGAGGGGGTTCGCTACTACCGCAAGACCGGGATTTATCCGATCAACCACGGAATGGTCATCAAGCGGGAAATCGTGGAAAAACATCCGTGGACGGTTTTGAATCTCCTGAAGGCGTTTGAGAGCGCGAACGAAATTGCAAACCGGCAGCGGCTCGAACATGCCAGCTACCATCTCGCGGCGGGTTTGCTTCCGAAGGAAGCGAACGAAGCGCTTGCAACATCGATCGTCACGCACGGGATTGCAACGAATCGCCATGTGTTGGAGACGGCCGCGCAATATTCCTTCGAGCAAGGACTGACGCCGCGCCTCGTGAAGCTCGAGGAAGTATTCGCCGCGAGCGCCAAGGACGAATAGCGGCGCGCGGTGGCGAACGCGGGGAGTGTGTTCGGTGACGATTTTTCGACGGCTCAATCCTTTGCCCTCCATATTGCTCAGCGCAATCCTCGCGCTGCTATCCGCCACGGGCGTTCGCGCTCAGGCCGACAAGCTCATCGTGACGCACTATGCCGGCGCCCTGAACGGATTGCCCTACACCGTGGCGTTGGAGAAGGGCTATTTCAAGGACGCGGGAGTGAACATCACGGGCATCATCGGAGGCGCGGGCGGCGGCAGCGGCGTGCGCAGCCTCCTGGCGGGCGGCTCGCTGTACGCGGAAGTCGCTCTGCCTGCGGCGATCACGGCGGCGCGGCAAGGGCTGGACATCAAGATCATCAATTCGTGCGGCGAGGGGTGGGACCAAATCTGGGTGACGCGGCCGGACGCTCCGCTCAACTCGGTGCAAGATCTTCGCGGCAAGCGAATCGCTTACTCGCGGCCGCGATCGGTCAGCGAAATGTTTATTTTGATGCTGCTCGAAAAGCAGGGCATGAAAAAATCCGACGTCCAGATGATGGATGTGGGCGCGGACAGCGCGGGGATTACGGCTGTCGAAACCGGGGCCGCGGACCTCACGGTCATGACCGAACCGTTTTATTCCATGCAGATCCATCAGGGCGGGAAATACAAAGTGGTTTTCTACGGCAAGGATGTCCTGCCGCCGATGACGCAGACGGTGGGCATCACGACGGGCGAATTCGCGAAATCGCACGGAAAAGAGTTGCGCGCCATCATCGAGGCGCGCCGCAAGGGCGTGGAATTTATTTACGCGCATCCGGACGAAGCGGCCGCGATTCTTTCGAGCGCTTACCATTTGCCGCTGGATGTGGCGAAGGACGCGCTCCAGACCAATTTGCAGAAATTCGGAAAGTGGTGGAGCGCCGGAAATTTCGACATGTCAGGCATGGGCGAAGTCGTGCACGCCATGAACATAACCGGCGAACTGAGCGGCACGGTGGACTGGAATTCCATGATCAGCCAGGATTTTCTGCCGCCCGATTTGCACCGCAAAATTCCCTGACGCGAGACCAAACATTTGGCCGACACAACGAGAATCGTGCACGCGCGCGCCCAGGGCCTGACGCGGGTCTATCCCGCGCGTGCCGGCCAGCCGCCTGTCAACGCTCTCGGGCCCATCGATCTCGATTTGTACAAGGGTGAGTTCCTCAGCATTGTCGGTCCTTCCGGCTGCGGAAAGTCAACGCTTCTCGAATTGCTTGCCGGCCTCGCCGCGCCGACCGCGGGAACGATTGAGTTTGAAGGGCGCGCGGTTCGCGATCAGGTTCCGGAAGGCGTGGGCGTTGTTTTTCAGGAGGATTCCAGTTTTCCGTGGCTCACGGTTTGGGACAACGTGGCATTTGGCCTGGAGAATGAAGGCGTCGATGCCGCAGAAATCAAGCGGCGCGCGGATTTTGCCGTGGGCTTCATGGGACTGGCGGATTTCGCGAAGTCCTATCCCGCGCAACTCTCCGGCGGAATGCGCCAGCGCGTGTGCATCGCGCGCACGCTGGTGCTGCAGCCGCGCCTGATTCTGCTCGACGAGCCGTTTGCCGCGCTCGATCAGCAGACGCGACTGCTGATGGGCGATGAACTGCTTCGCTTATGGCGCGAAACGGGCGCGACCATTTTGCTGATCACCCACGCGCTCGACGAAGCCACGATGCTGTCCGATCGCGTAGCGGCGATGTCCGCGCGGCCCGGGCGATTGCTCGAAATTATTCCCACCGGCTGGCCCGCCGACCGCGATTCGCGCATTGTCGAGGACGCGCGGTTCGGCGCGATCACCGCGCGCCTGTGGACAATCCTGCGCGAAGAATCCATGAAAGCCATTGGCCGGACGGAATCCAGGGGACCGGCATGACGCGCTACGGCTGGATACGTCTGGGAATCGTGGTCGGCGCGGGACTTGTCCTGGAAATCCTTTGCCGCGCGAATATCGTTTCACGATTGATCATGATTCCGCCGAGTGAAATGCTGGCCTCGGCGTGGAAGATTCTGGCGACCGGCGAAATGAAGAACGATTTTTATTTTTCGCTCGTCAACATTGCGTTCGCGATCGCGCTGTCGGTTGTGGGCGGATTTTTGACGGGCCTCGCAATTTACAGCGTGCCGCTGTTGCGCTCGACGCTCGAACCGTTTCTCACTTCGTACTCCGCCGTGCCGCCCATTGTGTTCTATCCCATGCTGATCGTGATTTTTGGATTGAACCGCATCCCGCAAATTATCATCGCCGTGATGTTCGGCCTCGTGCCCATGGCGATGAACACGATCAACGGTCTCTATCGCATTCGCCCCGTATTCCTGAAGGTGGGGCGCGTGCATCGCGTTTCGGCCCTCGCCTCCGTATTTCGCATCCAGCTTCCGGCGGCGGCGCCCTATCTGTTTGTCGGCGTCACGCTGGCGGTTTCTTACAGCGTGATCGGAGTGATCAGTACGGAATTTATCTTGTCCGCGTCGGGAATCGGCCATCAAATTTCTTTCGCGTACGATAATTACGACAATCGCACCATGTACGGACTGGTTGTGCTGCTCTTGGCCATCGCCACCCTGCTGAATTCGACGCTGCGCTACTATTCGCAACGCATGTTGCAAAGGTGGGCGCGATGAACAGGATGAACGTGCGCCGGGCGTTGTACACGGCGGCGTTCCTCGCCGCGCTCCTGATTCTTTGGCAGGCAATGTATGCCGCGTTCGGGCCAAGAGTGCTGACGCCTCCGTGGACCACGTTCGTCAATGCCTGGAACATGCTCCGGATGCCGGACTACTGGCCGGACATCGCGGAATCGGTTCGCGCGTTTCTCATCGCGCTCGCGATTGCATTCGGGCTTGGGATGGTTGGCGGCCTTCTGATCGGCGTGTGGCGCGCGTGCGCCGAAGTCTTTGAACCACTGCTCGTCAATATCAATACGGTTCCGAAGGTCGCGCTGTATCCCGTGATTTTGCTTATTTTTGGTTTGGGCATGTGGTCGAAGGTGGTCTTCGGCGCGCTGCACGGCGTGATTCCCATCATGATTTCCACGATTGGCGCGGTCCGAAACGTCAATCCCATTTACGTGCGCTGCGGACGGACCATGCACCTCACGCGCGGGCAAATGCTTCGCCGCATCTGGGTGCCCGCGTGCGTCCCGGAAATATTTTCCGGCCTGCGGCTGGGATTTTCGCTGACCCTCCTGGGCACGATCTTCGGAGAATTTTTCGCTTCGCAGAAGGGCGTCGGTTTTCTGCTGATGAACGCGATCGACTTGCGCAATATCCCCACGATCATGTCGCTCATCCTGATCCTGGTGGTTTTCGCGGTCGTCGCCAATTCCGCGCTCCTGGCCGTCGATCGGAAGCTGCATCGCCAGGCATGAGCGCATGCTTCTCACGCATTTTCAAAACGTAATCCGCTAAGTCTGCGAAGCTCCTGTATCTGCTCGTTGTTCAGATACTTCTTGCCGAACATAAAAATTGTGCCTCCTGAAGAAAGCATGATGACCCGTTCGTCCTCACCCTTCAGTTGCACACCTGGCCATCGGATGCGCCAGCTACACACATCACCCGTCACTTCAAAACCATCCTCATTTACGTCGGCTTTAAACTTTTTACCAGCCAGCCCAGCACCGTGGAATGCTCGGCGAAAGTGCCTCGCGGGGAAGAAATTCCCAACTCCGTAATAAATCGACATCGCTCCTATGGCCGCGAGCAGAATCGGTTCCCAATTAGGAGATCGTTCGACCCACGCAACGGCAATTAAAAATAAACCCAGGAAAATCCACGTGACTCCGCGCTCAACACGCTTGCGACCAAGCTTGAGTTTGAAATAGAGAATCTGGGATGCAACGTATTCATCGGCTGTGATTTCGTATTCAAAGTGCATATGCGTCTATATATAGCATGGACCAGCTAGAGATACCGATGTTCATTCGCCCATGCTATCCTCCCTCCAAGGAACCGCAATGCGAATTCTGAAAGCCTGGTGGCTGCTTGGCTGTGCGTTTATTTTGGTGGGCGTGGCCTACGCCTATCAGGCGCCGTTTCGCGAATATCCTTCTGTGGAGTATGGCATGCAGCCGCTTCCTCCCGATTATCAGGAAAAAACGGAATTTGCATTTGCGCGGCTGATGTATCCGCCGGGATGGAATGACGGCTACCGCGGCCGCTTCGATGGCGACTGGCGCAAGGGACTTTCCCTATGGACGCAGGACTATCCTCCGGCGGACCGTGCCTTCTCCCAGGCCGTGCGCCGGTTGACGCGCATCCACACGCGCTCGGTTGAGGAGTGCGTGAATCTGGACGACGGCGACGAGGTCTACAACTGGCCGTTTCTGTATGCCGTGCAGGTGGGCGAGTGGGGCCCGACCGATCGCCAGATGCTGAAGCTGCGCGAATACCTCTTGCGCGGCGGATTTTTCATGGCCGACGATTTTCATGGGCCACTCGAATGGCAGGTGTTCGAGGAGCGGATCAAAAAAGTTTTCCCGGACCGCCCCATCGTGGAAATTCCCAACAACGATCCGATTTTTCACACCATGTTTGATCTGGACGACCGTTACCGCATCACGGGCGCCGAGCATCTGCGCCTTGGCTACAAGAATGGCGGCATTGACGCGCACTGGCGCGGAATTTACGATGATCACGGCCGCGTGATGGTGGCCATCTCGTTTAATTCCGACATCGGCGATTCCTGGGAATGGTCGAACGAGCCGGGCTATCCGCAGAAATTTTCCGACCTGGGCATGCGCATCGGCGTGAATTACGTGATTTACGCGATGACGCATTGATTCGCGCGCATCGGGGATTTTAGTAGCGCGGGCTTCAGTCTGCGGAAGTTAGTCCTTGCAAGAACTAAACCCCGCAGGCTAAAGCCCGCGCTACTGGCCTGCTACTTGCCAACGACGATGACGACGAACGTATTCGGAAGCACGTCGTTGTGCGTCGAGCCGTGCCCGTGCCTCGCCGTGATGAGAATCGCGTTGTGCGTTTTCGAATCCACGGTCATGGTGCGGGCGCCCGATTGCGTGTCGAGTTCCTCCAGCACCTTGAAGCTTTCCGGCGAATCCTCGTGAATGATGGTGAGAGTGCCCGAACCGCCGGCGGATGCGAAGGCGTTTCCCGTCTCCGGATCGAAGCCCGCGCCATCGGTGCCCGCGCCCGTGCGTAACGCGGCAATTACTTTGCCGTTGTCCGCGTTCATGACGACCATTCGCTGGTTATCGCATGCGGAAAACAGGCGGCGGTTTTTCCGATCGATCGCGAGGCCGGAAGGCCCCGTGCCCTGCACGAGCGGCCAGCGATGCGTAACCTTCAGCGTCTGCGCATCGACCTCCACGATCTCGTCCTTGTCCGTGATGTTGACGTAGACCTTGCCGTTGCCGTCGGAGACGGTGGCTTCCGGCTGTCCCCCGAGCGCTACGGTGCCCGCGACAGTGCCTTCCTTGGCGTTAATCACTGTGGCGTTGGCGCTGCTGCTGTTCATGACGAAGACGCGCTTAGTCGCGGATTCGTAGGTAAACGAATCGGGATCCTTGCCTGCCTTGACGCTCCCGATTTTTGCCAAAGTTTTGAGGTCGATAATGGCCACCGCGCCCGCGTCGCCATTCATCGCGTAGCCTCGCCCGAATTCAGGCAGCGGCAGCAGGCCGGAAGTTCCCTCGAGGCCGGTCACTTTGCCCACGACCGCACCGGTATCGACGTTCACGACATCAATGTGATTTTCCCGGCCGATGTACGCGAGACGCGCTTCGCTATCCATCGTTACGTAGTCCCAACCTTCCGTGCCGCCAATCGTGATTTTTTTCACGATGTGGTAGCCGGACCCGTCCGGACGTGCCGGCAAAGCGTGCGCGAATCCCGCCAGCAACAGAGAAACCGCGAGGCCCAGAGTCGCACCTGTAATGATTGATTTGTTTTTGCAACGCATGTTGTTCCGTCCTCCCTTTTCGATTCTTTCCACAAATGTTTCCATTGTAAAACTCGTCCGCGCGCTTCAGTCCTGCAAAGTATAGATCCTGACCTCGGCATTCGTGTTGGCCCCTGCCGGAACCGCCAGGTAGAAGCGGTCAAAACCTTTCCCTTGCCTTCCAAAGTATCCCGCCGTGCCCGCGCCGAGAACCGTGGGAATTTTGGCGAGCAGAGTGTAGTGATCGGGATCGGTCTGCTGATGCACCCAGATGGAACCTTCGCGGCCCGCCACGTAGACACGCTTGTGCTCCGCGCTGTAATACAGGTCGTCCGTATCCTGAACCGTGGGCGTGGACGCGACCAATTTGCCCGTGGCCGTGTCGAATACGGAGATCGTCGCCGGTTCCCGCGTGCCGACGATCACGCGATGGTTGCCCTCGTCGAGAGCCATGGGGAAGTTCTGGCCAGAGGCCACCGTCCATCGAGTGAGTTCTTTTGTGGTGCGGTTGATGGCCACAATCTGTTTCAGATCCGGGACGTTCACGTACATGTTGGGGCCGTTCTTTTCCAGTTGAAACGATTCCGGCTCGCCGCCGAGTTTGTAGACTTCATCCAAGCGCTTGTTGGTCATGGCGTCCACCGCGGCGATTGCGGCGTTCTTTTCGCTGTCGCCGCAGCCGACGTAGACGCGCTTGGTCGCCGCGTCGTAGCGCAGGTTATCGGCGCCGCCCTCGAAATTCAGCGTGGTGATGAGTTTGTACGAGTCGCCGTCGTAGATGTAGACCTTGCCCTTCTCGCTGGCCACGAACAGTTTGTTGGCCTCGGGAGAAAAGACCACGCCCTGCGGATTCGGAACTCCGGTGATTTCATGGGCACGCGTTCCCTGAAAAAGATCGATGATCTCCACCGTGCCATTGCCCAATGCCGAAACAATTATTTTTCCTTTGCCGGAAGCAAAATGGTCGAAGCGCCCCTTTACGCCTTCGAGCGGAACCGCCCCGGTCAAAACCATGGGCGGAGTGCTTTCAGCCGCGGGAGCAGTGGCCTGAGGAGCGGTCGTTTGAATGCCCTGGCATGACGTGAGCGCGATGGCGAGTGCCACTAAGCTGCCAATACCGAAAAACTTTTTCATCGTATCCTCCAAAGGAATTAAATCCAATCCGGTGCGGAGCCGATTCTATTCTCATATTACAAAGAGCAAAGCGAATGCTTTTCAGTGGCACAGGCTTCAGCCTGTGTGGTTTTGATTTGTAGCAAGCTAAAGTCAAAGAACACAGGCTGAAGCCTGTGCCACTCAAACCCTTTATTCCTGTACCCTCATTGCGCCGATCAAGGCTGCACTTCGTATACCAGCACCTGCGCGGGCTGTCCTCCAAAGGGTGGAGCAGGTACAAATAAACGATTGAGCGCCGGCGCGAAATACGAAGTGGCGGAGCCGGGCACGCTGGGAATCTTTGCGACGAGCGCATAGTGGTCCGCATCGCGCTGCTCGAAGACACCGACGACGCCTTCCACGGCGGACATGTAAATGCGCTTGTGAGCGGCGTCATACCAGAGGTCATCGCTGCCATCGGGCGCTTCCACGCTGGTCACCACTTTGCCCGATTTCGAGTCCAGAACCACGAGCGCGGGAGGATTCCGGCTGGCGATAAAAAGTCGCTGATCCTTCTCATCGAAAGCCATGGGGAAAAGCGCCTTGAAGCCCGGCACCTGCCATTTGTCCATCACGCGGCGGTGATTTGTATCCGCCACCGCAATGTAGCCCAGCTCATTGATATTGACGAACACGCGAAACGAGCCGGGGGTCGTATCCACCTGGAACGACTCGGGGTGGGCCTCCAAAAGAATTTCGGACAGCGGCTTGCCGCTGGCGCTCATGACGCGAAGCGCCGAAGTCGCTCCCTCGCCATAGCCCAACATGACGGTTCCACCCGCGCCGCCATAGCGCGGGTTTCCCGGAACATAGCGGAGATTATCGGCATTCTCCAGATCCGTCATGCTGCGGACCAGCGCGTACGTCGTGCCGTCGTAAATATTCAGAAAATTCAATTCGCCATCGGCGACAAAAATCAGGTTGGTATCCGGCACGTACAGCGAGGCCTGCGCCATCGAAAATCCGGGGATGGTGTGCAGCACTTTTCCGGCGGTTAAATCGATGACCTCGACCGTTCCGTTGCCCAGGCCGGACAAAAAGTACCGATTGCCTTTGACGTCCACGGACTGGTGATCGATGCGTCCTTGAAAACTGCGGGGCAAGGGGATTTTCTGGACGAGCTTCAAGGGTTGGGACTGGGGCTGCGGCTTATCCTGCGCCCGAGCCAAGGGTAGCCAGCAAAGCCCTGCAAGGAAAATAACGGATTTCAGAAGGTTCGAGAGTTTCACGGATTTCCTCTTTTACGCCGCAGCCCGTTGCAATGCATCCTGCCGGCATAACTTCATTCAAACAATTGGGAAAGGATTGTACCTGGACAACGGCCACCCCGCCGCATACAGACAGGCTGTGTATCACTTCAATCGCTACTGCCGCAAGAACAATTTAGCTTGCCCCGCCACTACGTTGACTTGGGTTTACAGATGCTTGTAGGATGCGGGTCTCATCGCATGGTCGATGCCTGGAGGAAATCTCAATGTCCCACATTCGGTTTTCTGTATTGGCTGTTGCAACGCTCGCGCTGGTGGGCGCGTTCTCGATGACCGCGCTTTCGCAAGACCTGCTCACGCAAAAAGTGATCTCGGTCGACATGGCGCAAACCATGGCGCAGACGGCCGTCGCGCAGTGCCGCGCGAACGGCTACCGCGTCACCGCAACCGTCCTCGACAACGGCGGCAACGTCAAGTTGGTGCTCCGCGATGACGGCGCGAGCATTGGTTCGCTCGACATTAGTCACCGCAAGGCTTATTCGGCGCTGATTTTCCGGAGGACTACCGCCGAATCGATCAAGGTATTCGGGGCCATGACGCCTTCGCCGAACATTGCGGGCACCGTGATGCTGGCGGGCGGCGTTCCAATCAAGGCCGGAACGGAGACGATTGGCGCGATTGGCGTCAGCGGCGCGCCCGGCGGCGATAAGGACGAAGTCTGCGCGGATGCCGGCATCGCGAAAATTGCCGACAAACTGAAGTAAAACAACCAGTGGCGTGGGCTTCAGCCTGTGTGGTTTTGTGTTTGCAAGTACCAAACTCCGCAGGCTGAATAGGTTGCGGAAAAAGTCCCCCAGACCTTTTGTCATTCCGAGCGAAGCGAGGAATCTCTCTTTGTTTTCTTACGTGTAGAACGAAGAGAGATTCCTCGCTTCGCTCGGAATGACAGAATTAGGGAGTTTTTCCGCAACCTGTGAAGCCCGCGCAACCAAATCGGTTCACTCGGGCAGCAAATCGCAAAAGCAAAATCCGTCGCGCATGACTTTCTCGCCTACGCGGACGGGAATTGGTTTTTCAAATACCGGGCCATCGAAGACAAAAGTATGGAATTCGCCGTTTTCGCCACACGCATCCACGCCGGGCGGCAAATCGGCGAAGAACGATGCATCCAGCTCGCGCCCCGCGAACGACGCATTGAGAACGCGGGGATCGACGCACACGGCAATCGCGCGAAAACCCAGCCGCACAAATTCCCGCGCGAGTTCGCGCGTGTCGCGCTTCCAGATGGGAAACACGGCCCTCATGCCCACGAGCGCGAGATTTTTCTCGCGGTACGCGCGCAGGTCTTCGAGAAAAATATCGCCGAACGCCACGCGCCGCACGCCCCGCGCGAAGTGCCGCTCCAGTTCTTCCTTCATGCGCTGCTCGTACGTTGCGTTGTTGCATTGCGGCGGAATCGAAACCGCGTGCAGCGGCAGGCCGAGAGATTCGGCCTGCCGCTCGAGAAGCGCGCGGCGCACGCCATGCATGCTGATGCGGTCGTACTCCTCCGTGACGGTCGTGAGCAGCGCCGCGATGCGGCAGTCGGGCGATGCACGCAACGCGTGCAGCGCCATGGCGCTGTCCTTTCCGCCGCTCCAGCAGAAGAGAACGTCTTCCGGCACGCTCGCCTTACTCATGGCGCGTCGTGTATTTGAGGCCGATGCGGAATTCACGCCCGAGCGCGGGAAAACCGTACGCTTCCTGGTATTGCTTGTCGGCAAGATTAGTGATGCGGCCGTAGATGCTGAAGCCGCGCGCGACATTGTATGTCGCCGCGAGATTGATTAGCGCGTAGCCAGGGTCGATGATTTGCCCGGGATAATTGTAGTCGTAGCGCTGTCCGGTAAAATATCCGGAGATGTTCCAGTTCATCCGCCAATAGTTTGCGTTAAGCGAAACATTTCCGGAATTGACCGGCCGTCGCAGCAGGGGGCTGCCAACCAGATAGTTGGGATCGATGTTAAGGGGATCGGTGGGCGCGGTGAGCGTGCGCGTGGAATCGTAAGTGTAGTTCGCGCTTCCGCTAAGCCAGCGCGTGATGCGCGCTTCGCCGGAAAAGTTCGCTCCGCGCGCGCGCGCCAGGTCCGTGTTGAAATATGCCCCCGCTCCAGCGCCGAAATTCATAAGGTTGCTGTTGAATTCCGTTAAGGAACACCCAGCCGGCGGCGTTGTCAAATACAAGAAGCCAATAATGTTGTGGAAGCGGTTATCGAAATAGTCCGCGGTGAAGCGCACGCGGTCGGAGGCCAGTTTCTGTTCGATTCCGGCGTGAAATGTCCAGCTCTCTTCGGGAGAAAGACCTGGATTGCCGGGGAAGCAGGGATCGCTCCCGAACGATTGATCGAATCGCGGCTCCACGATTCCCTGTCCGTACGTGACATGCAGGCGCGTGTCGCCAACCGCACCCTGAGCAATCCGTATGGCATAGGACACGCCCGCACGAGGCACCACACGCGTTCCGAAATTAGCGTTGTCTTCGGCGCGTACTCCCGCGCTGAGCGTCAGCCGCGCAACCGGCTGCCAGCGCGCGTCGAAAAAACCCGCTTGATTGTTGCGGCGCTCGTGCATCCCAAGCAGGCTTAGGAGGCCGTTTTCGACTTCGTACTCATAACCGGCAGTCAAGGCGAATGTGCGCAGTTGGTAGGTGGACTCGCCGTCGAAACCGGCGCGATTGTATTGATAAAACGAAGGATAATTAGGATCGAAATTAAATTCGCGGGAATAGAGTTCCGTGCCGTTCAACTGGTGATGCCAGTGCGAGCCTGTTGCGAACTCGGCGTGCAGCCCCGCGCTGAAATTTTGCAAGGAAATAGTGTCGGTGAGGTTGGCCGGGTAGAGGAGCGTTTGCCCGGGCGTGCCCGCTTGGCTGTCGTTATCGCGCAGGGCGAGGCTGATGCGCGCGGTATCGGAAAAGCGCCAGCCGAAATTTCCGGAGATCGTGCGGTTGCGGAATGCGTCGTTCGGGCCCTGGCCGCTCGTTTCAAGATCGGAAAACCCGGCGGAATAATCGAATCGCCCGACGAGGCCGGAAAGGTCCGCGCCGCCGTGGCCTGTGGCAAAATTTCCGCCGTCCGCGAATGCCGTGAATTCCGGAATGCGCGTCGTCCCGCGATGCGTGAAAATCTGAATCACGCCGTCCATCGCGTCCGAGCCGTAGAGCGCGCTTTCCGCGCCGTGAACGATTTCAATTTTGTCGATGTTGTCCACCGTGAAGTTCGAGAAATCGATGAGGCCGCCGGGAGTATTGGCCGGCACGCCGTCCACCAGCACCTTGGTGTAATTCGAGTTGCCACCGTCGAGGAACAGCGAAGCCGTGCCGCCCTCGGCGCCCGTGCGTCCGAGGCTGAAGCCCGGCTGCGTGGCAAGCAGATCGGGCAGCGAAGTGGCGGCGCGCTGGTCGATCTGCTCGCGCGTCAGGATCGTGACCGGCGCGGGCGAGGATTCCGCATCGAGCGGAAGAACCTGCGCGGTGACAATCACTTTTGAAGAGAGGGGCTCGAGCGCCATGCGGACTTGCAGATCCCGCGTCTCTCCCGCGGCGATCGTAATTTCCTGCGCGATCGGCGCGAAGGAATCGCGCGCAATCGTGACGCGATAGCGGCCCGACGAAAGGGCCAAACTAAATCGTCCATCCGCGCCGGAAACGCCACGCACGGCTGCGCCTGCCGGAGGAATGGATTCCGCGCTGACCTGCGCGCCGGAAATCGCCGATCCTTGCGGGTCGGTGACGGCGCCGGAAATACCGCCGCCTTTCGTTTGCGCGAAGGAACCGGGAACAACGGACAGAACGGCAAAAGATGCAGCAAACCAAACGAAAAATAAAATACGAACGGAGAAACGCAATGGAAGCCTCCTCTCCCGTCTCGCGCGGGAGGTAGGTTGTCCGCTTATCCGGGATCGTTTCCGGCTTCGGCGGTTGCAGGCTCTGTCGGTCTCCTGGCTCGGCGGAGTTGCGCCGCGCGGCCTTCCCATCCCGTCATTCAGGACAGTGGCTCGCGCGGAATTTCTCCCGCCTTACAGTCGCGCGGCGGCGACGGGTTTGCACCGTCTTCCCGGCACGGAGTCTGCTGGTTAATGTGGCGGAGCGCCCGCGTGTCGCGGCATGGCCGTGACACGGAATGCTCCGTACGAACAATATCGCGGAAGGCCCGAAAGGGCGCGCGCCGCGCACTTCTGTTTTTGCAACTCCAGTTTTTATAACCGTGCTTTCGCAACGCCGCATCGCAAAACATTCTTGCGGCCCGGCATGGCGTGTTTCGCCGGCCTGCGAAACAACTCAACCCTCTGTCTTTCCGAGCGAAGCGAGGAATCTCTCTTCGATCCAGGCCAAGAAAAGAAAGAGAGATTCCTCGCTTCGCTCGGAATGACAGCGTGAGTTGCGTTGCCCACTTACGTTGTCCGCAAACCGCTACGAAATATCTTCGCCGCGGCGCGCGCGCAAATTCACGCGCGGCCTTCCCGCGGGACCGATTTCAACGTCGAGCGGCGCGTCAAACACTTGCTCCAGTAATTCTTTTTGATACACGGCTGCGGGCGTCCCGACGCGCAGGCATCGCCCATGCTGCAAGAGAACCACTTGGTCGGCGAATTCGGCGGCCAGCCCGAGTTCATGCGTCACGACGGCCACCGTATAGCGATTCTCCTGCGCGAGCTGGCGGAGCCGTTCGAGCAATTCCACCTGCGCGCCGATGTCCAGATGCAGCGTGGGCTCGTCCAGCAGGATGAGGCGCGGCTGTTGCGCGAGAGCGCGCGCGAGAATCACGCGCTGCTTTTCGCCGCCGGATAGTTCGCCGATCGAGCGCTTGGCGAGGTGTTCCCCGCCCACCTGCGCGAGGGCGTTGCGCGCGATATCGATGTCCTCACGATTCGCGAATCGCAGCGCGCGTCCGTACGGAAAGCGGCCTTGCAGCACAAACTCTCCGGCGAGGGCCGGATATACGGCCGGGCTTTCCTGATGCACGACGGCGATGCGTTGCGCGCGCGTTTTTACGTCGAGCCGGCTGGTTTCCTCGCCGTCGAGTTCCACGCGACCGGAAAGCGGCGCGATCGTTCCGGAAATCAGGCGGAGCAGCGTGGACTTGCCGCTGGCGTTGGGGCCGAGAATGGCGACGATTTCGCCCGCGGGCGCCTGAAAACTGGTCGTGGCCAGCGTGAACATGGGCGCGGAGTGCGACCTCGACGTGTACGCATAGCTGGCCTGCTCGACGTTGAGGCGCACCGGCTGCTCGTCCCGCGCGCGATTCGCGCGTCCTCCGGCCGCTTGCGCGAATGTGTCGGAGGCGCTCACCGCATCCCTCGCCGCAACAAAAAGATGAATACCGGCGCGCCCACCATGGCCGTCATGGCCCCGACCGGCAATTCCGTGGGCACAACAATCGTGCGCGCCAGCGTATCGGCCAACACAATGGCAATCGCCCCGCACAAGGCTGAAGCCGGAATCAGCAGTCGGTAATCCGAACCGAAGATCAGCCGCACCGTGTGCGGCACGAGCAGGCCGACGTAGCCGATCGCGCCGCTGACCGAAACGGCCAGCGCCGTCAGGAGCGACGCGGACACATAGACGACGAGCTTGACGCGCGTTACGTCCACGCCCAGGTGGATGGCTTCGCGCTCACCCGTGAGCATCAAATTCAAATCCGCGGACGTGCTGTAAATCGCGCCGATGCCCGCGATCAGCCCGACCGTGAAAATCCACTGCATCCCGGCCGATACCGGCGTGGAAAGATCGCCCATCAGCCAGAACGCCATACCGCGCAAGTCGCGCCCGCTGAGCGTCGTCATCAGGAACATGATGATCGCGGAAAAAAACGATGCGGAGATAATACCGCCGAGCAGGAGCGTCGTGCTGTCCAGCTGGCCCTCGCGGCGGCCCAGAAAATAAACGCCCGCAATCGTCGCGATGGCTCCCAGAAACGCGCCCACCGGCGTGATCAGCGCAAACTCCGGCGCGATGATCAGCGCGAGGATCGAGCCGAGCGCCGCGCCGCTCGAAACGCCCAGCACGTAAGGATCGGCGAGCGGATTGCGCAGCAGCGCCTGGAAACTCGCGCCCGCAACCGAAAGCGCCGCGCCCACCAAAATGCCCAGCAGGATTCGCGGCAGGCGCAAATCGAAAACAATCATGCGATATTCCGTCGGCAGCTCGTTTCCCTGGCCGATGGCGATTCGGCCGAGGTCCACGACCAGATCGGTGACCGAGACGGGCACCGCGCCCAGCTTCAGCGCGAGCAGCACGCTCGCCAGCAGCAACAAACACAGTCCACCGCAGGTCAACAGCAATCGCCGGAGTGTCAGCGGGCGCATAGGCAAGCCTCTTCCGTAACGGGATTGGAAACTGAATGATAATCCGGCGAGGGCGCGGCGGTCGAAGAAGAAAACGCCTCGGGGTGAAGCGCGCGCGCGAGGTGCTCGATGGCCTCGACCATGCGCGGCGCGGGGCGATTGATGGCGTCGCTCACGACCACGATGTTGCCGTTCCGCATGGCCGCAAGATTTTTCCAGCCGGGGCGTTCGCGCAACGCGTCAATGTCGCGCTGCGTGTTTCCGGCGTGCGCGCTGGCGAACACCACAAACTCCGGCTGAAGCCGCACAATTTCTTCCATGCTGACGTGCGGCCACTCGATCTTCGTATCCACCACGGAGCGGCCTCCCGCGCGACGCAGTGCGTCCGCGATAAACGTGCCGCTGCCAATGGAAATCAGGGGATCGGTCCACACAACGAACAGCACGCGGCGCGGTGCGGCCTCCGCGAGACGCCGGTCGAGATCCGCAAGGCGCGCGCGCAAATCCCCCGCCAACGCCGCGGCCGCTTTTTCCGCGCCCAGGGCGCTTCCAAGATGCTCCACCGATGCGATCATCTCCTCAACCGAATGAGGGTCCGTCACGTATACGGGCAAGCCGATATGATCCAGCGCATTCACCGTTTCGCGCCGGTTGATGGACTTCGAGGCCAGGATCAGGTCGGGCATCAGCGCCACAATTTCCTCGAGATTCGGATTCACGGGACCGCCCACGTGCGGTTTTCTGGTGGCCTCGGGCGGATCATCGCAGAAATCGGTATCGCCCGCCAGATGGCTTCCGTCGCCCAGCGCAAAAACAATTTCCGTGAGGTTCGGCGCGAGCGAAACGATGCGCTCCGCTTCGCGCGGGAGGAGTACTTTCCGGCCAAGCTCGTCCGTGAGTTCGCGGCCCGCCGGAAGCGCGGCACTGGAAACGCCCGGCGCACCCGAAGCGCCCGCTGCGCTCGACGAAGTTGTTTGCGCCGCGCCGGTCCCGCTGCACAGAAACAGGCAGGACGCCGCGATCCCCGCGCAAAATGCGGCCACCCGGCGCTTCCGAAACTCAGCGGCCACTCCGTTCGGCGCGTGCAATGTGAATTCAAATGGCATCGTGATCGATTTTCAGCAATAAATTTGTAGCCGTGGAAATAAAAAACGCCCCGCGAGAGACACGGGGCGCACAGAGCCGCACTCTTTCTCGCGAAGAGTGCCGGCTGCGGCGGCCTGGGAGGGTGTCCTGACTTACGGCGTTTCGCCGTTCACAGTGGCGGGACCGTGGCCGATTCTCACGGCCTTGCCCACATCCCAAACCTGCAAGATGTCAAACGGAAGTCTATGTCGCTGGGTGAAGGGTGTCAACACGGAGAGATGATTGGCATGGGATTAAGGATCATCGTATCCCTTGGCAGAACTAAATTGTGGGCGGTTGCACAGTGAGTGCAATCATGGCAGAATGCCTAAACTTTTCAAGCTCAATAAGCGTTGCTCGCATTTCTTGTGCCCCAGACAGGATAGTTCATGCGAACTTTTGGCAAACATACTTCACTGTCCACTTCATGCGCGGGACTCGCCAGTGTGCTCCGCGCCCTTGTCGATGCCGGCTCGCGAAGAAGGCTCATTAGCCTCGAGCAGGTGCGCAGGCTGAAGGCCGCACTGGCCAAATCGGCCGACAGGGACGGGCTAGTTTCGCAGCAGCTTGCAGCCGAGCTTCAGCGGATCGAGCGAAAATACAGGTTCAGCTCGGCCGCACGCGCCGAGTATCAGACCCTGCTGGGCTCACTTGGTCTTGATTCCGCGTTTCCGATCAAGGTGCCCGTTAGCAGTGATCCACCCTGGTTTCGCTACGCCCATCCGCTAAAGAACTACCGGTCCCAAGCTCAACTGCCTGCGGAAGCGGACGTCGTCATCATCGGCGCGGGACTGACCGGCGCTTCGGCCGCGTACCGTTTACGTGAGGCGGCGCGAGGTCGCCGCGTCATCGTGCTCGACCGCGGCTGTCCCGCAGGCGAAGCCAGCGGGCGCAATGCCGGGAATTTCGAGTTGCTGCCGGAAAATTCGATCGGAACATACGACGGCCTGGCCAACGAACGTTTGCACTTCCTGTGCCGCTGCTACCCCGCGATCCCACGTGAGGTTTTGCGTATCGAAGCCGAGCGCCTGGCATCGGTAGTCTTTTCATTCGCCTTGCGCAATCGGGACGAGCTCAAGAAGATCATCGAGCAGGAACAGCTCGCTTGCGATTTTGCGCCCAAGGGCTGGCTCTACCTGGCTCACACCGAGCGCGAGGAGCAGGCCATCTGCGACGAGTTGTCGCTGGCCAACGGGCAAGACCAGCAAATTGAAATTTGGTCGCGGATGAAAATTCGCCGCGAATTCGGCTTCGAGAGAGGTTTCATCGGCCGATTTGTACCCGGCGACGGCACCTACCATCCGGCAAAATTTGTGTACGGCGTGCTGCAGATCGCGGTGAATGCCGGAGTCGAGCTATATACCGGCGTGGACGTACGAGGAGTACACGACGCGCACGACGGGCGGCACGTGATTGACACGGCTGAGGGCTCGCTGTTGGCGCGGTCGATTATTGTCGCTACGAACGCGTTCACAAGCCAACTCTTCCCGGAACTCAAGGCCATTCGTCCGGCGCAGAGCCAGATTTCGGTGACGGAGTTTGCAGCGGACCGCTGTCGCGGCCGCGTCGTTACCAGCGAAGAAGGCCCCGTCTATTTCAATCAGCCGCGTGTGGGCGCGCGCGACGGCATGGCGCCACTTTTGCTCGGAGGAGGCAAGGACCGCCCGATGCGCAATCCTTCGTCACGGCGGCGCTCAACCAAAATTCACGCTCGCTTGCTGAAACTGCGGGATCATTACTTTCCAGAGTTGGGAAAGCGGCCTTTCTCCACGGAGTGGATCGGTCCGATCGCATTGACTCCGGACCAGTTGCCTGCCATTGGGTTCTTGAAACCGGGCGTCATCGTGGCGGCGGGCTTCAATGGCTATGGCGGGAGTTATTGCGTCGCTGCCGGACAGGCGGCGGCCGATATGGCGATTTCGGGTACTGTGCCCGACTGGATGCCGGACGATGTGTTTTCTCCGCAACGACTGCTTAACGACACGCCTCTGTTCTTTGCGGAAACGTTCAGTCTGAGGTGCTATGCCGCTTCATTGTGCGTCCAGTTGAGGGAGTTGAATCGTCAGATCCTCGAAGCCCTGCGGTATTTTTCTTACCCGCCCCGCCCACGGTCGTCTGTTCTCGCTCCTAACTGCGCGAATGGCGGCAGGAATCGTGCCACTCGACCTGCTGTCCCAATACACTTGCTGAAGCGCCTAAAACCCTTTCGCGGGCTCTCCCGCGAGGAATGCGCTGAGATACTAGCCATCGCGAGCGTCCGCACGACGCATAAAGGAGACGTGCTGTGCGCGGAAGGCAGCCCGGAAAACGCCTGCTACGTGATCGTGCAAGGCTCGGTGCACGAGAGCCTCGCCGCGCACGGCCGTGAAAAAGTGATGGCGCGGCTAGGCCCATCCCACATCTTCGGCCAGGTCGCGCTGATTGACGGCGCGGGGAGCAATGGCACCTGCACAGTCCAGCAGGACACGCTGCTTCTGGAAATGAAGCACGATGCATGCTACCGGCTCATGGACCACCAATCCCCGCTCGCATACAAATTCCTCGCCATGCTTACCGACGGAGTGATCCACGCCGTGCGCCGTGCGAAACGAGATCTCAAACGGCTGAATGACTACCGCCGCGCGGGATCGGCCACCCAACGGCGGGCCGCCCGCGTTTGAAAAGGATTTGAATTTTTGGACTGCCGATTCCTCGCAGGTTTCAAATAGCACAGGCTTCTGGGGCAACTCGATTTCAAACTGATTAGCGGCTAAAGTCGCATTGATATTGCACACTCTACGGCACGGCTGAAGCCGCGCCCTGCAAAGATTTGGTAGTTGTCACACAGACTCTGAAGCCTGTGCTACTCAAAAGCGCCTCTTGCACTGAGTGGATCCGAAGTGTCAGACGCGGGCTACAGCAAATTCGCCGGAGCAATTGCGGCATCGGCAAAGCCGGATGGCCTGCCTAGCGATTCTTCCATTGCGGCTTGCGCTTTTCCAGCAGGGCGCGCAATCCTTCCTCGGAGTCCTCGAGGCGGTACAGTTCGTTCAGGAAAATATTCATCGAAGTGCGCAGGGCGTCGCGCAGGGACAATCCCATGCCTCCGACGACGGCTCGTTTGGCCATGCCCAGCACGGCGCCGGATTGCGAAGTGATTTTGGCGATGAGTTCGCTGACGGACGCCTGCAGTTGTGCTTCGGGGATGAGTCGGTTCACGAGGCCCAGTTCGCGCGCGCGTTCGGCGGAAATGGCTTCGCCCGTCAGCACGAGTTCGAGCGTGCGTTTCGGACCCACGATGTGCGGGAACATGGTCGAGGCCAGGGGAGGAAACATTCCGATGGTGATTTCCGGCAGCGCAAATCGCGCGCGCGGCGTGGCCACCACCAGGTCTCCGAAGGCCACGAGTTCCGCGCCGCCGCCAATGGCCGCGCCGTCCACGACCACGAGCACCGGCTGCGGTGCGTCCACCATGGCGATACATGCGGCATGAAACGCGTCCAGCATCAAAAATGCGCGCGCGCCCGTGTACTCGCCCACATCCACGCCCGCGCAAAACACCTTGCCGATCGCGTCCAGAACGATCAGCTTGATCGCGGCGTTTCCCGCGACCAGCGTAACGCCATCCGCCAGTTCGCGGAGCATCTGCTCGTTCAATAAATTGTGGTCGCCGTGTTGCAGCGTGAAGCGCGCCACCGGGCCTTCGACACGGTAGCGGATGAATTCAAATGTTTCAGGGTCGCGGCGCGGGGCCGCCGAAGAAAACCCTTCCTCGGTCGAGATGTGTTCTTCCATTTTCAACTCCAAATTGATGCTAGCACATGGATGCCGGTCAAAAGGGATGCCGAGCGAGCGCAGAAGGTAAGAGTTAACAGTTCGGAGAGTGGAGAGTTCAGAGTGGAGAGTTTTCGGAAATAGCATTGGCTCGCCGTAGGGGCACGGCATTGCCGTGCCCCTACCACCGCGAAGCCGGCAAAATGTGAAGTCATTCATCGAAAAATCCAGGAATTCAAGTCACACTTGTGAGAAATACGGGTTAGCCGTTTTTTCTCATGGGTCCAGTAGCGCGGGCTTCAGGCTGCGGGGTTTTGTGCATCGGCAATCCAAAATCCAAACCGCGCAGTCAGCGCGCTTGCGTGGCGATGATGGAGAATTTCAGCCCTAGCGCCTGCATCACTCGGATGATGGTGCCGAATTCCGGATTGCCTTCCGCGCTCAGGGCTTTGTAGAGGCTTTCGCGGGATAGCCCGGCTTTTTTGGCGATCCGTGACATGCCGCGAGCGCGAGCAATGGTGCCCAGCGCCTTGGCGATGAAAGCCGGATCGTCCGTTTCCAAGACTTCTGCCATATACGAATGGATCGCTTCACTGCTGTCCAGATACTCGGCCGAGTCGTAGGGTGAAGTTTTTACTTTCTTCCTTGCCATTTTTTATTTCTCCAGATTTGCCGCGAGCGTTTTAGCGGTCTTAATGTCCCGGGCTTGCGTTGATTTATCGCCGCCGCACAACAAGACGATTAACGTTTCGCCTCGCCGCACAAAATAAACCCGATAACCGGGGCCGTTATGGATTCGCAATTCGCGGACACCATCTCCCACGGATTCCACGTCACCGGGGTTGCCAAACGCCAACCGGTCGATCCGGGCTGCGATCCTGGCTCTGGCGCGGTAGTCGCGAAGTTTCGCCATCCAGTCCGAGAACGCGGTTGTTTTGCGAACTTCAATCATGGATGAGTGTATCCTATGGGATACATGGTGTCAATCCGACTGACTATTTCCACGCGGCGTACACGGGCTTGCCCACGAGCAGCGCCGGATTCGCGCCCGGACGCGGGCGAAATTTCTGCGCGCGGCCGTTGCCGACTTCGGCGACGTAGAAATTTCCTTCCTGGTCGACGCTCATGCCGTGCGTGTTGAACAGGCCGCCCGGCCAGTCGGCCAGCGTGCCCCACGCGTAGAGCAGATGCCCGTCGAGATCGTACTCCAGGATTTTCGAGTTTCTGTCATCCGCGGCCCACAGCTTGCGGTCGGCGGACAGGTACAGAAAATTAATGGATGAGTATTTGTCGACCGGCCACTGATCGACGAATTTTCCGTTCTCGTCAAACACCTGAATGCGGTGATTGCTCCGGTCGACGACGTACACGCGGTGCGTGACCGGGTCCGCGGCAATGCCGTGCACGACATTGAAGTAGCCGGGGCGCATTTCGTTGGGCGCGACGCCTTTTTCGCCCCACGCGAGCAGGAATTTTCCGTTCTTGTCAAACTTCGCGACGCGCGTGCCGTTGTATCCATCGGCAACAAACATCGTGCTGTCCGGCAGCCAGGTGAGAAACGTGGGCCGATTGAAATGCTTGTCGTCCGCGCCGGACTCGTCGGGCGTGCCGATGGTCTGCAACAGTTTGCTGCCGTCGTGGCTGAACTTGAAGACCGCCTCTTTATAGTCGTCCACGATCCAGACGTTTTTCTCCGGGTCGTACGGATTGATATACACGGCGTGCGGCCGCTCGAAAAAATTATCCCACTTCGTCCAGTCCTCGGATATCGCGCCCGTGGCATCGACCACGACCAGCGCGTGTTCCCAGCGCGCGTCGACGCCCACTTTGCCGCTCCAGTGCTTGTCGGCGTCCTCCGGCAGATCGCCCGGAGCGCCTCCGCCCGGCAGGCTGGCCACCGGCCCTTGCGACGCGTTGCGGAACGGCACCTCGCCGGTCGGAAACGAAAGGCTCGGCCCAAACGCGGGAATCGGCGTGTTGACGGGCCGCTTCAACGCCGGCTCTTCGCCGCGCTGCGCGATGAACACGCGATTCGGGCTTTCCGCGTAGATGCCTTCGACGGCTCCCCACGTCCAATTCTCATGCCCCGGCAGCGACGTCAGCGGCTTCGGCCAATCCACGACCGGCTCGTAAGGACCGTTGATGTCCTCGCCGCCCTTTTGTCCGGGCACGGCCGGGAACGCGGCGTTGGACATCGCTTGCGCCTGCACGCGCTCGATTCGGCTCGCAACCACCAGGCCCGCCACAAAACCGGCCGCAGCCATCGCGATCAGCGCCAGCATTACCCGTCGATTTCGCATGGATCTCCCCCCTGGTTATTTTTTACGCACGGCAAGGTCTTTGCCATTTTCGCGCCGGCGAAGACTCTTTCCAACAAAATGTATTTTGTTGCATGGACGAACCGCTTACGGCGGGATCATAACACTCAACCACCTCGACGCAGAATGTCAGCGACGCATTTCCCTGGCGCCCGTGGCGCGAGTTTTGCTTTCACGAAACCGGCGTTTTTGAATCCGGCGCACCGCTGTTTTCCGCGTTACAATTCAACTAAGGCTTCCGAGGGCCATACGCGCGGGGCAATGGATATGGAGAACGAACATGGAAGACTGGCTGCCAAAATCGATTACTTGTTTACGGGAATATAGCTGGCGGACATTCTCCGCCGACGCTCTTGCAGGCGTTACGGTGGGACTCGTCGCGCTGCCGCTGGCGATGGCGTTTGCGATCGCCTCGGGCGTTGCGCCGCAGGCGGGATTGTATTGCGCGATCGTCGCGGGATTTCTGATCTCCGCGTTCGGCGGATCGACCACGCAAATCGGCGGCCCCACGGGCGCGTTCGTCGTGGTCGTCTACGGCATCGTAACGCGTTACGGGCTGGACGGCCTGTTCATGTGCACGCTCATGGCGGGCGTGCTGCTCGTCATTCTGGGAGTCACGGGCCTGGGCACGGCGGTGAAATATATTCCGCGCCCCGTGGTCGTGGGATTCACGAACGGCATCGCGGTGATCATCGCCAGCACGCAGATCAAGGATTTCTTTGGGCTCAAGGTCGATAAAGTTCCGGGAGAATTCCTGGCGCGCATGGAAATTCTCGCGCGGAATTTTCGCACATTTTCTCCGTTGGAAACCGGCTTGGGCGTGGGCGCCCTGATTGTGATTCTGCTTTTCATGCGTTTTGTGAAGCGCGTCCCAGGGTACATCGTCGCGCTGTTTGCGGGCACGGCACTGGTGATTTTGCTGAAACTGCCCGTCGAAACGATCGGAACGCGCTTCGGCGGCATTCCCTCCGGCTTTCCTGGAATTAGAATTCCGCACTTCCGCTTCGATCTGCTGCGCCCGCTCATTTCTCCCGCGATTACCGTCGCCATGCTCGGGGCGATCGAATCGCTCATGTCCGCCGTGGTTTCCGATCGCATGAGCGGCACCAAGCACAATCCGAACGTGGAGCTTGTGGGCCAGGGCATCGCCAACATCATGTCTCCGCTCTTTGGCGGTTTGCCGGCCACGGGAGCGATTGCGCGAACCGCCACGAACATCCGCTCGGGAGCGAAGACGCCCGTCTCGGGAATGATTCACGCCCTGACGCTGCTGGGGATTGTGCTGTTCGCCGCGCCTATGGCGCGATTTATTCCGCTCTCGGTGCTGGCGGCAATTTTGTTCGTCGTCTCCTACAACATGGGCGAATGGGAGGAAATTCCGGAACTTCTGAAACTTTCTTCACTCGACATCGGCACATGGCTCATCACCTTCGCGCTTACCGTGTTCGCGGATTTGACCGTGGCCGTCGAGGCGGGAATGATTCTCGCGGCCCTCGTGTACATCCGCAAGGTTACGGCCACCACGACCGTCTCGCAGGTTACCGCCGAGTATGTTCGCGAAGGTTATGCGCACATCCTGCAGCACAAGGAAATTCCGCCGTATGTAACCATCTTCCGCATTCATGGGCCATTTCTGTTTGGGGCCACCGATAAAATCGACGAAGTGATTCAGCGTCTTCCGGAATTGCCGCGCATCCTCGTTCTTCGGCTGCGGAACATGACGGCGATCGACCCCACCGGTTTGCAGGCTCTCGAAAGCCTGGCCGATGCCGTGCACGCATCCGGGCGCGGACTCATCCTCTGCGGCGCGCGCGAACAGCCCGCCCGCTTGATGCATCAGTCCGAATTCGAGGAGCACGTCGGGGCGGGAAACATCTGCCCGAGCATTTCAGACGCCCTGGAACGCGCCAAGGTTCTCTATCGGGAGATTGAGGAACTGCAGGAAACAAAGCCATAGTTGTTCCGCAACCTGTTCGGCCAGAATGGTTTTGCGTTTAGCTTTTTTTGGGTGCCCCATCCTTCGCGTTTTTTGCGAAGAGTGGGGCCGTTGGCGAACAGTTAAAAGTTAAGAGTTAAGAATCGAGAGTGAAAATCACCCGTCCGGGTACCGCCCCCTCAAAATTTGAAATTTCAAATCTGAACTCTTCGCCCCCGGACCCACCCTTCGCAAAAAACGCGAAGGATGGGGCACCCAGGGAAAAAGAGAGAAATCTTGCCAAGTCCTTCGGAACTAGAAATTAAATCCGACGCCAAGTGAAATGATTGGGAAGAATCGATACGGATCGATTTTGTTCTGGATTTTTACCTGCTGGGCTTGAACATTGGCCTGCACCGTCGGATCGGTGGCGGCCGGTACGCAATTCAATCCCGCCGAGTCGCAGGCGGTTCCGGCCAGGTTCAGCGCCACGCGCGCCGATCCCTGGTAGGCTCCGCCAACTTCAAAGAGAAAGCTGTAGTGCCGTCCATTTCGCGGGATCAGGTTGCCGATACCAATCAAGATGGTGGGCGACACCTTCACGAAATCCATTTTCCCGGTGCCGTTAACTGGATTGCCGCCGATTGTTGGGTCGCTCATGTAGGTCGTGCCGCCCAGAGTAAACGTGTTACCCGCCGGGACCAGTGCGGTCGCCGTAATTTGGTTGCCGTTGTAGAACAGAATGCCAGGGCTGATGTGAAAGGGCCCGAACAGGAACCAGTCCAGGTGGGCTTCCGCCGATTGAAATTGCAGTTTGGCGTTGTACTGAATTCCGTTATTCGTGATGTCCCGGCTGTATTGGAACATGTTGAATCCACCGCGAATGTTGAATTTCCTGGCTATTGGCGTGGCCACTTCAATTCCCGCGCCCAATGTGGACATTTTCACGCCAATTCCGATTTTCGAGTAGGAATGGTTCGCGCGCGAGGCCGTGTTATTCCCCGAGGGGTTTGTACCCTGCGGCTCCGCTTCGCTATCGGCAGTTTCCACGGTATCCGCGGCGGTATCGTCCGTCTGGACAGCCGCCACCAGGAGTTCATTTGAGCTTGCGTGCGAGGCTTCGGCCTTCTGGCTGTCCTGCGCATTCGCAGTACCCGATTGGGCGAAGCAGATTCCAACAGCCAGGGATAACGTCAGAGGCGCCATCCAGAATGCGGATTTAATTTTCATAATTCCTCTCTCGATCAAATTTTGGCAGGGCGATAGACCCAGTAACGCGGGACCTACACAACCCATAAATAGATTATTGAAATAAGGGGCAAGCTACAATTTGAGATCCCGGGTGTGGTGCCTGGAGTGTATTAGCTTTCAGGAAACAGCCTGGGAAATAAGCGCTCAAGTAGCATTCGGCGAACATCTGTCGAACGCGAATTTCCCGAAAACTCGCGCCGTATCGCCGGTGGGGGCGCGGCATGCCGTGCCCCTACCGAGTGGCGGATTGCGCGAGCGGTGGCTGCCCCGGCTGCGGCGACTGGTTCACGTATACGATCTTCCCGCCCGTCTCCGCGAAGACCCACATTAAATTACCGGGCAGGCGCGCGCGGACTTCCTCGATATGTTCGGACGGCACGACCAGAAACACGCGTTTGCTTCCCTGCCACAGCCTGGAAAAATCCAAATCGTCAAAGAACCGCTTAGGCGCGTCCGGATAGTGGGAGCCGAACTCCAGATTGCTTCCGGTGGCGTTATACAGCAGCACGTCATGGTGAGAATAAAACGCGACGCCCGGCGCAACGCGAATATCCCCGTACAGCGCAATTTGATCGTCCGGCTTCAGGGATTTGGCGATCTCCAGCCCCAGCGTCCGGGACGAAAGAGTCGGGTTCAGCACATCGTGGGCAATGTGCGCGGCCAGGATGAATCCCACCATTCCCGCCGCCAGTGCGATATTCGGGAGCCACTGCACTCCGCGCTCCCGCCAGGCCCATGCCGCCAGGAACGCAAGCAGCACGGAAAGCGAGGAAAGAATAATGGGGACGCGAAGATCGGCCACGGATTCCGGCGTCAGGTCGAGCAGGTGCACCATGCCGGTCAGGTAATTTTCCGGGCTGCGCATTTCGAGATGGTTGGCCACATCGCTCGCCGCCGCAATGTGCATCGTGCCCCAGAGGAAATAGCCGGCCACGAGAGCGAGCACCACGGCCAATCCCGCCAAAATGCGGTGCACGGGCCGCAGCCATTTCCTGTCCGTTTCCTCGGCCTGCGCGATGCCCAGCCCCAGGAGCAGCGCCATCGCCGGCCACGCGCTGAAACTGTAGTATTCCAGCCGCGAGCCGCTTTCAATCGTGAAGAACAGCAGAATGACGCCCGCCCAGGCAAAGAGCATCAGCCGCGCCAGCACGCTCGGATCGGTAGCCTTGCCCCAGTCGCGGGCGGGGCGCGGCAGCTCCCGAAGCGCGAGCGGGAAAAAGAAGCTCCACGGAAACAGCCACACAAGATGCGCGCTCCACCAGGCCCACAGCGGCACGGCGCCGTAATCGTGGGGCAGGCGCGTTCCCAGGGCGCGATTGATGTGTTCGTTGATGAAATAGGCCCAGACAAAATGCGGCGTGCGAATGGCCGCCAGGATATGCCACGGCGCGACAAGGGCCAAAAAGACAGCGATGCTGGAGAACAGGCGAAGCTCGCGCCAGCGATGCCAGCCGCGCACCATGGTGATGAAGGCTGCGATTCCCAAAACAGGAAACATCAGGCCGATCAGCGAACGCGTCAGGACGGCAAAGGCGCACAGGGCCGCCGCACCCCAGTATCCCACTCTAGTATCAAGACTTCCGGTCCAGGAACGCAGAAATAAGTAGAAAATCCCGGTGAAGGCAAACGTGTAGAGCGCCTCGGGGATCATGTTCCGCGTATAGATGAACATGCCGATGCTCGTGGCTACGGCCAGAGCACCGTACAATCCCGCGCGCGGCCCAAAGTACCTGCGCCCGAACTCGAACACCAGCAGGACAGTTCCGACCACGGCGAGGCCGACCGGCAGGCGTGTGGCAAACTCCGTTTGTCCCAGCAATTTATAGCTCGCGGCCACCAGCCAGAAGTGCATTGGGGGGCGTATCAGGTAGCGGAGGCCGTCCATGTACATGACAACGTAGTCGTGCCGCGCAAGCATGGCCTGCGAGACCATGGCGTGGGCGGCGTCGACGTCTTCATCGTCCAGCGCGGGGCGTCCGGCCGTGCCGATGTATAGTCCTGCGGAAAGTGCGAGCAGGCACAAGGCGATCCACCACGAGCTGATTCTTCCACTTGACATCAAAATATCCCTAGATTTTCCTGAATCCCTAGGCGAATCCCCAATCGGCGTGCGAAAACGGGGATTTTACCATACCCACCCGGAGCCCCAGACGATTTCCAACGGGTAGCTGTACCAATGCTGTCCCGATTCTGTCCGCTCGTACAGTTGCCCATCCGTCTCGCCAAATCTAGTCTCTCTATGTGAATAAAGTTTTGATGCATGGCATGGCCCTCGGCGGGCACATGGCACAAAACCAGATGAGGACTCCCACATGATTCAGACCGTGGCTTTCCAGGAATTCCGCACCGGACTCGCTTTTTTGCGCGGAGGCGATGCGCATAAAGCCCTGCCCCACCTGCAGTTTGCCCTCACAGAGGACCCGGAAAATCCGTATTACGTCTCCTACATGGGGCTGGCCATTGCCGCGACCGAGCATAAGTGGGACGAAGCTGAGAACATGTGCATGTCCGCCATCCGCATGAGCCGCCGCCAGGGACAACTCTACTTGAATCTCTCCGAAGTCTATGTGGCCGCCGATCGCAAGAAGGCCGCTACCGAAATCCTGGCCCGAGGGCTGCGCTACGCTCCGCACGACGACCGCCTGAAAGATAAAATCGCATCTCTGTCGTTGCGACGCCGTCCTTTCCTGCCATTCCTGTCGCGAACCAATTCGCTGAACCGAAATCTGGGCAAGCTGCGGCATCAGGCCATGCAGGCATTCGCGTCGTTTTGATGCCGTGAAATTTTCGATTCGTTTGCCTGAAGATACGGGACGATTGCGCCCGAACTCCTCCGGCGTTATCATCTTGCCCAATGAAGCGCATTCTTAGCTTGTTTGTATACTCCGACGAACGCAATTGTCCACTCTGTGGCAGCGACCATGTCCATCGCACTAAGCGAGGACGCATTCTGGAGTTTTGGGTTCTGCTATTCCTGTCGATTCGCCCGTACCGCTGCGGCAAGTGCCGCCAGCGTTTCTACGGCCCCAAGAAAATGCCCAAGAGAGAAATCCTCGACATTCCCGGCCAACACTTAGGCTCCTGAAAAGGCATTGGCGCAGGCTTTACAAGCTGCGGAACAATTCTCTATTTTCTCATTCCGAGCGAAGCGAGGAATCTCTCTTCGGTCCGGGCCCAAGAACAGAAAGAGAGATTCCTCGCTTCGCTCGGAATGACAAAAGGTCTGGGGGACTTTTTTCGCAACTTGTTTAGTCTACGCCACCAAAGTTCAGGAAGCCTTCTGGTAGGCAACCAGGATATCCGGCAGGGAGAGCACCGCTTCCAGCTTGCGCGAGCCTGCGCGGCTGACCACGGGCAGTAGCGCGTAGTTTGGGGCGGAAATAAACAATGATCTTGGCGAAGACGAGGGATAGAACCCCGCTGACAACGCCCAGCAACGCATACGCAAGCAGTTCGGGGGATAAGAGATAGGGCGCGCCAAAGTTGCACCCCCTGGCACCACGTCCGAGCTACCTGTCACACTTCGATGCGCTGTCGCGAATCGCTAGCGGCCAATCGCTAGGCTGATCCCGCAAGAAGCCACATTCCGAGAAGACGAATTCTCAGGACTTGGCTGTCTACGTGGTAAAATGACCCCTAGCTACTGGACGACATAAATCTAGTTGAGTGCAATAATTCGCCTCCATGATCCAGCAAACGACTCCATCGGTCTGGCATACTTGGCGAAAACCGGCGTATTTTGCAGCAGCTTGGTTCGTGTTCTGGTTCTTCTTGATGGTCAGTGGCGGAATGGATGCAATCTTTTTCATTGGATTTTTTGTATTTCTTCCAATTCTTTGCATTGGCTTGGTCCTGATCGGCTTGTTGATTATTGCAGCTGTGAGCCGCCCAGATAGGCGACACGCTTTACGAATGTTGGTGTGGCTGGTGATCGTCTGGGGCATCCCACTGTCTCTTTACCGCTTCGAATGGTCACACCCCCTTGCAGTCAGCGAGAAGGTGAGATGGCTAGCCCAGTCTGGAAAATACAAGCGCGATTTTCAGCGTGAATCGACCTCCGCAAACGCTGAATTGCGACACTCCGATTGGGACATGGAGGGACCAGCGTTTGCGGCCATATACACTTATCTGGTTTTCGATCCCTCCAATTCGCTGGCCTCGGCAGCGTTGAGTCATCAGCCCGGTAAGTATTCCGGTTTGCCTTGCGAAGTTCATGAAGTTCGACGCCTCGAAAGCAGATGGTACGTCACCATCTCTGGGACAGCGTGGAACGAGTGTAATTGAAGCGATTTGCAAAGTGATGTACTGGGCAGCTCTCGGTAAACGGCGTTGTCATCGTCCGGCTCCCACATGACGATAAGAGGACTTCACAGGACTTGGCCAATCAGCGATGCGTGGTTTCAAGAAGGATGCGGGAATGTCCCGACAGATCCGAGTGATTAGTGGCGGCAAATTCGACGTATACGCAATGCGCCTCCAACGGTCTCTTCCGCCTTCTAAAGGCAATTCGGTGATGTATGCTCTTGGTGGGACAGTGCCCCCAGATGAGCGAAAACGATCATATGACAAGCGGGAGTTGGTGGAGAACCAGGCTGCTGCGCCGAATTGCCATTTTGCAGCAGCGTGAAGATCAGGTCTTTCTGGTTCTGGCGCTAGTTATCGGTGCGTTGACGGGATTGACGGTTGTCGCTTTCATCCTGCTTAC
>PLUM01000097.1:71889-94753 GCA_003165465.1 Acidobacteriota bacterium
TCCCGTTGGGGCGCGAGGGGCCTTCCGTCCAGGTAGGTGCGGGCATTGCTTCGGTGCTTGGACGCCGCCTGGGATTGAGTCCAGAAAAAGTGAAGGCGCTTGTGCCTGTCGGTGCGGCAGCCGCAATTGCGGCTGCGTTTAATACACCACTTGCGGCAGTATTATTTTCACTGGAAGAGATTGTTGGAGACCTCCACGCGCCTGTGCTTGGCGCGGTGGTATTGGCTTCCGCCACGTCGTGGGTGGTGCTCCGCCTCCTGCTCGGCAATAGTCCTCTATTTAAAGTTCCACCATACCAACTCGTGCATCCGCTGGAACTTGTCATCTACGCCGTGTTGGGCGTGGCAGGCGGTCTGGTTTCCGCGGTCTTCACAAAACTACTGTTGGGTATGCGAGCACGCTTCTTGCGTTTCCCGAAAACGACGGTCTGGTTCCAACCCGTAGTAGGCGGATTATTCGTGGGTTTCCTAGGCTTGTTTGTACCGCAAGTTTTGGGCGTGGGATATGGTTACGTGGGCGACGTCTTAAACGGAAGGATGGCGCTCAGCCTGGTACTGCTGTTGGTTGTCCTGAAGATTCTTGCCGTCACGACGAGCTACGCCTCGGGCAACGCAGGCGGTATTTTTGGCCCTGCCCTGTTCATTGGCGCAATGTTGGGTGGTGCCGTGGGGAGCGCTGCACATCATATATTCCCCGCCTATACTGCAGCGCCCGGCGCATACGCATTAGTCGGGATGGGCGCAGTCTTCGCGGGCATCGTGCGTGCTCCTATGACTTCGGTGCTGATGATCTTCGAGATGANNGACCTCGGTGCTGATGATCTTCGAGATGACGCAAGACTATGCGGTCATCGTTCCCCTGATGATTTCAAACTTGGTGAGCCTTTTCATTTCTTCACGACTTCAGCAGCAGCCTATCTACGAAGCGCTGGCGGTACAGGATGGCATACACCTCCCTAAGGCGGAGGCACGGCAACGACCTGGCCAGCGTCAGATGCTCAGCATCATGCGGGCTGTAACGGAGTCGCTTCCAGCGGAAGTGACGGTTCGGGAAGCATGGCAGCAAATTCAACCAAGCGTGTTCAATAGTTTCCTCGTGATGGATAGCAGCGGCGTAGTCGGGGTTATCAACCGCCTGAGACTGGAACTTGAGTTGACGCAAGATGCCAATCAACCGCTGGGGAAAATGGTAAGCGCACTCGATTTTCCGCACGTCCACTCCGATCAGAGCCTTGACCGAGCACTCGAACGGATGGGCGCCAACCAGCTTGACGTCCTGCCCGTTGTGAATCGCGCGAATGTTCACAAGCTCGAAGGCATCGTGACCCTGCGTGATGTTTTGCATTCGTACGGAGTCAGCCCGTCCGATGGGACCTAGCCTTGCGTGGCGGATTCCGCCCGTATCACGGCCTAACCGGAAGTAATCTCCCCACCTGGACCGGATAGGGCCTGAGAAACGGTGTTATCGTCAACTGGGAATCCGGGGTTCCCACATGACGATAAGAGGACTTCTCGGGAGCTGGAGTACTAAGGAACAAGAGACGGCGCGAGTTGATCGTCCTCCCGCTGTCGCCGATGCGCTGCAAGAATATCGCTTCTGGAAATAATTCCAACGAGTCGTCGCGGTTGGTCCTGTAAGACGACGGGAAATCGACCGATGTCCTCAGCTGCCATTAGATTTGCAACGTCGCGCAGCGAATGTCGGTCAAACACTATGACAGGCTGGCTCACAAGCATGTCTCCGAGACGGAGACCAACGTCTGCAGCACTATTAAGCAATGCACGCCGCATGACGAGACCAACCAGATTGCCTGTCTCGTCCAGTATTGGGAAACCACGGTGTTCGGTGCCAGACGTGCCCGACCCTAGCCAATCCCTCACTTCCCCTACCGTTTGATTCACACGAAGCGTGACCACAAGTTGAGTCATTACGTCTCGAACAGTGAGCTTATCCAGAATATCGGCGGCATACTCAGTAGGGACGAGCACGCCCCGCCTGGCGATCTTCTCTGTCATGATGGAATTCTTTGTTAAAAGGGCAGCGATTAAATAGGAACTGGCGCAGCCAGCCAGGAGCGGAAGCAAGCCCATCGATTGATGCGTGGCTTCAAAAGCGAACACGACAGAAGCCAAGATCGCTCTAGAAGCCCCGGCAAACAATGCGGCCATACCGACTAACGCGGCCATCCGCGGATCGATGGCTGCGAAGGGCATGACTGCTCGCGAAAAGCCGCCTGCCAACTCTCCGAGCGCACCCCCGATAATCAGAAGTGGTGCGAGCGTGCCACCCGAAGTCCCGCTGCCTAAAGATATTGACCAGGACACAAATTTCATCACACAGAGCAAGGCGAGGATCTTTATCGGGATAGACCCTGAAAGGATTTCATCAATCACGTCGTAACCGACACCCATAGTTCGAGGAGAAAAATAACCGACGATCCCAACGGCAAGCCCGCCCAAGGCAGGCCACCACATCCAATGTATCGGAAGGCGCTCAAATGCATCTTCAATGTCATAAATCGCGCGTGTCACTCCAACGGCTACGAAGCCCATGAAAGCGCCCAAGACAATGTAGAAGGCGAGAGCACTACCTGTCGCTTGATGAAGCTCTGGCATCGCGAAGATCGGGTCAGCCCCCACTGTGGCAAATCGAACCGCCGCAGCGGTGGCACAAGCTAAAGCAACCGGAATGATGGAACTGGGGCGAAACTCGAAGAGGAGCAATTCTACGGCTAGGAGCACCGCTGAGACAGGTGTTCCGAAAATAGCTGCCATTCCGGCAGCGGCTCCTGCAGCCAGCAATACCTTGCGTTCTGTGGCAGTAACCCTCACGTACTGCCCCAACACCGATCCAAGCGCGCCTCCGGTCGCGATGATCGGTCCTTCTGCGCCAAATGGTCCTCCCGTACCTATGGCAATTGCCGCCGACAACGGCTTGAGGATGGCCACTCTTGCTGGAATCCGGCTTTGGTTTAGCAAAACCTGCTCCATCGCCTCCGGAATCCCGTGGCCGCGGATTGCCTTTGATCCGTATCGCGCCATCAGGCCAACGACGATCCCACCGATGACGGGAATAAAAATGACCCATGCGCCAAGGTGATTGTGGGAAGGAGAGGAAAACTCCAGAGACCAACGTCCATAAAAGGCGAGGTTCGTCACGAGTCCGATCAAAGCGACCAAAGCTTTGGCGATCCAGGCCACGACGAAACCGAGGAGAACGGCCAACCCGCAGATAAAAAGAATGCGAGGCTTTATCGTTCCTGAAAAAATAAAGGGACCTGGTAACCGAAAGAACTTTGGCGGTGATTTTTGACTCATGCTGCTTTTACACTCCCGAAACGCATCGCGGGCTAACGCCTCTATGGCGAGAACTCACCTTTCTAATTGTGCCAGCGCCTTTGCGCTCTTACGGTACACATCTGCGCCTCCTGATAGAGTCAGCGCAGTGGGCTTGACCTGATGGAGTTTTTGTACCACGGCTAGTGAGAGAGTTTATAGCACAACCTCCGACGGAAGGGGGTTTGCGAATGGCGGCTCGCAGGGAGCCGAAGGCGACCGGAGAGCCGCCATTCGAGGCGCGAACGCCGCCGGCGCCGGCATTTTTTCGACGGGTATTTTCAGCTCGCTCATGGAGTATTTCCCGCGCGCTGCGTTTCAATCGGGGCAAGCCGGAAAGCGCAAGCAGGCGCACGGGCGGGAGCGGCGCTCGGCGCTGCACATATCGCAATACGATATTCTGGGATGCGGTGATCACAACTCAAAGATAACCCAGATGGGGGGTGAAGCGCACGGTTTTCAGTGGCACAGGCTTCAGCCTGTGTTCTTTTGATTTTAGCGTGGCACAAATTAAAACCACACAAGCTGAAGCGTGTGCCACTGAAAACCTTCATCACCAGAACCGCAATGCGGCGCAAATAGACAGACTTTCGCAAGAAAATTATTCTATTACTTGTGAGACATGCGGGCTAAAACCATTCGCAATCCAGCGTTTGTTTCCTGCGAAGGATATTTCCATGCAGCCGGGAAAATCCGGGAGGCAAGAGTTGCGAGCGAAGACCGACTCAAGCTAAAAACGGCACTGGGTGAATCGCCTGGATTTACCAGGTTCCCGCAACCGCCGGAGCAGAAAGGGAACCACGGCGACACACCCAGCCCGTACGTTCGTTCGAACAATTCAATCCGTGAAGCGTGCCTTAGCTGAGAACCGAATCCTTCAGGGCCTTTGCGGCGCGGAGACGCACAACGGTCTTCGCCTTGATCTTGATTGCTTCGCCCGTCTGCGGATTGCGGCCCATGCGAGCCTTGCGGTGCGCCTTCACGATGCGGCCGATGTTGGGGATCACGAACTTGCCCGCGCCGCCCTTGGCTTCTTTGACCGCCAGCTTGAACAGTTCTTCGAAAAACTGTGCAGCTGCCTTCTTGGACGTGCCGAGTTTGCCAGCCATGTGCGCGACAATCTTGGACTTGCTCAGTGGTTTTGCCATCTAGTTTCCTTCTCCTCCTCAGAATTGAGACTTGCAGATGCGCCTGGCCGCTACGAAACGCACGAACCACGCACGGCCAGCACTATACGGGCGAAGCCCGCGCAACGCAAGAAAAAACATATAAAAGCCCAGCTTTGGCGCGGCTTCCAGGGCTGCGTCCTTCGGGAATGCGCGTGTGTTATCCTTGCGGTTCGCTTTTTTTCGAGGAGAGCACATGACCAATTGGAAAGAGCTGGAAAAACGATTCGTGGCACGGCTGGCTCTCGGGCGGCGTCCCGTTGCGATTTCGTTCCTTGACGCGGCACCCGCGGGCGTCGCCAAATTTGCGGGCTCCGAACCCGCCGGATGCAGCTTCTGGCGGCTGGCCGCCGCAGGGCGCACCTTCTACACCGCTCCGTCCGATCATTTCAATTGCGCCGTGGGAGCGTACACGCACAACGTAGCGCTTCCGCCCGATCGCGTTCAGGAAACCGAGACGACACTGGGCATGATGTTCAATCTCGGCTATCTACGGCCGGAAGAAGTTCCCGGCATTCCGCGCCTGGCCAAGGAGCCCGCCGCGGTGGTCTTCGCGCCGCTGGGCGATACGCCGGTGGATCCCAGCGTTGTGCTGTTCACGTGCAAAACTTCGGCGGCGATGCTGCTGAACGAAGCTTCCCTGCGCGCCGGAGCCAGCAGCGCGCTGCCGCTGCTCGGGCGCCCGTCGTGCATGGCGCTGCCTGCGGCGCTCGCTCAGGGAACCGTTACAACGCTTGGCTGCATTGGAAATCGCGTGTACACCGATCTTGGCGCCGACGAACTCTACATCGTCGTGCCCGGCGCGAAGATCGCCGCCGTCGCCGAAGCGCTGGAAGTCATCACGTCCGCGAACATCGCGCTGGAGGAATACGCGCGCGGGCGGCAGGCTTCGCTTTCCACTGTGTAATTTGCGAATTTTGCGCGAACGAAAAGAAAACCCCCGCCTCTGAGGAGGCGGGCTACAACACCGCGTTCGCGATTGCTGTAGCCCGGGTCTTCAGACCCGGGGTTTTTTGTTTGGCGCATCGGCAGGATGGCGATTCCCTGCCACCTTCGGAAATAGCTACAAATTTCCCAGGCCCTTATAGAATTCGGCCACGGCCTTGATCCCGCCGAAATAATTTTCCAGCGCGATGTGCTCGTCCGGGGCGTGTGCGTTTTCGTCCGGCAATCCAAAACCTAGCAGGATGCACGGCACCTTGAACGTGTCGTACATTTGCGTGACAAACGGAATCGAGCCGCCCTCGCGGATGAACACGGCGCGCTTGCCGAATCCTTTTTCGAGCGCGTTGTGCGCCACCTCGAAAAACGGGTGCGTGTAGGGCGCGATCCAGGCGTTGCCCTCGCTGAGCACGTCCATCTTGAACTTCACGGTTTTGGGCAGCAGCTTGCGAATGTGCCGCTCGACGAGGCGCGTGATTTTTTCAGCATTCTGATGCGGCACGAGGCGCGTCGAAAATTTCGCATACGCCTTGGACGGGATGACGGTCTTCGCGCCTTCGCCCGTGTAGCCGCCCCAGATTCCGTTCAGTTCCAGCGTCGGCCTGGTCCACAGTTGTTCGACAATCGAGAAACCTTTTTCGCCGCCAAGGCCCGGCGCGCCCACTGTCTTGCGAAACTCGCTGGCTTTCCACGGCAGCGAATTCAGCGCCTTGCGCTCGGACTTGGAAAGCTTGTCCACGCCGTCATAAAAGCCGGGAATCGCCACGCGGGAATTTTTGTCGTGCAGTTTGGCAAACAGCTCGCACAGGATCGTGATCGGATTCGGCACGGCGCCGCCGAAGATCCCAGAATGCAGGTCTTGCGCCGCGCCTGTAAGTTCAATCTGGTAGTAATTCAGGCCGCGCAACGCGTACGTGATCGACGGCACGCCCCGCGCCAGCATGCCTGTGTCCGAAACGACCAGCGCGTCGGCCTTCAGCCGCGGTTTGTTCGCTTTTACGAAATCCCACAGGCTCACGCTGCCGACTTCCTCTTCGCCTTCGATAATCACTTTCAGATTGATGGGCAGCTTGCCCGCCGTCTTCATGATGGCGTCGAGCGCGCGAATGTGGATGTGCACCTGGCCCTTGTCGTCGGCCGTGCCGCGGCCAAACAAATTCCCGTCGCGGATGGTCGGCTCAAATGCCGGGGAGGTCCACAGGTCCAAGGGCTCGGCCGGCTGCACGTCGTAGTGTCCATAAAACAAAATGGTCGGCTTGCCGGGCGCGCGCAGCGATTCGCCATAGACCAGCGGGTGCATGTTTGTCGGCAGGATTTCGACGTTGTCGAGACCCGCGGCGCGCAGTTTTCCTGCGACCCAGTTCGCGGCGCGCTCGATGTCCGGCTTGTGCTCGGATTGCGCGCTGACGCTCGGAATTCTCAGGAATTCGAACAGCTCGCTCAGGTGTTCGTCGCGCTTGGAATCGATGTATTCGGTCAGGTTCATGTGCGGCCTCCCTCAAAAAGTCCATTTGCACGCAGTGATGGCGAAATAATAGCGCGTAATCCAGCGGCGGGCACGGTGAAGAGCCTGTGTGGCGGCTCAGCTCCGAAAGAGCCAGCGGCTAAAGCCACATTGTTTTGCATACTTTACGGCACGGTTGAAGCCGTGCCCCACAAAGATTTGCGCGTTGCCACACGAGATCTGAAATGCCACACCGGCTCTGAAATGCCGCACCGGCAATACGATGCCGCCACGCCGGCTAATTTTATTTGCCGCCTTGCGATTTTTCGATTTGCTGCTGCACCTGCGTCCTGAATTCAAGAGGATGCGCAATCTTCTGAAAAACTTCGGGCGTGCCGCCGGTTCCGTGGATGGTCACCGTGCCATAGCCGAGCATTCTGCCCACCGCGCTTTCCTCGACGCCGATGCTCTCCACTCTCGACAGCAATAGCTCGATGGTTCTTCGCGCGGCGAGTCCCACCTTCACGAAAACGCGCCTGTTGGTCACCGTCATTTCCGTTGCGTTTCGTTCCACGATTCCCCGGACAATGAAGACGAACGCGACCAGCAACAGAAACGCTCCTCCCGCCATCATGGATTCGGAGGTCGCGCTGTTGTCGCCCGCGACGGTCTCCGAGTACGCAAGCAACGCCAGTCCCGGCAAGCCGAATAGCAGAGCGAGAAGGATGGGTCTGATCAGGACGGTCCAGTGCAGCCGCGTCTCGTACACCATCGTCTCGCCTTCGATCAAATGCTTTTCAACGTAGCTCATGGCGCTCCTTAACGGTTTTCGGTTTCATATTACTACCATATGCCACAAGTCGATTGCGGCGAATACGCAAAATTGGGAAACGGATCAGTTGCATGTGCGGTGCCCCCGTAGCGCCGGCATCTTGCCGGCGGTTTTCTAGATAAAAATAAAGCACGGAGCCGGCGGGACGCCGGCGTTACCATGTACCGGCAACGCGCCGGTCTTGATGAACATCGCACAGGGAGCGGGGAGGAAGCGAAGCATGGAACGCGACGAAATTCGGCAGGTCCGAAAGCCAAATCGCGAATTTTTTCTTGACCGGCGAAGCTGGTTGCAGCGCGCGGCGTGGGCTGCGGTAGCCGCGGGATTTTCGCGCGTATCGGCGCTGGCCGCGGATTCGGTCAGCCCCGCGATGGCCCGGCTCAGCTCGTACATGAGCGAAGCGCGCAACCGTGCGCTGCCGGACGCGGCAATCGAGAAGGCCAAGCAGCACATTCTCGACACGTTCGCCGCCATGGTCTCCGGATCGGAACTTCTGCCGGGGCGCGCGGCGCTCCAGTTTGCGAAAAGCTACGGCGGTGAAAAAGTCGCCACGGTTGTCTCTTCGAATATCGTGTGCGGGCCGATCGAAGCGGCGCTCGCGAACGGCGTGCTGGCGCATTCGGACGAGACGGACGACGCGCACGCCGCGACGCTCGCGCATCCCGGATGCGCCGTGGTTCCTGCCGCGCTCGCGGTGGGCGAACAGTTTGGCATTGACGGGACTCGGTTCCTGCGCGCCGTGGCGCTCGGCTACGATATTGGAACGCGCTTCGTGCTGACCATGGGCGGCCCCCGCATTCAGAGCGAGGAACACAGGAGCACGCACAGCCTCGCCGGAATTTTCGGGGCAGCGGCGGCCGCCGCGAGCGCGGCGAGCCTGGACGCGCAACGAATGCGCTGGGTGCTCGACTATACGGCGCAGCAATCCTCCGGCATCGCCGCGTGGCAGCGCGATACGCAACACGTTGAGAAAGGATTCGTTTACGGCGGGATGCCGGCGCGCGGCGGCGTCACCTCGGCGCTGCTCGTGCAATCGGGCTGGACGGGAGTGGACGACGTTTTGTCGGGCGCTGACAATTTTTTCATGGCCTATGCGCCGCAAGCCGATCCGGCGGGGCTTGTCGAAAAACTCGGCGAGCGCTACGAGGTGGAGGAAACGGACATCAAGAAATGGACCGTGGGAGCGCCGATCCAGGCGCCGCTCGACGCGCTGGAAATTTTGCTGAAGCGTCATCCTATTCCCGTGGATCAGGTTCAACAGGTGATTGTGCGCATCGGCACAACCCCGGCGGTTGTCGTGAACAATGCGACACATCACGGAAAGGCCGAAAACAAAGGCGAATCCCAACGCGGTGACACGAAGGTGTCCCCATGTGGAAGAAATACGGAAGGTACTACGCCGACTGGACCGAGAACGGCAAACGCAAACGCAGGAGCTTCCCCACCAAAGCAGCGGCAATCCGCTTTCAAAACAAGCAGCGCAAATTCGCCGCCGCAAAAAAAGCCCATGCCCCGCGAACCTCGTCACCATCTGCCAAGCGTGGAGCGGGGCAAGTCGCAGCGGCTGCGACCACAAAGTAGCGTCCGACGTGTGCGAACTCTTCGGCACGCTCGCGCCGGAAGCATTCGGCGAGCAGCACATCCCGCCCCTCGTCACCGCGTGGCGCAAACGTCTAGCGACGAGCACCGCCAACGGTTACACGCGGGCATTTCGCCGCCTTCTCGCGCAGGTCGGAGCGGCCACAAACCGACCCTACCTGCACCACGCCATCACCACCATCAAGCGCGGCCCGCCGCGCCAGACCATCGCGACGCCCGAGGAAATCGCCAAACTCGCCGCCGCCGCGCCACTCTGGCTCCGCACCATCATCCTGCTCGCCGCCCACGCGGGCTTCCGTCGCGGTGACTGTCTCCGCGTCGCGCCCGCACACTTCAACGCCGAAAACAAAACCATCGGCATCCCGCAGCAGAAAACCAAAAAGCTAGTCACCGTGCCAGCCTCCGCCGAACTCATCGAACTATTTGCGATCGCGCCGTCAGGTGACCCACTCACGCCGTTCTACGAGCTGCACCGCGGAAAATCCATCGGCCCGTCCGGATTCGAGGACGCATGGATGCGCCTCAAGAAAAAAACCGGAGTCAATCCACACCTCTGGTTGCACGACCTGCGCCGCACGCTCGCCGTCTCGCTCTACGAACTGACAAAAGACCTGCGCGTGGTGGAACAAATGCTAGGCCACCAATCGCTCAGCGCCACAATCCAATACCTCGAACACCGCGACCCCGCCAAACTCAAACCGTACCTCGATGCGCTCCTGATTCCCAAGGGGCGTGTCCAGTGAGGCGCGTATGCGCGTGGTGCGGAAAACACCTCGGATTCAAATGCCCGCATTGCGGCCACTCACTCACCATCATCGACAACCCGCGCGGCGAGGGAAAAGTTCTCGCGTGCGTCGCGTACGGTCTGACCAGCAAAACCACAATCGTATTCGGCCCGCAGGTCGCACGCGAGTGGCAAACCACCCACGGCATCTGCACCGACTGCGCCAACCGCGAAGCTTTCAACGCCAAGCACCAACCAGAAATGACGCTGGAAGATATCGCCAACCTGCACGCCTACCTCACCCAGCCGCCCGCCCCCGTCGATGTCGACCACGACGACGAGCCGGAACACCCGCAAGACGGTGACGATCAGTGACGCCGATCAGCGAGCGCGACCGCATCCACACCGCCGCGCTCGATGGACTCGGCAACCGTGGCGAACGCCACAGAGAGGAAACAAAATGCTCGACCACATCGAAAGAGCCAGAGCCAGAATCAGCGGACTTTACATTGACACCGAGCAGGAAAACTTCCGCGAAATCCGCAGAGTCACCAGCGCCGAAAACCGCGCCATGGAAACGCTACTAGAGGAAATCCACCGTCTGCACGGCGCAGTCAGCACGCAGCGGGCGGAAATCGCCCAACTACTCGGAGACGCCGCCGCCCACAAAGCGCACGGCAAAAAATGACCGAGACAACATCACAGGCCGTCGCCACGGCGACGGCGGCAATCACAGACGCCATCTCGGAGATGATCTCCTACTCCTACCGAATGCGCGGCCAACAAATGCAACTCACCGAGCCCCAGTTCCGGCGAATCATCGCCGGATACTTCGAGCAAAAAACCCTAAAAGACTGGTGCGATACCTTCGGCGTCGAACCAACCGAAAACGACGAAGCCGCCAGCAACACAGGCAAACGCTTCCGAGCCAACTAAAAAAAAGGTACCACGGGGGTACACAAAGAGGCACGGGAACCCGTCCAGACGACGCCCGCAAAAGAGATGGCACACCCTCTGTCACCGTGCGCACACCGCACGGTGACAGAGCTCAACCGCACCAAACACAAAAGAAACCACAATGACCATCATTCCAATCACGCTCGCCGAAGCAAACGCATTCGTCAGCGAACATCACCGCCACCATCGACCCGTCCCCGGCGCGAAATTCTGCATCGGCGTCGAGAGCGCGGACACCGTCGTGGGCGTGGCAATCGTGGGACGCCCCGTGTCACGAATGCTAGACGACGGATGGACACTCGAAGTAAACCGCACGTGCACGGACGGAACCAAGAATGCGAACTCCGCACTCTACGGAGCCTGTCGCCGCGCGGCATTCGCGCTCGGATACAGAAGACTCATCACCTACACGCTCGCAACCGAGAGCGGTGCCAGTCTAAACGCAGCCGGATGGAAATGCGTCGGCACGGCAGGCGGAGGCGCGTGGTCACGGCCAAGCAGACCGCGAGTGGATCTCCACCCCACGCAAACAAAAATACGCTGGGAAGCCATCCCCTAGTTCGCCACCCCGCGCGGACGCTCCCGCAAACCGTCGCCTGACCAGCCGCGTCACGCGCCGTGCAAAAAGAAAAAACGCACGTCACGTGCCGCTGGTGCCCGCATCGACGCCGACAGTCGCCCGGCTCCGATCCGCGTTGGTCGGTCCCGGACCGCCGCCCCTCCTCGGCCCACCCACCTCCAGCGTCGGGGCGGCTAGTGCAAACGGATCACCGCTCCCGCATATCGGCCCAGGCTGCGGCAGCTTGGTTGCCGTCGTGACAAGTTCCCCCACCACCCAGACGCGCGGCTCCCGCCGCCGCCGCGCGCCCGATCCGCTGACGCGGGCGGGGGGCGCGCGTCGGCGTGGCGGCCCGCTGTGAAGCGCGGCCCGCACAAGTAAGCACCGGGCGCTCCGCTCCCCACCCCAAACCACAAGCCCCCGCCCACCACCCGCAGGAAGCGCAGCCCCGCGCACACCGGGCGCTGCGCTTCCCAACACCGGACTCGAACGGCCTCGAAAAGTGACACTGCAACATAATTGGACGTTGCCGGAGCGTCGCTGAGGCAGGACGCGCCGTCCGGCAACGCGCAATTATGTTGCGAGCATTTTCGAGGCCGTTCGAGGAAAGATTCCGAACGACACCGAGGGCGCGCGCGGGNNCCCGCGCGCGCCCTCGGTGTCGTTCTCCATCTTTCACGGGTACTATGCGAGACCAAAACACAAAGCCGCACTCACCGGATTCGATCTGGCAAATCGGCGGAAACCCGCCGCCGATTTGAAACCCCGGAACGAACCGCTGAAAAACGCGGTTCGCGCACGAGGGCGGGTTCAAACCAACACCCCTACTTCGGGCGGGGGGCTGTTGGTTTGAACCCGCCAAAGAAACCCCACCCCCACACGTAGCGGTGTGACAGATCGAGCACACCACCCCTTGCGCTTTCCCGCGAGGATCGGCACACTCGGAAAAGAACCAACGGCGCGGCGGCCCCACATCCCGAATCCGAAAGCCGCCGCGTCCACCAAAAGGCCAGCACCTTCCGGGCTTGCCACGTACGGCCCGGAAAGGATGTCGTGGCAACCCACCCGAAAAAGAAAAACGGTCGCCCCCGAAACAACCCCGGCGAGCTCGCAAAAGAAACCGAGGCCTACCGAATGCGCCACAACCAACGCAGCCGCGAACGCCGCGCCACGTCGGCAATTAATTTCATGACCAACGAACGACGCCGCGAGCGAGCGTGGAGATTCGCGCAAGGCCGACTGCCGGGCCATCGAAAAACGATCATAAGAGTTTTCGGAACGGGAAGGCACGTTGCCAGTGTCGTGAGCGAGTACGATCTACTCCGCGACCGCACGCGCTTTTCAGGACCGGGAAGAGCGCGGGCAGCGGCCATGGAGAGAGAGACGGAAGCTTTCCTTCAGGCCGCCACCCGCGCGAATCACAATGCGGACCTCGACAAAATACGGCAAACGCCGCCGCCGCCGCTGTCCCATTCCGCACACGGATAAAAAAATGGACGCCAAACAAATCGGCCAGTTCCTCAACGACAGGGAGCACAGCCCCGAGACGCCGCGATGCGGCCTCTCGAAATGCTGGTGCGGTCGATGTCACTGCACCAAGTGCGCCACCAAGCGCTGGAAACTCGCCCACGGCATCACCAGCCTGCCACCCGCCGTCAGCAAGGACTTCTCGGAATGACCGACGCCGACGCCCGCGCCGCATCCGAATGCCCGCCCGGAGAATCGCTCACCACCTGGCTGCGGAACGGCCCCAAGAAAAAACGCCAGCGCAGCAAAACCGAAATCGACCTGCAGGCCGCAGCCCGCGCCGAACTCCGCGCCCTGCTCCCGCGCGCCGCCGCCCAAGCCAAGCAAAACAAACTCGGCCTGCTACGCCTCATCACCCGCGCCACGCGCGGTGATGCCACGCTCCACGCGGACACCGTCCGCGAACTGGCGAAACTCCTGCCCGAAGCCGTAATAAAAGCCCGAGGCGGAAACCCCGCCATGCTCCGCCTGATCCTCCGCGCCACCCGATAAACAGCCGCACCAGTTCCCCCAGGACGAACGATCCCCAACCGCCGCGACCCCCAATACCCCGGAAAATCGCAAATCCCCGCGAGCAAAAGGCGACCGCCGCGCCCCCCAACACCCCGGAAAACCGCCGTCACCGTCCCCGCGCGGTGACAGATTCGGCTTGACACCGCGCCCGCATCGGGCGAAACTCCGCCCAGTAATAGTCACCGCGCCGCCCGTCACCGCAACCTAGGCCGTGGATAGATGTCGTGAACAATCGCGAGATGCCCGACATCTGCCTGCAACACATGGCCGCCATCATGCTGATCGACAAGACCGCGACATTCAAGGCGGCGCACGACAAGCCGCGCATGACGGACCCGGCGGTTCTCCGTCTGCGCGCGAAAGTGCAGCTGATCGGCGATGCGGAGCTGGAGCGCGCCCTGCCGCGCCGCGAAGCCATCGTCGAAATCACGCTCGCCGATGGAACCAGGCTCACCGAACACGTCGTGGCCGTGCACGGTACGCCCGCGAACCCGATGAGCCGCGAAGAGGTTGTTTCCAAGGCGCGTGATCTGATGGCGCCGGTCCTCGGAGCGGCGCACGCGGCAAGCCTCATCGAGAAAATTCTGGGCATTGAAAATGTGAAGAGTGTGCGGGAGCTGCGGCCATTTCTTCAGATCTCGTAACCTTGGTGGCGCAGGTTTCAGCCTGCGGAAAAAGACCCAACCCTGTTGTCATTCCGAGCGAAGCGAGGAATCTCTCCTTTTTTTTCCCATGCTTAAATCGGGGGAGAGATTCCTCGCTTCGCTCGGAATGACAAAAATGGAAATGTTTTCTAGGAACTATAAAGCCCGCGCCAAGTCGGCGGCCACTTGCAAAGCAATTATTTCCTTGGAATGACGGGCAACACTAGATACGGCTGCCGGCCCTTTTCTCCGTGAAGTGTCGTCTTGCCGGAAAAGATATTTGCCTGGCGGTCGATGGGATCATCGTGCAGAAACGGTCCGCAGCCGCGCAATTCATTCTTGAAATTCGAAAGTTTTCCTCCGCGGCAGGCGTGCTCGTAATCCTTGCCGCGAATCGTGAGCGCAATCCGGTAACCGGCCGGGACCACAATGCTGGTCGGCCAGATTTCCACGTCCAACTCGACCGGCACGCCCGGCTTCAAAGGCTGCCGCTCGTCATGCGTGTGATACGGGCGCCACGGCTTAGATATGGCCGGATCGAGTTTGCGGTGCGAGGCGCGCAGCCAGCCCTGTCCGATGGGCGTGTGCGGGTCGATCGCTCCCTGAAACACAATTTCCGTGAGGTCGGGAGAGAAAACGCGCAGCACCGCAAACACGTCGGCGTCCTCGGTGCTCGACGAAAGAATTAATTTCACGGCCGAAGGCCCCGTAATTTCTGTTTCCGCCGGCAAGGGCGGCGTCATGAGCGTGATGCCGTCGCCGATCGCGTCAAACGAACGGCTTGCGGACTCCGCCGGCGGCTGCGTTATGAGCGCGCCGCTCGCGAAATCGAAATAAAACTTGGTCCATTGCGTGCGCGCAATCGGCCATTCCCGTTCGACGCGCTCTTCGAAGCGATCCAGGTGGCGAACCTGCAGCAAGACGCGCGGATCGCTGCCATAGCCGTTCTTTTCGCCTTTCAAAAAATAATCGAAGAAGCGCTTCTGCAATTCGCGGCCATAGTCCGTATAGAAATGAGTCCAGTGCTCGATCCCGTGGGCCTCAAGCCACTTTTCCGCGGATGCAGCGCGCATGAAACCTTCGAAATTTCCGCGCGGATGCAGGCCCTGCCCGCCCCAATTCGCGGACGAGAGCAGCGGCACGGTTACTTTGGACCAATCGGGCGAGCGGTCCTTGCTGTATTGGTCGTCGAGCGGATGCGCCAAGAGATCGGCGCCGAAATTGCATCGGTTGGCGGCCAGCTGCGCATCGGTCAACGTTTCCGGCCCGCACACGAGGTCGCCTGTCGCGCGGCTCACCGGCCCGCGCGTTCCCAGCCCGTACTGCACGGTCTTCACCTGCATGTCGAACCAGTTCGCCCAGAATGTGCAGTAAATGCCGCCGTGATGCGAAGTGTCGCGGTACCATTCCGCCGCGCCTTCCCAGATGCACATCGCCGCCAGATGCCGAGGCTGTTGCGACGCCACCTGCCACTGATTGATCGCGTAATAGGAGATGCCGTTGAGGCCCACCTTGCCGCTGCTCCACGGCTGTTCGCCGGCCCACTCGATGCACGCCGCGAAATCGCGCGTCTCGCGCGGCGAAAAGGGATCGACGTAGCCCGGCGAGCGTCCGCAGCCCCGGCTGTCCACACGCACGCAGACGTAGCCGTGCGGCACCCATTTCTCGGGGTCGGCCACTTCCCAATTTTGATAGACGTTGCTCGATCCCGCGGCCACGTCGGGATGCTCGCGCACCATCGTTTCCCAGGCGTCGGGATAGCCATCCTGAAAGGCGAGTCCTTTTGCGTAGGGCCCGTAGGTCAGCAGCACGGGATAGCGCCCCTCGGCGGCCGGGCGAAAAACGTCGGCCCGCAGGACGATGCCGTCATCCATCGGGATGGGCGCGTCCCAATCGATTCGCATTCCATCGCGGATTTCCATTCGTGCTTGCGCGTCGCGTTTGTCTGTCATGGTCCATCCTTGAATTATGTTTTTTGGTAGCGCGGGCTTTAGCCTGCGGGGGTTGGGCCTGGTAGCACTAACCCCCGCAGGCTGAAGCCCGCGCTACTGGAAACCGCTCTCAGGAAGGCAACGGCTTGCCCTTTGTTTCGACGCCGAAGGGCAGGAGCGCCAGCCCCACAAGGAAAGCACTCGCCGTCAGCGCCACGGGAATTCCCAGCGTCTGAAAGTGGCGCACGCCCACGCCGACCAGAAACGTCGCGCCCGCGCCCGCAAAACGCCCCACATTTTGCGCGAATGCCAGGGCGCTGGCACGGCATTCGGTTTCATACTGCTCCGGAAGCCAGAAAGAATAAACCGTGTAGTTCGCTCCGCCAATTCCCAGAAAGAAGAGACACACGAAAAACCATTTCAGCGCGTCCGTCTGCAAGTAGAAAACGTATCCGAACGTAACGACGATGACCACGAACATCAGCGAATAAAAGATCGCCTGATTGACCTTGCGCCCCAGCCGGTCGGCGATGCCGGGCACGCTGAGCGCGCCGAGAATCGTGCCAATCGAGAGGATCGCCGTGCCGTAGGAGGCGAGGCGCGCCGATTCGAACGATGTGTGCCCGGCCTTCACGGCCAAATACGTGATAGCCGCGGGCACGTACACGGAGCCCGCCCACAGCCCGATGGTGGAAACGAGCTGGTACATGAGATTGAGAAATGTGCGCAGGCGATAGCGCGCGGAAAATATTTCCAGGAACGTGCGCCGCATGCTCCATTTCTCGCCCAGCGCTCCCCGCTTGCTTTCCCAGCGCGCCGGTTCGGCCATGCCTTTGCGAATGAAGACCACGAGCAGCGCCGGAACGCCGCCGACAACGAACATCCATCGCCAGCCAAACCGACTGCCGACGAAATAATTGGCGAGCGCGGCCAGAAAAAATCCAAAGTAATAGCCCGTGTGCATCATGCCCGCGCCCATCGTGCGCCGGTCTTCCGGCCACTCCTCCGAGATCAGCGTCGCGCCAATTCCCCATTCTCCGCCGATGCCGATCCCGGCAAGGAGCCGAAGCACGGCGAGCATCCAGATGTTAGTGGAAAACGCGCTCAACAAAGTAAAAATCGAAAAGCACAAAATGGTGAGCATCAGAGTGCGCACGCGCCCAAAGCGGTCCGCGATCGGCCCCCACAAGAGAGCCATTCCCCAGCCAACCAGAAACAGCGCGAAGAGAATGCCGCCGTAATATCCGATGTTGGCGTTTGTCGCCGGAATTCCCGACCGGGGCAATAACTCACGCAGCGCCGGAACCAGAACCAACGCGTAGATGAATGAATCCATGCCGTCCAGCACCCATCCGCCCCACGCCGCCCAGAATCCGCGCTTTTGATTTGGCGTCAGCGGCGTGCGGGCTGCGCTTCGGGTGGCTGTGCTCGGGGTTGCGCTCATTGTGCGGCGGTGAACAGGCGCGTGCGAGGATAGGACGAACGGAAACTTGCGACATGCCGCCACGCTACCTTCCGCAGTCCACAATGCGCGGCTCGATTCGGCTTCATCGCGCTTGGCATGATACCACCGCAAACATCCTTCGCACGGCGCGGATCTGGGGATGAAGGGTTTCAGTAGCACAGGCTTCAGCCTGTGTTCTTTTGATTTTAGAGCGCGCAAAAATCAAAACCACACAGGCTGAAGCCTGTGCTACTTTTTCCGTAGGCGGAAGCCTACGCCACCAAAAACAAGGAGAAAGCATATGCGACGGAATCGCAATGTTCATGGGGAGAAATCGCCGCATGGAGCAAACCTGACGCGGCGCGGGCTGCTGCAACGCGCGGGCTGGGTGGCGGCCGCGACGGCTTTTCCTGGCACGCTCGTTTTTGGCGCGGACACTGTTGACTCGAGCAGTGTGGGCGCGAACAACGTCAGCCCGGTGATGGCCCGCCTCAGCGCGTACATGAGCGAGGCGCGCGGCCGCGCGTTGCCCGACGCCGTGGTCGAGATCACCAAGCATCACATTCTCGACACGATTGCGGCGATGGTTTCGGGCGCGACGCTTCCTCCGGGGCGCGCCATTCTCCGCTTTGCCGTCGCGTATGGCGGCCAGCCGCCTTGTACCATCGTCAGCTCAAAACTTCTTTGCGGGCCGATCGAAGCGGCGCTCGTGAACGCGAATCTCGCGCACTCGGACGAGACGGACGACTCCCATGCGCCGTCGCTCTCGCATCCCGGATGCGACGTGATTCCCGCCACGCTCGCGGCGGGCGAAACTTTTGGCGTGGGCGGCACGCAATTTCTGCGCGCCGTCGCGCTCGGCTATGACGTTGGCACGCGCGTCACCATGACGCTCGGCGGCGGAAAGACCGCCAACGCCTATCAATTCGAGGAACACCGCAGCACGCACAGCATCTCCGGAATTTTTTGCGCGGCGGCCGCGGCCGCGAGCGCCGCCGGCCTCGACGCGCGGCAGATGCGCTGGGTGCTGGACTACACCGCGCAGCAGTCGTCGGGCATCGCCGCGTGGCAGCGCGATACGGACCACATCGAAAAGGGGTTTGTGTTTGCCGGGATGGGAGCGCGCAGCGGCGTCACCGCCGCGCTGCTCGTGCAATCGGGCTGGACGGGCGTCGACGATATTTTTTCCGGCCCCGATAATTTCTTCATGGCCTATCAGCCCAAGGCCGATCCCGCGGGCCTCGTCGACCAGCTGGGCGAGCGCTACGAAGTGACGCGAACCAACATCAAGAAGTGGACCGTGGGATCGCCCATCCAGGCTCCGCTCGACGCGCTGGAAATTATTCTTAGGAAACATCCCTTCAGCTCCGGCGACGTGAAGGAAGTGATCGTGCGCGCACCCAAGAGCGAAGCGTCCATCGTAAACAATCGCGACATTCCAGACATTTGCCTGCAATACATGGTCGCCGTGATGCTGCTCGACAAGACCGCGTCGTTCGCCGCCGCGCACGACAAGCCGCGCATGTCGGATCCCGCCGTCCTCCGCGAACGCGCCAAGGTCCAGCTCATCGGCGACGACGAACTCGAGGCCCGCCTCCCGCGCCGCGAAGCCATCGTCGAAGTCACGCTCAACGACGGCACGACGCTCTCCGAACACGTCACCGCCGTCCGCGGCACAGCCGAAAATCCCATGCCCCGCGAAGAAGTCGTCGCCAAAGCCCGCGACCTGATGGCCCCAGTCCTCGGCGCAGCAAACACCGCCACTCTAATCGAGAAAGTGTTGTCTCTGGAAAACGTGAAGGATATTCGCGAGCTTCGGTCTTTGCTGCAGCGCTCGTAATCTTGGGCCACGAATCAAGAGGAAACGCGGAAACGCGCTGCGCTTCCGATTGAGCTTGAAGACCCGGTTAGAAGAACCAAAGGCCCTGCTCTTGAAAATCCGCAAGGATTTGATAGGCGCCCCAACTTCGATAACATCTAATTCTGGCGCGCAGGTATTCTCGGCGCGGTTATCCCACATCACTTCTACGTGTTCTGTTTTCTGTGCGCTTTTCCACGAGTTAAGTCGGCCGACCTAGCAATTCTCATCAGAATACGAAATACACTTACAGAGACACCCAATTGTTCTTCCGAAACTGGGGGGACGCGAGAGCCGAGCAATAGGCCCGCATAGAATTGTTGCACGGTGGACGACCTTTTTGCATGGGACCGTATAACCCTCTCGAATTTCTTGGCGTCGGCGGGTCTTGATTGCACGTAGGGTCGATATCTTGCCAATAGAAACCAATCGAGTAGATACTTTCTCGGCTCGTCCCATGTTTTTGAAAAGTGCCCGAGAATTACACTTAGTTCTCCGTCGAACGAAGCGTCATCGCGCAACGACCGTCTTGCAAAACCCCTCAACAGGAACTCCAATTCTTTGCATTGAAGGAAATCGTCGCATGCAACGTCGAAAGCCTTAGTGTCTGGGTCAAACCTGGGCAGACTTAGCAAACAGTACTCTGCGAATGGTCGGTATCTCCTACCTCCCTGAAATATCTTACTGCATCCTTTGAAGAGCCGGCTCCTTCCAAAGAAACGCACGAATAGGTCGATCTTCCAGGAAATTGGCCTAGATACCCCGTACACGTAGAGATAGAAAGCACTCAAATGTCGTTGCGCTAGACTCTCCGCAATTTTGCTCCAGGCGGGAATGACATCTTCCGGAGGACACAAGTGGTAGGGAAGCTCGAAGAGCAAAGCCGCAAGCATCGGCCAAGCATCTTCATATTTTTCCGAAATCGCTACCCTTTTGAGGCTTCCAATGAGCGCCGGGCGATACTGCTCAGACACGTTTTGTAGTGCAGCGAAGATCTTCTGATAAGGAGCCTCCGGCATAGACTGTGGACTCCACGAGTCTTCAATCCGAATTTGAAGGAGCGCTTGTGAAATCCTTTCAAAAAGAGAACCCAATACTTTAGACCCGACATGTTGGACTTGTCCGAGGGCCCTTAATGGGGCCAGTAGTATGCTGTCGCCATGCTCTTGAGTTGCGTCGACCTCGTCAATTATCTTTATAAAGAGCGCGTCGAGGAGAACACCACCTTGCTCATCTATCATCAAGAATAGGAGCTCCAAAACGACGGACCAGGAATCCTTGCTAAGGGAAGGTTTGATCTCAGCGTACAGGTCGTCAACTGTCTTGCCGACACAAAAATTTCTGTAGAGAAACAAAGCTGCAAAATACTCATGGAACGTTTTGTGGCTAAACCTGTCTTCAACAAAGATTGACCGATTGGCTGCATACTCCAAGAAATACTTGGCCGCTTGGTCCGCTTCCGATTCCCTGTCTTGGAATTCCCTCTCGCACAAGTATCTGGTCAATTCAGCCAAGACATCTGAATATCTCGGGCGAGACGATCTTTCTGAGTCCTGGGTTTGGCGCGTGTAAATCCAGTACCCAATCCGCGCAAAAGCGTTCATCTTATCCCGCACCAAACTGTACTGAGGCGGCAATTCGAGGCGTTTACCAGCTGCATCCCATTTTTCAGTTAGCGTGCCCACGCAGCTCCGGTATATCTCAAGCTTTGAGTCTGGAAGTCTGCACCCAGAGCGGAATAAGATAACAATTAGAGATAGAAGAAGAGGATTGCTGAGGAGTTCCGTGGGCAGTTTCGTAAGAGCGGAGGTTAGCTCTCCTACTTCTTTGGCGCGCTTCTTGGTGTCTGGTTCTTCTAGAGCGTACCACTTGCGAATATATTCTGATATTTGATTGTCATCGAACGGGCGAATGCGAAAGTGAGTGAACTCAGGCTGTTGAAAGGCAACTTCCTCATATTCCAGTATTCGAGATGTGACAACGACCTTGTTTCCTGGGAAGGAACCAAGAGCAAAGGAAACTATGTCGTTTCGCACTTGTTCCCGCAAGTGCGCGTCGAATATTTCGTCCAATCCGTCAAATATGACGGCCGCTCTCTTTTGTTCCAAGAAAAACTCAAAAAAACCGTCCGGTACATCATCTCTTTGAAGTTCAGTTATTGTGCAGGCGCGTACGAAGTCCAAGATCGTCGAGCCTAGACCTTCGGGACGTGATCGAAATTCAGAATATGCTCGTAACGGAATCTTGATGGGAATAATTTTTTCGCCCCCGCGGTCTATTGTCAGTTCCGCATCAATGAGGGCCACGGTCAGGTACTTTGTAAATGTAGATTTCCCCGCACCGGGGTCACCCAGGATGACGATGTTGTCCGCGCGGGAGAACACATTTCTAACGGTCAGGATCTCTGCAAGCTGCGCGCGCTCGGCCGTAAGAATAGCCTCCCTGGGAACTGTCTCAGATGACAGCAGCCCATCCGAACGACTATCGCTCGCATTAAATCTGGGCTCGACATAAACGCTCTCCAGTTTCACGTCCTTATGGCGCTTCAAGCTCTGAATGTCCAAACCAAGAAAATTTATTAGGGCCGAAGTCCGACGCGTAGCAGGGCTGTACTTTGTCTTTGCGAAGGCCTCTATTTCACTTTTCGCATGATAACTCAGAAAGATATCTGATATGACCTTCGTGGCCAGATCCTCTGGAGAATTGAAAGGAACTGCCATGTTTTCTTTTCTCAGTGTTTGCTTGAAGGTCTCCAGCTGCTTTCGTAGAGTGTCGGACTCAACTTGATCGGATTTTAGAGGAATTGTTGAAGCAGCGATGTATATCCGACGACTAATGCCCAGCTTCTTCGCCTCTAAGTACTCAAGCTCAGTATACGAAAGGTGAAAATCTTCATGGACGGATCCGTACCGATGTCCGATAATTCCAATATAATAATTACATTGGAGCAGTTTATTCAGGCACAGTTCGAGGGGCTCACCTTCTTTGCTCCCGAAGAACCGCATGCTGCGAAAACTTGCCTGTATGCGAGAGAGCGCCTCTTCAACCTTTTCCCGGAAACTCTGAAGATCTACGTAGGTCGAGCTTATGAACGCAACCAACTGGCGCGAGGTTTGGACAGGCACGGTAAGCTAACCTATGAATAAAAGGTAAACGGGCATAACTGCTATGTCAAGCATCAGATCGCGCCACCGCAGGATGAATGCTGAGGTGCTCGGCCTTCGTTGCGGCTAGGGCGGATTTCTTGGTCCGAGTGATGGAGGGAATATGCGAATCGTATTGAACATCGTGGGTGTAATCCTTGTGTTACTTGGCAGCATCTGGGTCCTGCAGGGAATCAACGTGTTGCCGGGGAGTTTCATGAGCGGGCAAATGCGCTGGGCGGTGCG
>PLUM01000039.1 GCA_003165465.1 Acidobacteriota bacterium
TGGTTCTCATCTCCCCTTACGATCCGGCGGCGGGTTTCAATGTGGGACACGCCATGCAACGCAACAAGCTCATCTATGCCCTCGCGGATGCGGCCTTGGTGGTGACCTCGGATTTCGAGAAAGGCGGAACTTGGGCCGGTGCCATCGAGCAACTGGATCGTCTTCGATTTGTGCCCGTCTTCGTCCGCAACGGCTCAAACTCAGGCAAAGGCAACTTCGCCCTGCTCCAACACGGCGGAAAGCCTTGGCCTAATCCGCAAAGCGGCAATGAACTCGGCGTCGCGCTCGTTACTGCGGCTGAGTCTATCGCTGCGGAGCCAAAACAAGACACTCTTCCTTTGACGTTGCGAGAAGAACCAGCCGTTTACGAGTCTAACCCGGCGACAAAGCCAACTGAAGTGCCAGTAGCAAAAGTGAATCCAATGGCAACTGACGCGAAGCCGTCACCAGAAGCTGAGTTGGTTAACGCGGTGCGAGAGATTTTGCGACGCGACCTTGTTGAAGCACGAACGGAACAAGAGGTGGCTGGTCTACTGGCCGTCACAAAACCGCAAGCCAAAGCATGGATCGCTCGTTTGGTCGAGGAGACAGTGCTGGAGAAAGTTACCAAATCCAAAAAACCAGCGCGCTTTCGCACGGTCAAGAGGGCAGATTGTCTGCTTTGATGTAAACACACAAAATGCATTGATCCCGTATCCGTTCCAAGTGAGGAAAGTCTCCCCTACCTTTCATAAAAAAGAACCTTCTCGCGCTCGACGTAGGGGCGGATGTATTTCGAGATTGAATCGGCAAGGACGACATCGACTTTCCGCCCGCAGACCTCCGTCAGATCGGCGATCAACCCCGCCAGATCAAGCAGGGAAAATCCCTTCACGGGGGCCTCGACCAGTACATCGACATCGCTCCCCTCATGGGCCTCTCCCCGAACCATGGAGCCGAACAGGTATGCCTTGGTCACTGGGGTCTGTTTCAGGACCGGAACGATACGCTCCGTCAAGGTGGTGGCCAGCAAGGTCATGCCGATCATTCTATCCCTCCGTTCTCCGAAGGGCAATCCCACTCCTCCCAGAGGCTTCGCCCCTTTGGGATTGTTTTCCCTTCTCCGAGGCCATAAAACTTCCCTCCCACCCCTTTTCTCATGCTCAAATGGTTTCTTAAGAAAGTCCTCGGTTCCAAAAATCAGCGGGAGGTGAAGCGCCTCTGGCCTGTGGTTTATCAGATCAACGCCTTTGAGGAAGGGTACCGCTCTCTTTCCGAGGAGGGGCTTCAGGCCAAAACGGCTGAGTTCCGCGCCCGGTTTGAAAAGGGGGAGACTCTTGACGCTCTGCTCCCGGAGGCTTTTGCCGCCGTTAAAAATGCCTGCCGCCGCTTTACGGAGGCGAAACGGCAGGTTTCCATTCGCGGCCATGTTCTTACTTGGGAGATGACGCCCTTCGATGTGCAGCTTATCGGCGGCATTGTTCTGCACTCGGGACGGATTGCCGAAATGGCGACGGGCGAGGGCAAGACGCTGGTGGCGACGCTCCCGGCGTACTTGAACGCTCTGACGGGCAAGGGGGTTCACGTCGTCACGGTTAATGATTACCTCGCCGCCCGCGATAGCGAATGGATGGGGGAAGTTTATCGTTATCTCGGCCTCACGGTGGGCTGTCTCCAGCACGCGCAGAGTCCTTCGGAACGCCGCGCCCAGTATGCCGCCGATATTACTTACGGCGTTAATAGCGAGTTCGGCTTCGATTATCTGCGGGATAACGGCATGGCGACGCGCCGCGAGGAGCAGGTGCAGCGGGGCCACGCCTTTGCCGTGGTCGATGAGGTCGATTCGATCCTGATCGACGAGGCCCGCACGCCGCTGATCATTTCCGGCCCCGCCGAGGAATCCACGGACAAGTACTACCGCATCGACAAAATTATTCCGAAACTGATTCAGGACATCGATTACATCGTCGAGGAAAAGCACAGGACCGCGACGCTCACGGAAGAAGGCATCAGCAAAACCGAAAAGCTGCTGGGGCTCGGCAACATGTACGACCCGCAGCACATGGAAACGATTCACCACGTCTATCAGGGGCTCCGCGCGCACACCTTGTACAAGCGCGATGTCGAATACGTCGTCAAGAACGGCGAAGTCGTCATCATCGACGAGTTTACCGGACGCGAAATGCCGGGCCGCCGCTGGTCGGACGGCTTGCACCAGGCCGTGGAAGCGAAAGAAGGCGTCAAGATCGAGCGCGAAAATCAGACCCTCGCGACCATCACCTTTCAGAATTATTTCCGCATGTACAAAAAACTTTCCGGCATGACCGGAACGGCGGAAACCGAAGCCACCGAGTTCAACAAGATATACAAGCTGGATGTTTCGCTGATTCCGACCAACCGTACGCTTCGCCGCGAGGAATTTCGCGACGTGGTTTACCGCACCGCCGCGGAAAAATATGAAGCCGTGGTCAACGGCATCCTGCAAGAGGACAACACATACGCGCACGGCCTGCGGCAACTTCACGAATCGGGCCAGCCGGTGCTGGTCGGAACGATTTCGATCGAAAAATCCGAGCATCTGGCGAATCTGCTGAAAAAGGCGGCCATTCCGCACCAGGTGTTGAACGCGAAGCAGCATGAGCGCGAAGCCAAGGTCGTCGCGCAGGCCGGACGCAAGGGCGCGGTCACGGTTTCCACGAACATGGCGGGCCGCGGCACGGACATTCTGCTGGGCGGAAACCCGGAAGCGATGACGCGCGAGCATTGCGTGCACGAACGGCTCGCGATTCCTTACATCGCCGCGCCCGCCGTCATTGGTGGAAATGCAGGCGGGGACGGCGCCGAATCCGCCGCGGCGCCCAACATGGTTTTGTTCCAGCAGGAAGGCAAAATTTTCCAGGTTCCCGCCGAGCAATGGAAACCCATCTATGACAAGTTTGTGGAGCAATGCCGCGCGGAACACGATGAAGTAATCGCGCTCGGCGGCCTGCACATTCTCGGCACCGAACGCCACGAAGCGCGGCGCATCGACAACCAGCTTCGCGGGCGCGCCGGCCGTCAGGGTGACCCGGGATCCTCCCGCTTTTTCCTTTCGCTCGAGGACGACCTGCTGCGCGTGTTCGGCGGCGAGCGCGTCAAGGCGCTGATGTACCGCCTGGGAATGACCGAGGGAATCCCCATCGAGTCCAAGCTGATTTCACGCCGCATCGAGAACGCGCAAATGGCCGTCGAAGCGCAAAACTTCGAGGCGCGCAAGCACCTGCTCGAATACGACGACGTGATGAACAAGCAGCGCGAAACGATCTATTCTATCCGCCGCTCCGCCCTCGAAGGAAAAGAACAAAAAGATTACGCGCTGGGCATCGCCGAAGACATTGCTCGCGAAATCGTGGGAACGTACTGCCCGGCGAACGAGCATCCGGACAAATGGAACGTCACGCAATTCGCCGCCGAAGTGCTGAGCCAGTACGGCCTGGACGTGAAGACCGCCGGAATCGACGCGGGGAAAATGAACCACGCGGAACTCGAGGATGTTCTGGTCGAGCGCGTGAAGGAACGCTACGCCGAAAAGGAAAAATTGTTCGGCGAGCAAATGATGCGCTGGCTCGAGCGGCGAATCATTCTGGATATTGTCGACACGCAGTGGAAAGACCACCTGCTGACGCTCGACCACTTGAAGGAAGGCATCGGCCTGCGCGGCTATGGCCAAAAAGATCCGCTCGTCGAATTCAAGAAGGAAGCCTTCACGCTGTTCGAGGACATGATGGGCCGCATCGACACCGAGACGGTTCGCTATCTGTTCCTCGTGCAGCCCGCCAAGCCCGAGGACGAAGCCAAGGAAATCGAGCGGCGACAGCGCCGACAGCAGCAGGAAATGCAGTTCCAGGCCGGAGCCGCGCAAGCCGAGCCGCCGAAGCCCGTCCGCACCGGAGCGAAAGTGGGCCGGAACGACCCGTGCCCCTGCGGTAGCGGAAAGAAGTATAAGAAGTGCCACGGCGTAAACGCGTAGTGCTTCGTAGCGCGGGCTTCAGCCTGTGTGGTTTTGATTTGTGGCAACCGAAAGTCAAAAGAACACAGGCTGAAGCCTGTGCTACTTAAACCCGCGCCACGAATGATCATGGAATGCCACTTTCGCTTCCGAGGAAGGGTAACTTTTACCCATCACAGCCCCGCAAATGAGTCTTCTTCCCGATACACGCCCACCCAAATACATGTAAAATAAGTTGATACGCGACTTCCCTCAGTTGGCAACTGGTATGCACATTAGTTCGCGGTATTTTCAATCAGGATTGAGGTGCACTTCATGACGTCCCACAGCCGCAGCGGTTTATCGAAGCGGGCCGCGCTCGAATTCCCCATCAACTCGGGGCAAGGCGGTCTCCGACTGGACCACTTCCTACTGGATTTCACGCAAAAGCTCGATGCCATCGCCACACTCGAAAGCCGTGGAGAAACGGTCGACGCCGATTCGCGCGAGTGGATGGCCTCTCAGGTGAACTTCATTGTGGAACTCATCGGAAATGAAAGCCTGGCGCTGGATGACGACCTGCGCTCGAAATTACTGCAAATGCTTTTGTCCATCGCCAATCTGAATGAGCGCATCCGCTCTCAATCTTCCGTGAGCCACTAAGCCTGACCGTGAGGTATTCATACGCAACGCACTCCTTCCACCCGGCTTGAATGGGCGTCCCCGTAAGTTCAGAATATAAACAGGCAGCCAGTGAGCTGCCCATGATACAGGTTCCATCTTTCGGGAGCATTCGGCCCGCAAGGCCCCGCACCGGAAACTATTGCATGGCGACAGACCCACATTCCGACTCTTCCAGGAACGGCCAGCCCTCGTCGGCGCATTTTGATGTGACGATGGCGGCGGATGTCGCAGCCATTTCGCCCGTGGTGGGATGGGTCATGCGCCTGATCGGTGAACTGGAATATTCCGCGGGCAAGGAATTTGAAATTGAGTTGGCGCTGCGCGAAGCCCTGGCCAATGCGATCCTGCACGGGTGCAAGGGCGATCCGTCCAAGAAAATCGAATGTTCGGTAACGGGCGATCGGGACCATGGAATCCTGATCGTGGTTCGCGATCCGGGCGCCGGGTTCGACCCTTCGTCCCTGCCCGTGCCAACGGAGGGATCCAATTTACATTCCGATCATGGCCGCGGCATTTTGCTGATCAACAACCTGATGGATGAAGTGACGCACGAACGCAACGGCACGGAAATTCGTATGCGAAAATTCTGACGGCCATGACTGCCAAACCACCTACAAAAACCCAGAATATTCCTTCCGATGCGGGCGTCAAGAAAACGTTCGATCCCTTCCGGCCCGACATGCCGCAAATACCGGGTGTGAGCCGGACTCCCGGCAAAACAAAACGCGCTTCGAACGGTATGGGGATGGAGCAATGGCTGCGAATCGCGGGCATCGCGGCTGCCGTGGCCGTGATTGGCACCGCAATCTTTTGGTGGATCAAGAGCAAACCGGCCGCGCCAGCCAACTCCTCGTCCAGCGCGAAAGTTGTGGAGCAGCCTGCGCCCGCGCCACAGGCATCCACTCCCGTTTCGCCCGTTCAAAAAGCTATCAACGCGGCCGCGACCGTCATTGAGCTTTCCAAACCGTGGACCGCGAAAACATTTATCTTCGTGAAGCCCTTCACCCGGGAAAATATTAACGCCATGGTCATCCGGCTTCCCGGCGGAGAACTCTGGGCATTTGCCATTAAAGAACCCTACAGCCACTGCGACCTGGAATTCGTTACCGATTTAGCCAAGCTTTCCTCGAAGTACGGATACATGGCCGGCCACCCCATGGTCGCGAATCCCTGCAACAGCACGCTTTACGATCCCTTAAAACTCAGCACGCTCGAAGACAAAACCTGGGTCCGGGGAGCAATCGCGGTGGGCAGCGGCCTGCGGCCTCCTACGGCAATCGAAGTAAAAGTCAGCGGCAACTTCATCGTTGCCGATAACATCGAGTAGCGTTCCAAAAAGTAGCGCGGGCTTCAGCCTGCGGGGTTTAGTTCTTGCAAGAAGGAAACCCCGCAGGCTGAAGCCCGCGCTGCTGAATAAATAGCAGGGCGATGCGCGCAGGCGGAGCTCATGATATAAATGATATGCGCGGCTGTAGCTCAGCTGGATAGAGCGCGTGCCTCCGAAGCACGAGGTCGGGCGTTCGAGTCGCCCCAGCCGCACCACTCCAATTCACGCATCCAATCGAGCCTGTCAATCTTATCAATGCGCTTATGAAGCGGCAGCCACGGCTTCCCTGCCGCGCCGTTGTGAGCTACGAAAAGTGAAAGCTGACCTCTACCCTGAAATCAACCGGTATTGGCTCGCCGTCAAGAACCGTCGGCTCATACTTCCTTTTCGAAACGGCGTTCAAGGCGGAGGGAATCAGCAACGGATGCCCGCTGATCACGCGCATACCCGTCACTTTGCCATTTTCATCGATGATCGCTTCGATCACGACAACCCCGGAGAGACGGGCCTGCCTGGCAAGAACTGGATACTCCGGTTCGGGACCGGAGAGCAGTCGCGGCGGTTTCACATCGCCACCCACACGGACAGGCTCTTTTCGCCGTTCCGCAACGGGCGGCGCTGGCGCACCTTTCAAGACGCCTCCCAGCACCCCGCCAACAAAGCCTCCCGACAGACCTCCGGGAATTCCTCCCGGAACTCCCATCGCTACGTCATCCGGAGGCGTTTCCACGCTATCTGAAGCGGTTACGACGGCTTTTGGGATGAACGAAGGCGCCGTCAACTTTCCAGGCGCGAAGACCCTCGGAGGTGTGCGAACTGGCCGCGCAGCCGCGGAAGCCATCGGAGGCGGAGGAGGCGCGGCGGGCATCAGTGGAGGAGCGAGAAACGTCAGATTCAACTTCTGGAAATCGAGCCCCGTCGTGAAATAAAGCGGCAAAATCATGAGCACCGCGAGAATCGCGACGTGAACGACAAATGACACAACCCAATCCAAAGCGCTGCGCCGCTGGTGCGCCGAAGAATTTTCCAGCATGGCTTCCGCCAGCATCTCGTGCAAAGGCATTCCCTTCGGCGGCGCAAGCACGATATGTGACTTTACTTTTGCCGCCGGTTCCATTTCTCCAATATGCGGAATGTATTGACTGTGCACGACATCACCTCCATCTTCGCCCGGCGCATAAGACCGGCATGCCCTCAAACCCCAGGAAACCAGACCAGGCATCCATGGCATTTCCCCTCTACGACGCTATGCATTTTTAATGATTAAAGAATGCGGGGGATTCGGCCATGACTGACGTCACATCCAGCTGTGATCCGCATCACGATCGGATCGGAAACGGGTTCCCTGCCTTCACCAGCAAAAACGAATCGGAGACGCCTTCCTATGTTGAGCGAATCCGGTCCTTGATCTGGTGCGCCAGTTTCTCGATTTCTTCCGCTTTTTTGACCAGGGAAAGAGATAAAACGTCGGTCTCCGGCGTCTTATCCGATTCCTCCTTCAAATCCTTGGCCAGTTGCAGCAAACGGTCGACGTCGCGCCGAAGGGCTTTCTGATTTTCCTTGAGCTGACTCTTTGGATCCAATCGTGGTGGAGAGGGTAAATCGTCCGGCCGGCCCGAACTGCTGGCATCCGGAAATTGAGGAGTTGGAAAAGGTGGATTACCCCGCTGGCCGCCGGCCAGTAGCGCCCGCGCTCCCGCCAGCGCGGCGGCAGCGCTCGAAATAAAAAACCTGCGTCCGGTTTTCATTGAATTCTCACTCGGCCCCATTCCCTGCCGCCATCGATCGCCTTGTGGCAAATCGCCGGGTGCTGTAATCTCGTCCGTATATTATGACGCCAAACGTATTCAAATGGACGGATTTTGCGCTTGCGCGTGGAATTCGCATCGCCGCGATTGTCCTGATCGCGCTGATCCTGAACCGCCTGTTGCGCACGCTCACGCGCCGCCTGATTCCCGCCGCCGGAGCCGAAAGCTCGGGCCGGATCGCGCGGATGCGCGAGCAGCACGTGAAAACCCTATCCGGACTGCTGTACAGCGCGGGAACCGCCATCCTCATCGTCGGCGCGATCCTCACGGCATTGCCCGAATTCGGCTTCAATGTCACGCCCATCGCGGCCGCCGCGGGACTCGTGAGCCTGGCGGTGGGTTTCGGGGCGCAGCATCTGGTTCGCGATCTCATCAACGGTTTTTTCATCATCATCGAGGATCAGTTTGTGGTAGGAGAAAACGTACGGATCGGAACCATGGTAGGCCGCGTCGAGCATCTGACGCTGCGCCGCACCGTGATTCGAGATCTTCAGGGCGCCGTAGTCACCATTCCCAACGGAGATATTGCCCAAGTCGCGAATCTCAGCCGCGACTGGGGCCAGTTGTTCGTGGACATCTCCATCCCGCCCGACGGATCGTCCGATGCGGCGCTCGCCGCGCTCGAACGCGTGTGCGCCGAACTTCGCGCTGACGCCTCCTGGGCGCCCGTGCTCGTGGACGGACCGCGGGCGCTGGGCGTGGACTCATTCGGTCCCGCCGGTGCAACGTTGCGGCTGCAGCTTCGCACCGTCCCCGGCAGGCAGGATGATGCCGCGCGCGAATTGCGCCGCCGGATTCAGAATCGCTTTGAGCAGGAACACATTCGGTGGGGTGGAGTACAGCGCGTCGAGATTGCCGGGAACGATGCGCCCCAGAATTTATCCGCGGGCGCAAATTCCTGACGGGCTTCTTCCTGGTAGCGAAAAAGCCCCCGACTCGTAGCCAACGTTGGATTGTTGTAGCCCGCGCCTTTAGAGGCGGGGACTTCCGCGAGGTCATGCGATACGTTCCGCAAACTTCCGGGCGAAACGTTCGTTATTCCTTCTGAGGGCTATGGAACATCATCACGAGCGAAGTTGGTAGAGCCCCCTCATGCTCGGTCGCTCCGGCCATCACGGTGCGGTTTCGTCCCTCTTCCTTGGCGCGGTACAAAGCCAAATCGGCCATTTGCAAAATTTGATTTGCACTCTTCGCCGGCCAATCTTCCGTGGCAACCCCGCCAATGCTCATCGTGATTTTCAATGCGCCGGACTGTGTCTCGATCGGCTCCCGAGTCAGCGCCGCACGAAGCAGCTCGGCCTTATTCCATGTCGCCGAAGCACTGCAGTTAGGCAAAAGGATCAAAAACTCTTCGCCTCCATAGCGGCCTACGGCGTCATAGGACCGGATATTCGTCTGCATTCGTCTTGTAACTTCCCGAAGCACGGTGTCTCCCACCAAGTGTCCATAGGTATCATTGACGGCCTTGAAATGGTCCAGATCCACGATCAGCACGCCGAGGGAAGAACCCTCACGCCGCGAGCGCCAGATTTCCCGCTCCAATGTTTCGAGGATCACTCCGCGGTTCCACACTCCCGTCAGCGTATCGTGCGAGGCTTTGAACCGCATGGCTTCGCGGGCTTGCACGAGATTGTCTTCCAGATCGAGCAGGCGCAAACCCACTCGAATCCGGGCCTTGAGTTCCGCTGGGTTGAACGGTTTGGTCAAATAGTCGTCGGCTCCCGATTCGAGCCCCTCGACGACGCTTTCCTTGGCGTCCTTGGCCGTCAGCAAAAGTAGGTACGTGTAGGGTTCGGGCCGCAGTTTCCGCAGGGCGCGGCAGACATCAACTCCATTCTGGCCGGGCATCATCCAATCGAGCAACGCCATGCGCGGAGCGTCCGAAGCTTTCAATTTTTCCCACGCCGCATTGCCGTCCTCGACCGAGACAACTTCATACCCCCATTTCACGAGAAGGACCTGCAGCATGTGCCGCGATACAGACTCGTCATCGGCAATGAGAATCTTCATTTCGAAACTCCCTGACAGAACTCGGCGAGCGCCGGTAGCAGGCAATTCACCGCGCGCTCGACCTCCGCAAGACTCGCTTTCGCGGATTCCGCATCCTTATTTTTCGCGTCTTTTTCGAGTCGATACGCTGCGGCTGCCGTGCTCTTCGCCGAAAGATTGCCCGCCGCGCCCTTCACCGAGTGCGCGGACCGCTCCAGCACCTCCATATCGCCGCGTTGCAGCGCATCGCGCATGGCGGAGAGCAGAATGGGCGCGTCTTCCCGGAAGAGTTGAATCATTTCGGCGAGCAGCTCCTGATCTCCCTCCACGCGTTCCAGCAGCGAGACACGATCGATCAGCTCGTCCGATTCCCGATGCGTTTCCGCCACTGTTTTGCTCCTTTCATTTACCGCCAGGCATCGGTCGATTTCGTCGAACATGTTGTCCAGTTGAATGGGCTTCGAGACGTATCCGTCCATTCCAGCGGCAAGATATTTTTCCTTGTCTCCTCTCATGGCGTGCGCGGTCAATGCGATAATGGGAATGTGCTTCCCGATTTTTTTTTCGCGCTCGCGGATCGCCGCGGCCGCTTCCATGCCGTCCATCTCCGGCATCTGAATGTCCATCAGCACAATGTCGAATCCGGAAGCGCCGGCATTTTCCCAAACCGCAACGGCTTCCCGGCCGTTGGCCGCCACGATAACGCGATGGCCGGCATTTTCGAGCAGCCGCATCGCGAGCCTCTGATTCACGGGATTATCTTCAGCAAGTAAAATGTTGAATTGCCTCCCCTGAGGCCTCCGTCCACCTGGAATGGATGGCTCCTTCCCGCTCCCTTTGGCACCGGTCCGTCCCAAGGCCGAAAGAATTATTCCGAGAAGTTCGGACTGAATGATGGGCTTGACGAGGCAATGCTTCACACCGAATTCCCGGCATCGCACCGAGTCCTCCATCTGGCGGTTCACGGAAACCATCATGATAACGATGCCGGCGAACGACCGATCCAATCGAATGGCTTGCAAAGTCTGGAATCCATCGAATTCCGGCATCAGCGCATCCAGTAACACGATCGGAAATGCGCGGCCCTCGTTTTTCGCGGCTTCCATCATCCTTAGCGCGCTGGCGCTGCTGTCCGCCAGAGTCGCGTTCATGCCCATGCTCGTCAGCATCTCCGCGCAAATTTTCAGATTGGGGACTCTGTTGTCCACGACCAGAACATTCAGTCCCCGCAAGGATTGGCTGGCAATTTTCTCCTGGTCCGGCGCCGGATCGTTTCCTTGCTGAAAATCGCAGGTGAAATGAAATGTCGCGCCCTTTCCGGATTCGCTTTCCACCCACATCCGCCCGCCCATGAGTTCCACAAGCCCGCGCGAAATCGTCAGCCCCAGGCCGGTCCCCCCAAAACGGCGCGTCGTGGACCCATCCGCCTGTGCAAACGGTTCGAAAATAATCCCCAGCTTTTCAGGCGGGATTCCAACGCCGGTATCCGAAACGGAAATGTGCAGCCTCGCTTCTTCGCCATTCACGGATTCCAGTTCCACATCCAGGATAACTTCTCCCTTTTCGGTGAACTTCAAGGCGTTGCCGGCCAGATTCACGACGACCTGCCGCAACCGCATCGGGTCTCCGATCAGAACTTTCGGCACCTTGGGCGACACACGCACAATCATTTCCAGATTTTTCTTGTCTCCCCGTAGAGCCAGCGTTTTGACCGTATTCCCCAACAAATCACGGATTTCAAATTCGGTTTTTTCCAGTTCGAGCTTGCCTGCCTCGACCTTGGAAAAGTCCAGGATGTCGTTAATGACGCTCAGCAGATTGCCGGCGGATAACTTGACCATGCCGAGATAATCCCTCTGCTCGGGCGTCAGCGGCGTGTCGAGCACCAAACCCGTCATTCCGATGATGCCGTTCATCGGCGTGCGGATTTCATGGCTCATGTTAGCCAGGAATTCGCTCTTGGCGCGGCTGGCGGCCTCGGCTGCTTCCTTGGCATTGAGCAGGACCGCTTCCGCGCGCTTGCGCTCGGTGATGTCCAGAAACGTGATTACCGCACCGACGACTTCCCCTTCCTTGCGGATCGGATGCGCCCAGTACTCCACCGGAAAACTCGTGCCATCGCCCCGCCAATACACTTCTTCGTCCCAATGAATTCCTTCTTTCCGATCTAGCGCAATGTAAATCCGGCATTCCCGCGCGGGGTAGGGAGTCCCATCCTCAAGCGAATGGTGCATCATGCCATGCGCACATTTTCCTAGCAGGTCGTCTCCTTTGTCATAGCCCAGCAATCGAAGCGCGGAAGGGTTGCAAAATGTGATCATTCCTTCGCGATCGACTCCATAAATCGCCTCAGCCGTCGAGTCCAGCAGCAGCCGGATTTGTTCCTCGCTCACATGCAATGCTTCCTGGGCGCGCTGCCGGTCCGCCACTTCCTGTTGGAGTTCGAGCGTGCGCTCGTCCACGCGCAGCTCCAGTTCCTCGCGGGCCTGGCGCAACTCGGTGTCCCGTTTCTGAATCTGGTCCAGCATTACGTTGAAGCCGTCGATCAGGACGCCGATTTCGTCCTCCGTATGCTTCTTCGCCCGTATGGAATAGTCCCGGGAACTCGTCACCATCTTGGTGGTCCAGGCCAGCTCCAGAATTGGATTCGAGATCGGCCGCTGCAGGCGCGCCGCCATCGCGTACGCTCCCAGGGAAACCACGACGACAATCAACCCAAAAACCAGAAAATAGCCATGCACAAGCTGCCTGCGTCCGGCCCAGCCGGTTTCGAGAAACATAGTCCCAATTTTTTTGTGGTCGTAAACGATCGGCTGGAAGATAAGAATACCTTCGGAAGTAACCCGGCTGGATTCGTTCTTCAGCGGCGGCACGGGATATCGTTCATCCAAATCGGCCCGGCGATAAGCGGCAAAGACCTTTCCATCGCGATCGTAAATGACGGCCAGGATGACATGCGGCTTTGCTCTGAGCGATTGCAGAGTGTTGCGCGCGGCATTCAGATCATTGAGAGCGAGTGCGGTCGCGCTGTTGGTCCCCAAAATTTCCGTGATGGCTTTCAAGTCCTGAGCGCGCAGTTCCGTAAGCAGGTACAATCCATATTGAGCGAATCCGATTCCGGCCACGCACAGCGCCACGACCGTGTTGATCATGATCACCAGCGTGAGCTTGCGGCGCAGCGACAGTTTGCGGGGCCATTCCATCTTGTCTATTCGCACTCCTTACCCTGATTGATAGGTATATCTTGATAGGTACATCGTCGGACCACCCCAAAACTTGAGAAAATTAAGCAGGTAAGCCGCGTTGACCTGAGATTCGGAAGGGCCTTTCTCCGTCAAAACCGCTGCGCAAAAAAGCTGGACACTCAACCTGCGCTTCACCCGTTTTGACGTTCGCTCCATACGCACAGAGATCTCTCAAAGCTAATCCAAGCATGTGCTTGCATGACTCTGGCCAAACAGCAAGCAGCCCCCACCCTCCAAACCCTTGGATCCCAGTAGATTGCAGGTTTACAAAAATCCCACCGGTAGGCATTCTTAAGCTAACCGTTTCAAATCGGCTTGCGATGTGCCGTTTTGACTCACTTGCCTCACCTGAAATAGCCTGGGCTTTATAGGTTGCAAAAAACCCTAATTTTTTCACTCCGAACGAAGTGAGGAATCTCTGTTTGATTTAAAGCCAGGAAAAGAGAGATTCCTCGGCGAAGAACGCGCCTCGGTTCACCGAGAACGTTCTCCGTGAACGGAATGACAATTTTTTGAGTTTTCCCGCAACCTGTGAAGCCTGCGGCGGATGGTCTATCCGCAGTTCAAACCACATTCGGGTTGGAACTTCCGAATACAGCCGCCTGACCACTTCCACAATCTTTGCGCTAGTATCCCTATGCGCCCTCGGAAGTCCGGCTTTCGCAGGACGCAACTCTTACACGCAATAGAAATGGGGAGAAGTCATGGCCGCCTGGCTCGATAGTGTGGAAATCGTGGCGGCGGTCTGCACAACGATGTGCTGGCTGCCGCAGGCGGTGAAAATTATTCGCGAGAAAAGAACCGAGGGCATTTCGCTCATCACGCAGAGCGTGTTCACCTTCGGAATCGGCCTCTGGGCGTTGTACGGATTATTCGCAGGCAACCGGCCCATCCTGTACTCCAACAGCATCACATTTGGATTTTCGCTGGCCATCCTGATTCTCAAGCTTCGCTATCGCTGATTCCTTTGCGAGAGAAAGCGCGGATGCATCGAGTCTGCTGCGAGAAATGCGGGTCAACCTGCGCAAAATCTGGCATGATTTGGTGTGAGGATGGACCAATCGCATGAATTCATTTCTCAATGTGGCTATGGAGACGGCGCGGGAAGCGGGAGCGATTCTGCTCGCGGAATTCGACCGCCCGGTCAACATCAGCTACAAGGGAGAGGTCGACATCGTGACGCAGGCCGACCGGCGCTCCGAACAGGCCATCGTCTCCCGCCTGCGCTCTCATTTTCCGAAACACGCGATTGTGGCCGAGGAGGGCGGAGGGTCCGAGAGCGAATCTCCCTTCCGCTGGCACGTCGATCCCTTGGACGGCACGACGAATTTTGCGCACGGGTACCCGTGTTTCGCTGTTTCCATCGGCCTGGAGGAAGCGGGCGAGCTGATCGTGGGCGTGGTTTTTCAGCCGGTAACCGGAGAACTGTTCACGGCCGTCAAGGGCGAAGGGGCCTACCTGAACCAGAAGAAAATCGGAGTCTCCCGAATTGAAACGCTGGGGACGAGCTTGCTGGCTACCGGTTTTCCCAGCGTAAAGCGCGCGCAGAATCCGAATATTCACTACTACTGGGATTTCACGTTGCGCTCTCACGGCGTGCGCCGCGATGGCTCCGCCGCCATGGACCTCGCAGCCGTGGCCTGCGGCCGGTTCGATGGCTTCTGGGAGTTTGGCCTGCGCACGTGGGACACGGCTGCGGGCGTTTTGCTCGTGCGTGAGGCTGGCGGCACGGTCACGCGGTTCGATGGCCAGCCTTACAGGTTGGGCGACCGTGAGCTTCTGGCGTCGAACAGCCGCGTTCATGAGGAGATGAAAGAGGTCGCCGCTGGCATCGCCCAGCGCGCGGCGTCAAGCGCCCCTCTTTCGTAACTAGCCCTCATTTCTCGCGAAAACTTCACATTCGTTTCATGGCCGATTCTGTTTCCTGTATCAAAAAGCGAAATAGACGCTTTTCAGTAGCGCGGGCTTCAGCCTACGGGGTTTGGGCCTCGTCGGACGAAACCCGCAGGCTGAAGCCCGCGCTACCCAAACTCTTCATTCCACTCGAACTTGCCAGTTCCATTCTGGGCACCAGCCGGTCATACGTTGCATTGACTCCATTTCCAGCGAGTGATAGCGTCAAATGGTGCTTTTCATATCGACTGATAACTGATGGCGAATAGTCCTACATTTCCGTTTCCTGGAAGTTCCGCCGCCGGGGAAAAACTGTCACGATGGCTGGGCCGCTGGCGTCAAGGCGGCGTCGAGCAGTATTCGGCCGGCGCGGCGCCGGAAACAAACTCCGCGCGGCTGCGTTCCCGGGAACGTTTCCTTGTGAACGATGAGCGCATCTGGCTGGACGCCCTTCCGCAAGCCTTCCAGGGCTTGCGCGTCGTGCAAATTTCCGACATCCACCACGGCCTCTATTTCCCCAAGGAATGGCTTTCCGAAGCCGTGCGCCAGGCAAACCGACTGAATCCCGATATCATCGCGCTGACCGGGGATTTCGTCACCTATTCCCGGCGAAACATAGGGCCGGCAGCGGAAATTCTTGGGCGTCTGCGGGCGCGTTACGGCGTGTTCGCCGTCCTGGGCAATCACGATTTCCGCGTGGATGCCGCTGCCATTACGGCGGCGTTGCGGCGGCAGCAAATCGACGTCTTGCGCAACCGCCACGTTACGCTGGATCTTGGCGGGGAATCCTTATATCTGGCGGGAGTCGACGATTACGGCTATGGAGCGGATTTGCGGCGCGCGATGCAAGGTATTCCGCGCGAAGCCGCCACGGTTTTGCTCGCGCACAATCCTCGCCTGATTTCTCTTGCCTCCCGGCACGGCGTAAGCCTGGTTCTTTCCGGGCACACGCATGGCGGCCAGGTGAACGTGCCCGTTTTCGGCACGGTGTACGGGCGCTCGCCGGAACGCTTGCGGTACAAAATTGGATGGGACCGCATGGGGACCACGCAAATTTATGTGAGCCGTGGCATTGGCACAATCGTCCTGCCGTGGCGGCTGCGCTGCCCGGCCGAAATTTCGCATCTGGAGCTGCTCCAGGGCGCTTCGGGCGTATCCCGCTCGGTAGCCGCCGATTGATCTCCCAATTTCATGCGCGCCGTTGACCTGATCCGTCGCAAGCGAGACTCGGGCGAGCTCACTCCCGAAGAAATCCAACAACTGATTGCCGCGTACACTCAGGGAGACATTCCCGATTATCAGATGTCCGCGTGGCTTATGGCCATCGTGCTGCGCGGAATGAGCCGCCCGGAAATCGCTGCGCTCACCGAAGCCATGCTGCACTCGGGCTGCGTGCTGGATTTTTCCGATCTTGCCGGGCGTAAGGTGGACAAGCACTCGACCGGAGGCGTGGGCGACAAAACTTCTCTGGTCATTGCTCCGATCATTGCGGCTGGCGGCCTGAAAGTCCCCATGATCAGCGGGCGCGGCCTGGGGCACAGCGGCGGCACGCTCGACAAGCTGGAATCCATTCCCGGCTTTAACGTGAATCTGACGCTCGCCGAATTTCGGCGCGTCCTCGAAACCTGCGGCTGCGCACTGATCGGGCAGACGGCCGAAATCGCGCCCGCCGACAAAAAAATCTACGCCTTGCGCGACGTGACCGGAACGGTCGAAAGCCCGGCGCTGATTTGCGCTTCCATCATGAGCAAGAAACTGGCCGAGGGAATCGACGCGCTGGTGCTCGATGTGAAGACCGGATCGGGCGCGTTCATGAAAAAGATCGAGGATGCGGAGAACCTGGCGGGGCTGCTGGTCGAAACCGGAAAGCGCATGGGCAAAAAAGTGGTCGCGCTGATCACCGACATGAATCAGCCGCTCGGGCGCACGGCAGGCAACGCCCTGGAAGTCGCCGAGTCCATCGAAGTCCTCGCCGGCGGGGGCCCCGCGGACCTGCGCGAACTTTGCCTGGAACTTGCGGCCTGGATGTTTTTCCTGGGAGAACGCGTGAAGACGGTGGACGAGGGCAGGAAACTTTCCGCCGACCTGATTGCTTCCGGCGCGGCACGCGCAAAATTCCGCGAAATCGTGGCGTTGCAGGGCGGCGATGTGAGGGTCGTGGACGATCCGCGCCGGCTGGCGCGTGCGCGGCAGTCGCTCGTCATCAACAGTGCGGCCAGCGGATACATCGCCGCAATCCAGTGCGAACAGCTCGGCGTAGCCAGTGTGGTCCTCGGCGGCGGCCGCGAAAAAAAGGAAGACGCGATCGATCCCGCGGTGGGCCTGGAATTTCACAAGCGCATCGGCGACGCGGTCAAGCGCGGCGACCCGCTATGCACGCTACACTACAATTCCGACACACGGCTAGCCGAAGCCAGGCGCCTCGCCGAAACGGCCTACCTCATCGAACCGGAAAAACCGAAATCCCTCCCGCCCCTCATCCATCGAGTCATCGGCGTATAGAAAATTAAAAAACTAAGGATAGGTTTGGGTGCCCCACCCTTTGCGGTTTTCAAAGGGTGGGTGGTTTAGATTCCGAGATAACCTGGAATTGAGGGATGTGGGACGGAAAATCCCCACCCTTGCAAAAACGGCAAGGATCAACACGCTCCCCCACATCTCCCCACGAAACATCACTTCTAACAATTTCACAAAAGCTTTCCGTCCGCGCCACGGAAATGAAAATTTGGACGGATCCGTTGATCGGGCGTCAAATCCTGCACATCACAATTTCCATGCACCCAGTTCTTCTCGGTCATGCTAATGTGGCGAACATTATCCGGGGCGCATCCGGGTGCGAGGAGCTGGCGAATGGGCCGATTCACGGGCGTGCTTGGGCTGCTGACGATGCTGGGGCTGGCCTACCTGTTCTCCAACAACCGGCGCGCGATCAGGCTAAAGATGGTGATTTGGGGATTGGGATTGCAGATTGGACTGGCCCTTCTGGTGCTACGCTGGACCGCGGGCCAGGAATTATTTTTGCGCGCCGGCAACGGAGTCAAAAAACTTCTTTCTTATGCGTTCGACGGATCGGAATTTGTGTTTGGGGAGCTCGGGAAACAGCACTCCTCGCTCGGATTTATTTTTGCCTTTCAGGTTTTGCCCACGATTATTTTTATCGCCGCGCTCTTCGCCCTGCTGTACTACCTTGGCGTGATGCAGGTGATCATTCGCGCGGCGGCCTGGGTGATGCAGCGCGTCATGGGCGCGAGTGGCGCGGAATCCCTCAACGTGGCCGCCAGCATCTTCATGGGGCAGACCGAAGCCCCGCTGACCATCAGGCCATTCCTGCCGGACTTGACGCAATCCGAACTGATGACGATCATGACCAGCGGCATGGCTCACGTATCGGGCGGAATGATGGCCGCGTACATCGCGTTCGGCGTGAAGCCCGAGCACCTGCTGACGGCCGTAATCATGACGGCGCCGGGAACGCTGCTGATTTCCAAAATGCTAGTGCCGGAAACCGGGCAGCCAAAAACCATGGGCGTTGTGCACATGGAAGGCGTGGAGCGGGACGCCAACTTTCTTGCGGCCATCGCGCGCGGCACGGGCGAAGGGCTGGGCATGGCGATAAACGTCGGCGCCATGCTGATTGCTTTTCTTGCGCTGATCGCGCTCACCAACGGCATCATGGGCGGCGTTCACAACTGGCTCGGTGGGCACGGCATGTTGTGGTTCCCCACGAGCCTGCAACAAATTTTCGGCTGGGCCTTCGCGCCGGTTGCCTGGGTAATCGGCGTTCCCTGGCAGGATTGCGTGCAGATCGGAAATCTGCTGGGCACGCGCATGGTGGTCAATGAGCTGGTGGCGTTTTCCTACCTCGGGCCGATGAAGGCGACGCTTGACCCGCGGTCGTTCACGATCGCTACGTTCGCGCTGTGCGGTTTTGCGAATTTTGGATCGATTGGAATGCAGATCGGCGGCATCGGCGCGCTGGCGCCGAACCAGAAAGCGCAGCTCGCCAAGTTCGGCATCCGCGCGATGCTGGCCGGAACCATGGCGAACCTGATGTCCGCCTCGATTGTGGGGATTTTTCTGAGATGAGCGCAACCGGAACGTCAAAAGCAAAACCAAGCCAGGAATTCCTGCGCGCGGGGATTGCCGCGAAATTCATTCTGGCAAAAACAAAACTGCGCCCGCGCATCGGCCTGATTCTCGGCAGCGGCCTCGGCGCATTTGCCAATGAACTGAAGGACGCCGCGCGCATCGACTACAAAAACATTCCCCACTTTCCGCGCTCGACGGCGATCGGGCACGCCGGGCGCATGGTCATCGGCAAGGTGGCGGACGTCCCGGTGGCCATCATGCAGGGCCGCGTGCATTTCTACGAAGGCTACTCGAAGCAGGAAGTGATTTTCCCGATGCGCGTGATGGCCCGCATGGGCATCCGCGCGGCGCTCATCACCAACGCCGCCGGCGGAATCAATCGCAATTTCAAGCAGGGATGCCTGGTCGTGCTGCGCGATCACATCAATCTGCAGGGCACGAATCCCTTGATTGGCGCGAATGACGAGCATTTCGGCGAGCGATTTCCCGACATGACGCAGGTGTACTGGAAGCCCTACCAGGCGGCGGCCTTGCAGGAGGGAAAACGCCTCGGCATCGAAATCGCCGAGGGCGTGTACGCGGGGCTCATCGGCCCCAGCTACGAAACGCCGGCCGAAATTCGCTACCTGCGCGCGATTGGCGCGGACCTCGTGGGCATGTCCACCGTGCCGGAAGTGATTGCCGCGGCGCACCTTGGAATTCGCGTGCTGGGAATTTCGTGCGTCACGAACATGGCGGCGGGAATTCTCGACCAGCCCATCACGACCGAGGAAGTCATGGAAACCGGCGAGCGCGTGAAAGCCGATTTCGTGGCCCTTTTGCGCGCCGCAATCCCGCGCATGAATCAGGATTTGCCATGAGCGAACGGAACGCTGAACACGGCGGCGAATATGCCGCGCTGATTGCCGCGGCGCGCACCGCGCGCGAAAACGCCCACGCGCCCTATTCCAATTTCCGCGTGGGCGCGGCCGTGCGCGCGAAGTCCGGCAGAGTTTTCACCGGCTGCAACGTGGAAAATGCCACCTACGGCCTGACGATGTGCGCCGAGCGGGTCGCGATCTTCAAGGCCATTTCCGAAGGCGAGCGGGGATTCGACGCCATTGCCGTAGTTGCGGATACCGACGCGCTAACCCCTCCCTGCGGCTCCTGCCGCCAGCTCATCTGGGAATTCTGCGGCGACGCGGAAGTGGTCCTCGCAAACCTGGCCGGCAAAGTCGAACGCCACCATATGGCCGCCCTCTTCCCCAAACCCTTCGACGCTTCTTTTTTGTGAAATGAATTTGGAACCACGGATGCACACGGATTAACGCGGATTCAGAAAATAAAGACTTTTAGGGATTGATCTGCGTTTCTCGCACGAACCGAAGAGGGGCTTTCCAGTAGCACAGGCTTCAGCCTGTGTAGTTTTGCTGTGTGACAAGCTAAAGTCAAAAGAACACAGGCTGAAGCCTGTGCTACTGGCGCGCATTTGTTCATGAACGTCAGTCGATGCGGTAGTGGCAGCCGCGGCTCTCGCGGGCCTGGTCGGCGGCGTCGAGGATCAGGAGCGCGGTGAGGATGCCGTTGCGCAATCCGATGATGGAATCGCTGATCTCGCATTTTTCGTAAAAGCGCGCGATTTCCAGATCGAGTTCGCGCAACACACGCATCGCGCGATTCAATCGTTTTTCGCTGCGGATCAGCCCGACATAATTCCACATGGTGTGCTGGATCGTCAGCCAGTCCTGCGAAATGAGCGCGGGATCGGCGGCTTCGTGCTCATAGCGCCAGTCGGAGATTTGCGGAAAGTAAAACCCATTGCCGCCATGGATGCGCTTGGCAGATTGTTCTCCCGCGCGCGTGCCCCACACGAGACATTCGAGCAGCGAAGTGCTGGCCAGGCGATTCGCACCGTGCAGGCCGGTGCAGGCGACTTCGCCGACGGCGCGCAAGCGGTCCACGGTCGTGCGTCCCCAGTCGTCGGTGGCGATGCCGCCGCAACTGTAATGCGCGGCGGGAACGACGGGAATCGGCTCGCGCGTGAGGTCGATCCCGCGCTCCATACACACGGCGTAAATGCCCGGAAAACGCTCGCGAAGCTGTTCGGCGGGTTTGTGCGTGATGTCCAGATAGACGCACGGCTCGCCCGATTCGATCATCGTTTGATAAATGGCGCGCGCGGCAACGTCGCGTGGCGCAAGCGATCCGGCGGGATGAAACTTCTGCATGAATTCCTTGCCCTGGCGATCCACGACCCGGCCGCCCTCGCCGCGCACCGTCTCCGAAATCAGGAAGCATCCGTCCGGGGCCAGCAGCGCCGTCGGATGAAATTGGACGTACTGCATGTTGATGCAGCGCGCCCCGGCGCGATACGCCATGGCGATGCCGTCGCCGCGCGCGCCCGTGGGATTCGTCGTGTGCAGAAATACGCTGCCCAGCCCGCCCGTAGCCAGAATCGTTTCCTTCGCGAGGATCGAGAAAATTTTTCCCGTAGTCTGGTCCAGCACATACGCTCCCACGCAGGTCAGCGGGCGGTAGACGTCCGTAGGCTCGACCGAGTGGTGCGAAGCCGTCAGCAAGTCCACGGCGGTGGCGTTCGCAATTACTTTCACATTCGGATGAGCCTGCACGCGCTCAAAAAAAGCCTTCTCGATCGAGAAGCCGGTCTTGTCCTTAAAGTGAATGATTCGCGGTATGGAATGGCCCGCTTCGGACGTCAAATCGAGTTCGCTTGGATTTTCCGGCGAGGGATCGAACGGCACATGCAGCTCGTCGATCAGGATTTCCTTCACCAGGCGCGGGCCCTCGATGCTGAGCAAGGTGGCGGCTTCCGGAGAACTGAGTCCCGCACCCGCGGAAAGAATGTCCGCTACAAGCTGCTCGGGAGACTCTCCATGCCCTCGATAGATGATTCCGCCTTGCGCCCGGTACGTGTTGCTGTCCTGCGGTTCGGTGGCGCGCGTAATCAGCGTCACTTGGCAGCCGCGCTTCGCGGCGTTCCACGCCGCCGCCAGGCCGCCGAGGCCGCTGCCGATAACCAGAATGTCCGTTTTGATCGCAGTGTTCATAGGAAGCGCATCCCGCCCGTCCAATCATCAATAGTTAAAATCATCAACAGCGATGTATTCATCGCCGCCGTTGTAGCTCGCCCACTGTAGCTCGCCTCTTCAGAGGCGAGGGGGTTTCGCCCGGCGGCAGAGCTTCCCCCAGCGGCGGAGAAAACCCCCGCGTCTGAAGACGCGAGCTACAGCAAATGTTTTGCGCTCGCTGAGTCAACCGGTTCAATCTCAAAACTTAAATCCACGGCCGGGGCGGAATGCGTCAGCGCGCCCACGGAAATCCAGTCCACGCCCGCTTCGGCGAATTCTCTCACGTTGGCGAGCGTAATGCCTCCGGATGCTTCGGTCAGAATCTTGCGTGGCGCGGCGTGTTTGCGCACCTCGTCGACGGCCTGGCGCGTGAGAGATGGATTCATGTTGTCGAGCATGATGACATCGGGGTTGTGCGCGAGCGCGGCGCGCAGCTCATCCATATTGGTGACTTCGATTTCGATCCACGCCCCGCGGCTCCGGGCCACTTGCGCCGCCGCGAGCGCCGCCGTTACGCCTCCCGCTAGGCGAATATGATTTTCCTTAATCAGGATGGCTTCGCCCAAATCCTTGCGGTGGCTTCTTCCGCCTCCGACGAGGACCGCGTATTTTTCCAGCTCGCGCAGGCCGGGCGTTGTTTTTCGCGTGTCCAGAATCGCGGCTCCGGTGCCCTCCACCGCGCGGACAAACCGGCGCGTGAGCGTCGCGACTCCGCTGAGGCGTTGCAGGAGATTCAAAGCCACGCGCTCGCCCGTCAAAAGCGCACGCGCGGAGGCGTTTATGCGCGCCGGAATTTTTCCCAGTGCTAGTTCCTCGCCATCGCGAGAAATTATTTCCGCCGTGGCCGCGGGGTCCATCAGGCGGAAGACTTCCGCGAACAGTTCGATTCCTGCAAGGACAAGCGGCGCTTTGGCAATCACGTCGCCGCGCGCGCGCTGCTTCGCCGATACCGTTGATTCGGTGGTGATATCGCCCGCGCCGATGTCTTCGGCGAGAAAAGACCTCAGCAAGTTGTGATATGCGGAAGCGTCGAGTGAAAAGGCCATGGCGAATGGAGGAAGGCTAACTCATCTCCAGCATCCGGAGAATGGGTTTCAAGGCGCGCTGGCGCAAACCTTCCTCCAGCATGATTTCCGGCTTGCGGTCGCGCATGCACAGATAAAGTTTCTCCATCGTGTTCAGCTTCATGTGCGGGCACTCGCTGCACGAACATCCACCCTCGCCGGGAGCGGAAATGAAAGTTTTCTCCGGGCACGCTTTGATCATCTGGTGCAGGATGCCGCTTTCGGTCGCCACGATAAATTCGAGCGCCGGATTGTGCGTCGCGAACGTCAGGATTCCGGTGGTCGAACCCACATAGTCCGCGTGACGCAGGACGGCTTCCGGGCACTCCGGATGCGCCAGAACCAGTGCCTTGGGGTGCCGCTCCTTCAACTGCACCAGGCTCTTCTCGGAAAACATTTCGTGAACGATGCAGCTTCCCGGCCACAGCGTCAGCTCGCGACCCGTCTTCTTCATCAGGAATCGCCCGAGGTGCTGGTCCGGCGCGAACAGAATGTGTTTCTCGGGCGGAATCTGCCGGATGATTTTCTCGGCGTTGCTCGATGTGCAGATGATGTCGCTCAGCGCTTTTACTTCGGCGCTGCAGTTGATGTACGTGATGGCCACGGAACCGGGGTGGCGCTCGCGAAACGCCTGGAATTGCGCGGCCGGGCAACCGTCGGCCAGCGAGCAGCCCGCATTCAGGTCGGGCAGCAGGACGAGCTTCGACGGGTTCAGGATCTTGGCCGTTTCGGCCATGAACAGCACGCCGGCAAAGACGATCACATCCGCCTTCGTCGAAGCCGCCTGCTGCGAGAGTTGCAGGCTATCGCCCACAAAGTCCGCGAGGTCCTGTATCTCCGACTCTTGGTAATAGTGCGCCAGGATCACGGCATTCATCTCGCGCTTCAGCCGCGCAATCTCCTCTTCAAGATCGAGGTGCGCAAGGGACTCGGGATTTGCGTTTTGTGCCGGGACAATCATGGTCTTGGCCTATGGTCGATGCTAAAGAGACACCCTCATTATAGCCATGGCATCCAAAGGACACAAACGTAAGCGATTCATCCGCATCCATTCAATTTTCGAGCAGGAAACTTTTCATATACATGAGCATCTCAAAGCGGTTTTGGTAGCGCCGGCGTCCCGCCGGCAGTTTTTTTGCTCGCGAAGCAGCGTAAAACCGCCGGCGAGACGCCGGCGCTACCAAAATTCAGGAGACTAGCTTTCTTCCCCCCATTCGTCGCATAATGCAATTCTTCCACAGGAGGTTTTCCATGAAATCGCGATTTCTGATTGCGGTGGTTTTCATTTCAAGTCTCTGGCTGGCAGCGGCTCCTGTTCGTGCGCAGGAGGTCACCAAGGAAACCGTTGACGGCATCACGAACCTCGCTCGAATCGAGACGACGGTCGCCTGCTCCGGAGCGATCAAAGCCACGGCCGTCCCCGAAATCAAGAAATTCGGCTTTGCTTCGATCATCAATTTGCGCGAGGCCAGCGAGGAGGGGGCGAACATCGAAGCGGAGGAAGCCGCCGCGAAGGCCGCCGATATTCGCTACTATTCCATCCCGTTCAACAGCACCACGCCCGATGTCGCGGCAGCCGACAAATTCATCGACGCGATCACCGCGAAAGGCACTGAACCGGCGTTCATCCACTGCTCGCGCGGCGGCCGCGCGGCCACGATGTGGTTCATCAAGCGTATGGTGATCGATCATTGGGATGTCGAACGCGCCGCCAAGGAAGCCACCGCGCTGGGTATGACCAGCCCGACTCTCAAGCAATTCGCCATCGACTACGCGCAAGCGCACAAGCGATAGGCGGCGGGACCAATTTCTGATTACCGGACTTCTGGGCAGCCTCGCACAGCCGCCCGGAACAGAGCCGCGCGTGTCTACGAATGCCCGTACCCAAACAATGACCTTTTGAAAGCGATGCTGCTATACTTCGGCCCAATTTGAGATCGAGAAGGGACAGTCCCGTATGCACGCTACAAAGATCGCCAGAGTTTTTGTTCTCGGTATGATCGTGATTGCGGCACACGCGAAACAGACGGGCAATCAGGATCAGACAAAAGCTGTTGCCGACGCTAAAGTTCCGGCAGAGGCGCTGCGCCACCCACAATCTCCTGCTGACTCAATTTCCGAGAACACGGTCACAATTGGCGGACAAAAAATCGAGTACCGCGCCATAGCCGGAACCATCACGGTCGGCGCGACCGACGCCTACGACGCACTGATCGGGAGCGATGGCCAGTTGTTGCCGGACGTAGTGGTGAACCCGACCGATCCGGCGAAGCCAGAAGAGGCGCCCGCCAGGTCGCGCATGTTCTACGCCGCGTACTTCCGCAAAGGCGCTTCCGCCGGCTCGCGGCCGGTGATGTTCATCTATAACGGAGGGCCCGGATCGTCCACCATGTGGCTCCACATGGGATCGTTCGGCCCGCGCCGCGTGGTGATACCCGACACCGAGCACAAAACAGCCGCGCCGTACTCGATTGTGGACAATCCGTACAGCCTTCTGGATGTTACCGACTTGGTCTTTATCGATGCGCCGGGAGCGGGCTTCAGTCGCATCATGGGGAAGGACAAAGAGAAGTCTTTCTGGGGAGTCGATCAGGACGCTCACGCTTTTGAACGCTTTATCCGCCGCTTCCTGACGAAATACGATCGATGGAACTCCCCCAAGTACCTGTTTGGCGAATCCTACGGGACGCCGCGTTCCGCCGTTCTGAGCGGTCTCTTGAAGAACGTGGATCTGAATGGAATCGTCCTGCTGTCGGCGATTCTGAACTTTGACAATTCGGCGGATGGCCCGCGCTGGAATCCTGGGGTCGATCAACCCTACGCTCTGGCGTTGCCCACGTATGCAGCCACGGCCTTCTATTATCACAAGCTGCCGGTACAACCGCCCGCGTTGCAACCGTTTCTGCGCGAGGTGGAGAACTTTGCGCTTGGCGAGTACTCGACCGCTCTTCTTACCGGATCGCTTCTGCCGGAGAGCCAGCAACGGTCGATTGCCGAAAAACTGCACGAATACACTGGACTGCCGGTTGACTATATTCTGAAATCGAATCTGCGGATCGCCGGCGGCGCATTCTCCAAAACCTTGCAGGACGCGGACGGCATCACGACCGGACGGCTCGACACCCGCTACCGCGGCCCCGACCTGAGCCGGCTCTCGGAAGAAGCTGAGTACGACCCGCAGCAGAGTGCCATCTCGGCGGCATACACAACTGCAATCAACGATTACCTGCGCACGGAACTCAAATTCGGGAAGGACGAGACGTATAAACCGAACATCTACGATGACATCGATATCGCGTGGGATCTTCACCACAAGGCACCCGGCGGACCGGCATCGGACCAGGGCTATGGCATGGCGACCAATACAATGCCCGATCTGGCGTTCACCATGAAGTCGAATCCGAAGATGCGTGTTTTGCTCGCGGGCGGATATTTCGATCTGGCCACGCCCTATTTCGAAGGCATTTTCGAGATGCACCATCTGCCGATCCCCCAGAATCTGCAGCAGAACATCAGCTACAAATACTACGAGTCCGGCCATATGGTGTATCTCAATGAGAGCGTGCTCCGGCAGTTCAAAGCCGACGTCGCTCAGTTCATACACGATACGGAATCCGGCAAGTAGGACTGGCCGCGAAGGCCGCCGATCTTTGCTACGATTCCTTCCCGTTCAGCAGCACCCCGCCCGATCCCTCGGCGATCGCGCGGCCCCGATATGGTTCATCAAGCCCCTGGTAGCCGTTTATTGGGATGTCGAACGCGCCGCCCCTAGGAAACCACCGCGCTGGGCATGACCAGCCCGATTCTCAAGCAATTCGCCATCGACTACGCGCAAGCGCATAGCGGTAGACGCTGGGCCAAATTCCAAGAAGCGGACTTCTCGAAAAGTGGCCAGCATTGGCCTATACCCGTCCAAATTCTTGCCCGATTGCTATTGCCGTGCAGGCCGCAAAAACACAAATGCACTGATTGCCACGAGCGAAAGGAACGCCGCCAGGAGGAAAACGATGCCTGGATTCACTGCCCACAACGCACCCGCAATAAGCGATGCAGGCAGGTAGATAACTCCTGTCACGAAATTGTAAGCCCCTATCGCCGTCGCTCGCCGCTCCGGTTCGACATCCGCGATGAATGCCTTACTTTGGGCTTCATCGATCGAATAGAAGATGCCGTAGATGATAAATAGGAAGATGATCTGCCATTTCGTCGTTGTGAAAGCGAAGCCGAGGCTCATTACAAGATAAATCAGGTAGCTCACCACGACGATATGATTCCTTCCGATCGTGTCGCCGAGCTTGCCAATGAGTGGTGCAGCGATGACAAACGAGACGTTGAACAGCGCATAAAGCAATACGATATCCCTGACGGAGAAACCGACATTATTTGCACGCAAGAGCAGGAATCCGAAACTGAAGTAAGCCAGTGAGAAAATCCCCGCCGCGACAAGATAGCGTTTGAATCCGGAACTCAACATCTTCCATGCCGCGAAGATATTTTCGTGTCTGGGTTGAGCCGCCGGCGGATCTTTGATCAGACCCAGCACGAAAACGGCAAGCACTGCGGGAACAAAAGCCACCCAGAACAAGGTTCGAAAGGATGAAGCCGTTTCGCCGTGCCACGAAAGTAATCCGTAAGCAATAAGCGGACCGAGGATAGCCCCAGCCTTATCAAGAGACTTGTGCACACCGAACGAATATCCTCGGATCTCTTGAGCGGCGATAGCCGACAGCCATGCGTCACGCGGCGGGCCACGGAAACTCTTGCCCAGGCGCTCGATGATACGGAAGAAACCCAGCGCGATAACGGAATTGGCAACCAGAAGAATGGCTTTCGCAACCGTGGAGAAACCATATCCGAAAAGAGCAAAGACCTTGCGTTTGCCAGTCTTGTCTGAGAGCCAGCCGACGACATAATCCAGCGATGATGCCGAGAAGTCCGCGGAGCCCTCAACCAGACCCAGCAAAGCGCTCGATGCCCCTGCGATGGTTGTGAAGAAGACCGCGAAAACGGAAAAAATCATCTCGGAACTGACATCTGTGAGGAAGCTCACAAGACCTAGCTTGAGCACGTCAGGATGGACGCTAAACTTCTTATTCATGGACGGTCTCGCTCACATTCGTTTTCGTGGCTGCAACGGTATGTTGGCTAACCTGAATAGACCGTGCAAGTCTATTGCGTACCATACGTGGCTCGAATTGGCCAGTGCCCGATGAACGGGGTGGTCTCAATGGGTCGTCGCAACACTTGCTCAAAGTCCTTTTGTAGGAGTCTACGGGGCTGATTTGGTTCGCGGACATCAGTTCAAACAAAACAAAAGCCCTGTTTAGGTTTTGATTGAATACTGCCGCTCAAATCGATCCTCGATGGGAACTATTGTCGGATCAATCGGCTAGAGGGTGTTGCATCGACCGGTTGAGCTGGCAGGTCATATCGAAAACTAACCTTCTACCAATACATACTCTTACTGGACATGCTTGTCCTAACCCCCAACAGACCTTTTGCCACATCCGCGCGCGTCGGTTAAAATGACGCGCTTGCCATGAGCGCACAACCCACACTGAATAGCGGAGACCGGACCACGAAGACCGAGATCCGCTTCCATAACACATTGACCGGGATGACGGAGCCGTTTGTTCCTCAGGCGCCCGGAGAGGTCCGCTCGTACACGTGCGGTCCCACGGTCTACGATTTCGCGCACATCGGAAATTTTCGTACCTTCGTTTTTCAGGACATCCTGCGGCGGTATTTGAAGTCCAAAGGCTACCGCATGATACAGGTGATGAACCTGACCGACGTGGACGACCGCATCATTCAGAAAGCGGCCGCGGCGGGCGTGGGCATTCGCGAATACACGGACAAATACATTCAGGCGTTTCTGGACGACCGCCGCGCCCTGAATCTCGAGCCGCCCGAACATATGGTGCGCGCCACCGAGCACATTGACGACATGGTGCGGCTGATCCAGCGCCTCACGGAAAAAGGGTTCACCTACACGAGCGACGGCTCGACGTATTTCCGCATCGCGAAATTTCCGGGCTACGGCAAACTCTCGAAAATCGACGTGGCCGGAATGCAGACCGGCGCGCGCGTGGACATGGACCGCTACGACAAGGACAACGCGCGCGACTTCGCCCTGTGGAAAGCGCCCAAGCCCGGCGAGCATTTCTGGGAGACGCCGATCGGGCCGGGACGTCCCGGCTGGCACATCGAATGCGCCGCCATGGCGCTGAAGTATTTGGGCGAGACGCTGGACATTCACAGCGGCGGCGTTGACCTGACGTTTCCGCACCACGAAAACGAAATTGCCGAGTCCGAAGCCGCCACCGGAAAACCGTTTGCCCGCTACTGGCTCCATGCCGAGCACCTGCTCGTGGACCACGAGAAAATGTCGAAGTCGATGGGCAACTTCGCGACGTTGCGCGAACTGTTTTCTCACGGGCACAAGCCGTCCTCGATTCGATTCCTGCTGGCGTCGGTCCCATACCGCCGCCAGTTGAATTTCGCGCCGGAGAGTTTGCAGGGCGCGGCGAGTTCGGTCGAGCGGCTGAGAAATTTTGTCGCGCGCCTGCGCGCGGAGAAATTTCCGGAAGGCTCTTCCTCCGCCCGGATGGCGGAGCGCGCCGCAAAAGCGAAGGACGAGTTCGATGCCGGCCTCGCCGACGACCTCAACACGGCGCAGGCGCTCGCGGCGATCTTCGATCTGGTGCGCGAAGCCAATACGTCGATGGACCGCGGCGAATTCCGCCAGGGCGATGCCGCGCCCGTGCTCGCCGCAATGGACGCGTTCGACGAAATTTTTGCCGTGCTGCGCGACGACGATGCGGAAAAGCTCAAAGCGCTCGGCATTGCCACCGGCGTTCCCTCGCTGGGCGATGCCGAGGTCGAAGTCCTCGTCGCCGAACGCCAAGCCGCGCGCAAACGCCGCGATTTCGCGGCCTCCGACCGCATTCGCGACCAACTCGCCGAACGCGGCGTCATCCTCGAAGACTCCCGCGACGGCGGAGTTCGCTGGAAGCGCAAGTAGCGCCACCCGACTCCCAAACACCAATATTCAACATTCCTTTTCTCGACGCGGCGGCTCATTTAAGCGCAGATTACTCCCAGTCCGCATTTCTCACCGCCCCCGATGGATCAACTCCGGGGTTTCAAGTGGCACACGCTTCAGCCTGTGTTCTTTTGACTTTAACTGCCGCAAATCAAAAACACACAGGCTGAAGCCTGTGCCACTAAAAAACCTATTCAGCTGTTTGATGGACAAGCCGTATAGCAATTGGCAAGTCTTTGTGAGACATTCAGGTTAGTTTCCTACTCTTCGATCGCGCGGTCCGCGATCCTGGGAGAGAGACACGCGTTTCGCACCGTCCGGAGTGTGAACGAAATCGCACCCCGTGGAGGACCCCGTGGAAAAATCAATGGGCGCGGCCACAAGCAAACCGAAACTGCCCGTCCTGCTGACGCCGCTTCCCGGCCCGAAAGCGAAAGACGTGATCGCGCGCGACGCGCAATTTGTTTCACCCTCCTACACGCGCGGCTATCCGCTCGTGGCGAAGAAGGGCAGCGGCGCGATAGTCGAAGACGTGGACGGCAACCAGTTTCTGGATTTTGCCGCGGGCATCGCCGTGGTGTCGACGGGACATTGCCATCCGCGCGTGGTCGAGGCCATTCAAAAGCAGGCCGCCGAGTTGATTCACATTTCGGGCACCGATTTTTACGTTCCGAACCTCGTGGAACTCGCCGAACGCCTCGCCGCCGTCGCTCCAGGCAAGGAAGCGAAGAAAGTGTATTTCGGCAACTCGGGCACGGAGGCCATCGAAGCGGCCATCAAGCTGGCGAAGTATCACACGCGGCGCGACAAGATCATCGCGTTTCATGGCTGCTTTCACGGGCGCACCCTCGGAGCGCTTTCGCTCACCGCGTCGAAAGCCGTGCAACGAAAAGGATTCGGCTCGCTCTTGGGCGGGGTGTTTCATATTCCGTATCCGAATTCCTATCGCTGCCCGTACGGCAATCCATCGCCGTGCACGTGTGTCGAATCGGCGACATTTCTCGAACGCGAAATCTTCAAGCGCCTTGTCGATCCCGAGGAAGTGGCCGCCGTATTCATCGAGCCGATTCAGGGCGAAGGCGGCTACGTCCCCGCGCCCAAGGAATTCCTGCTGGAATTGCAGCGCATTTGCCGCAAGAACGGGATTCTTCTGGTGTGCGACGAAGTGCAGAGCGGCATGGGACGTACGGGGAAGTGGTGGGCCGGGGATCACGCGGGCATCGAGCCGGACATTTTGTGCGTGGCCAAAGGCATCGCCTCGGGCATGCCTCTTTCCGCGACGATCGCGCGCGCAAGCGTGATGGACTGGAAGCCGGGTGCGCACGCCTCGACCTTTGGCGGCAATCCCGTGAGCGTCGCCGCGGCGCTCGCGACCATGGAATTGCTTGCGTCGCAATACATTGAAAACGCGAAACGCATGGGCGACTTTCTCCAGAGCCGCATGGCGGGCTGGCCGGAGCGCCACAAAATCGTTGGCGACGTGCGCGGCAAGGGATTGATGATCGGAATCGAAATCGTTCGCGATCAGAAGACCAAGGAGCGAGCCGGGGAATTCCGCAACGATATCGTCAACCGCGCGTTCGAGAAAGGTTTGCTCCTGCTCGGAGCCGGCGAAAACTCCATCCGCGTCGCGCCTCCACTGATGATCGACGAGGAACAGGCCGATTTTGCGGCGCGCACGCTGGAGTCATGCATCGCCGATGTGGAAAAATCGGCATAAGATCGGAAACGTCTTTGACCTGTTTTTCTCTGTGTCCTCCGTGCCCTCTGTGTTAAAAGTTTTTCCGGTGTTGGTCAAGGCTTATAACACAGAGGGCCCAGAGAAGAGCGGAAGCCGTTTTTGCCATGATGGAGCGACACTCCGCGGAGAAATGACACGTGCCGGTTTTTGCTCGCGCAATGTTCGGTCTGGTGAATTGGGCCGCTCGGAACGGCTTGGCGGATTCGTCTGCGCCGCTGGCGCGCACGGCTGCCGGGCATCGCGCGCGGAGAACCGGCGTGCGCGGCGAGACCTACGCCTACTGGTATCTGCGCCGGCATGGTTACGTGATGATCGCGCGAAATTTCACGGTGCGCGACAGGAAAGGCGAGATCGATCTGGTGGGATATGATGGCGCGACGCTCGCGTTTGTCGAGGTTAAAACGCGGACCGCACCGCGCGACGAATTCGGTTCGCCCGAGGACGCCGTCACTCGTGAAAAAAAGAGCCTCCTTTCGAACATGGCCCGGCACTTTCTTCGCGAATACCGCGCCAATAAAACTCCATTCCGGTTCGACATTCTGGCCATCGAAGCCCCGCCCGGAAAACGCCCCGTCGTTCGCCTGCACAAGGGGGCGTTTGCCGCTTCATGACACGCTCGTGTGTTCCGCAAGACTTTGCCGCCCGCCAGGGATTAAAATGAATTGTATTGGAGTCATGCACCATGGATCCGTTCGGTCTTCCAGCCGAGGAAGGCCCAGGAGGAATCGTTGCCCGAGTTAAGAAAAGATCCCATCACTGGACGATGGGTGATTATTTCGACGGACCGGTCCAAGAGGCCGTCCGATTTCGTGCGCGAAAGCGTGGAGATCAAGGGAACAGGCGTCTGCCCGTTCTGTTACGGCAATGAATCGAAAACACCGCCCGAGGTGCTCCAATATGGGCGAAACGGGAGCGGCCCGAATACGCCGGGCTGGCAGGTGCGCGCGGTTCCGAATAAATTTCCGGCGCTGGGCATCGAGGGCGACCTCGACCGGGAAGGCGAAGGCCTATTTGACCGCATGAACGGCGTAGGAGCACACGAAGTGATTATCGAAACGCCCGATCACCGCGGCACGCTCGCAACCATGAATGAAAAACAGATCGAGGACGTTCTATGGGCCTTCCGCGACCGCATGTTCGATCTGAAAAACGACAAACGTTTCCGCTACATTTTGGTTTTCAAGAATCACGGCGAAGCGGCGGGAGCGTCGCTCGAACACACCCATTCGCAGCTGATCGCCCTGCCCATCGTTCCCAAAAACGTGGTCGAGGAACTGGATGGCGCGCGCCGCTACTATCAGGACAAGGAGCGCTGCATCTTCTGCGACATGATCCGCCAAGAGGTGGATTCCGGCGTGCGCCTGATCGGTGAGACGGATTTGTTCGTGACGCTCGCCCCTTACGCGCCGCGCTTTCCGTTCGAGATGTGGATTCTGCCCAAGCAGCACGCTTCGGCCTTCGAGAATCACCAGAGCCTGATCTATGCGGGGCTGGCCAAGGCCCTCAAGGACAATCTGGCGCGCCTCGATCTGGTGCTCGACCGGCCCGCCTACAACCTGATGATTCATACGGCGCCGATCGGCGAGGAAACCAGCGAGCATTACCACTGGCATATCGAGATAATTCCGAAGCTCACCAAGGTCGCGGGTTTCGAATGGGGCACTGGATTCTATATCTGTCCCACGCCGCCCGAGGAATCCGCCCGCTTCATGCGCGAGGCGCAACTCAAGCCCGCGGATCGCGTTGCATCGCCGCCTGGACCCGCGCTGTAGCGTTTCCACGAAAGATTCGTATGCTCTCCATCCGTTACGGCCGGGGGAGGAACGCGAAACGCGGCCTGACGCTCCCTGAAATTTAGATTTTTTTCATTGCCGCGGCGACTGACAAGTGGATGGGTGTTTCGTTATACTTCAAAGTCCGGCGCGGTACCCAAGAGGCCTAAGGGAGAGGTCTGCAAAACCTCCATTCGTCGGTTCAAATCCGACCCGCGCC
>PLUM01000091.1 GCA_003165465.1 Acidobacteriota bacterium
GGTCGAAGACTACGACCTTGATAGGTGGGAGGTAGAAGCGTAGCAATACGTGTAGCTGACCCATACTAATCGCTCGTTCGGCTTGACCATAAAACTTTCCCAAACCGTTATCATCCTGCCAGGAATTCATCCCTGGCCGAATATCGCGGAACAAGATTGTTCATGATCGAGACGAATTTGCAGAAAACCCAAAGTAACAAAAGCCTATTCAGTTGCAAAGCTTGAAAGCTCGGGAGTGGAGAGTCTGCCTTTTTCAGACTCTCCGCTCCCGGCTCTCAACTCAATATTGACTTTCTTGGTGGCCATATCGCGGGGGTCACACCCGTTCCCATCCCGAACACGGAAGTTAAGCCCCGCTGAGCCGATGATACTGCACGGGTAACTGTGTGGGAACGTAGGTCGCTGCCAGGATTAAAATTGCCCCGAAAGGGGCTTACAAAGAATGGCCCGTTGCGAGTAATCGCGACGGGCCTTTTTTGTTTTGGTGCGTGTTATACTTCGTGGATAAGGTGCCTCATCCATGAAACCCAAGCGGAAGTTCACGGTTTTGATTGAGCGCGACGAGGAAGGCTATTATGTGGCGTCGGTTCCGGCCTTGCGCGGATGCCACACGCAGGCGAAGACCCTCGATACCCTTATGAAACGGGTCCGCGAGGTTATTGAACTTTGTATCGAGGACGGCGACAAAACTGATGGCTCCCTGGAACTTGTCGGAATTCAGCAAATTTCCGTATGACCCGCCTGCCCCGAATCAAAGGCAAAGAACTCATCCGGGGGCTTGAGCGCGCCGGGTTCGCGATTGACCGGACGCGCGGTAGCCACGTCTTCCTTAAGCATCCGGATGGAAGGGCCACGGTTGTTCCTGTTCACTCGCGGGAAACCATTGGTCCAGGCTTGCTTCGTGCCATCCTTCGCGATGTGGAGATGACCACCGAGCAACTTACCGAATTGCTCTGATTCGCGGGAGGCGTAGATGCCGAAACCGAAATATGAAGTGATCTTTTACTGGAGTGACGACGACCAGGCTTTTATCGCCGAGGTTCCCGAGCTTCCGGGGTGCGCCGCCGACGGGAAGACGCATCGCGACGCCCTGCGCAACGTGGAAGGCATCATTCTCGAGTGGCTCGAAACGGCCCGCGATCTGGGACGGCCCATCCCCAAGCCCAAGGGTCGATTGGTCTTTGCCTGAGTTGCAGAATTTACCCGATTTGTTCCGTAAGATCGAATACGCGGAAGTCCTAATGAAATCCAAACGAAAATTCACGGTGGTAATCGGACGCGATGAAGAGGGTCACCCCCACGCGTAGAAGCGATGCGTGGGGCACCCGCGCAAAATCACGCGGCACGGATGGCAAGCCGAAGACTCACTCTCCGGGTGATACAGGAAAAGGGGACCGATCACTACTATGGTTGCGATCGCTCTGTGCCACTCAATACTTCGGCAGCACTCTTGTCTAGTTCTGGAGTTCGGTGGAAGATTCTCTCGTTGAGTCCCGGCGTTGGACGGAAAGTCTTTCTATCGAAACTCAAAATGTTATGGGAGACTTTCATCGTGGCGTGTTGGATTGGCCCGGGCAATTCCTCTTTCGGGATTGTGTGTATTGTCCTGCTCACTAAACGATATTCAACTAAGATGTTTTCGCCTCTAGTCTCCCATTTCCCAAGAAAAAGATTTTGGGGATCACCATGGCTAATCGTCATGTATTTTTTCGGTTCGCGACCCACTGTGCAATAAATTAGCGCAAAAGTTTGATCCTTACCAAAGTAAAGGACCGCGGCTGAACCAGATTGTAGTTGAGGATTGATATCTGGCGGCGCATTGACCCATTTGACATCGTCTTGCAACCATGCCCCGTCTAAAAAGTTCGTGTCCGACCTGACAGCAAGGGAGGGCAGGAAAATAAGAACTAAGAGTAGGAACATTTTCTTCATGGCTGCACCACAGGTGTATCGACCGACACGCCGACTCTCGTAGCGCCCATATTGTTCCACATATAGTCGATCATGCGGGGCGGGTGGCCCACGCTTTCGCGCTTTTTCGTGTTGATGTGCCGTCACAATTGGATGATATCACTCCAATACGTCAACACAGATGGACTGGTTTGGCTTTTTCGGGTGGCCGATCCGTCGTGAGTTTCGAGGGTCGGGGTTTTGATTTCTCTCTATGTTTAAGGCCCGCCCTTCCTACACCGAAGGACGAGGCACCCATAGTTCAAAATCTTCGACAATTTGCTGAGCTACACAGTTTATTCAGGCTGCGGAAAAAGTTGTTCCGCGTTTCTGTCATTCCGAGCGAAGCGAGGAATCTCTCATTCTTTTCTTCCGCTTCTATCTTCGGCATGGATCGAAGAGAGATTCCTCGCATCGCTCGGAATGACAGAAATAGGGACTTTTTCCATGGCCTGTATTTCCCGCTCGGTGGAGCGCAGACGAATCTTTTATAGCGGTGCACAATAGTTGTGGCGGGGAATAAAAAAACGGCGAGAATGGGTGCCATGAGGGAAGAACATGGGCCGGGGCGTTGGGTGGACGCCCTTTCTCCGGAGCGGAAGATTGTGGTGTGCTGCGCGCGGGCGCGGATCGATCCGGGGGCGAAGGACGTTGTTCGCGCGCTCGTTCGCGGCGATTTGAATTGGGCGGACGTTCTGGCGAATGCAGAGCATCACGGTCTATTGCCAATCGTTTACGAGAGCATTGCCGGCGCGGCGCAGGATTTGGTCGCTCCCGCGCAGTGGAATGGGGTGCGCGATGCGGCGGCTGCTTCCACAACAAATGATTTGTCGCTTCTGCGGGAGTTGCTTCGTTTGCATCGGCTGTTTGAAGCGGCGCGGCTTCCGGCGATTTCCTATAAAGGGCCGGTGCTGGCGGAGGTTGCCTACGGGAGCGCGATCCGGCGCGAATACGAGGACTTGGATTTCGCCGTTCCGCAAAAATATATTCCGGACGTGGTTTCCGTGCTGCGGGCGGCGGGGTATCGCCCGCTGTTCGATCCGCGGGAAGCGCACGCGGGGGAGGACGGATTTGCGCCGGGGCAGTACGCGTTTCAATCGGACGCGCGACAAATCCTGGTCGAATTCCATACCGAGCGGACGCTGCGATATTTTCCCGTTCCGCTCGATTTTCAGGAACTGGGCGGCAGGCTGATGACGGTGGAAATCGGCGGACAGCGGTTTCAGACGTTTTCGATCGAAGATACGCTGGTGATGCTGTCGGTGCACGGCGCGAAACATTTTTGGGAGCGGCTTGGGTGGGTTCTGGATATCGCGGAATTGGCGACGGTCCATGCAGTGGATTGGGCGCTGCTGCTGGAGATCGCGGCGAAAATGAAAGCCACGCGCGTGCTTCTGCTGGGGCTTTATCTGGCGCACGAAGTGTGCGGGGCCGCGTTGCCGGAGAGTGTGCTGGAAATTGCTCGTGGAGACCGCAAAGTTCAAAGGCTGGCGCGGGAAGTGCGCGAACAATATGCGGGTGTTTCCGATCCGCGCGCTGGCATATGGCGGCGCGCATCGTTCCGAATTCGGTCGAGCGACGGAATCGGAGAGGGGCTTCGTCACATGCTGCGCCTCTCGATGAGCCCCACCGAAAGCGACCGCGAGATGGTGCGCTTGCCGCGCCCGCTCGCTCCGTTATACGTATTATTGCGGCCCTGGAGGCTGCTGCGGAAGTATGGGGCAGGCTTGAAGCGCCGGTGAAAGAGAGGCGCGCAGGCATCTTTGCGGCCGCTTACTTCGCCTCGCCTGTTGTCTGATGCGCTATGCCAGTTCTTCCTTTTCCGGAATTGTGGTTGCGCATTGCAGGCGTTCGGTGCAGATTATCGGCGGATGCTTGGGGAAACTTCCAATCCTGCTTCGCGGAGGATGGCCGCAGCCATCGCGGCGTTCGCCGCGGTGTGGTTCTGCTATGCGGGTGTGAAGCACGCATGGGCAAGCCATTACGTAGCATCCACGAATTTTCAAGATTGGGAACGCGCCTCGGGGATTGAGCCCGGCAACCCCGAAATCTGGTACCGCATGGGGCGTTTCCGCCAACTTGATTTCGATAATCCCGACGTTCCGCAGGCCATTTCCTATTACCGGCGCGCGGTGCAACTCGATCCGCCATCCCCGTATTACAAACTGGATCTGGCGGGCGCGCTGGAGATGTCCGGGAACATGGACGAGGCGGACAGTTATTTCCGGGCTGCCCAGGTCGCCTACCCGATTTCCGCCGAAGCGTCATGGAAATATGGAAATTTTCTTCTTCGCCAGGGGCGCTTGCCCGAAGCGTACGCGGAGATTCATCGCGCAATGCTGGTGGACCCTAAACTGATTCCCGAGGGCGTTTCGGTGGTTTGGCATACCGATCCGGACGTACACCTTTTGCTCGATCGAATCTTGCCTGACACGGCCCAGGCTTATTCGGATGCGCTTGGTTTTCTGGCCGATGCGCAGCAGTCCACGGCGGCGCTTGAAGTGTGGCGCCGCCTACTTGCAAAAGATTCCCATACGGATTGGAAGTTGGTCTTCAAGCTTACCGACTTGCTGGTTGCCCAGGAACGATTCGAGGAAGCGGGCGCCGTGTGGCACCAGGCCGTGGGGAAGGACGCGGATCCCGCGCCGGGATACGCTGGCAATTCGCTGGTGTATGACGGCGGATTCGAGAAGGACATTTTGGGAGGGGGTTTCGGCTGGCAGCAAATAGATGTTCAGGGTTCCGAGTTCGATTTTGACGCGGAGGAGAAACATTCCGGTAACCGGTCGGCACGTCTTATTTTCAATGGCACGGAAAATATGAGGTATGAGAATTTATTGCAATACGTTCTAGTTTCTCCGGGTACGCGCTATCGTTTTCAAGGATTTCTGCGCACTGCTCGAATTTCGACGGAGAGTGGGATGCGGTTTGAGATCGTGGACCCCAAGGACCAGAAAAATTTAGACGTGCTGACTCCGAACGAGACGGGAACCGAACCGTGGACTCTCGAGCAAATCGATTTCTCGACGGGGCCACGCACGCACATGATTCTCATTCGGCTGGTCAGGAAGCAGAGCGAGCGCCTGGATAATCAGCTCCGCGGCACGGTGTGGATCGACGACATAAGCCTTGTGCCGGCGGTCAAACAGTAATGACGGAATCGAGACGATGAGCTTCATACGGGCCGGGATTTGCATTGTGGTCGCCTTCGCTGTGCTCGCGCACGGAGCGGTGGAACCGTGGTCGGAAGCCGGACTGGAGATGGGAGCAGCCGTTTTGCTGCTGGCCTGGTCCTGGCAAGCATTGACGGACGGGGAATTGACGTTCGTTTGGAATCCGCTCTTGTGGCCGCTCGCTGGATTTTGGCTGGTCGCGGCGTTCCAATTGGTCACGGGCATGACCGCGGTTCCGTTTTTGACGCGCATCGAGCTGCTGAAATATTCGGCGCTCGTGGCGCTATTTTTTCTTTGCGTGCAGTCGTACCGGACGCGGGGGCAATGGCGCCGCTTCATCTGGTTTTTATTGAGCCTGGGTTTTGCGATCTCCTTGTTTGCCATTCTGCAGCATTTCACATTCAACGGAAAATTGTATTGGGTGCGGGAATTGCAGTACGGCGGCATCCCTTTTGGCCCCTATGTGAACCGGAATCATTTTGCCGGGCTGATGGAATTGCTGATCCCTCCGGGGCTTGCGATACAAATCGTGGGCGGAGAGCAGCGCGAACAGCTGCCGTTAATGGCGCTTTTCACGTTGCTGCCCATCGGAGCCCTTTTCCTGTCCGCTTCTCGCGGCGGGATCGTGAGCTTTGTGGCGGAATTGGGTTTTCTCGCGATTTTGATTGTGGCGCGCAGAAGAGAAAAGAAGATATTGGCCGTTGCCGCGCTGATCCTGACGCTGGCCGCTATTTTGGTTTCCTGGCTGGGGATCGGCCGGGCTCTGGACCGATTTGCGACTTATAAAAAATTGGAGGTCACCGAGGGACGCCGGGTGGAAATGCTGCACGACAGTTTGCGCATCTTTAAGGATCACCCGGTCCTGGGAACCGGCCTGGGCACGCTACAGGAAGTTTTTCCACGCTATGAAACGGTCTATGACGGGATGGTCGTAAATCATAGCCATAACGATTACGCGGAAGCTCTTGCCGAAACGGGCGCGATTGGCGGCCTTTGTGGGCTTGTTTTTCTGACCGTGTTGCTTTGGACCACATGGAAAAGTCTCTCCAAGGAAGGAGATCCGCAGAGTTTCTCCTATCATGCCGGAGCGCTGGTTGCCTGCCTGGGACTTGCCGTACACGCAGGTGTGGACTTCAATTTTCATATTCCATCGAACGCGCTCATCTTCCTTTTGAACTCCGCGCTGGCCACGTCCGCCCTCCCGGCGTTGCCGCTTTCGCGCCGGCATTGAGTTTTTGCCATTTTTCCTCCCGATCTCCGAATTAATTGTGGATTTCGCCGGTTATCCGGGGTCATTATGTTACTGGAATTCTTTCCTGTTAAATGCTCTTGACTGGGGGGAAGTCCCTGTATAATGGCAATCGCGTGGGGGGAGTATCTCTCTTGAGGCATCAACAATTGCAGGGCGCGTTGCGCCCAATGAATTATCTGCCCGTCCGAATATCGCTATTTTTTGTACTGGCGATTTCTCCGGCGTTCGCTCAACAACCAAAATCGACTTCGCCCTTGGCGGATACCAAGCCGATGAGCTTGGTTGTGTCTGAAACCAACGAGCGCATCGCACGGCTTGCTCTGGCCTCGGACGTGAAGCAGGGCGATTACACGATCGGGAGTGGCGACTTATTGGGCATTGAAGTATTCGACGTTCCGGAACTTTCGCGCGAGGTTCGCGTGAACGAAACGGGCTATATCTCGCTTCCTCTTATGCCATCCAAGGTACGGGCCGGAGGGCTGACGCCTTATCAACTTCAGGATAAGCTTGCCGAACTATTGCAGGGAAATGGTCTGGTATCGGCGCCCCAGGTCACCATATCCCTGAAGGAGCAGCACAGCCAGCCCATTACGGTGATCGGATCGGTCAAAACTCCGATGGTGATTCAGGCGTTGCGTAGGACAACTCTTCTGCAGGCGCTTTCGCAAGCTGGTGGCATTGCGGAGGATGCGGGCAGCACCGTGATCGTTACGCGCGCTATCCCGGATGTGGCCGAATCGGAGGACCAGGTTGACGTTCCGGTGCCGGCGGATCCTCAGTCTTTTACGATTAATTTGTCCGACGTTCTGGAGTCCGGCGATTCGCGTTTCAACATTCCCCTCGTTGGAGGCGATGTTGTCTCGGTTCCGCGAGCCGGCATTATTTACGTTGTGGGAGCGGTAAATCATCCGGGTGGTTTCCTGCTGCAAAATGACCTGGAGCACATGACCATGCTGAAGATGATGTCTCTCGCGGGAGGGCCGACGAACACGGCGAAGATGAAGAATGCGGTCATCCTTCGAAAAAATCCCGCCACCGGAAAGAGGGAGCAGGTTCCGGTCAATTTGAACAAGGTGATGCATTTGAAGGAGCAGGATGCGGAATTGCAGGCCAACGATATTTTATTTGTGCCCGATAGCAGCGGTTTGAAGGCCCTGCATCGCGCCGGCGATGTGGCTGTGGCTCTAACCACGGGAGTTGGTATCGTTGCCGCGGGCCGCATCTAGTAGGGGCTGGCGGATGGAACCGCATTAAATCATTCGTAAAGAATTTATGGATGAAATAAACAATTTAGCTCATCGAGATAACTCCAGCGCGAATCCCGCCGAATCGCTCCAGCGGCGGTCCCCATTCCTTGCGCTGGATGTGATGGCGCGGGAACCGCACCTTCGCGATTACCTGATTGTTTTGCGGAAGAATCAATGGCTGATCGCATTTTTTCTCCTGGCCGTGGTATCGATCGTGACGATTGCCACCTTCCGCATGCAGCCTGTCTACGAGGCGACGGCAAGGGTTGAGGTCGATCGCGACACCGCAAACGCGTTTCGCTTCAGCGATTCGGAGCAGGACGCGGAATTCATGGATATGGAAGACTACATCATCACGCAATCCAAGATTCTGCAAAGCGAAACTTTGGCGATGCAAACGGTTAAGTCCATGAGCCTCGATCATCTGCCCGAATTTGGGGGCCGCTCCGTAAAGCCGGAAAAAGCCGCGCTGCCGGGGAGCGAGGCCAGTCTCGTGCGCCCCCCATCCTTGAACGCTTTTCTCGGCAGACTGGGTGTGAAGCGGGTGCCGAGCACGCGGTTGCTCGACGTGACGTTTGAGTCGACCGATCCCGTTCTTGCGGCCCGTGTGGTGAACTCGCATTTGAATAATTTTATCGAGCAGAATTTCAGAAGCCGCTTTGACGCGGCCACGCAGGCTTCGAACTGGATGGCGGGGCAATTGAACGAGATGAAGATCAATGTCGAGAACGCCGAGGACGCCCGCCTTGAATATGAACGCCAGAACCAGATCTGGACGATTGATGAAAAAAGCGATATCAGTTCGCAGAAACTGGCGGAACTGGAAAAACAACTGACGGATGCGCAGGCCGACCGTATCAACAAGGAAGCCGTTTATCAGCTTGCACAATCGGGGAATTACGATGCCATCGCGGCCGTGCGGGACAGTGTGGTCATTCAGGACATTCTGAAGCAGCAAACGACTCTGAGCGCGCAATATACCGACGCGGTGAATCAGTATGGCCCCAAGTTTCCTAAGGTTGTGCGAATCCAGGCGCAGCTCGCCGATCTCGACCGGTTAATCGCGCGCGAAAAATTGAATATCGCCAATCAGGTTGAGGCCGATTATCGCGGTTCCCGCCAGCGCGAACTTCTTTTGAAGGGAGCGCTCGACGAGCAAAAAATCGAAGTCAATAAAACCGCCGAGAAGCTCGTCCAATACAGCATTCTGAAACGAGAAGCGGACACCAATAAACAGCTCTACGACGGCATGCTTCAAAAATTGAAGGAAGCGGGCATCACGGCGGGTCTGCGGTCCTCCAATATTCGAATTGTGGACCCCGCGCTGATTCCTTTAGCTCCCGCCCGTCCAAACAAGACGCGGAATATTTTATTGAGCATTATGGTTGGCCTGATTGGCGGAATAGGTTTGTCACTTCTGCGTGAGTATCTCGATAACACGATCAAGACTCCAGACGACATCGAAATGCTGGTGCGTCTCCCGTCGCTTGCCGTTGTTCCCGCTCTTTCCAATTCAAATGAAAAGCGTCGCAGCGGGTTTGGGCGGTTCCTGAAGGCTCCCGTCGTGGCCACGAACGAACGCCGCGCGGAAATGATTTCGCACAACATGCCGCAATCGCAAATGTCGGAGGCGTTTCGTGCGCTGCGTACGTCCTTGCTTCTGTCGCAGGCGGACCATCCTCCCCAGGTCATCTTGATGACCAGCGCGTTGCCCCGCGAGGGAAAAACAACTGCCGCCGTCAACCTGGCGGTGACTCTCGCGCAGCTTGGAGACAAGACCCTGCTGGTGGACGCCGATATGCGCAAACCAGGAATCAATCGCGCCTTGAGTTTGGTGGATGGCAAACACGCTGGATTGAGTTCTTATCTCGCGGGCGTTTCCTCGCTGGATTTGATCACCGTGCCGCATCCGGCGATTACCGATCTTTCAGTGATCCCCACCGGGCCGATTCCGCCCAACCCGGCGGATTTGCTTTCCTCGCGCCGGTTGACGGAACTGATTGCCGAACTGCGTACGCGATATAAGTTTGTGGTGATCGATTCACCGCCCATCATGGCCGCAACGGACGCCGTGATTCTATCCGTCGTGGTGGATGGAGTGCTGATGGTGGTACGCAGCGGGGAGACGCCGAAAGAAGCCTTCATCCGCACGCGAGACCTGCTGGCCGGTGTCAATTCCCGCATGTTGGGCGTTGTGCTAAACGCCGTGGATTCCAACTCGCCCGATTATTACTACTCGTATCGGTACTACCCCTATTCTTATGACGGTTATGGCCGTGAAGAAGACAGCAGAAAATCACGAAAAGCCCGCCGTGCCGCGGAAGCAGAAGCGGAAGCGGAATCGAAATTGATCCAGGACTAGCGGTCAGGAGAACAGACTTGGTTTATCTCATCACCGGCGGCGCGGGGTTTATCGGATCTCACCTTGCGGAGCGCCTGCTGGAACGCGGCGACCAGGTTCTGCTGATGGACAATCTTTCCACCGGCAGCATGGAGAATGTCCGGCATCTTAAGAAGTACGGCGGGATGCATTATTTCCTCGAGCCATTGGAAAATCGCCAGATTCTGGCGGAGCTTGTCGATGAGGCCGACGTTATTTTTCATTTGGCGGCCGCAGTGGGCGTCAAGCTGATCGTCGAAAGCCCTGTGCGCACGATTGAAACGAATGTGAACGGCACGCAACTCGTGCTGGAAGCGGCTTGCAGAAAGCGGAAGCTGGTTTTCGTCGCTTCCACTTCCGAAGTGTACGGAAAAAATACCAACATACCATTTCATGAAGACGCCGATCTGGTGCTTGGCCCGACAACCAAGAGCCGCTGGAGCTACGCCGCGTCGAAGGCGCTGGATGAATTCCTCGCGCTTTCGTATTGGAAAGAGAAGCGACTGCCCGTGGTCATTGCGCGGCTCTTCAACACCGTAGGCCCCAGGCAGACTGGGCGGTACGGCATGGTGTTGCCTAATTTTGTGCGGCAGGCTCTCGATGGATCGCCGATCACCGTTTATGGCACGGGGCAGCAGTCGCGTTGCTTTTGCGATGTGCGGGATGCCGTTGAATCCCTGCTGCGGCTGGCCGCGACGGACAAGGCGATCGGAGAAGTGGTGAATGTAGGCAACGACCATGAGGTTACGATTGAAGGTCTGGCGCGCCTGGTGAAAGAGCGAACGGGAAGCTCCTCGCCGGTTGAGTACATTCCCTATGACCAGGCCTATGAGCCGGGTTTTGAGGATATGCTTCGGCGCGTTCCTTGTGTGGATAAATTGAAGCAGTTGACGGGCTTTCATCCGGCCACGGAATTGCCCGAAATCATTGATCGGGTAGCAGCGTACCACGGCAGAAAAAGGGAGTTTGTGGGCGTGCCAAGAGAAGCTGCGAGTGCGAGTGCCTGAAATGTTGTATCCCTGCCGGCAGAGTCGCGGGCAGGTCACACCGTTACCGGAATGGATTTCCCGAGAAACCCATGTGCGAGTGGAAGTATGAGCGGATCGAGGGCCGATGAGGCGCTTCGAGGCGATCGAATCGCCGTCGACGGTCCCGTTTCGCGTGTCGCAGCGCCGGGTTCCTCGATTCTCACGTCGCATGTGAGACTGCTTTTTTTCTTGTTTCTTTTAACACTTCCCTTGGTGAATCCCTGGGTGCGCGGTGACGGAGTCGGTTACTACGCGTATGTTCGTTCCGCTATGATCGATCACGATTTGCGTTTTGAAAACGATTATCTTGCCGGGAACCGGTCGTTTGTCATTTCGCGCGTCGATGCGCAAGGGCGCCTTCTTCCCAGCGAATACACGAAGACGGGGTACGTCGAAAATCACTTCGCGGTCGGCCCCTCGATTTTATGGGCGCCTGTAATGCTCGTGGTTCATGGAGGCGTTCTTTTGACCAATCGGCTGGGTGCGCATGTGGCCGCTGACGGATATTCGCGCCCCTATTTATTCGCGATGGCGATTACCACGGCTTGCTACGGTTTCTTGTCATTGCTTTTGGCTTTCCAGGTCGCCCGAAAATATTTCGATGCCCAATGGGCGTTCCTCGCGACTGTTGCGATCTGGATGGCGAGTTCCTTGCCGATTTACATGTATTTCAATCCTTCTTGGTCCCATGCCCTGTCGGCATTTACCGTTGCGCTGTTTCTTTGGTATTGGGAACGAACAAAATTGCGGAGAACGGCCGGGCAGTGGGCCATTTTGGGTTTGATCGCCGGCTTGATGGGAAATGTTTACTATCCGAATGTCATTCTATTGATCTTTCCCGGGTTCGAAATTATTTATCTTTTGCGCGCGAAACAGCCAGATCCCGCGAAGCTCATCGTCCGAATTCAACAATTGGCAATCGGCTCTGGCGTTTTTGCCTTGGTGTTTATCGCTTCGTTCTTTCCCACGTTTATTGTGCGGCGGATCATCTACGGAAATCCCTTTGAAACCGGTTATCCGTCGGTTGGGACGTGGAATTGGACTTCTCCCGTATTTCTCAAGGTCTTGTTTTCCGCCAATCATGGAATGTTTAGTTGGACCCCGGTTCTGATTCTTGCGGTTGTGGGGCTTCCTTTTTTGATTAAGAGCGACGCCCTGTTGGGAGCGGCATCTCTCATTGCCTTTCTGGCCTTTTACTACTTCATTGCCAGCTATCCGGGTTGGGACGGCTATTCCAGCTTCGGAAATCGTTTTTTTGTTTCTCTGACGCCCATTTTCATTCTGGGGCTTACGGCCCTGCTCAGTTCGTTTTCGAGTTGGCTGGGCAAAACGACCCGCTCGATTGCCGTAGCGGTTCCGGTCCTGGGTTTGCTCATCGTCTGGAACATTGCTTTTATTTTTCAATGGGGCACTCACATGGTTCCGGCGCGCGGAGAAATTTCCTGGGGTACGATGGTTCACAATCAATTCGTCGAAGTTCCCCGGCGAATCACGCATAGTCTGGAAACGTATTTCATGCACCGTGGCGAAATGATGCAGCATATCGAGCAGGAAGACATCGAGCAGCAGAAACTGGAAAAGACCTCGGGAGAGTGACGAATTCCATGGGAGCGAGCCAAACGGCTGCGGCAGTTGTCGCGGAACGGATCGAATATCCTGTCGTGCGCATTGAAGCGCGCCGCAGATGGCTGGCGCTGGATCTCCGCGAATTGTGGGCTTACCGCGAGCTGCTCTATTTCTTCGTCTGGCGAGATATCAAGGTCCGGTACAAGCAAACGGTAATCGGCGCGGCCTGGGCGGTTCTCCAGCCCCTGATGACGATGCTGGTCTTCAGCCTGTTCTTCGGCAAACTCGCCAAGATTCCATCTCAAGGATTGCCGTATCCCATTTTTTACTACTGCGCACTTTTGCCGTGGATGTATTTTTCCACGGCCATGCAGGCGGCCACGAATGTCGTTGTGGAGCAGCAGCGCGTGATCACGAAAGTGTACTTTCCGCGCGTCATACTGCCGATTTCTTCCGTCATGTCGGGACTTGTGGATTTTGCGATTTCCTTTGGCGTATTTGTCTGCATGATGTTCTATTACCGTATCGTTCCCACGAAGGCCGTGCTGTGGCTGCCCGCTTTTATATTGTTGGCGGTGTTGACAGCCCTCGGTGTGGGCTTGTGGCTGTCCGCCTTGAATGCGCTGTACCGGGATGTCCGGTACGTCCTGCCGTTTCTCATACAGTTCTGGATGTTCGCATCCCCGGTTGCATATCCGAGTTCGCTGGTGCCGGGAAAATGGCGCTGGCTCTACGGGCTAAACCCCATGACGGGCGTCATCGAGGGATTCCGCTGGGCGCTCACGGGTCATGGTCAGCCTCCGGGCGCGTTGCTGGCTGCTTCGTCGGCGGCCGTGGGGCTTTTGGTCCTTGGCGGACTCGTCTACTATCATGCCGTCGAGGGCAAGATCGCGGACGTGGTGTGATCTCATGAGCGATCTGGCAATCCATGTCGAGTCGTTGTGCAAGCGCTACCGCGTCGGTGAGCTCGAGCGATACTTCGCTTTGCGTGATGTGATCACCAGGCTGGCGATGTCGCCGTTCCGGCGCTCGGCGCGCAACGTGTCCAATGTTCTGTGGGCGCTTCGAGACGTCAGCTTTGACGTCAAACACGGGGAAGTCATTGGACTCATTGGGCGTAACGGCGCAGGAAAAACGACGCTTCTGAAAATTCTCTCCCGTATTACACAACCGACCTCGGGTTTCGCTGAACTTCATGGCCGCGTTGGCAGTCTTCTTGAGGTGGGCACGGGTTTTCATCCTGAATTGACCGGGCGAGAAAATGTTTATCTGAGCGGCACAATTTTGGGGATGCGCAAACGGGAAATCGATAGAAAATTTGACGAAATTGTGAATTTCGCGGAAATTGAAAAATTCCTCGATACTCCCCTGAAACATTTCAGCACGGGTATGCAGATGCGGCTTGCTTTCGCCGTGGCCGCCCATCTCGAGCCCGAAATTCTGTTTGTCGATGAAGTGTTGGCGGTTGGAGATATAGAATTTCAGAAGAAATGTCTGGGGAAGATGCAAGACGTTTCCAAGAGCGGCCGAACGATCGTCTTTGTAAGTCATCAGATGAACCAAATTCGCAGGCTCTGCAGCCGGGTTTTGTGGATTGATGGCGGTCAGGTTCGAGAACAGGGCCCTACCGGGTCGGTGGTGGCCCAGTATGAATCCTCCAGCCTCCAGCCACAGGATGGGCCAAATGGGCAAAGGGGCTGCTTCGTCAAGTGGTCGATTGATGGGATGGATAACGTGTTGCGAGACGGCATGCGAGAGGTGACATTCCATTTTCAGATGCGTTTCTCTGAAGCAATATCACAAGGTCACTTTGGCATGACCATCCTGAGCGATATAGGTGTGGTTCTTGCCGGGTGGGGTTTTGACAATCTCGATATCCCGGGCGGCGATCGGGAAATTGTTTTGCGGATTCCATATCTCCCGATACGCCCTGGAGCTTATTCATTGGTTTGTTCCATCTACAACAAGGGCAACAACCTGACAGGTGGGCAATTAATTGAAATATGGTACGCGTTGCCTCCGCTGGTGGTGGACACGCCTCCACTTTCCCATCCTCAGGATCGCTGGGCGGGCATTTTCAATATTCCCGCCGAAATTGAAGCCGAGTTATGAAGCTATGTGCAAGAAAATGTCACCGTGGTTCCGATTAGGATTGAACAGTGAATTCAATGGCGCGAAATCCGAACTCACTTCATGACCTCCAAGGTCGCGCGGATGATGTAAAATCTTCAACAGAGTGCCCCGTTTGCGGTGCAACCATCGCTGTGTGCGCGCCGATCCGCCATGTTGGACGATATCGTCTATTTGAGTGTGATGCCTGTAACGTGCAGTTTTGGAACCCCTTCAAACGGCTTGGGGCGGTTTGGTATGAGGACTTTTACACGGGGCACCAGCTATATATCCCACCACTTGAACCAGGGCACAAATTCTTTTTAGCGGATTCTCGCGCTCCCAAGAAGGGCAGTTTGCTCGATATTGGCTGTGGTGCCGGGAATTTTATGGCCGCGGCGCGCGCGGTAGGGTTTGATGTATCCGGGATTGATTGGGATTCAAAAGCTGTCCAAATGGGGAGGGATGTCCTTGGACTTGAGAAAATCTTCCCTCTCAGTATTGAGGAATTTACAGGGGGAAATCGCAGTCAGAAGTTTGACGTTGTTTCCTTTTTTGAAGTGCTGGAACACCAGGACGACCCCGTCGGATTTCTATCGCAGGTGCGGCAACTTGTGAAACCCGGCGGCTATATTGCTTTAAGCGTTCCGAACCGCGACCGTTGGGAAAAGGGTATGGACATTACGGATCTTCCCCCAAACCATTTGACTCGATGGAACCCTAAAGTATTGACCGCTTTTCTTCATCGGTGTGGATTTGAAACCATATCCGTCCGTGAGGAGCCTATTGGCCTTCGCCGGACGGCTGCAATGCTGAGCGCGGCAGTGCCAACAGGCCTTGTTAGGGTCCTCCTGGGAGGTTCGCCGCCCAACTCTACCGAGCTTGCGGAGAATCCTCAGCAAGTGCGAGACGTATGGGAGAGGCAGTCGCGGTTTGGAAGAAACCACATTGTATCTTTTCTTCTCAAATGTAAGAACTGCGCATTTATTTTGCCCGCGCTTCTGTTTTGGCCCTATTGTCGAGCGAAGCATCGCCCTGGCGTATACCTATATTGTCTTGCGCAATGGAAAGGGTAGTGAAGGATTCGGCCCGTACACTCGGTCCGGGAGCGGCATTCCGGATACGGAGCTAAAGTTTTGAAAATCTCGGTCCTCATCGACACCTACAATCACGAGCGCTTCATCGAGCGCGCCATCACCAGTGTCCTCGAACAGGACATGCCGATGGACGACGTCGAGATTCTCGTCGTGGACGACGGCTCGACCGACCGCACGCCGGAAATCGTGCGCCGCTTCGAGCCGCGCGTGCGGTTGATTCGCAAGCCCAACGGCGGCCAGGCATCGGCATTTAATGCAGGCATTCCGGAGTGTCGCGGTGAAATTGTCGCCTTCCTCGATGGCGACGATTGGTGGGCGCCGCAAAAGCTCCGCCGCGTGGTTGAAGCGATGGAGCATGACCCGGAAGCCGGGATCGTCGGCAACGGAATTACGCAGGTTTATGAAAACGGAGAGGAACATTCGGAAGTGCTGCATGAAACGCCCCGCTTTCGCATTGATTCTCTGCAAGGCGCGAGGATTTTTCGGCGGCGCAAAAGCCAACTTGGCACGAGCCGCATGACGGTGCGAGCTGAAATCCTGCGCAAGATTGGGCCGGTGCCCGAATCAATCGTCATCGAAGCGGACGAATATATTTTCACGCTGGCCGGCGCGCTCTCCGTGGTGTTGATTTTGGGTGAGCCATTGACGTTCTATCGTATCCACGCCGGGAATCTATTCCAGCTATCCGGATTCAATAAGGAATCGATTCTCCGCAAGCGGAAGAGTGTGGAATCGTTGGCGCAAGCGCTCTCCGAAAAACTTCTTCAGCTCGGGCTGGCGAAAGATGCAGTCAGAGCTGTTGTCGAAACCATACAAGTGGAAGCCGATATCATGCGCCTTCAACTCGAAGGCGGTTTTCCCTGGGAGACGGCGCGCGCCGAATGGAAGTTCTATCGAATCGTTCATGAGGACGGGACTCGGTCTCACGGAATATTCAAATTTGTCAGCCTGGCGCTTGCTCTCCTTTGTCCTCCACGCCTGTATTACAATCTACGGAGGAAGCTGGCGACAAATGCGTTTTATCTGAGAGCAAGAACAGTGATCTTTCCAGTTCCCGATCCTCGGCATGTAACGCGGTCTCGAAGGTATGGCTCATGAGTCTGGCCACAGAGTACGACAAATGGCACACGAAAGTCTTCGAATCGGCTCCCGAGCACGCCGACGAATCGAGCCCGTGGTACCAAATTGTTCAGGAATTCCTGCCTTCGGTTAAAGACAAGCGGATTTTGGAAATTGCATGCGGCCGAGGCGGCTTCTCGCGGCTTCTTGGTTCAAGGGGCGCTTTGGTGTGCGGCGCTGATTTGTCGGAATCGGCCATAGATATTGCAAAAGAAAAACTGCTCCGCGACGCGTCATTGGCGGATCGGGTTTCCTACGTTCAGGCCGATGCGCAGAAGATGCCCTTTGACGACAATTCGTTTGATATGGTCGTCTCCTGCGAAACGATCGAGCACGTTCCGGACCCGCGCGCGGCCGTGCGCGAAATGTACCGCGTCTGCAAGCCGGGAGGAATGCTCTACCTCACCACGCCGAATTATCTGAACTTCATGGGGCTCTATCTGATTTACGCTCTTGTGAGGCATCCCGGCTTGAAGTCTTCCCAGCCGTATGACGCGCGGTTTCTTTTTCCTCAAATTCGCCGATTTGTTACCGGGGCGGGGTGGAAAATCGTTCGCACGGACGGAACCCTGCATCAATTTCCGTTGATTCCCGGCCGCGATCCCGTTCCAATTTCAGGATTGGAAGCAAATCGCACGATTCGGCGCCTTCTGAGTCCCTTTGCGTACCACTATTTCGTGATCGCGCGAAAGGGGAATGCCGAATAAGTGAAGATTCTGATCGCAGCGCCGGTGCCGAAACGCCGCGAGGGCGGTGTGGCTGGAATTGTCTATGGCGTGGGGCGTGGACTTGAGAGCTGCGGCCATCAAGTAGAATATTTGTTTTTAGGAGACCTCAAAAATAGACGCCATATCCCTGGGCGATTGCAGGATGTGGAGTTCGCGATCGAGCTAGCGCGTTTCATTCATCGCGATCCAGACCGGTTTTCCGTAGTGAACATTCATGCTCCGGCAGGTTTCGCATACGGTTTGCTCCGGTATCTTTCACCCCGAATTCGAAAACGCGGCCCAGCTTACGTCATGACACTTCACGGACTTGAAGAGCGCCGCATCCACGGCATGGCGAGGGAGGCAAGAAAGGGAAAGTCCTTCCACTTTAGATTCAAGAACCGCCTTTGGCACCGTTTTTGGCATATGCCGCGGTTTTATCTCTCTATTAAGACGGCTAACCACGCCCTCTGCGTTGGCCGCGAAGTGTGGACTTTACTCCAATTGAAGTACAACCTTGATCCCGAGCAAGTGTCTTATTCACCGACCGGCGTGGAGGAGCGATTTTTCGTTGAAAGGGAGTACCTTCGGACTCCTTCGGCGCGACTGCTCTTTGCAGGCACGTGGCTTGACCAAAGGGGCATTTTTTATATACGAGACGCCCTGCGCAGTCTTGTGCGACGATTGCCCGGTCTCCGCCTGACGATCGCAGGCTGCGGATCCGAGGTAGAACCAATCAGGAATTTCTTCGATCCTGAATTGCGTCCGCTGGTTGAAATAATTTCCATGGTTCCTTCGGACCAGATGCCGAAGTTGTTTGGCAAGAACGAAATATTCATTTTTCCATCCATCATGGAGGGCACACCGTTGGCGGTTCAGGAAGCGATGGCTTCTGGCATGGCCGTGATTACGACCGAGACTTGTGGGATGGTCGATTTGATCGAAAATAATTACAACGGCATCCTGATTCCCGCTGCGGATTCCGACGCATTGGCAAACGCTATTTGGAAATTGAGCCAAAACCCTGAACTGCGTGAAAGGTTGGGACGGGAGGCTCAGAATACGATGCGCCGATTTACTTGGGCAAGGACGGTGGAGACCGTCGAAAACGCTTGCGTGCAAGCACTGCGCCGACTGGGACGAGAAGCTGGTATCCAAAGCAAGGCTCGCGCGACAGAGCAATAACGCTATACTGCGGGAGCCTGAGCGGGATCGGGGATTTGTTCAATACTCCGGCGCACGCTGCGGCGCCTTCTTAGTCCCTTTGCATACCACTATTTCGTGATCGCGCGAAAGGGGAATGCCGCATAGATGAGGATTGTAATTGCCGCACCGTTTTCGAGCCGGCCCGAAGGTGGAGGGGCGAATGTTGTACACAACACCGCTGAAAGTTTGCGGCGCCGCGGGCACAAGGTAACCTGCCTTTTCAGGGAAGACATCCTTCCTTCCTCCGGATCGATCGGTCGTTTTGACTCCGTATATTTTTCCTTTCGATTGGCACGGATTCTTCGTGAGCGAAAAGACGAGTTTGATATTGCGCAAATTCATGCGCCAGCCGGATTCGTATACGGCCTCTGGCGAAAACTCGGCAAGGAGCCGGGTTTGCCCCCTTACGTCATGATGCTGCACGGGATCGAGGAGCGGCGGATTCACGCGATGACGCGCGAGGCGAAGAAAGGGCGCGCCTGGTATTTCCGCTGGAAGAATCGCGTGTGGCAAAAAATTTATCACATGACTCTCTACCGTTGATCGATTCAAACGGCGGATCACGCCGTGGTGATTAATTGGGAAACCTGGACGATGCTCCAATTGAAATACAATCGTGAAATCGGAAGCGTCTGGTACGTTCCCAATGGAGTTGAAGATCGTTACTTTATCCAGAGAGAGTATCCCGATGGGGATGCGTTGCGACTTTTATTCGTGGGAAGCTGGCTGGATCACAAAGGCGTTTACTATCTTCGCGATGGTTTTGAGGAACTCGCGATGCGCATTCCGCAAGTGCGGCTGACGATTGCCGGTTGTTCCGTGAGCGAGAAAACCGTGAAGCAATTCTTCCCGCCGTCGGTTCGGGATCGGTTGGACGTACTCCCGTTTGTTTCCAGGAAGGACATGCCCGCCCTCTACGCGCGGCATGACATTTTCGCGTTCCCTTCATTGTTCGAGGGATTGCCGATTGTATTGCTGGAGGCCATGGCTACGGGAATGCCGGTTGTGACCACCGAAACGTGCGGCATGAAGGACGTCGTCGAAAACGACTACAATGGCCTCCTCGTGAAGCCCGCCGACGCGGCGGCGTTCGTGTCGGCGACCGAAAGACTGATCCATTCGCCCAGCCTTCGCGCACAGCTCGGCCTCGCCGGACAGGAAACCATGAGGCGATACTCGTGGGATCGCGTCGCGGTTCAATTGGAAAACGTTTTCAATCTCGCGGCTGGGCACATTCATCAGGAGAAAGACGTTACTTCTCCCGCTTCACGATAACCAGAGAATGAATTTCTTCGGCGATCCTCCAGCCCGGAATCGTTTGGCGCCTGAATAAATCGTCTACAAGCCTCACTGGGCCATAGTCTGGAGTTGTCCAGCCGCCTGGGAAAAGCCGCGCATCGTGAAGAATAACAATGCCTTCCGGCGCAACAAAAGGGCTCCATTCCTCCCAATCTCGCCGAACTCCCTTTTCCGTGTGGTCTCCGTCGATCAGCAAGAGGTCGATCGGAGTATTCCAGGATCGCGATGCTTCGAAACTGAAACTTTGAATCCAGACTGTCTTCCCTCGGGGAACGCTCCCAACAGCCCGATGTGCCGCCAATTTCGTAAAATTGAAAATGGGAATGCGGCTCAGATGGAATGGGTCAATCAAATACAGCGTTCCATCGGCAGCCATTCGCCTACGTAGCGCCATTGCCAAGACGCCTTCCGCAACGCCAATTTCGACGATGATCGAGCGTCCGGTCGCCCATCGTTCAAGCGCCGCGTGTTCTTCCGCCGTATGCTGGGCGAGAACAGGCCTCCTTCCCAGCCAGGCATGAATCGGATGAAGCCTGGAAGGGGAGAGATCGCTTCGGTAATCGAGAGGACTGCCCGTGTAAGGCAAATTGAGGACGGCGTATTTCAATTCGTGGCTCTCTCTTTGCTGAAGCGCTCTTTCATGAAACACAACTCATGTCAGTATGCCACAGTGTCTTCGCGCCGAGCGTTCCTTGTCCAAGTATATATTGCCTCGGAAATACGCAAGCGAATAGGGATGGTGAATGTTATTGTCAAAATGACAGCCAGCACACATGTTCATTTTATCGACTAGAAACGCCGTTCGCGCTATGCGATTCTACATAGTTCCAAGTGCGGGAGCTTCGGTAATAGAGATGACGGAGGAAGGCACGCCGATGACGTGGTGTTGCGGACTGAAATCGAAGGCAATCGATCAGTGATTACCCTGGGATTTAATTATTCGCGGATGCACGATTCTTCGGCCTGCATTGCGCGTGACGGTGAATTGTTATTTGCGGTGGCGGAGGAGCGCATCAGCCGCGTCAAGCACGATGCCGGTTTTCCGCACAATGCCATTCGCGCGTGCCTGGATTTTGCGAAGGTCGGTCCCGACCAGCTCGATTTCATCTGTCAGGGCTGGCCGTCGCCCGGCAAAGTATTTGCCACGGACTTGAAGTGTTTCTTGCGCGGCCAATATCCCTTTACCTATCTCAATGCCTTGAATTCTTCGCTGCTGTACGCGAGCATGGCCCATCAAAATGGCGGATTCAAACTCTTTACGCAACATTTCGGTCAGACCAAGGCGCAAATGCGTTTTGTGGACCACCATCTGGCTCATGCCATCAGCGCGTACTCCTACGGAGGCTTCGATAATGCCGCCGTCGTGGTGATGGATGGGCGCGGTGCTTGGGAAGCGAGTTCGATTTGGCATGGCCATGACGGCAGACTCGATCATGTGCTCACGATTCCGTGGCCGAATTCGCTGGGACTGTTTTATGCGCAGTTCACGCAATACCTCGGATTCGTTCCCAACAGCGATGAATGGAAGGTCATGGGGCTCGCGCCGTACGGAAGCCCCGGCGTGAATCTGAACGAATTTATTTCGCTGGATCGCGAGATTTATCGCGTCAACGCCCCGCTTCTACTCGAACGCCAAAACGGTATTTCCGCCATCGCCAGGCGTTTGGGTCCCGAACGAACGCCTGAAAGCGAAATCGACGAGAGTTTCAAGAACATTGCCTTTGCCGTGCAAGACGCCTGCGAGTCCGCCATGCTGTCTTTGGTGAAGTTGGCAATGGAAAAGACAGGCTGCCGCAACGTTTGCCTTGCGGGAGGCGTGGCGCTCAATTCGAAAGCGAACGGAAAAATTCAGGCGTCGGGCATTGTCGACAATATGTTTGTGCAGCCCGCGGCTTCGGACGATGGCGTGGCGCTGGGCGCCGTATTCGCGCCTTACCTGGATGGCGGCGGGCGGCTGCCGATGAAGCCGCTCCGACATGCCTATCTCGGTCCCGAATTTTGCGACGCGGAAATTGAAAAAACGCTGCGTACCTACAAACTTCGCGCGACGAAGCTTGGCGATGTCGTCTCATCCTCCGTTGAACTCCTCGCGAACAGAAAAATCATCGGTTGGTTTCAAGGGCGAATGGAGTTCGGCCCGCGCGCCCTCGGCCACCGGTCGATTCTGGCCGATCCGCGGGATCCGGAAATGAACGCCAAGGTGAACAACGCGGTCAAGTTTCGTGAATGGTGGCGCCCGTTTGCTCCCTCGATGTTGAAAGAAGTGGCGGCCGAATATCTCGAATACGCTTGCGACTCTCCATTCATGATTCTCACGAATCCGGTGCGTCCCGAAAAGCGCGATATTATTCCTTCGGTCACGCACGTCGATGGAAGCGCGCGCCCGCAAACGGTGGAAAAGGAAATCGAGCCGCTGTATTGGAGACTGATCGACGAATTTGGCAAGCGTACGGGCGTGCCCGTCCTCATGAACACTTCATTCAATCTACGCGGCGAAGCGATCGTGAACACGCCGACCGATGCGATTCGTACCTTTTTCAGTTCCGGGATGGACGCGCTCGTAATCGGTTCTTATCTGGTGGAAAAATAGCATGTCCGTGACTCGTAAATGGCTGGGCCGTTTCCTGCTGGGATTGCCCGCTTCCTTGCGTTCCATTCGAAAGGTTCCGCTTCTTGGGAATCTCATCCACCGGTTCAGCCATCGAGTTCTTCCCGCGAATGAGAAAGTGTGGGCGCGCGTCGAACAAGGGCCCGGCAAGGGATTGTGGATCGAGCTTAATCCACGAACCGGCCAGTCTTATCTTCTTGGCGATGTGGAGCGCCCGGTTCGGGATGTCCTGGCGGAGCGGCTTAAACCCGGCATGGTGTTCTACGATCTTGGGGCCAATATCGGTTTCTTTTCGTTGTTGGCCGCGCGGCTTGTCGGGGGCACGGGGAAAGTATTCAGTTTCGAGCCGGACCCTGAAATCGCATACCGCTTACGTCGCAACATCGAGCGAAACGGTTTCAAGAATGTGACGGTGGTCGAGGCCGGCATTTGGTCGGTGAGCGGACCGGTTAATTTTGTTACCTCGGATATTTCTTCCCCGGATCGTGGAGTCGGGAAGTTTGTTGCCGGCGAAGGCGGATCCAAGGGAACCCCGACGCAATGCATCGCGCTGGATGAATTTGTGCGCGGGGCGCCCGCCCCGGATGTCATTAAGTGTGATGTGGAAGGCGCGGAAGTCGAGGTCTTTCGTGGCGCAGAGAAGCTGCTGGAATCTCGCCATCCCCTGATTGTTTGTGAGCTGCATTCGAAAGCCAATGAGATGTTGATTCGGGAGCATTTTGAGCGGATGGGATATGCCCTGAAATCCATGGATGAACTGCACTTGCTGGCTGTGCCGCAAACGGTGGCGAAATGAACCCGGAACCGGTCGTACTGCTCCTCGGATGGCGGGACGAGCCCGTGGACGGCGTGAAGGATTATTGCGAAAGGCTGAGGGAAGCTGGTCCTGCGCGCGGACTTTCCTTCGAACTCGTGACGGTTCATTGGGCTGAAAAAGGATGGCGTGACGCACTCGATGAGTTGCGCGAAGCAGCCGCGGCTTGGCGCGACCGCTGGGTTTTCCTGCAGTTCACGACGCTGGCCTGGTCGCGCCGGGGATTTCCCCTGCGTGCGCCCCGCGTTCTCGATGTCCTGCGGCAATGCGACGCTCGCCCCGGTGTCGTTTTTCACGACTTCTCGCCATTTCCTGGGAAGGGAGTCGTTGGCAAGGCCCGTGAGTATTGTCATCTTCGCGTGTTGCGCCAGCTTTATGCGCTTTCGGATTTGGCCATCTTCACGGTTCCCATTGACAAAATGTCCTGGCTGCCTCCGCACAATGAAAAGGCGGTCTTCATACCGGTAGGAGCAAATTTCCCCGAAGAGATGCCCGCGATTCGCGCCGACTCTCCGAAGGTTAAGACCGTCGCGGTGTATGGCATAACCGGTGGATACCAGGCATTGATCGAGGTTGCGGACATCGGTGCTGTACTAAAGCGTGTCTGCAATTCAGTGGGGGCTATCCGCTTGCTCCTTTTTGGCCGAGGGTCACGCGAGGCTGAACCGAGCCTCCGATCCGAGTTGGCTGGCGTGAACCTGGAGATTGAATCTCTGGGACTTCTTTCGCCGATCGAGGTCCAGCAAGCCCTGGCCCGCGCCGATGTACTGTTGTTCGTGCGCGGACAGATTTCGAGCCGGCGCGGAAGTGCGATTGCCGGGATCGCCTGTGGTTTGCCCATTGTCTGTTACGCGGGGCCAGAGACTGCATGGCCCATCACGGAAGCGGGCATCCTTGCCGTCCCGCTTGGTGACCGCGAAGCTCTTGCGGGCGCGCTGGCGACTGTCCTTTCGGACAATGAAATGCGCGGAACGCTTGCCGAGCGCAGCCGCAAGACTCATGAAAAATACTTATCGTGGGCCCCGATCGCCGGACGTTTTGCGGAGGAATTGCATTCCAGGGATAAAGTTTCGGCCGAGGGCAAAGTCGTGGCAGCGGATGCAACTACTCGAATTTGAGTGCGAAAATCCGCCTTAAAATAAATCCGAGATCGGACGAATGGCTTCTCAGGAAGTGTTTTTATGGGCGAATACAAGTAATTCGTCACCTTCCGTCGAAAGGCTTTCAGTGGATTGGTTTTTCAGCGCATGGGCCATTCGATCGTCGAACGGATCCGATCCGAAGATCGGTTTTGTCAGTCCGGCGCGTGGCATGGCGAAATCAAAGAACGGCATTGCCGGAGCGATTGGATGGTCTTCCCCGATCCATTTCACCCAGTATCCCGAGCGCGCCAGTTTTCCCATAAAGTTGGGAAGAACATGGAATACGAATCCGTCTCGATTCAGCAGCCGTGTGAGCTGGGTAAACGTTGCGCCGATGTCAGGAAGATGTTCGACAACATGGTTGGAGAAGACAATATCAAAACTTGCTTCCGGCAACTTTGCCAGTTCATCGGTGGAGTCGATAATATGCAAACCCAGATTTGTGCGTCCATACTTCGCGCGCGGTCTCGATATCTCAAAGCCAACAGCGTCGAAACCACTTTGGCGAAGCTGATACGTTCCGTAGCCCCAGGAGCAGCCAAAATCGAGGACACGCCCTCCCGGGCGCAAAGCTTGCAGCACTCGAATCTTACTGTTGATATCCTGCGGGGATCCGACGAAATTTGTGTTTTTGAGTAAATTCAATTTATCGGTTCCGGGAAGCATGACCTGTGGGGAATCCGAGGCATATTCCTCTTGATAGTGGGACTCATGCTCATGTGGCGTGTCGGCCGGCCAGCGAAACCACAAATGGCAGGTTTGGCATTGCAGGATTTCAACGATCAATTTCTTTCGCCGCACGAGCTTTACTGCGCTCGAAGGTCCGCAATAAGGGCAGACGCGAGGCTGACCTTGCCAGCGGCGGCTAATCATGCGTCTGGCGTAGCGAAGATTGGACCGAACGTCAAAAGAATTTTGTTTTGACATACATCCAATCATCTCATTTCCAAATGCGATTAGCCATATGCTGCCGAGGTTTTGCAACTGCGGGTTTAGAATTCGAAGGCGATTTGGATGATTAGCCCAATCGACTGTGCTATCGTCAAACAATGGCGGTCATGAGCGGTGGCGTGAGTGAAAGAGGGATGGCCCGGCGGCATTCTTCCGATGCGCGGCCTCGGCTATTGCTTGTGGGCTCCCACGTTGTTCAGTATTCCTCTCCGGTTTTTCGCCAGATAGCCTTGGACTCGCGAATAGAATTATTGGTCGCTTATTGCAGTATGCAAGGGGCGGAGCCTGGATTGGACCCGGATTTTGGCGTCACGGTTTCCTGGGATACGTCGCCACTCGAAGGGTACTCCTGGGTGCATGTTCCGAACCGTTCTCTCCGGCCAGGCCTGGGGCGTTTCTTTGGTTTGATTAATCCCGGTCTGTGGGGATTGATACGCGATGGGCGGTTTGAAGTGGTTTTTGTAAGCGGCTACTTTTATGCGAGCGCATGGATCGCAATCTTCGCCGCGAAACGATATGGCATTCCCATACTGTTTACCACCGAGGCCCACTCGCTGAGGAGTTGGAGGGCTCAATCGAAATGGAAGCTTCGATTTAAGAAATTCTATGTCCGGCGCATACTCTCACTTGGAAAAATGCTGCTGACGATGTCCTCGGGTTCCTTCCAGCAGTTAATTGCTCTGGGATTTCGCGAAAGCCGGATCGTGCTGAGCCCCTATGTGGTGGACAACGACTGGTGGACGAGAAAAGCCGCGGAAGTAAGCCGGGAAGACGCACGCGCCGCTCTGCAAATCCCCGCGCACTCATCAGTGGTACTTTTCTGCGCAAAGCTTCAACCTTGGAAGGGGCCAAACGACTTGCTGGAAGCTTTTTTCCGGGCAGATGTTCCGGATTCTTATCTTGCCTTTGCGGGTGACGGCCCGCTGCGGGCCAGTCTCGAGCAAAGGGCATTGGAGTTGGGGATCGCGGATCGCGTACGATTCCTCGGGTTTATGAATCAGTCTCAACTGCCATCTGTATATCGCGCCGCGGACTTGCTTGTACTCCCCTCACACTATGAGCCGTTCGGACTGGTCGTCAACGAAGCCATGCTTTGCGGTTTGCCGGTTGCGATTAGCGATCGAGTGGGCGCAAAATTCGATCTGGTGCATACGGGCGAAAATGGCTACATATTCCCGGTGGGAGACGTGAATAGACTGGCTGCAATTCTCGGAGAAATTTTGCCGGATTCCGAAAAACGTGCCAGGATGGCGGCTGGGGCCCGCCAGCGGATGGAGACATGGTCGCCGCGTGAGTACGTTGAGAGCCTGGTGAGAGCTGTCCAATTGGCGAAAAAATAAAGCATTTCATGGATTCGACCCTGAGGATTATTCTTGAAAGGGACTATTGACTAAGGATTCCCGACTGGCGAAGCGTACGTCCGTCCATTTGGACGCCATCCGGGGTGTCTCGGCCGTTGCTGTGTTGCTGTATCACTTGCGGGGCCTGTTTTTCGTGGATTATCCCCAACTCGCCGGCAAGTCCATTTTTTTGATGGCTCTTTATGCGTTCACCGGCTATGGGCACCAGGCGGTCATGGTTTTTTTTGTTCTCAGCGGGTATTTCATCGGTACGAACGTGCTGGTATCCGTGGGAAATGGGCGGTGGTCATGGCGAACCTATCTCTTGAGTCGTGTAACTCGGCTGCATTTGGTTTTGTTTCCGGCGCTCGTTCTGGGTGCTGTCTGGGATCGAATCGGGATGAGGATACCGCAAGCGGCCTCGATCTATTACGATGGTCTGTATAAATTTTATGGCCCGAGCGTCGCTTTGCGTTCAACGGTTCCCATTTTTTTTGAAAATTTCTTCTATCTGCAAAGTATTATTTCTCCTGCGTTCGGTTCCAATACTCCGCTTTGGAGCCTGAGTTACGAATTCTGGTACTACCTCGTATTTCCTGCCCTGATCCTTGTGGCTGCCACATGTGTGGAAATTCGATTGCGTATTCTGTACGCGGGCCTCGCTCTATTGCTTTTATGGTTTGTCGGTGCGCTAATCGTTTTTTACTTTCCGATCTGGCTGGCGGGAACTCTTGTGGGACGCCTCCAGCGAGCCACGAAAGTCAGGTCGCGTTCGCTGACGTTGCCGTTAGTTGGCGGAGTGATCTTTATTGCCTGCCTGGCATGGAGTCGCAGGCACCACCTTTCGCCGGACCTGCTGACCGACTACCTTGTCGCGTTTGGTTTTGCGCTCTGGCTGTACACATTACTTCTTGGATCAAGAGAGGATGCCTCACCGGCTTACGCTTATGGGGCTAAAAAACTGGCGGGTTTTTCCTATACGCTCTATCTGACTCATATGCCGATGTTGCTGTTGTTGCGAGGTTTGCTGGCCCCTCATGGAAACTGGCAACCCGATTCATTGCATTTGGCGTATGCGTTGGGAATTGCGATGTTATTGCTGACCTACTCCTATTGGGTAGCCGAATTCACGGAAGCTCGCACAGCCAGCGTACGTCGCCGGCTGCTCGAATCTAAAATCTTTTTGGGGAGCGAACCCCGGCTTTGAACAGTGGACCGAACACAAATACGATTGTTCTCCGTTTGTATTTCTCAGCCCAAGTGTGAGGATGGCATACTATGATGGGAATGAAATAAATGCAGCTAACTACCGCAGGATCTCATAGAGGGAATCGGCAGATTAAGGCTGCGGTCATGGGCATCATTGTCCTTGTCCTCATATGGGAAATGGCAGTATGGATTGTCGCCGGCTCCGACCAGAATTTAGTCATGTTCGGGCTCGTCTTGGTTATCGTCGCGCTCGTGGTTCATATTCTTAACGATTGGCGCAGTGGCGTTCTTCTATTCTTGGTTTGGGTTCTGTTCGAGGACCTTGCCCGCAAGTATCTTGGCAACAGCATGCTCGTATATTTTGCCAAGGACTTTTTGGTTACCGTTGCCTATTTTTCGTTTTATTTCGCAAAACGCCGGAGGGAAGTGGATTTTTTTAAGGCTCCTTTTCTGGTTCCGCTCGGAATATTTTTTGCGCTAGCATTCATCCAGGTGTTCAATCCATTCTCCCCGAACGTACTGTATGGTTTGTTGGGCCTGAAGCTCTATTTCTACTACGTTCCGCTGATGTTTCTCGGCTACGCGATGCTGAGGCGCCCGGAGGACTTGGATCTTCTTCTCAAAGTGAGTTTGATTTCGGGAATCGTGGTTGCCGGGCTGGGGATTGCCCAATCGGTGCTGGGGGTGAGCTTTCTCACGCCGGAGGATACTCCGGAGGAAATCTATGGATTATCGCATTTAACACGTTACTCGCCATTAACGCATGAGGCGGTATTTGCCCCGAGTTCCGTGTTCGTCAGCGCGGGCCGTTTCTCCTTCTACTTGATCATGCTTTGGATTTTTGCGATGGGCGCCCAGGGTTACTTTTTGCTTAGCCGCAAGCCGGGAGCCAAGTATGGGTTCTGGGGAATAGGAGTCGTTACCGTCGCCGTTATGATCACGGGGACTCGCACCCCATTCGTCTTCGTGATTGGCAGCGCTTTTGTGATGACCTCCGCATTTCTGTGGGGCGCCCCGTGGAGGTGGGGGCAGGGACAACGCCTGGTAAAGGCACTGCGCCGGGGGTTCCTGGTTGGTGGATTTGGTTTGATCCTCATGGTTGAAATATTCCCCACGATTATCGGCGCGAATTGGTCTTTCTTCACGCAAACGCTTTCAGTAAGCGGCGAAGGCTCCGAACTCGTGGGCAGAGGCTGGAATTACCCAACACAAAATCTCATGCAGGCTCTCTCAGAAGGAGATGTGCTCACCGGACATGGCACTGGAATGTCTTCGCTGGGGATGCAATATGTCGATCGCTTATTGAACCAGTCGTTGCCGCAGTATGGGGTGGAAAGTGGTTACGGCGCCCTCATCGTCGAAATGGGAATCTTTGGTCCGATTCTTTGGTTGATTTGGGTTTCGGTGCTGTTATGGCAGGGATGGAAGGTCGTTCGAAATCTTCGCGAAACCGTATATTTTCCGTTGGGTTTTGCCATTTGGTGGTATGCGGTGGTGGCTCTCGTCCTGCTTATGTACCTGACTCTAGGTACCTACCAGAACTATGTGAATAACGCGTATTTGTGGCTCATGATTGGTGTGTTGTACCGTCTTCCCAAACTCGCGCAAATGCCACAGCCCGTCCCCATTCCCAAACACTTGCGCGGAGCGCCCCGCTGGCGACTCGCGCTGATCGGAAAATAACCGGCGTGTGCGGCATTGCCGGGATTGCGACCACCCACCCAGACGATTCGTTGCGTCCGGCCGCGGACCGCATGGCCCTTTCCATGAAGCATCGCGGCCCGGACAGCCAGGGCATCCAGGAATTCGCATCGTGTCTCCTGGTGAACGCCCGCCTCTCCATCATCGACCTGAGCGAACGCGGCCACATGCCCATGTCCAGCCCCGATGGACAGGCCTGGATCACCTACAACGGCGAATGCTACAACGCCGGTGAATTGCGCGTCGAACTCGAACGCCGGGGCCATTCTTTCCGCACCACATCGGACACCGAGGTTGTTCTTCATCTCTACCTGGAATATGGAGAGCGCTTCGTCGAAAAATTGCGTGGCATGTTTGCCTTCGCCATATGGGATGTCCGCGAGCGCAAACTGGTTCTCGGCCGCGACCGTCTGGGCATCAAGCCTCTTTACGTGCACGAGTCCGGCGGGCAGCTCGTCTTTGCTTCCGAAATCAAAACGCTCCTTGCTTCCGGTCTCGTGCCTCGCCAGCTTGACCCGTCCGGACTGCGCGCATTTCTTCAACTCGGGCATATTCCTCCACCATGGTCCGCCATTCGCGGAGTCACTCCGCTGGCGCCTGGCCATATTGGTGTTTGGAAAGACGGACAATGGCGAACGCAGGCGTATTGGTCGCTTTCCGCCCGTTCCTTGCCGCCGGCATCAATCGATCGTCTCGCGGCGGATTTCTCGGAAGTCCTGCTCGACGCAATGCGAAACCATCTCGTCTCGGACGTGCCCGTGCTGATGTTCTTGAGCGGTGGCACGGATTCGGCTTGCCTTGGCGCGCTCGCGCGAGCCGCCGGAGCGCGGAACCTCTCGGCGATGACCGTGGGATTCGGCGAAACCGAATTCGATGAAAGCCATCTGACCCGGCGCACGGCGGAAGCGCTCGGCATTCCGCTCGAGGTCGTGACGCTCGACGCGGGGCGCGTGGAAGCGGACCTCGACCACGCCGTATGGGCGCTGGACGAACCATCGGTGGACGGATTGAATTCCTACTGGATTTCGAAATTGGGAGCGGAAGCCGGATTCAAAGTCGCCCTTTCGGGACAGGGTGGCGACGAGCTGTTTGGCGGATATGATTCGCTTGCCTGGTTCGAACGGTTCAACACGGTTGCGCGCTGGGCCAAGCCGTTTCCGGCAGTTCCATTCGGACGTTTGCTCGACCGGAGCGCGTTTCCGTTTCGCTGGAGAAAACTCTCCTACTTGATTGGGGCCGGCGACCCGTTTGTGGCTGCGCAGCTTGCCGTGAAGGTGTTGTTCCTTGACCGGGACGTGGATGAGTTGCTTTCCCCTTCGCTTGCATCAAAGGGCCATCCCGCGGAAGCACGCAATCATCTGGAGTATTGGGCGAAGCAGGTGGAGAACGAAGGCCTCCGCGAGCGCCTCGCGTTCATGGACATTCACACGCACCTGGAGCCGCGCCTGTTGCGCGATCTGGACGCCATGAGCATGGCCTCCAGCATCGAAGTGCGGCCCGTTTTTCTAGATCATCGCGTGGTGGAGTTTCTGCTTCCCGTTCCCGCGAGTATTCGCATGAGCCAGAAGCGGCTCCTGCTCGATGCCACGAAGGCTTTTCTGCCGCCCGCGTTATTGGCGGATTTGGCCTCTCGCCCCAAGCGTACGTTCACGTTCCCCTTTCAGCGCTGGTTATCGCATGATTTGCGTGACGTGCTGAAGGAAACGTTTGCGCCGGACCGCCTGCGCCGCACAGGTGTTCTGAATCCCGCGGCCGTGAATCGTCTCTGGGATCGCTATCAGCGGTCGGAGGGCGCCGTCGGTTGGTCGCGTATCTGGAATTTGTTTGTTCTCGAGCGCTGGTGTGAAATCATGCAGGTTGGCCCCTAAGGAGAGCCTTTCAAACGAATGCCACGCATCCGGATAGCGATTGTTTCTCCCTTCATCGATAAGCGCCACGGAACCGAGCGGCGCATCGCCGAATGGATCACCCGTCTGCCCCCGGAATATGAAATTCATATTTACAGCCAGCGTGTCGAGGACGTGGACCTCACACGCATGAAGTGGCATCGAATCCCCGCGCTTCCGGGGCCGCATATTCTAAATTTTCTTTGGTGGCTTGCCGCCAACCACATCTGGCGCTGGTGGGACGCGCGCGTGCGCGGGCTGCGGCCCGATCTGGTTTACACGGCGGGAACGAATTGCTGGGATGCGGATCTGATCTCCGTGCACATTGTGTTTGCGGAATTTGTCCGCATGTCGGCGCATGAATTGCGGTTCCGCGGAAGTCCGCTGCGTTTCTGGCCTCGGCTGCTTCATCGGTGGCTATACTATCGGCTGATTATTTTTCTCGAACGCCGCATGTACACGAATCCGAATACAGGCTTAATTCTGATCGCAAAAAAGACGGCGGACGATTTGAAGCGGCATTACGGAATCGAAGGCCCGTTTCCGATCGTCTACATCGGTCTCGATCAGAAGATTTTCAACAGGGAATTGAGGCTTCGTAACCGGCCGGAGGTTCGCAGGCAGCTTGGCATTGCGGAACATACGTTTGCCCTGGTGATGGTCGGCAACGATTGGAAGAAGAAGGGCCTCGTCGCTTCGATCGAAGCGCTCGCGCAACTGAAGGATCTTTCGCTGGTGCTTGTGGTTGCGGGCAAGGACGATTCGGCCCCCTATCAAAGCCGGATTCGAGAACTGGGCCTGGAAGGGAAAGTGAAATTCTGCCCGTCTCGCGCGGATGTTCAATGGTATTACGGCGCAGCCGATGTCTACCTTGGCCCATCTCTCGAAGACACGTTTGCGCAGCCTCCCGCTGAAGCCATGGCCTGTGGCTTGCCTGTGATCACGACCGCGACCAACGGAACCGCGGAAATCATGACCGACGGAGTGGATGGTTTGATCCTTCAAGATCCCAACGATGTGGCGGGCCTTGCTGCGCGGATTCGATGGCTCTACGAGCATCCTGATCAGCGGGAGAGCATGGCCGCGCAAGCCGCGGTGACCGCCAGCGCATACACGTGGGACCGCAACGGCGTCGAGATGCGCGCAATTTTTGCGAACGCGCTCGATCGCCGGCGTGGGAGGGGCGGCTCCACTTCCGCGCCAGTGGAATCGAGGTAGTTGGGCGCTACCTATGCACGTAGGCTCGGTTTCGCGGCGCGATACCACGCGACAAAGTTCTTGAGGCCTTGCTCCAGCGTGGTTTGCGGGCGGTAGCCGAGCAGTTTTCCGGCCTTTGCAATGTCGGCCCACGTCAGGGGCACATCGCCCTGTTGTGGAGCTTCCCGCTGAACGATCGCATTCTTTCCTGTCGCGTGTTCGATCATGCCAACCAGTTCGGAAAGTTTTACGGGGTGGGAGTTGCCAAGATTGCAGATTTCGAAGGGTGTTCCGCCCGATGAAGAATCAGCGGATGCGAAATCGTAATCGAGCGCTCCCAGAACTCCCGCCACAATGTCATCCACGTAAGTGTAATCGCGCCCCGTTTCTCCGTCTCCGAAAATGGGGAGCGGCTTTCCGGCTTCGATGCGGGCGGTGAACTTATGAATGGCGAGGTCGGGCCGCTGCCGTGGTCCGTACACGGTGAAGAACCGCAGGGCGACCACAGGCAATTTGTAAAGATGCGCGTACGTATGGCAGAACAATTCCCCGGCGAGTTTGGTGGCGGCATACGGCGAAATGGGACGCAAGACGGATTGGCTTTCGGAAAATGGCGCGCGGCTGTTCGCGCCATACACGGAACTCGATGATCCGAAAATCAGCCGCGAGACCTGGAATTCCTTGCACAGTTCTAGCACATTCACCGTGCCGCCCACATTCACCTGCTCGTAGAGCCGCGGTTGCTCGATCGACGGGCGGACGCCGGCCCGCGCCGCAAGATGAACGATCGCATCCGGCCGAATGCCGGCGACGATTTCCCTCATCGGGTCGATTGCGCAAATATCCTGGTTGAAAAAGTCGAAGGGTCCAATTTTTCGAATGGTTTCGAGATTCGCTTTTTTCCACGCAGGGGAATAAAACTCGTCGAGGTTGTCCACAATGCTTAAGTGAACGTGCCTGCGGAGCAAAGCCTCCGCCACATGCGAGCCAATGAACCCGGCCCCGCCTGTCAGCAAAATACGTTTCGAATTTCCAATCACGTTCCGATCCCTTTCGCCTTGCAATACAGACGGTGAGCGTACCAGTAAATCGCATGGCCGCATAGGGAGTCATGATGTTGGCGTTACGAATTGCATCGCACTCCCATGTCGCGGTTGCCCGGCGTGTTGTAGACTCTTCCGATGTTCCCGAAAAGCGGACGCGCTTCCGGCGTTCAAAAACGAAGCAACCCTGTGCCGCGCGAAGAAAGATCCTTTCCGCGCGCGACGCGTGGAATGGATCGGCGACCCAACGGGCCAGCCGCATTACTCGAATGAGCTTCATCGTCGGATTATTCACGGCCGTGCTTTCGGAGGGTGGCGTTCAACGCGCCGGCCGCCACGTTGCCGCCGTTGCAGCGAAATTTGCCGCGGATCGCGGCATGGCTGTCCGTTTCCTGAGCCTCAGCGATCTGCGGGGATTGCACGCCCTGCGCGTTGGCTCGCTGGGATATTCCGTTTCCGGCTATGCGGGGAACAAAGCTGAATTCGTTCTTGCCGCATTGCGCGCGGCGGGCCGCAAACCGGTTCTTGCGATCGCGCTTCATCCGCATTTGGCACCCATCGTGTGGGCCATGAATCAATGTGGCGGGAAAATGCGCTCCATTGTCTTTACGCACGGCGTGGAAGTGTGGCAACCGCTCGGCTGGCCGCGCGGCGCTGCGCTGCGCCGCGCGGATATGGTCATCGGGCCAAGCGCGGATACGGTGCGGCATTTGATTTCCGAGCAGGGAATTCTTCCCGGCAAAGCTCAGCTTCTCCCGTGGGGCCTCGACCCTGAATTTGAAGCGCGCGCTGCCTCGTCGGTTCCGCTCTCGCCTCCGCCTGGATTTCCTGAAACTGGCCGAATTGTTTTGACGGTTGGCAGATGGAATTCCGCCGAGCAATATAAAGGGGCGGACACGTTGATTGCCGCTCTCCCGCGCGTGCTCAAAACGGCGCCGGACACATTTCTAGTGCTGGTCGGCGACGGAGACGACCGGCCAAGATTGGAACAGCTTGCTCGCAATCTCGGTGTTTCGGAACGTGCGTGCTTTTTGCATGGCTTGACGCCCGATCAACTCTTCGCCTGTTACGCAAGCTGCGAAATCTTCGCTCTTCCCAGCCGCGGCGAAGGGTTTGGGCTCGTATTTCTGGAGGCCATGGCCTGCGCCAAACCCGTGATCGGCGGAGCGCACGGTGGAATTCCCGATATTATCGAGGACGGTGTGACGGGCTTGCTCGTGCCGCATGGGGACGCCCAGCGCCTCGCGCAAGCGCTTGAATCTCTTCTGGGCAATCCCGGCCGGGCCAAGGAAATGGGCGCGCGAGGAAAGGATCGCCTTGCGAAAACATTTTCCTTCGAACAATTTCAATCCCGCCTGTCGCGGATCCTGAACAATGCATTTGTCCAATTGGAATGAATTCCGAAGCTTTCCGGGCGAAATTATTCCTCCGATGTATAATTTATGGCCGGGAACAACTTTCTTAAACCTTTTCCCGGGCGATTGCGTGCCCGGTTTCGTGTGCCTATGCGCCTGCTGCATGTAACGCAAGCCTACTACCCTTTTCTTGACAAGGGCGGTCCAACGGTTAAAGTAAAGGCGATTGCCCGTGGCATGGCTCATGCTGGCCATGCCGTGACGGTCCTGACCGCCGATCTGGGGTTCGATTCCACGCAACGGGAAATTGCCGGAGTGATTCCCGGCCGCTGGGGATTCGAAGCCAGGGAAGACGGCGTGGAAGCGATTTATCTTCGAACGCTCGGCCGATATCGTTCCCTGACCTGGAATCCAGGGAGCGCCGCGTTCTGCCGTGAGCGGCTTGGCGACTATGACGTCGCGCACATTTTTGGCCTGTATGATTTGCTTGGGCCGCGCGTCGCGAGCGCGTGCCGCCGAATGGCGCGGCCCTATCTCGTGGAGCCCATGGGAATGTTTCTGCCGATTGCTCGCAGCCTGCGAATGAAGCGTTTCTATCACGACACGCTCGGCGGCCGTCTGCTCAAGGGAGCAAGCCGCGTGATCGCCACATCCGAGCAGGAGCGCCAGGAGCTTCTGGAAGGCGGGATCGAGGACGCCAGGATTGTGGTCCGCCGAAACGGAATCGAGATTCCGAGTCAGTTTCCGACCGCTGGGTGGTTCCGTAACAAGTGGAACATATCCGGAAATGTGAAAGTTGTATTGTTCCTGGGACGTCTAGTATCAAAAAAGAGTCCGGATGTGCTGCTGGAGGCGTTTTCTCGCTGGAACCAGCGCGGGAATGGATCCCGAGGGTCCGTGCTGGTGATGGCGGGACCGGATGAAGGGGATGGTTTCCGCCAGCGTCTGGAAGCNNTACCGGGACGCGGATGTGTTTGTTTTGCCTTCGCAGAATGAGAATTTCGGCAACACGGCTGCGGAAGCGGTTGCTTGCGGCACTCCGGTTCTAGTCACCGATCGCTGCGGAATCGCGCCGATTGTGAACCAGCGCGCGGGCCTAGTCGTGCCTCACGATTGTGCGGCGATCGAGGCGGGACTGGCGCAAATATTGGACGATCCCGCACTCGCCGCGCGTTTGCGCGAAGGATGCCGGGTGGTTGCAAGTTCGCTCGGTTGGGCCGAGCCTCTTGCTCAAATGGAAGCTGTGTACGGGGAAGTGATCGGGGAGCGGCGCGAAGGATGAAGAGTCATTCGATCATTCGGGCAAGCTGGTTTGTCGTCAACGCGCTCTTGGCCGTTTCCCTGGTGGCCGTTTTTTATTCCGGTGTGTGGGAATTTTCGACGCGCAGTTATTTAAGGGGTTTTTCCGACGCGATTATTCCCGCTTCCGCCAGCCCGCAACAACGAATCGAAACGATATTGCAATGGATGGCGCATGGCCCCGCGCGGCGTAGCGTGGATGAACCATCCGGGCTGGAAGATCGCAATCCGGAAGATACGCTCAACATCCGGCAGCTTCTGCAAGTGTGTGGCACAGCGACGAACGCGTTCGTGAATCTTGCCCGAAGCAGCGGCCTGCGTGCGCGGCGGCTGCTCTTATTGGACGAGCGTGGTCTTAGCAAGCATGTTGTTGTGGAGGTGTTGCTTGGCGATCGCTGGATCATTGTCGATCCCTCGTACCATTTCATGCCGCGGCTTCCGGATGGACATTTTGTGACGCGGATGGACATGAAAGACCCCGCCACGTTTCGCGCCGCGACGCAATCGATTCCCAACTATCCCCAGTCCTACACCTATGAGCATCTGGCGCACATCCGTCTCACGCGAATTCCGTTTGTCGGGCGGGCTTTGCGCGGGGGGCTTGATTTTATCTGGCCGTCCTGGGAAGAATCGATCGATTGGACGCTGTTGCTTGAGCGGGAATCCTTTGCCTTTCTGTGCGCGTCGATTTTTCTTGTCTGTTTTGCGATGGCCGCGCGATTGCTCCTGGGTTGGTATTGCTCGCGGAAACTCGGCATCCCCCGCATCCGTTTGCGCGATCAATTCCTGCGTGTGGGGCATATTCTGGCTGGACATTCCCACTAGAATTCTGCGTTGTTTCGTGGCGCCGGCTTCACTGGCTGCGTCACTACTCCTCATGGGACGAACTCTTATCGAATCTTGCGGCAGAGAATCTGATATTGCGTTCCGAGTGGCGCGCGATAAACGAAATCCTCGATTTTGCGGAAGGCTCGCAACGCGTGCGGGAAGATGAACCGGAAATCGGTGCGCAGAATCTCAAAACCGCCCGCCCGCAGCAGCGCTCTCGCCTCGGGCGGAGACAATAGGATGGCGTCGCGATCGAACGCGCAACGCGACATCACGTAGCGTGTCGCGAGACTCCACGGATTATTTTCCCAGAAGGAAAACAATCCTCCCTCGCGCAAGGCTCGATGGACCATTGCCACGGCTACCGCGCGTTTCCCGGGCGGGATGTGATGGAATACCCCATTGCAATAGGCCAGGTCCATCTTCCCGAACGATTGAAAGTTGTTTGGGGATTCGTAGCGGATTCGCTCCGTCGCGTGGCGTTTCCTCGCGACATCCAGAGACTTGTCGGATACATCCACTCCCACGGCGAGCGTTGCATTCAGAGACTGGAGAAGCAGTGGCGTCGTCGCGCCATCGCCGCAGCCGAAATCCAGCACCGTGGCGATGGGTTGCTTCATTTCCTCAAGGCATCGCTTGAGCCACGCCAATCGGCCCTCGGCAAAATATTCGCGGCTTTCTCCGGAGGGCGCAATGGCGTGTGACAATTCCTGCTCGTACGCGGCGGCGTACTGATCGAAAAGTTCCTGAACGTCACTCATCGGCGCGACATTCCAAGAACGCTGAGGAAAAAACTGGAGAGGACAATCTGAAATCCCAGCGTGAAACACACAACGCCGGGAATCATGATGCGCAGCGTTTTTTCCGGGTCGAGATCGCCGAACTGGCGGATGCGCCAGTACTCCAACCCCAGTACCCACGCGCCCGCTCCGGCAAGGATCAGCAGGACGCCGGCAACGAGGCCGATCTCGAGCGTAAGGTAGCGGAACATTCGAGTGAGGCGCGGGTCTTCTGGCAGCAGTCCCTCGGAGATCGCAAAGATCTTGGTGAACGCGGCGAACAAGACGGACTGGAATCCGATCAGAATGGCCATGGCCGCGAACAACAGTGTGTGCACGTCAAACACGATATTTCCCAGCTTGATTGGCCCAGGCAAGAGCGCCGCACTCAACGCGATTCCCATCGCGATCAGCGCAATGCCCGGATAGAGAAACAGCCAGCGCGGGCTGTACAACAATAGAAAACGCAGATGCCGCCAGCCATCGCTCCAGGTGCGGAGGTGCGGCGCGCGGTCTCTTTTGTCGGGAGAAAGCGTGGTGGGAATTTCCGTGATGCGCAAGCCGAAGGCCGTGGCTTTCACCACCATTTCGCTGGCGAATTCCATTCCCATGGTCCGCAGTCCCAGCCGCTCGATGGCGTCCTTGCGAAATGCCCGAAGCCCGCAATGAAAATCGCCCACGGGACTCTTGAAGAACAGCCGCCCCAGCCCCGTCAGAACGGGATTGCCGAGATAACGATGCAGCGGCGGCATCGCACCCGGCAGGATCGTTCCCCGGAAGCGGTTGCCCATGACCAGGTCATACCCTTCGCGCAGCTTGGCGACAAATTCGTTCAGTTGCGAAAAATCGTACGTGTCGTCGGCATCGCCCATCAGGATAAACTTCCCGAGGGCCGCACCGATGCCGCTTTGCAGGGCGCTGCCGTAGCCGCGCCGCTCGACGGGCACAACGCGCGCGCCATAGTCCCCGGCAATTTGTTGCGATCCGTCGGTGCTGCCGTTGTCGGCGACGATCACTTCGCCGCGTATGCCATGCTGCTCGAGCGCTTCTTTCGCTTTCTTGACGCAAATGCCCACGGTCGCCGCTTCGTTCAAGCACGGCATGACGATGGAAAGTTCCAAGCCACCGCGATGTTCCGCGTTCTGTGAAGCCAACTGCGTTTCCGCGACCGAATTCATGAAATCGAAAGCCAGCCCTTTCTTTTTGCGTGCAGCCGCCGTCCGGAAATGGAAAGCGATCCTTCCGGCCTTGCGTGTCCCCGCATATCTCCGCGCTCCTGGGGCGTCGAAACACCAGCATCATGAACTGTAACCCATCCTGTGTTCGTCGAAAAGTCGGGAATAGCGTTCTTTGCCGTTCTTCTTCGCACGAATGGAACGCATCACTCGGGAACTGAACTTGTCGTGTTGGATTTGCATTAGTAGACACGTTCGCAACATCATCTCCGGTAAGTGTGGAACCGCGGGCTGCTTCACGGTACAGTTACGCGAATGTGTGGAATCTGCGGAGTCTTGGGAATTCAGAGGTCCGAGCGGGCCGAGGAAATCACGCGCCGGATGATGGGCGCGATTGTGCATCGCGGCCCGGATGCCGAGGGCCTTCTGGTGGCTCCGTTCGCCGCGCTCGGAATGCGCCGCCTCAGCATTATCGACCTTCCCGGTGGAGGCCAGCCGGTATTTAACGAAGCGGGCGATGTGGCCGTTGTTTTCAACGGCGAAATCTATAATTTCATGCAGTTGCGCGGGACGCTGGAGTCGCGCGGCCATTCGTTCCGCACCCGCTCGGATACGGAAGTCATTGTCCACGCCTATGAGGAGTGGGGCGAACAATGTTTGCGCGAACTCCGAGGGATGTTCGCCATTGCCATTTGGGATGCGCGCGAATGTGGCGCGTCGGGAGAAGCGGCCCGCCATGCGCGCATTTTTCTTGCGCGTGACCGGATGGGCATCAAGCCCCTGTATTACGCGGTGGCGGGCGGCGCGCTCCTGTTTTCCTCCGAAGTGCGGTCGCTGCTGGCCAGCGGCCTGGTTCAGCCGCGAGTCTCGCCCGATTCGATCGAGGCCTACCTGACGTTTGGTTCCGTGGCAGAGCCGTCCACGCTGGTCGAAGGCATTTTCTCCGTTCCCCCAGGACATTGTTTTTCTTTCTTCGCCGACGCTCCGCCCACAGAACCGTCGCCAAAGCCTTACTGGGTTTACGGCGATGCGGTGCTTCAACAGGAAGGGCCGGGGCCAAAAACGTTCCACGAGGCCGCAAAACAATTGCGCCCGTTGCTCGAGGAAACCGTTCGCGATCACCTGATCTCGGACGTTCCCTTGGGCGTATTCCTTTCCAGCGGGCTGGATTCCACCGGTCTGGTAGCACTTGCCAGTCGCCTGCAGAGCGATCTGCGCACATTCACGGTTGTATTTCCCGAGCAGCGCTTCAGCGAGGCGGCGATTTCGCGCGAAACGGCCAAACGCTTCAATACGCGCCATGAGGAAATTTTGCTGGACCCGGGTACATTGCTGTCCCAGTTGGACGGCGCGCTCAAGTCGCTCGATCAGCCCACCGTGAACGGTCTGAATTCCTATTTTGTGTCGCGAGCCGCGCACGAGGCCGGTTTGAAAGTGGCTCTATCGGGGCTTGGCAGCGATGAAATCTTTGGAGGCTACTCCACATTTGTTACGACTCCTCGCGCCGCGTTCGTTGCCGGACTCGGGAAATGGATTCCAGGCCCTCTCCGCCGGTTGACCGCCGCCGCAGCCCTCAGGTTGGTCTCGGGCGATGCGGTGCGCAAGGCTGCCTCGGCCTGGCGTTCCCCTGGCGATTTTCCGCATGCGTATTTTTTTACGCGGCTTTTGTTCACGCCTTTCCGCGTACAGCGCCTGCTCGCGCCCTATTTCGAATCCGCCAAGTATTCCGAGAGCCATAAAAATCCCTGGCGCGCGCGCATGAGGGAGACGGCGCGGCAGGCCCGCCGGCTCGATTCCTTCACGGCCGTTTCCTGTTTCGAATTACAGTCGTACATGGTGAATACGCTCCTGCGCGACACGGACGCCGCCAGCATGGCCAACTCTCTCGAAGTCCGCGTGCCATTCCTTGACCACCGCCTCGTCGAGTTTGTCGGCCGTCTGCCGAAGAGCGCGAAATACATGCGCGGAGTTCCGAAATCCTTGTTGGTTGAGGCGCTCTCCGATTTGCTGCCGGATGAGGTCGTGGGACAATCCAAGCGTACGTTTACTCTGCCGTGGGAAGTCTGGCTCAGAGGTCCGCTTGGCGTGCGCGTGTCGCAGGATTTGGCGGACCTCGCGCCGCCGTTGCAGCCATACATGAATCCGCGCGCGGTGCGCGGCGCGTGGCAGAATTTCGTCATCGGCCAAACCAATTGGTCGCGCCCTTGGAGCTTGTTCGTGCTCAATGACTGGGTGCGCCATCATGTGACCGGAGGGGCGGGCAATGCGGCGTCAACCGCCAATGCCGTTCATCCCGGCGCGGCTTCAACCGCTGGCGCGAACGCGCGGCGATAAAGGGAAGGGAAAACCACATCGGATGTACATCCTTGGGATCAACGCGTACCACGGCAACGCCTCCGCCGCAATCGTTGCGGACGGCCGCTTGGTTGCCGCCGTCGAGGAAGAACGCTTTAATCGCGTGAAGTACGCCGCGGGGTTTCCGTCCGCGGCCATACGCTATTGCCTGAATGCCGCCGGCATCACGCTCGCGGAAGTCGATCACATTGCGATTCCGCGCAATCCCTGGGCGCGCCTCGGCACAAAACTTTGGTATGCCATGAAGATGCCGGGTTTTGCCCGCGAGCGTGCGAAGGTGCTCGCGCGGTTCGTGGGAATTCCGGAAGCGCTCGCGCAGGCGTTCGACGCGGCGCCGGAAACCATTCGAGCCAGGTATCACCGTGTTGAGCATCATCAGGCGCATCTCGCGAGCGCGTTTTTCGTTTCTCCGTTTGACGATGCCGCGCTGCTCTCTGCCGATGGCCTCGGCGATTTTGCCAGCACCATGTGGGGAAGCGGCCACGGCAATCGCATGCACATCGACGGGGCGATTGCGTTTCCCCATTCTCTCGGCATGTATTACACGGCCGTGTCGCAATACCTGGGATTCCGCAAATTCGGCGATGAATACAAGGTCATGGGCCTCGCCGCCTACGGCGAGCCTGCGTACCTCGACGAATTTCGCCGCATTGTCCGCACGACGGGCGGCGTCGGTTTCCGCCTGGGTCTCGACTATTTCAAGCACCATCGCACCGGCCCCGAGATGACCTGGAGTGACTCGGGAAAAACTCCCGAGCTGGGCGCGATGTATTCCGATTACATGGCCGAACGCCTCGGCCCCGCCCGCGATCCCGCAGCTCCCGTCGAGAAGGTGCATCGCGACGGCGCGGCCACCTTGCAAGTCCGCCTGGAAGAGGTTTTGTTCGAAATGCTGCGTGCGTTGCACGCCCAGACGAAGCACAAGTCTCTGTGCCTGGCCGGCGGAGTCGCGTTCAACTGCGTGGCCAACGGAAAAATATTCGACGAGACGCCGTTCGAAAACATCTTCGTGCAGCCCGCCGCGGGAGACGCCGGCCTCGCGATCGGCGCCGCGTATTTCGTTCATCACCACGTTCTCGGCCGGCCCCGCTCCTTCGTTATGGACAACGCCTACTGGGGCCCGGGCTACACGCCCGACGAGGTGCGCGCGGCGGTCTCCGCCAGCCGCTTGCGCGGCGAAGGCATGGAAATTTCCGAGCTTTCCGAGGAAGTGATCGCGAAGGAAGCGGCAAAGGAAATTGCCGCCGGGAAAATTCTTGGCTGGTTTCAAGGGCGTGCCGAGTGGGGGCCGCGCGCTCTCGGAAATCGCAGCATCGTCGCTGATCCGCGCCGGCGGGACATGAAGGATATCCTGAACGCCAGGATCAAGCACCGGGAAATGTTCCGCCCCTTTGCGCCGTCGATTCTCGCCGAAGCCACGGGAGAGTATTTCGAAAAATCCTATCCATGTCCGTTCATGACGCAGGCCTATTCCGTGCGCCCGGAAAAGCGCGAAGCGATTCCCGCGCCCACGCACGTGGACGGCACGGGCCGCCTGCAAACCGTCACGCAGCAGGCGAACCCGCGCTATTGGAGGCTAATTCGTGAATTCGGCAATCTCACCGGAGTGCCCGTGGTCCTGAACACTTCGTTCAACGATAACGAGCCGATTGTTTGCCGCCCCGAGGAAGCCATCGAATGTTTTCTGCGCACCAAAATGGACGTGCTGGTCCTGGGCGACATCCTGGTGCGCAAACCCGCGTCCGGCGAAGCGCCGCGCTGATTGGGCAGGTTGCGATTTTGCGTGATCGCGGTTTCTTTCTTATGCCCGTTTCTTTTTTCTTTCGGATGAACCTGTGCACATTCTTCTTCTAAACGAATATTTTCCGCCGGATACGAGCGCCACGGCCAAGTGCGCCGCGCAGGTCGCGGACGCACTCGCGGTGAATCACCGCGTCACTGTGCTTGCGGGCCGGCCCAGCTACGATCCGGACGAGCTTCATCCGCCTTACCTCTTGCGGCGCGAAGTGCGCGGCAACCTGGCCATCGAGCGCGTGGGTTCGACCGCCTATCCGCGCTTTCAAATGCGCCGCCGCGTTTCGAATTATCTGTCGTATCTTGCGCTCGCGATCCCCAGGGCGCTCTCCCTTTCTTCGGACGTCGTGCTGGCCATGACCGATCCGCCCATTGAAGGCATCGCGGGCGCGCTCGTTGCCCGCCTGTCGGGCCGCCCGTTTGTGTACAACGTGCGCGACATGTATCCGGACATGGCCGTGGGGGGCTCGATTGTCCGCCCCGGAAGCTTCACGGCGCGGTGGGAAGCCATGCATCGCTGGGCGCTGCGGCGCGCGGCGCGCGTCATTGTGCTGGGCGAAGACATGCGCGACCGCATCGTCGCGAAAGGCGTCGATCCCGCGCGCGTGGTGGTTTCCCGCGACGGAATCGACATTCCGGCAACCGTGCCCTCGCCGGATAATTCCGTGGCGCGCAAGATTCGCGGCGATTTCCGCTTTGCGTTGGTCCATGCGGGGAACATCGGTTTTTATGGAGCTTGGGAAACGCTCATTTCGGCGGTGCGAATGCTGGAGAGCGAAGGCGTCGGTCTCGTATTTATCGGCGAGGGTGCGATGAAGCCTCAGGTCGCGGCCATGGCCGAGGGATGCCGCGCCATTCGTTTTCTGCCGTTTCGCCCGGCCAGCGAAGTGCCTCTCGTGCTTTCGTCCGGCGATATGCACGTCATCACCGTAAAGCGCGGGCTGGAAGGCGTCGTGGTGCCGAGCAAGGTGTATCCCACGCTTGCCGCCGGGCGGCCGATCCTGGGAGTCGCTCCGGAAGAATGCGATGTGGTGCGCATGATTCGGCGGACAGGCTGCGGCGCCGCCGCCAATCCCGACGACCCAAGCAGCGTTGCGGACGCCGTACGCGGCGTGTTGCATGATTCGAAACGCCTACAAGACATGGCGCGCCGCGCGCGAGAACTCTCTTTTTCTTATGATAGAGTGAGACAGCTCGATATTTTTCGCGAGACGATCGAGGATGCTGTTCGCGGCTAAAGAGCTGAAGAGCCTGTGGCGGCAACGGTCAAAAGGTAATCTGCACGGCCAAAAGCGGAATGTGCGCGACCAAATCTTTGTAGGGCACGGCTTCAGCCGTGCCGTAAAGCGTGCAAAATAAATGCGGCTTTAGCCGCTGGCTCTTTCGGAGTCGAGTTGCCGTGCAGTCTCTGAACCCGGTGATTTCATGAACGCGAGTCTCATTGCATTTGCCGTAGGATTGGTCGCATCGCTCGGGCTTACCGTGCCCGTGCGGCAACTGGCCCTGCGCACCGGGATGGTCGATCATCCGGGCCCGCGCAAGGTGCACGCGCAGCCCATGCCGCTTCTCGGCGGCGTGGCGATTTATTTGGGCGTGCTGATCGCGCTGCTCGCCTCATTGGATGGCTCCGCGCTGACGCAGGTGATCGGCATTTACGCGGGCGCGACGCTCCTCGCCGTCGTCGGCATCCTGGACGATCGCGGCCTGCTGCATCATCAAATCAAGTTGTTCGGAGCCATGCCCGCCGCGGCCGTCATCCTGCTCGTTTCCGGCATTCGCGCGCAGGTTTTCTCCAACATTTGGCCGGGCGCGCCGGGTGTTTGGGCGGACACCGCGCTGACGCTCGTCTGGGTCGTCGGCATCACCGCATCCTTCAGCATTTTGGATCACATGGACGGGCTGTGCGCGGGCGTTGCGGCCATGGCATCGCTCTTCTTCGCGATCTTCGCGCTCGAAAGCGGACAGCTCTTGGTGAGCACCATGGCCGCCGCGATTCTGGGAGCCGCCGCCGGATTTCTGCGCTGGAATTTCAAGCCCGCGAAAATTTTCATGGGCGATGGCGGCGCGATGTTCCTCGGCTTCCTGATGGCCACGCTGGCCCTCAAGCTGCGCCCGGTGCTTACGGCAGGTCACAACGCCGCGTGGCTCATTCCCATCTTCATCCTCGGCGCAACCATCTTCGACACCACGCTGATTTCCATTTCCCGCTCCCGGCGCGGTTTCATCCCCTTCACCACTCCAGGAAAAGACCACACCGCGCACCGCATCGCGAATCTTTTCGGAAGCCAGCGCACCGCCGTCCTCCTGATGTACGCCCTCGGTGCTCTTTTCGGCCTGCTGGCCTTGGCTATCAGCCACCTGCCCGCGCGCGCCGCCTACATGCTAGCCGCGCTAGCCGCCGTAGCCGTCCTCGGCGCAGTAGCCCTACTCGAGCGCGCGCCCTACGAACGCCAAACTCCCAAGAATAAGGCTGGCGCATAGCTTTTCGCTCAGATTCTGTATTTTTAATTTTTAACTTTCCATGGGAAAGTTGAAAAACGAGATTTCGGAAAGCATTTTTCACGAGTCTTTGATGTATTCTTGTGGAAAGTCAGTTTGACATGGCAAATTCTAGTATTTGTATCGGTGCCCGCGCTGGATCAATGGGTGCTCAAAAAACCGCCAAGAGAATTCTGCAATCACCAGGGTAAGACCAAGTGCCAAAATCGTGACCGCGATGGAACTCGGGCTGTCAAATCGTGGCAAGTCTCCGCGCAGGTACTTGTGGACGGCCCAATTCATCGCATAATGGATGATATAAACGCAGTAGGACACTCTGCCAAGTTCCCGCAACGCGCGCAGCCGAAATATCCCGGCAATTATTCCCTCGCGCTCTGTCAAGCAAATTATAACCAACAAGGCGAATATTGCCCCGAAAAGAGGCAGCCCAACGCTCAACCTAAGGGTGGAGTTCGGCATCAGCATCCACTTCAATATTGCAAGGAGCAAAGCGATGCAAAGGATTAACGTTTTTTTCACAAAACCGAGATGTTCCGTAATCCATTGCATCGCTTGCGGGGTTCTCCAAACGATTGCTATTAATATGCCTAGAGCAAGATCGTCGGCGCGGCTTGGCGTCGCAAAATAGGCAGGCAGTAGTCCCCAGTAGTTGTGTGCCGCGTCCGCGAACTTCATGAGCAGAAAGAGTCTCAATATTAACGAAGCGATCAGAATGCCAAACAGGACTCCGATCAATCGTTGTGGCCGGCAGTTGCGGATAAAAGGCGGGGCAAGCAGGTAAAACTGCTCCTCGACAGCTAGCGACCAGGTCACGCTTAGCCATATTAACTGCATGGGCGATTGGAGATAGAAATAATTCTGCAAGAATGCAAAGTATATCCAGTACGGCCCGAGCAGCATGAATCGTGTGTTCCAGATTGAAATGATCGCGAACAGGAGAATCCACGAATAGTACAAGGGAACAATTCTGTGTAACCGGCGAAGATAGAATGTTTGGTAGTAATTTGGGGATTGTCTTGAGTCGATTAATATTCCGCCGATCAAGAATCCCGAAAGAATGAAAAAAAGATCGACCCCGGATCCTCCCAGATTGATTGCGTTGCCTGCTTTCGAGGCCCAAGAGTGCCGTAACCCATGCGGGACAGCGGAGATGTAATGGCTAAGAATGACTATGAAGATAGCGAATCCGCGAAGCCCATCGAGTTCGGGGATTCGCCCCCGCAGAGTTCGATCGGGCATGTCAGGCACGCGGGAATCTTATCATCGGTAAAGTATTCCCGTCAATGAACATGCCCTCACCCTTAGGGCTTTAATATGGCAGTATATTATTGATGTAGTAAAGTTAACCGTTCGATTGATTGCGAGACAAAAAACACAACACTCTTCGTCATAAAGTGGCATCCGCCAGCGACACCGTCTTACCAGTCGCCTGCGCACGCGTCGCCGCGAGCGCGATGCGCAGCGAACCCATGGCATCGTCAATCGTAATGGGCGGCTCGCGATCGTCGCGGAGATTGTCGACGAAGTTTTGGAGTTGGGCGGGGTAGGCGTCGCGGAAACGTTCCATGAAGAAGGGAACGGTGTCGTGCGCGACCTGATTCTTGGTCATCACGAAGAGCGGCGTCTCGCGGAGGTATCCGATGCGCAGCGTACCCGTGGTGCCGAGGATTTCCCCGAAAATGTCGTAGCCGTAGATGCCGCTGCGGCTCAGATCGACGACGCCGATGCGTCCGCTGGCAAAAGTAATCGTGACGATGGCGTTGTCGATATCACCCACTTCATTCAGCTCCGGATACGCGAGCGTTCCGCCGATGGCCGTGACCGATGCGGCCTCGCCCATGTACCAGCGCGCCAGATCGAAATCGTGAATCCCCATATCCATGATCATGCCGCCGCTGCTCTTCGGGTTCGCGTATTCCAGGGACGGCCGGTAAGGATCGCGCGAGGAAGACTTGAACACGATGGCCGTTCCAATGACGCCGTCGTCCAGCTTTTTCTTGGCCGCGGCATAGCCCGCATCGAAGCGCCGCATGAAGCCCATCTGCAGAAAGCCATGCGTGCGCGCGGCGGCGTCCTTCATCTTTTGCGTTTGGCTGAGCGACAATGCGGGCGGCTTCTCGCAAAACACGGATTTCTTGCGCTCCAGAGCCGCGACGGCGAGGTCCGTGTGCGTGTCGGTGGGGCTGACGATGATGGCCGCGTCGATTCCCGGATCGTCGAGCATCGCGATAGGATCGGCGTACCAGCGCGGCACGTCCAACTCGCGCGCCACTTCCTCCGCGAGCTTGGCGTTTGTGTCCGCCAGCGCCGCAAGGCGCACGCCCGTTACGTGCGCCGCCAGGTCTCGCGCATACACGCGCCCCAGCCGGCCAAGCCCAATCAATCCCACATTCAACTTCATCTCTTCCTCCTTGAAATTTTCCTCGCCGTCCTAAGTGGCGCGGGCTTCAGCCTGCGCGATTTTCGACCGATCGTCCCAAACCCCGCAGGCTGAAGCCCGCGCCACTTAATCCTAGCCTTGAATTTCAAATCTGCTCGCTGAATTCCTTGCGCCAGGATGGGGAGAGGTATTCCACCTGGAGGGCGCGGTTGCGCAACTCGCGCGAATCTGATTCACGAAGATGGAGACGCAAGGCATCCAGCACGGAAACGCGGTTCTCGTCCCGGTGGACCGGAATAATTTCATCGCCCGCGCCTACATCTCCTTCGCGAAGCACTCGCAGATAAAATCCTGAAAAATGGCTGGCCGTGAAACGCTTGACCATATCGTCGCGATCGAATTTCAGGTTCAGCTTAAAGCAGGGAAGGCGCGGCTGCGTGACGACCACCTCCGCCGTGCCAATCCGGAAGCGGTCTCCGATGCAAACGGCGCTTTCCAGCAGGCCTGACGTCGTTAAGTTTTCGCCGAGGGCGCCCCACGGAAAATCCATCTCCGGCAGTTCCTTCTTCCAGAACGGATAGTGCTCGGAGGGATAGGCGTACACAGCCTTATTTTGCCCGCCATGGGCGGAGAGATCGGCCTGCCGATCTCCGTCGAGATTTAATTCCCGCATCCGCAGACGCCCATCGACGGGCGTTTTGAAGATGCCGGTTGAAATTTCCTGCGCGTCCCGAGTCACGATGCGCGGGAGGCCTACCTGCAACGAAATCAATTTGGCGGCCACGGCCTTTCCCCTTTCGAGACGCGGAGCGGAATCGCTCTCGGTCCTTAGTGCAACGCCTTAGATGATATTCGTCCCAGGCCCGCCAGTTCAACCTGGAATGAGTCATCGCAATGCAATGAAAGCAATCGCGTCGCCGTCGCTTGGCCGAATGTCCGCACTTCGCTATACTGATTGCTCGATGTTTTGGGTGGGTGATGGGATATCCGTGAGGGCCTCCGCTTTCAGGATATTCCCGTTATGGAACGAAAGGCGATCGGCGGCCTTCCTTGGGCGTCAGCCCTAGTTTCTCGTTCACAGGTGTGAGAACCAAAACGCTTTTTTTGCCGATGTGGTATTGGTATGCGATAAGACTTTGAATTACGGGGGAAGGTTATTCTGCACCAGGCAATGAATAAGGGACCAAATACGAAATCCAGGCCGCATGTCGCCGTCATCGGCGGTTCCGCCTCCGGTTTTTTCACAGCAACTTTGCTTGCGCGGGCAGGCTGCGCGGTGGACGTACTTGAACGCGCCGACCAGCTCGATCCCACTCCCCGGACCCTCATCGTAACGAGCCACATGCGCACGTTGCTGGGCCAGTTGGGCGAGTCGGCCATCGTCAACGAAATCCGCAAATTTGAGCTGTTCACCGACGGCCGCACCGCCCAGGTTCCGCTGAATCGTCCCGACCTGATCATTGAGCGGTCCCGGCTGATCCACAGCCTTGCCGAGGACGCGAAAAGCCACGGCGCAAAGGTTTCCTTCGGCAATCGGTTTGTAAATCTGCAAAGCAATGGGACTGGGTTGCGCGTTCACATGGAACGAGCCCAAAACGCCGGCGCCGAGGAACTCCACGCGGACGTCGTCGTGGGCGCCGATGGCGCGCTGTCGAGCGTCGCGCAAAGCGCCGGGTGGCCGCGCCAGCCAACCGTTCCTCTCGTGCAGGCCATCGTGCGCGTGCCTTCGGATATGTCGGCCGACACGGTGCGCGTGTGGTTCGTGCCGGATGACACGCCGTATTTCTACTGGCTGATCCCGGAATCGAACGACCGCGCCGTGCTTGGCTTGATCGGCGAGGACGGCCAGGAAACACGCCGCTGCCTCGATCGCTTCATGGAGAAGCGCGGGTTCACGCCGCTCGGATATCAAGGCGCGCGCATTCCGGTGTACGACCGGTGGACCCCGGTCGAGCGCCGCGTGGGAGCGGGGCGCGTGTTTCTGGTCGGCGATGCCGCCGGGCAGGTGAAAGTTTCGACGGTCGGCGGAATCGTCACCGGATTGCGCGGCGCCATCGGCGTCAGCGATTCGATCGTGAATGGCGGAGAAAGCCGCGAGCTGCGTTCCCTGCGTCGGGAACTCGATCTCCACCTGTTCATTCGCAAGACGATTCACCAATTCAAGCAGGCGGATTACAGCCGCCTGGTCGATCTGATGAACGACTCGACGCGGCGCTCGCTCAGCCAATACAATCGCGACGAGGCCTCGCGAGTCCTCTGGAACATCGCCGTGAGTCAGCCACGCCTGTTGCTGCTTGCCCTGCGCGGGCTGCTCTCCGGCGCTTCGATCCTCCCCAAAAAGTAGCGCGGGCTTCAGCCTGCTGGTTTTAATCCTTGCAAGGACTAGCCCCCGCAGGCTGAAGCCCGCGCTACCGTATCCCGCATACCGAATCATTTGCCGCCGCATCAAAATCCATCCGATTCATCTTTCTGTTTCTTTTGAGGAATGCAGGCTTGCGAAGTGCCGGTCTGGCAACGACAATGAGAAAGGTCTGTTGCCGGGTTGTGGAATAGGCGAGAATCGGCTCGCACAGGCGTGAAGCGGGCAGCGGGTAGGCTTGCAAAGGGAGAACGATCGTGAAATTGGCGGTAATTGGCTGCGGGTACGTGGGACTCGTATCGGGGAGTTGCCTGGCGGAGGCCGGGCACGAGGTGATCGCCACGGACAACGATCCTGCGCGAATCGCCGCATTGCAGGCGGGGAAAATTCCAATTTACGAGCCGCATCTGGACATAGTGCTGGACAGCGTCGTGCGCGAAGGACGTTTGCGTTTCACGCCGGATGCCGCGGAGGCCGTGCGCGAGTCGGACGTCATTTTCATTTGCGTGGGGACGCCGCCGACCGAATCGGGCGATGCGGATTTGTCGGCGATCGACCATGTGGCGCGAATGATCGCGAAAGAGTCGCGGACCTCGAAGCTGGTGATCGAGAAGAGCACGGTGCCGGCGCAAACCGGGGAGCACCTGAAGCGGGCGCTGGAAATTTATGCGACGACTCCCGGGGTGAAGTTTCGCGTGGCGTCGAATCCGGAATTTTTGCGAGAAGGGACGGCCGTGGAGGATTTCTTTCATCCGGACCGGATCGTGATCGGCGTCGAGGAGAAGGAAAGCGAGCAGCAGTTGCGCGAACTGTACCGGCCGATACTTGAGGGGCAGTTCCGGTGCCCGGTGCACCAGCCGAATTGTCCGCCGGTGGCGACACCGGATTTTGTGGTGACGACGATTGCGAGCGCGGAGCTGATCAAGCACGCATCCAATTCGTTCTTGGGATTAAAAATTTCGTACGCGAACGTGCTGGCGGATTTGTGCGAGCGCCTCGGCGGCAACGTCGAAGAAGTCACGCGCGCCGTGGGCCTTGATCCGCGAATTGGCGGGAAATTTTTGAAAGCGGGATTGGGATTCGGAGGATTTTGCCTGCCGAAAGATATTCAGGCGTTCATCAAGCTGGCCGAAGGCGCGGGAGTCGATTTCGGATTGCTCAAGGAAGCCGAACTCGTGAACAAGCAGCGCGTGGGCCGGCTTTTGGAGAAAGTGAAGAAGGCGCTGTGGGTGATGAAGGGAAAGCAGATTGGCGTGCTGGGGATTGCCTTCAAGCCGAACACGGATGACATTCGCCTGGCGCCCGCGATCGAAGTGATTCGCCGTCTTCTGGCGGAAGGCGCGGAAGTGCGCGCGACCGATCCGGAGGCGATGGAACGCGCCCGCGCCGTGTTTCCGAATTTGCGCTACAGCAAGGACCCATACGAAGTGGCGCGAGGAGCCGATGCGTTGCTTGTGCTGACCGAATGGGAGCAGTTCCGGCGGCTGGATTGGAAGCGCATTCGCAAGGAAATGGCGCGTCCCCTGGTGATCGACGGACGGAACATGCTGCGCCCCGCGGAGATGCGCGAGCTGGGATTCGAATATATGAGCTTCGGACGGCCCGATCCATCCGCCGTAACGGCCGGCCAGTAGATCCCTAACCGGCAATCGCCTCTGCGTTACGCGCTGGCGGCACTTGCGTGGTAAGCGGGACCAAACACTTCGTTGACAAATGTTTCAAATTTCGTGGCCGTGGTGTTCCGGTCCGAGCGCTGTTCCAGAGGTTTCATGTAGCCCCTGTTCAGAGCGTCGGTCATTTCCAGGATCAGATCCACCATGTTGGAAGACATTCCCATCTGTATCATGGCCGGCTTCAGCATACTGGCCGGAACTTGCCGGTAGGCCAGGTCGGGCTTGCCGATCGCCGCGCCAATGATTTTTGCCGCTTCCGTGTAGGTCACGTGCTGAAAGCCAAGCAACTCACGCGTTTGCTTTCCGGAAAAATCCAGCCTCCCGAGCGATTCGGCCGCCGCCGCTCCAATATCGCGCGTGGCGATCATCGGCAGCGGCAAATCCGGGCGGATCGGGCCCGCCATGAATCCTAACGATTGAATGATGCGCGCCTGTACCAGCATGTTCTCCATGAAGTAGCCGGCGCGGAGCGAGAGCACATTGAGCCCGTCGATCGATTCCAGTTTTTTCTCGAGGCTACACAAACCCACGACCGGCCCCGTTCCATGCGCCTTATCCGCTCCCGTGCTGCTGAGCGCGACGGCGTGCGCGATTCCAGATTTTCGAATGGCTGAGGCCATGGCGTCGCTCACGCGTTCCTGGTACGCGCGAACGTCCGGAGCGGCCGGGCTGGGCGGAATCATCGCGTAGACGGCGCGCGCGCCGGAAAACGCTTTTTCCAGCGCCGCCGCGTCGGTCGCGTCCGCAACCACGGCTTCCGCGCCTTTCCGCGAAAATCGTTCCAGCCGCTTGGCGTCCCGGCCAATGACTCGTACTCTGGCTCCCGATGCAATCAGACGCTCCGCTGCCGCGCTGCCCGTATTTCCCGTTGCCCCTGTAATGACCAACATGTCTGCTCCTCACTGTCGTGGGTGTTGGCTAGAATTACGACCCCGGGAGTTAAATTCCCGCCGCTGCCCGCGCTTTCATAATACATTTAATTTATTTTGAGAGAATTTGCGAGACGATTATGCACGCGCAGCCTTTCTCTTGCTAACGGTAGTTTCCGCGGGACTCCAAGTGCTATACTTTGACGCGACACACGCAGTCCGCGCACTACTTTTTTGGCCAATCGTTCCGCGGAGAGGTGCTGGAGTGGCCGAACAGGGCTGACTGCTAATCAGTTTCACCTCAAAAGGGTGACGGGGGTTCGAATCCCCCCCTCTCCGCCATCCCCTGATTCTTTTGGGGATAAAAGCTCGGTATAAGTGCGGTATAAGCAGAGGCAAGAGAATAAGCCGTTTTTTCCTCAAACCCCAGTATTAAACAGGGGAGAGGGAAAATGGCTAATCTTCACGTCACGATTATAATTCGCACGACCAGCCCGGAAGGAAAACGACGCTGGATAAAGGCTTTTGGAAAGAACGATCCCGCAGGTCCTCTGTATCTCCGCTATTGTTCCGGTTCTAAGCCGCGTTACATCAAGGCCGGGAATTTCTACGATGAGGCCGAGATGGCGCAAATGCGTTTGGAGCGAAAGCTCAAAGCGCAGTCGCTGGGCTTCACCGTTCACGAAGAGAATGCCGACACCAAGAAATTTCACCGCATTTCCGACGTCATCGCGGCGTATCTGTCCGACCTTCGGCTGAATCGTCGTCCAGAGAAAACCGTCAAAGGCAGGAAGACCGAGCTTGAGGTGTTCGCCAAGTTCTCTGGAAAGGTCTACCTGGAAGAAATCACGCGTGCCGACCTGCCCCAATCGTTCCAGGATTACGTGCGGGCACGAACGCTACTAGCCAACGCAATGGCGAGATCCTCATGCAGCGAGGTTAGGATAAGGGGATATGTTGCAAAACCGGACTGAAATCCGGAGGCAAAATCGGGCTGCATTGATGCGGAAGCCAGACACGTGGGGCGTTCTCGAGATGAAAATGGATTTACAGTGACACGAACGAGCGAATGGGGTGTACAATGGCGCCGTTTTCGAGATGAAAAGGGGAATTCCGTCTCAGGGATTGAAAAGGTTCCTATCGCAACTGCGATTCGTCACGTGTGATTGCTAGCATAATTCAAGATTCCGCGCCAGCCATTGAATCAATCGCCATTGACACCGGGGAGCGGCCGAAATGGATGCCAAACTTCAGATCACGGTAAATGAACAGCCTTGGACGGTTACTTCCACGCGGGATACGCCTCTGCTATACGTCCTCACAAACGAGATGAACCTCCATGGCGCACGGTTCGGTTGCGGTCTTGGCCAGTGCGGCTCTTGTTCCGTGCTAGTCAATGGTGTTGAAATTCGTTCGTGTATCACGCCGGTTTCCGCGGTCGAAGGTAAATCGGTGACGACACTCGAGGGCCTGGCCACACTGTACGCAAAACAAAATCGTCTTTCGAATCCACCCGGGCTACACCCTATTCAGCAGGCACTCATAGATGAGCAGGCCGTCCAGTGTGGTTACTGTTATAACGGGATGATCATCAAAGCTTCCGAGCTTTTATCAAAAACCCCGCAGCCTACCGATATGCAGATTCGCACTGCGATGAATGGGCACCTATGCAGGTGTGGAACGTATCCGCGAATTATGAAAGCGATTCAGCGCGCTTCTCGAATGGCTTCAAAGGTGACCAAGTGAGTGACAATCCGAACTTTGCCGCCTTTCCTCGCCGCGATTTATTGAAAGCAGGCGGCGTGCTGATCGTCGGTTGCGTGCTCGGGCGCGCCTCCGCCGCGCAACTGTTGCCCGCAACCGGAGCCGCTGCGGCCGGGGCGCCCGATCCAAAGTTGCTGAACACCTGGATCGCGATTCATAGCGACAACACCGCAACAATTTTCTTTGGGTTCGTTGAATTAGGTCAGGGGAATTCCACGGCGTTGTTGCAGATTGCCGCCGAGGAACTCGACCTGGACATGGGGCAACTGAAATCGGTTCCGATCGAGACAGGGGTGACGCCCAATCAGGGCGGCACGGTGGCCAGCTCCTCGATCAATCGGGGCGGTCCGCAAATTCGAGCGGCTGCCGCGGAGGCGCGGTTTGCTCTCCTCGCACTTGCCTCCAAGCGTTTGCAAACGCCAGTGGATCGTTTGACCGTATCGAAGGGGATCGTTTCGGTTGAGGGCAGCGCCAAAGAGTCGGTTACTTACGGTGAACTCGTGGGTAAATCCCCCTTCGATGTGCCTGTCACCGGAACGGCGCCACTGAAGCGATTCGCTGAGTACAAAGTGGTTGGCACGCGTATTCAGCGCCGAGACATTCCAGACAAAGTCAGTGGTAAGTGGACTTTCGTGCAGCATTTGCGTTTGCCCGGGATGCAGCATGGCCGGGTTGTCCGCCCGCGTGGACAGGGGGCGTACGGCGCGGGTGCGCGAGTAGTGAGCATCGACCAGGATTCCATACGGCGCATCCCAAATGTTAAAGTTGTGCGTCGCGGCGACTTTGTAGGAGTGACGGCACCGGTCGAATGGGATGCCATTCGCGCGGCCCAGCAATTGAAGGTGACTTGGGATGAGACTCCCACCCTTGCGGGCCATGCCGAGTTGTACGACCAGATGCGCGCCAGTGAAACAATTGATGAGGTTGTTACGGAGAATGCCGAAGTGGCGGCAGCGCTCAGCCAGGCCGCTCACGTTGTGTCCCAAACTTATCGCGGTCCCTACCAATCGCACGCACCTTTCGGACCCAATTGCGCTGTTGCGGACATTGCCAAGGATTCCGCCCTGGTAATGTGCTCGTCGCAAAATGTCTATGACGCCCGAGCGACACTCGCCACAGTCCTGGGAATGCCGATTCCCCAAGTACGCGTGCAGTATTACGAGGGATCCGGCACTTACGGTCATAGCTGCTACGACGACGTGGCGCAGGCTGCCGCGATCATGTCTCAAGTAATTGGTAAGCCGGTACGCGTGCAATTCATGCGATGGGATGAGAATGGATGGGACAATTATGGTCCTGCTCATTTCGCAGAGGTTCGCGCCGGTGTCGATGCCAATGGAAAGATCGTGGCGTACGAGTACCAGGCCTGGCAGCATACTTGGAGCCTTACGGAAACATCCCAGCAATTGACCGGGACGGCGGCGCGGGAGACTCCCGGAGGACGGTCGCAAAACCTGACGGCGCTCAATTCGGGTTCGATGTACGACATTCCAAATGTGCGCCGGGTCAATCACCGGGTGCCTGGAATTAACGGATTCCTAAAGGGCTCCTATTTGCGCTCGCCGCTCGATATTTCAATTTCCTTCGCATCTGAACAGACCATTGATGAGCTCGCGTACCTCGCGGGAATGGATCCTTATGCCTTCCGCCAACGCAATATGTCCGACGCTCGCTGGCTGGAAGTACTAAATGCTGTGGCGCGCGCGGCTCATTGGACGCCGGCGCGAGCCGCAGGTAAGCTGTCCACAGCGAAGGTCGTAACGGGACGCGGTATCGCCGTCGGCACTCACCTATCTTCCTACGCGGCCGCTGTGGCCGAGATTGAAGTAAACAAGGAAACCGGCCAGATTATTGCGAAACACATGTACGGCGCCCTGGACGCCGGACAGGCCGTGAATCCTGGGTTCGTTGAAAATCAGATCAGCGGGATGTTGATACAGGCGACAAGTAGAATCTTGAAGGAAGAAGTAACATTCACAAAAACGCGGGTCACAAGTCTCGACTGGGACAGCTATCCGATTCTGCGTTTCGCCGAGCACCCCGAAGTTACGCCCATCGTAGTCCAGCGCCTAGATCAACCATCGACTGGCGCAGGAGAGGAAGTCCTGGGGCCCGCTGCAGCTGCAATCGCGAATGCTTTTTTTGACGCAACTGGGGTACGGCTGAGGCAATATCCGCTAACGCCAGCCCGCGTCCAGGCCGCATTACGAAGCTAAAAAGTTTTCATTGAGGGAGCCGCAGTCATGACCGACAAGAGTATGACCAGCATTGCGGATCGGTACTACGTTGCGATTTTGCTTCCGATGACCGAGACGCTGCAAATCGATGAGCATGCCTATCGCCGCTTCATTCAATACTTCCTGCGAGAGCCGCGCTTTCTGAAGACTGGCGGGCTGTGCATCAATCCTGAGGCGGGAGAAATATTTTACCTTACTCGCGCGGAGAAAAGACGCGTCCTCGAGATCGCCATGGAGGAGGCTCACGGGAAAGTTCCCATCTTCGCCGGCACCTGGGCCCTGACAACAGAGGAAACCGTTGCCACGGCGCGCGACGTGAAGGCCTTAGGAGCGGATGGAATCTTTGTGACGCCTCCTGGCGGCGCTCAGGACGTCACCTCCTGCTGGGATGCGGACATGTATCCCGAAGTGTGGACGGACATGATCAAGGCGCAAGACAAGGCAGTCGATCTGCCCATTATCACGCATCCGGTTTCGGGATCGCGGCCTCCGTTTTCTCCCGGCTTGCCATTGAACGCCACGCTCCAGATCTGCCGCGAAGTGCCCAATATCGTTGGCTGGAAGATGACGTATGGCTATGACGGATTTCGAATCATCGCGAAAGGGCTCAGGTCCCTCGACCGTCACGTAGCCGTTCTGGGCGCGCTCGCCAGTCGCTTCCATGAATATAACGCCACGGGAATTTTTGACGGGACGCTGAGTGGATTCTGGAATTTCGCGTTCGAACCGATGCTGGACCATCTGGATGCATGGAAGCGAAGGGACCTCGAAGGAGCTTGCAAAATTTGGGACAGTGGCTTGGTACAACTTCATGAATACATCGCCGACATGGGCCGCCTACATACACGGTACAAAACGGCAGCGTGGCTCCGGGGTCTGATTCCGAATCCCTATATGCGTCCTCCGATGCCGCTTCCCCGCCAAATTGAGATCGACACAATTTATGAATTGCTTAAAAATCTCGGCGTGTCCGTAATAGATAAGTCTGAGACCAGATTATTAGCCGTACAGGCACGAGAGACAGGTTTCGTGCAGGTCTAACAAAAACCCTGCAGTGGTTCTAGCCTGAATATCGGGTGGTGGGCCAGTTTGCGATGCCAGTAGGACAGCCACTACCGAATATTGCGAAAGTCCATCGTGAATTTTCCCAGTCGCGACGAAATACCGTTCGCGTTGTCACCTCGATTTAGTGTTTGCTCTAACTATCCGCGAAATATAGAGTGGCTTTTCATTCGGGCCGGTGCGAAGGTATTCCAAAAGCGTTTGGATGGATTTTCCTGGAAAGTGGGATAAGTGAATGCCTTTTAGCTCAGATGACCGGCGGGGAGCGTCGCTGCTCGCAAGGATCGAGCGAATCCAGGTCAGTCCCTGGCATATAAGGGCGCTACTGGTCATGGGCAGCGCCACGTTCTTCGATGCATTTGATGTTTTGGCCATCGCGTACGTCCTTCCCACACTGATTGGAGTTTGGAAACTCGCGCCACGAACCATTGGCGTGCTGATTTCATCGAGCTTTGTCGGTCAGATTGTGGGAGCCCTTTTCTTCGGCTGGCTCGCGGAGCGTATCGGCAGGCTTCAATGCGCAAAGATTACGATCGCGCTCTATTCGCTGATGAGCATTCTCTGCGCCATGTCCTGGAATATTCCCTCGCTATTGGTGTTTCGCACCATTCAAGGTATTGGGCTCGGAGGGGAGGTCCCCGTCGCAGCGGCTTACATCAACGAGATCTCACGCGCGAAAGGCCGCGGCCGTTTTTTCCTGATATATGAGTTGATCTTCCCGCTTGGGTTGGTCGGTGCTTCCCTACTCGGTTTTTGGCTGGTTCCGATGTTTGGCTGGCGCACCATGTTCTTGATTGGAGGATTGCCGGCAATTCTGGTACTCGTGCTTTTTGCCGGAAACATTCTTCCGGAGTCGCCCCGATGGCTCGTTTCAAAAGGGCGGTTTGATGAAGCCGAGGAGATCGTCAGAAAGATGGAAAGTGCTGCACCTTCGGGCGGAGAGATAATTTCTTCGACGCCTGAGCCCTTGCAAATCGCGCCGGCTTCCCGCCGTGAAACTTCGGGGCTAGAACTTTTTCGTGGGATCTATCGCCTCCGAACAATCGTTGTCTGGTTCATTTGGATTACCACTTATTTTGTGACTTACGGCGTCAATACATGGCTGCCTACGATTTTTCGCACGTATTACAAGTATAGCGTTGCCGACGCACTGCGGAATGGCGTGATCATCAATCTTGCCGGCCTGGCTGGCGCCTTCCTTTGCGCTATGCTGGTGGATCACTTGGGGCGCAGGCCATGGTTCATCCTAGCTTACACTTTGGGGGCTGCCCCGCTGATTGCCATCTGGGTTCGAGGCGCGACAAATCCGCGCGAGGTAATCGTGCTGGTGGCGATCAGCTTCATGTTTATTTCCGGGAATTCCATGCTGGTCTACTTGTACACGACTGAAATCTATCCCACACGGTTGCGAAGTCTTGGAACGGGCGCGGCGAGCGCGTGGTTGCGAGTCGCTTCGGCGGCTGGACCGGCGATCGTCGGATTCGCCCTGACTGGCTATGGAGTGGGCGGCGTGTTTTTGTTGTTTGGAATTGTCTCGCTCACAGGTGCAGCCATATCTTTCAGAACTGTGGAAACGCGGGAGCGTGCGCTTGAGGAAATCTCACCCTAATGCCTTGTGATCAATGACTTAGCCGTTTCTGACAGGCGTCAGGCAGTGCCGATGGGACCTGTTCTGTTGGAGAATATCGATAAGGTTGCTAGCCAAACAAAATAGAGGATGAGTTCCATATTGAAGTCCGTCGCATCTTTCTGCTGTCACTAGAGGTAACCGCGCAGGTGCCTTCATTCCCGGCTATGAGCTTCGAGCGATCGCAAGAATAATTTCGATGTCGTCCCTGCACGCGGGTCAATATGCAACTGAACCTTGACGACGCGATTTAGTCTTAGTCATACTGCGGCTCCTATGATTCAAAAACGCTTTGGCCAAGGTCATCACCATTCGCACGGCATAAAAAAGTGCGGACACGGGAATATTTCCCGGCGAGATTTTTTCGGCGGAGTATCCATCATCGCCGCCGGTGCGATCTTATCTGGCCACCCGTTCTCCGCCTGGGGCGCCGCCGATCCGGGCCGCATCGATATTCATCATCACTTCCAGCCGGATGTTTATTACGATTTCCAGAGGGCGCACGGCAAGGGGTTCGACACAAATCAATGGACCCTGGCAAAAGATTTGGAAGATATGGACAAAGCTGGCACGGCCGTTGCCTTCCTGTCCCTCACGACCCCGGGATTCACCTTCGGAGAGGTGAACGAGGTAAGAAAAGTCTCGCGAGGCTGCAACGAAGCGGCTGCGAAATTGATCGCGGATCATCCGGGACGCTTCGGGAGTTTCGCCACAATACCATTGGCTGACACCGAAGGTGCTCTCCACGAAACGGAGTATGCGCTCGATACGCTGAAAGCGGATGGCATATGTCTCTTCTCCAACTACGGAGATGTTTGGCTTGGTCACGCGACATTTGCCCCCGTTTACGAGGAACTGAATCGGCGCAAGACGTTGATTTACGTTCACCCTGTTCTCCCGTACTGCTGCGCAAATCTAAGCGTCGCGAAAGACGGCGTGCCCAATGAAATCGCCATGATTGAATTTGGAACGGACACGACGCGCGCCATCGCCAGCCTTATCTTCAGCGGCATGACTACTAAATTTCCGGATATCACCTGGATATTTGCGCACGGCGGCGGCACCATGCCCTTTTTGATCGAACGCTTTTTCCAGGGAGGAGCTTCCGCGGAAATTGTCCCGGGAATTCTGACCAAGGGGCAGGACGAGCCGCCGGTGAAGAACTCGCCCTCGGGCGAAGCCATCCTCCGTGAGTTAAGAAAAATGTATTACGACACGGCGCAAATTTCGAACCCAGTCGCCCTCGGCGCGCTTCGCAAGGTCATACCCGTTTCTCAGATTCTCTACGGCACCGATTACTGGTACAGGACAGCTGTAGAAAGCGTTCGGGGCTTAAACACCAGCAAAGTATTCAGCGCGGAAGAACTGCGCGCCATCAACCGCACCAACGCTGAAAGAATCCTCCCACACTACCGCAAAGTATAGCGCCACTGTTCAAGGACGTTTGTAAGGCTTGACAGGACTCGCCACCAGGCATATGGTCTCGACCAATATCGGCAATCAAAGACCGAATAATTCTGCGAGCACCGGGAAGTTTTCGAGTCCCAGGAGGACGCCTCATGGCAATCACAAACCAGCAGCCATCCGAACGTAGCCGGGAAGATGAGTTGGCCAATGAGATGGCTGAGGTCGATCTGGCGCGCATGGGTCCCAGAACACCGGGCGGGCGTTTCATGCGGCGATTTTGGATGGCCGTCGGGCGGAGCCAGGATCTTCCGAAAGGCGCAACAGAACCGATCCGCATCATGAGCGTCGACTATGCTCTCTATCGCGGCGAATCCGGCCGAGCCCAGGTCATCGATTATCGCTGCCCGCATCGAGGGGCGCAGATGCACCTGGGCTGGGTGGAGGGCGACGATATCCGGTGTATCTACCACGGCTGGAAGTATGACTGCGCGGGGCAGTGTGTCGAACAGCCTGCCGAGGATTCCAGCTTTGCCAGCAAGGTCAAAATCGGCAGTTATCCAACTCGCGAATATATGGGCCTCATCTTCGCTTACTTCGGCGAAGGCGAGCCGCCGCAGTTTCCGCCGTATCCGGGTGAAAGACCTGACGCCTTTGTCGACCTGTGGAACGTCGAACATGTGCCGTGCAATTATTTACAATGCTTTGAGAACAGCATGGATGAAACGCACGTAGCGTTCGTGCACCGCCCCGGCGGATCCCATAAAAATATCGCCGATCTACCGGTGGTTGGCGCGGAAGAGACAGATTGGGGCATGCTACGACTCGGAACTCGCGCGAACGGAAAGGTACGACGCAGCCTGCACTACATGCCGAACGTCACGCGAGTGATCGTGCCGCCTGTAGCGGGCATGGATGGAGTGGGCGGATGGGTGGAAATTTTCTTCAACTTCACGCCGATTGATGATGAGAATCATTTGTGGTTGATCACCAGCAACGTGACGGTGAGTGGCCCGGAGGTGGATGCGTATCGCGCGAAGCGAGCCGAATATCATGAAAAAATCGCGGCAGCTCGTCCCGCGCGAGATCTGGCGGTGGAACTCATGGCAGGGCAGCATCAGTTTGCGGAGATGAAGCATCCGGACCTGGTGATTATTCAAGATATTGCAGTGCAGGCCGGCCAAGGCCGGATTGCCGACCGTCAGCATGAAATGCTCGGCCGGTCGGACAGGGCCATCATTCTATGGCGCAAAATCCTAGCCCGTGAACTGCGAGCCGTGGCCGAGGGACGCCCAGGAAAAAATTGGACGCGCCCGCCCGCGGACGAGTTGCCAACCTTGGGCTTCTGACGCCTGACACGGGGGGATCACATTCGACAGTATTTTATTGCCCGAAAATGAGGGGAAATTATTGATGGCCGATCCAAGTGAAAGCAGCGTCCTTTCCAAAATTCCGTCAGGGCCGAGCTCCGGGTCTTCCCTGGGCAATATTTCGCGCAGAACGGTGCTCAAGCAAGTGGCTGCGTTGGGAGCAGGTGCGGCTTTTTCCATTCGCCCGCTTCTCGCGAGCATGCCTGTGGTCGATTCCGATCCCAAGCGCGGGCGAATCGACGTGCATCATCACATGCTTCCTCCTTTTTACATGGACCTTCGGCGCGCGGTTCCCAACGTTGGGGCCATCCCCACATGGTCGCCGTCCAAGTCGCTCGATGACATGGAGAAAAATGGGGTTTCGACCGCCATGCTGTCACTCGCCGTGTCCGGTGTCACGTTCGATGCCGGAGAGGCTGGGCGCAGTCTGGCGCGAAAAAGCAATGACTTCGGCGCGCAGCTTGTCAAGGACCATCCGGCGAGTTTTGGATTACTGGCGGCCCTGCCCCTGCCGGACCCGCAGGGCAGCCTGACCGAAATTGAATATGCGCTGGACACACTTCACGCGGACGGGATCGCATTGCTAAGCAGCTACGGTGACAAGTGGATGGGCGATGCTGCCTATGCGCCCGTTTTCGAGGAACTGAACCGTCGCAAGGCCGTGGTGTTGGTTCATCCCAATGCCCCGAATTGCTGCGGCAATCTTATTCCCCATGTGCCGGCGTCCACCATGGAGTTTCTATTCGATACCACGCGGGCGATTGAGAGTCTTCTTGTAAATGGGACCTTCTCGCGGTTTCCGAACGTTCAGTTCGTATTTTCTCATGGTGGAGGAGCCATGCCCATGTTGGCCAACCGAATGGCAAGGCTCTTTCCCAAAGACCTGGCGGCTCAAGCGCCGAATGGTGTGCTCTATGAATTGAAGCGTCAGTATTACGATACCGCCAGCGCAAGCAATGCAACCTCGCTCCCCGCCCTTATGAGTCTTATCCCAAGTTCCCAAATTCTTTTTGGAAGCGATTTTCCATTTCTCTCCGCAGGGGACACTGCGAGCGACTTGGCGTATTCCGGATTGCCCGGTAATACGGTGGAAGCGATCAACCGCAACAACGCGGTCCGCTTGTTTGAACGCCTGAAGGTTTAACCTAGCATGTTGCGAAAACCGAATCTCCAAGTCAACGCCGGGTTGCCGACCTGCGGGTTCTTTTGGCCGAACTCTTACTCTTTGCGGTTGAGGAGCGGAGCCCGTTGATCTGTAACTCGAATAAGCGCTTCAAATCGGCCAAGCCCTCACGGGGATCCGGTCTCCGGCTCGCGATCCACCAACGAAGCGCGCCTACAAAAACAAAGAAAATGTGGCGGGCGATAAGCGTCGCGTTTTCATCCGACCTGATCTGTCGATCCTGCTGCGCGGACCTGACCACCTCTTCAATCCCCAAAAGCAGACGGCCCCGAATCCGATGAAATTCGGCCGCCTGCTTGCCCTCCGAGTAGAATGTCATGTCCTTTAAGAGAATTCGCGACAGCGCAGGCTTCTTGGCAAAAAAAACAAAATGCGGTCGGCACATACCGATCAGTTGTTCCAGCAATCGCTCTTGCGTTTGCGCGGCCTTCAGCGCCTCGTCGGTTACGACTGCAAGCTCCTCGTTAAAGATAAGGAAAACCAAATCGCGCTTGTCCTGAGCATAATTGAACAGGGTACCCAACGCCACATGCGCGCGCTTGGCGATCTGGCGGAGTGTCGCCGTCTCATAGCCATGCTTGGAGAACAATTCGCGCACCGCGGCTCGAATGCGCTGCCGCTTTTCGAGTTTGTGCTGTTCCCGAAGTCCGAGTTCCGTTGACTCTTGAAACTTCAAAGAGCGTTCTCCTACTGCATTAGATTACTATCATACTTTGGCTGCCAAGCGCGCATGCTCGCTGAACGGCTGCCGACCAGCAAGTCTGACACTGGGTCTGGTCGATCTGTGGCACACGGTTTCCACGCGAGCACTTGTTGCAGGGGCTGCGGCTCAAGCGCCGCAACTGCCGGTCACTGACGCGGATAATCTCATAGGCCCTCTCCCCCAAAGCACTACTGAACAAATTCGGAGAATTCTATTGACATCAATCTCTTTGACGTGTAATAAAGGGCCAATAAATCACTTACAATTTACCTTATTAAGTCCGGCGGTGCTGCTTTGGTTCGAAAACTGAACTTGTTCATTACTGGACGTGTTCACAACGGGAGAGTGGACCCGCTTCTCACGAATTCGTGGAGCTGCCGCTGCGCAGGCGGTCGGCAATCCGGTCCTCGGGACGGGCAGGAATCGGGCGATTCAGCTGGGCTTGAAGCTTATCTTCTAACAGCCTTGGCAAGGCAAGTTAGAACACTTCAGCCCAACGGCATCATTTTAGAACCTAACTTAGGCACAGAAATCAGTCTTTGGGGTGTTAAATCTTGGCGGATTGTTAGGGGGGCTGGAATATGTTTCGACGTTACTGCAATCGGTTGTGTTTTAGCATTATTTTCCTGGCGACATTGATGGCGGTTCCAGCCGTCGCCCAACTGCCTACGGGCACGATTCTGGGTGTGGCTAAAGACTCATCCGGCGCAGTGTTGCCCGACACCACGATAACAATTACGAACGTGGACACGGGCTTGAAACGAACTGTGCTGACCGCTAACGATGGCACCTTTCGCGAGCCGGAACTTCCTGTGGGTCACTATGAAGTAAAGGGCGAACATGCCGGGTTCAAGACGGAAACCCAACGAGGCATCAACCTCGAGGTGACCGATCAAGCCATAATCAATTTCACTCTCGAAGTGGGATCTACCCAGCAGGAAGTAGTGGTGAATGCGGAAGTATCCGTCGTAAACACCCAAGACGCCACGCTGGGCGGTTTGGTGAGTGACACCAGCATTAAGGACCTGCCACTGAACGGCAGGAACTACGTTGACCTGAGCTTGCTGCAACCAGGTGTCACGAAAGACAAAAACATACAAAACAATTTGTCGGGTGGTGGCGGCGGATTCGGAACCACATTCAGTGTGAACGGTGCTCCGGATCGGTCGAACAATTTCACCCTCGACGGGGCCGTCCTGCAGAATCAGTTTGCCCGCAACCCCGGTTCCGAGGGCGGTACAACTCTGGGCGTGGAAGGCATCAAGGAATACAGAGTCATCACCACCAACTTCGCGGCCGAGTATGGCGTAACCATGGGCAGCCAAACGGTGATGGTGAGTGCGAACGGAACGAACCAGTTTCACGGCGACGTCTTCTATTTCATTCGGAACGCTGCTCTGGATGCCAAGAATTTCTTCGATAATCCGAATAACCCCATCCCGCAGTTTCAGAGGAACAACTTCGGCGGCACTTTCGGTGGACCGATTAAGAAAGACAAGACTTTTGTCTTCGTAGTTTACGAGGGATTGAGACAAAATCAGGGAATCACGAACACTCTCAACGTACCTTCCATGGGGTGTCGCGTGGCGGCTGGCGCGACGATCACGCAGGGGACCAATTACGCTACGCAATGCCCGGAATTGACCTCACCCTCGGTAACGATGGACGCAGGGATCCAACCTTTCATCGGGCTTTATCCTACGCCTAACTTGCCCGCTCCAGGAGGGTGTCCTTCCGCTGCCGCTCTTCCCTGCAATCCTCCCCAGTACGGATTCGCGAGCACAAGTACCGCGAATGAGAGCTTCGGGCAGATCCGCTTCGATCACAATTTTTCGACAGCGGATTCCTTCTTCACCCGCTACACGATCGATGATGATGCGCTTAATAATGCTCCCTCTCAGAATGCCCCTTATTTCAGGTCGGGTACGAATCAGCGGAATCAGTACATTACGTTGTCGGAAAACCATATCTTCTCCCCGCAAGTGCTGAACACCGCGCGCTTCTCTTTCAGCCGGACGAAATTCTCTTCGGTCGGCATTCTCCAGGGTCTGCCCGCCAATCCCTCGATTGTTCCGGGTTTCCCGGTAGGCGAATTACAGGTTGGTGGTTATGACCAGATGGGTCCCGTTGAACCGTTATCGTACGGCACCCAGAATATTTATGCTTTGAGTGACGATATAAATTTTACTCGCGGTAAACATTCGTTCAAGTTCGGGACTTTGTTAATGCGGTGGAACGAAGGAACGCAGGCCGCAAACTCGCAAAATGGCTTCCTCTCCTTTCCCAGCCCCGATCAATTATTTGCGAGCACTCCCAGCCTCGTTGAATTCATGCCTCTGACTGCAAATGAGAATCGGGACTACATTTATAACACGCTAGGATTCTATGCTCAGGATGACTGGAGAATGAGCTCACGGGTGACTTGGAATTTGGGCTTACGGTATGAGTTCATGACGACTCCATGGGAGAAGAACGGCCGGTCATCCAGGCTCCTAAATGACCTGACCGATGCATTTACGATTGGCCCGACCATTGAAAATAACACCAAGCGTGACTTCAGTCCCCGCATTGGAGTCGCCTGGGACGTGTTTGGAAACGGAAGAACGGCTGTCCGCGCGGGATTCGGTATTTATTATGACATTGGAAATATCGGGACAACCTTAAAACAGGATTCTATTGGAAACCCGCCATTCGCCGGATTAACGGATATCTTCAGCGCCGGCACTACACATGTTGATGTGCCACTGACTCCCGCAGTTCTAAATACGCAGTCGAACATAACTCCACAGTTCGTGGACTACAACAGCAAGAGCCCGTACATGATTCAGTACAACCTGAGCATTCAGCAGCAGTTGCCCTGGGGCGTGGGGCTTGGATTGGCCTACGTTGGCAACCGTGGCGTCCACCTGTTTACGATTAGGGACTCAAACCCGATCGCCCCAACTTCGACCGGGCCCTGTGGGGATCCGGCGAGTAACTGCGTCAACGGCGTGGTTCCGTTCTGGGACAATGGCTCTCCCAACTACCACCCCATTAACCCCAATATGCCTAGCACCATCAATATTGCCACATCCGCTGATTCCAGTTACAACGGTCTTCAGGTGGTCTTGAACAAGCGCGTCAGCCGCGGGCTGGAGTTCCAGGTTGCCTACACCTACAGTAAAGTGATGGATGATACGCAGGGACAGGCAAACGTCGCCGATTGTTTCACTTCGTTTGGGCTGCAGGGTACCTATCCCCTGAACCCAGGCGTGGATAGGGGTCCTGCGTGCTTCGACTCCACGAACAATTTGGAGGCCAGCGTCGTTTATCGCTTGCCGACGATTGGGTCCGGGAACGGGTTTGTCTCTAAGGTGTCGAACGGCTGGTCGATCAGCAGTATCGTAAGCAAACAGAGCGGCTATCCTGTCACGCCGCTTGTGTTCGTCAATCGCTCGAATTCGGGTGTTTTGCAGGGGCAAAGCGACTGGGTGGTCAAGAACACCCCGGCCTTGATTGCGAAATACTTTAATTCCACGGTTTGCACCTCAATGCCAGGTCAACCAGCTGCCGGTACAAATCCCTGCGTCTATACTCCGATTCCATTCGACGCGAGTAAGGTCGTTACTGGGAATCTCAACCAGTATTTCGACCCAACCATGTTTTCGATGGCCCCCGAATTTCCTAGCCCCGAAGGTGGCGGTAACTTCGTCGGTCAGCTCGGGAGTGCTGGGCGCAACACCCTGCGAGGGCCGGGATCAAGCGATTGGGACTTTTCGCTCGTGAAGGATACCAAAGTGAAGTTCCTTGGCGAGGGCGGTTCGGTGCAGTTCCGCGCCGAATTTTTCAATGTCCTGAACCATCCAACTTTCAAGTTCGGCTTCCTGGCGCCAATTCTGTTTGTGGGTCTTCCCAGCGACACCGGCCCGTTCTCCGAAACGCCGAGATCAACCGGCTCCCAGATCAGAACAACCGATGGCTCGTCACGGCAAGTCCAGTTTGCGGTGAAGATTCTTTTCTGAGCTTTTCGCGATTGCAGGAGCTTTCGTCAGTGGAAAGGCGACGCTCGTTGATTGGCCAGAGGGACTATAATAGGGAGGAATGGTGCGCTCAATAGGAAAATTGTTAGGTCTTGTAAGTTGTGTAGTTTTCTTTGCCTCATTCTGTCACGGGGCAACGATCACGGGCACTGTCAAGGGAACGGATGGCTCTCCATTTAAGGGCGCGTTCGTACAAGCACAAAACAAAAACACGAAAATTGCGTACATCGTGCTCTCGAACAAAGACGGGCAATATCGCCTGGAGAGTGTGCCCGCCGGTGAGTATCAGTTGACACTGCGGGCCATCGGTTACAAAGCGGACCCGCGCACCGGAGTAACCCTGACCACCGACCAAAACGCATCGTTCGACTTTTTGTTGCAGCAGGGAACTGTGCGTTGGAGCGACCTTTCCTATTACCAAGGCAAACAATTATTCCCGCCAGGCAAGGGCCGCGATGAATTTGTCGGCATTTGTCTCGGATGCCATGGATTCGAAACGCGCATGGCCGCTGTGCGCCGGGACGCCGACGGTTGGACGGAGAGGGTTAATTACATGCGCGATATCACGCATTTCGCCACGTGGAAAGGATTTACCGATCAAAAAGCCGCCGACATTTCCGAATATATAAACTCGATTTTCGGGGACGGCAGCGCTATACCCCGCTCCCCAACCGACCTGCCCAAGTATAAAGATGTGGCGCCGTATCCCCCGTACAGCGATGACGCGACGAAGATTGTATTCGTTGAATATGAAATGCCGGGTATAAACCGCTTTCCGTGGGACGCCAATCCGAACAAGGATGGTACGTTGTGGATACCGGAATTTTCGCCCTTTAACGGCATCGCGCGGCTTGACCCGAGGACCGGAGAGTTTCAGGAATACAAAGCGTTGAGCGTCAAGCCCGCGTTTATCCACTCCGCAGTTGGAGCGCCGGACGGATCCGCCTGGTTTACGGAACAATCTACCAATCGCCTAGGGAAATGGGATCCCAAGACAAATAAAGTCACCGAGTATCAAGATACGATCGATCCCGCGCTTGAGAATAAGCGGGAGGGCGGATCGAAGCATACACTTCGCGTCGATTCGAAAGGCATCGTGTGGTCCAGCGGCACACCATTCAGCAGCTTCGATCCGAAAACCGAAAAATTCACCGATTATCCGGAGGCGGCGCCGAACACGTACGGTATTGATATCGATAGGGACGATAACGTGTGGTTTGACGGTTTCACGCCAGCGGGTAAGCTGTTTAAGATAGATGCGAAAACGCACAAGATCACAGGCTATCAGCCCCCGACGGCAGGGCTGCCGCGTCGCATTCAGGCCGCCCCGGACGGAATTATCTGGTTTGCCGAATTTGGAGCCGGCAAGATTGGTCGCTTCGATCCGAAGACGGAAACGTTCAAGGAATATCCATTGCCGGGTGCTGATCCCTCGCCGTACGCGCTTGGAATCGCCAAGGACGGCAATGTGTGGTTCTCGTCCGAGCAAATGGACTTTATCGGTTGCCTGGACCCAAAGACAGGCAAAGTCACGCAGTATCCGTTTCCTCATTCCGAAAACGCCCTGAGAGAATTCCTCCCGGATGCCCAGGGACGGATGTGGTATGGCTCAGCGCCAAATAACAAGGTCGGCTATTTTTACTTGGCGTCCAGCAAATAGAGATGCAGTCTTCGAAATTCGCTATTCTAGGTGTGATGGTGTGCCCGGAGAGTGCTGGGCGATCATCTACGTGAGCGCTATTGCTTAGAGCGAAGATTGGGATCAGAAAACAAATACATGGACCGTAAACTTATCTTGATTTTATTTGCTGTCGCATCGGCGCTGCCAACCAAAGGCGATACAATTCGTGTCGAAGGGGGGCTGATAGCCGGAAAAACAGGCCGCAACCCAGCAATCCAAGTATACGAAGGCATTCCGTATGCTGCACCTCCCGTTGGCGGCTTGCGTTGGCGTGCCCCAGAACCTGTTGTTGCGTGGGAAGGTGTTCGAAAAGCAGAGCAGTATTCTCCAACGTGTATGCAGCCTGAGCGACCGCATGATTCCGTTTACTACCCCGGCTTCGAACCCATCAGCGAAGATTGCCTTTATGCGAATGTATGGGCTCCGGCAGTTGCCGCTCGGAACGCGGTACCTGTAATGGTTTACATTCACGGTGGCGGTTTCCGCGTGGTTTCCGGCAGCGAGGGATTTTTTGACGGCGAGGCTCTCGCGAAGCAAGGCGTTATAGTAGTGACATTCAATTATCGCCTCGGGGCCTTTGGATTCTTCGCTCATCCAGAGCTGACTCGGGAATCGGACCGACATGCCTCAGGTAATTATGGCTTGGCGGATCAAATTGCAGCCTTACGGTGGGTCCAAAAAAATATCGCGGCATTCGGTGGCGACCCCAAAAGGATTACCATCTTCGGGCAATCTGCCGGGGCAGACTCCGTCTGTTACCTCCTGGCGTCGCCCCTCACCAAGGGACTGTATATTCACGCAATTGCAGAGAGCATAGTGGACTGCTTCGTGTCTCCGGAAGAAGAGACTCGCCTTCCAGCTGCCGAGCAAGCGGGCGGAAAATTACTGAGCGATGCGAAAGTATCATCTCTGGCAGAATTACGGGCAATGTCAGCCGCGGATCTACTAAAAGTTTCGGGACAGACTACCTTCAGGCCGATCATCGACGGATATATCCTGCCAGCGTCTCCCTACTCGATATTCTTTCATGGCGATGAGAATCGCGTGGACCTTATTGCGGGTTCGAATAGGGATGAAGGTACCTTGCTTGGTGGTCGTTTCCCGGGCCAGGCAAGTGTTTTTGTGGAGCAGATGCGGGAGAAATATGGTGAACGGGCGGATGCATTTTTGAAGGTATTCCCAGCGAATTCCGATGCGCAATCCAAGGATTCCAACTACGCGCTTTGGCGCGACGAGGTTGCGGTACAGGCGCGGATCGCGACGAGCCAAATCACCAGCTTTGGAAAAGTAAAGGCGTTTCGATACTACTTCAGCCATAAGCCCCCGATACCCAGAGGCATGTTCCGTGAGCAAGCGACGCATGAACTGGGCGCATTCCACTCGGCGGAACTGGAATATGTATTCCATAATCTCGACACCAGACCATACGACTGGTCGGACGAGGATCGAAGGCTTGCGGACACGATGTCCGCGTATTGGGTTAACTTCGCAAAGAGCGGCAACCCGAACGGCTCGGGTCTGCCATACTGGCCCGACACAGATGCAAGGAACGACGTGCTAATGGAATTCGGGGATAAACTGCAAGCGCATCCTGGCATCGATAAAGCTGCCCTGGATTTTCTCGAATCGAGTCTAGCGAAGCAGCATGTGCGCGAGTAAACGTCTCGATACGTACTCGATGAGATCGCGTCACGCGCATATCCATGTAGTTTTGGAGGAGGAGTGCGGTTCGCAAGATTTCGCGCAATGGTTTTGTTTCATGCGGATGGCCCGCCGGTGGACGTTCTTGCAGCGAAGCTCCCTCAACAAAAAGCTGTGAAGAACGTATGGAGTTGTAAGAGGATCACGGAGCGAATGACTAGCTCGCCCGGATGTTGCTCGCTCCGTGAAGTCCATTTGACCTCACTTGCGCTCGCTTCGCGGTTTTCTTTGACCGGCTCTACCCGATCTACCCCCACTGGTTGTCTTTACACGTGCCTTACTCAGGCTGTTCGTGGATAACAACATTGAGAAGTGAACTGTGGACCGTCAATCCACCGTTGTAATGAATGAAACCCAACTTCCTGAATTTGTTCATGAAGAAGTTGACCCGTGACCGGGTCGTGCCTATCATTTCTGCGAGGGTCACCGCGAGCTTCGGCTTCAGCGTCAGCGGGAAGTACATCGTGGCGGTGGGCCGCGAGTCCGCCGCTACGGTGGTGCGCCTCCAGTTGTGCAAGCAATCGAGCAAAGGTCTGGATTTCGGCTTCAACTTGAGCGTGGGTGTGCAAGGCGCCGATCCTCAGCTTCCCACCAACTTCGACGACTTCATTAAGAGCACCTTCGGCGTGCATGGGCTCCAGGTCCTCAACGACCTGCGCGAGTGGACCGACCCCTCGACCGATCTCGGCCAGAAACTCGCCGACATTGCCGATCAGACAGCGCTCGATTTATTGAAGAGCACGACTGGCATCGACCCGGCCGCCGAATTCGACAAGGCCAAGCAGATCGTTGCCGATGCGCTGAATACGTGGACCACCTTGCCGGATAAGGTCTCGTCGATGCTGTGGAGTTTTCTGGATAAACAGGCAGGTCAGCCGGCCGTTGTCGCAGATTTCAAGACGTTCCTCACCGATCTGGCGAATCCGACGACGGGCGCAGATGCCCTAGCGAAAGCTCTCCAGAAGGCAACTTTCGGCGACACGCCGCAGGGACAATTCCTGTAAGCCATCGCGGAGAAGGGATTGCTGGCTCTGGCCAACGACCTGGGGCCGGTCAGCACAGCGGCAGGCAAGGTTCTCAACATCCTGAACGGCGGCATCATCGCCAAGCTCCAGGCGTTCATTAACCAGAAACTGGATCTGGCTCAGATCCGCAACGCGGCCAGCGATGCCGACTTCGCTAAGATTGAGCAATGGTTGCAAAACCGTCTCGGCAACTTCCTTGACAAGACGCTGCGGCTCGATGATCTGAAGGATATCCAAAAGGCGATCAAGACGTTCGATACAAAGGTCGGCGACTATTACAAGACCGCCGTGCAGGCGCTCACGAAGCGCTACAGCGTGGACTTCGCGGCGACCTATCAGGAGACGACCACCGACACCGCGCTGATCGATGTTAACTTCGATTTGTCCAAGGCCGACGCCGCGTCTCTATTCGCCGAAGTCGTGGCGCAAAGCAACCTCGACAATCTGCTGACCAGAGAAACGAACGGCGTGACGCTCAATCAGGCCAAACTGACGCACGAAATCAATCGCAAGGGCACGGTCGATCTGAACATGCCGTTGTTCGATTTCAGCAGCACACACGTCAACGACGCTATGGTATCCCTGACGGCGGAAGACCAGGCGGGTCGGCTCCTGCTTTATCAGATCGACGCGCAGGACAACGTGACCGTCGCCAACCGCGCCGCCAGCCAGCTTTCGGTGCTGGCGTCGTTGAAAGTCGCGTCCGGGCAGCCGCCGCAGCTCGATGCCGGAGGATCGATCACTTACGAGATGCGGCAGGTCAAGGCGGACATGCGCCCGCTCGATCTGGAGGCGCGCACCACGGCGTTCATCCATCAATTCCAGGACGGCCTGTTCAGCGGCGGCGACGCATCGATCCGCAGCTTCTACACCGACCTCGACAACGCGCTCACCGCCGCGACGCATAATCAGAGCAATCACCTGGGCGACATGGCAGTGTCGATGCAGTTGTCGCTTCAGGCCGCTGTGCTGAGCGGGTGGTTCCAGCCCCGCAGCGCCAGCCAGCTTCGCGCCGATCAGATGCAGCTTTCGCGAACGTTACAAGCCGTCTGGAAGAACCTGCTGCCCGCCCTCTACTTCCAGGACCTGAGCCAGTATCAATCCAACGAATCGGTCGCTGCACTTCTGGTGTGGTCGTCGTTGCCCGTTTCCACCAGCATCAATTTCAACGATTCGACGATCAAGCATTTCAACACCGACAAAGACGTTTTTTGGGACTGGCCGGACGTCGATCTGCGGCGCGCCATCGCGCGCGATTCGCATACCGTTGCGACCCTGGCCGGGCGATTGTCCGGAATCCAACGTCAACTTCTGGAGGCCGGCAGCAAAGATGCGGGTTTCTTCGCTCCTTCCATGGCCGGTCGCTTTGTCGAGCTGGCCCTGAACGCCACCGGAGACGTGTTCCTCAGCTCTCTGCTCTTCACCGAAGCGCAACTGGTGGGTGGCGCCACAGACGCCCTGAAGCAGGTATCCGCAGCACTGGCGACTGGGGCGACGGCGCCCACGCAGGCGATCAAGACTCTCGCCAAGTTCGCGGCCGCTCTCACGAACACGTTCAACCAACGCGTCAGCACGGTCTACTCGGGTATGTCGGGTCGCGTCGTGGGGCCAATCCTATTGGTTGAGTCCTCGGCCGCGCTCGGCTCGCTTGGCGCGAAGCCCGCCGCGATGCTGACTTTGTACTCTCTCAAGCCGGGGCACATATTCAATCTGGGCACTTTCGTCGACGGAAAAATGCCGCCGCAAGCGGATGTCGCCCTGGCGCAGACGCTGGTGAGCCTCAAGTGAAGCTGGCGAGCTGAAACGCCTAGTCGATGGTCCGGTCTTTGCACGCTGGGTCTTGCGCAATACAGCCCACGGATAGGTCCTCTTGATGGATAGGGATAGCTAGGTACATCGTATCCCCCTGAGTCATTGAGGTAATAATCCAAGAACACCGGCGGAAGCAAGCAGAGTTGGAATGGCGAGCGAGGAGCGAGTCGCTCGATGATTTGCCAAGGAGTTTGATAAACGAACACAGCCCAATAGATCCGTGCCCTAGGAGAAGTATTCCTGGATCAACCGACTAGATGGTGTTGCATCGACCGGTTGAGCTGGCAGGGATTATCGGAAGGTGGCCCGAACGAGCGTAATGCAGAAAGCCACTCTCCGAGGTGATGACTTACAGGGACTGGTTTGAATTACTGGAAGGTGCTTAACACTCCTAATTTATCCTTACGCTATGGGATTTCCAGATCCCAACGCCAAGCCAAAATGAGTATCCGCTTTTTTCGACAGCCTGTTAGACTTCTGCCGGGTGATTACCGTGATTCCTGCGCTTCTTGTTGCACACGTTTTAGGCCTAGTGTTTTGGGTGAGCGGCTTGCTGGTGACGTCCATGACGCTCACTCGCCGCACCCAGGAGGCCTCGGCGGAAGCCCGGCAAGCTTTGGCTCGCCTTGAGCGCATCTTCCTGCGAGGGCTGGCCGATCCCGGAGCACTGCTGACCATCCTGGCCGGCGCTAGCCTGATCACGACAAATTCTCACTACTATCTTCACGCGCCGTGGCTGCATATCAAACTGACATTTGTCCTGCTCTTGATCGGCCTCCACGGAATGGTGGCCGTAAGAACCAAAAGATTCGCCAGCGGACGAATCGAGATGCAGCGGAGCGAAGCGCGAATGCTGGTCTTAGCCACGCTGTTCTTATTTCTGTCCATCCTCATAGCAACCCTGGTAGGTCAGGTTTATCTGACCTGAAAAATTACTTTGGTAGGAGCAACGGGGCCGCGTGGAGAATTCGGTCCTGACTCCCTTCGAAAGGCCGTAGCGACGAAGAAGGTACCGGCTGCCCCGCTAGCAGCGCCTCCTGCCCCCACAGAAGCGCCGGAGTACATACTGGACTAACGGTATATCGTGGCAAGCTTCGGCCAATTCGCTTCCCGATCTCCCGATAGAAGGCCCCCATGACCCTTAACGAGGTCGCTGCGATTCTCCGGTGGGTGCGAGGCCCGAAGAATTAGATACTATCGCTGACGAGTTCCTCTGGCAGCAGGGACACGGCAGAAGGTGGCCCAAGCCGCCATGGAAGTAGCGTTGGCGCTCTCCCCATAGGCGTCCAGCATGAACCCCGCATTAGCACGCTACATCGGCATTGACTACTCCGGCGCTCACGCCCGCATCGAGCTTGAGGGTCTGCGCGTTTACGCCGACCGTTTGACCGTCCCGCAGGAAGTCATGCGACCCAGCCCGCGTAAATACTGGACTCGCAGGGGCATCGCTGAGTGGCTGGTCGAGAGGCTCTCCGAGGGGCAGCCGATGTTGGTCGGAATCGACCACGGGTTTTCGTTCCCGCTGCGATACTTCGAACAACACGGTCTGCCGCTCGACTGGTCGTCCTTCCTCGTCGACTTCCAGAGTCACTGGCCGACTGACGAGGTGAGCATGTCCGAAGACATGTGGAAGAACGGTAGGGAGTGGCATCTGGAATTCAAGCACGCGCCCGACTTTCCGTATCCATTTCCGATTGTACCTGCGGAAACACGACCCAAGCGCGATGCAGTTGGTCATCTTTCTGCTGATGGCAGGGTTCACGTGTTCAATGCAGGAATCATCGAGAAACTTGTACGTGCTGGTTTGAGTGCACGTGTGTAGAAGCTGTTTTCTCTTTGACCTACCTGCTGGGTAACAACAATCGGGCTTTTCTGGAAAACTTCCGCCGGGCTTCGTAAACATCCTCTTCACATAAGTAGGCTAATGGCTCATCCCGCTCGTTGAGTTCTGCGTAGACTGCCCACCACAGGCGGAGCAGTTTCTTTCCCGCTGACGGTCTTCCGAGATGCATCGCACGTTGTCAAAAAATATCGTCATTTTGACGACGCGCTCGCCCCACACAATGTCAGTGTTCATATTGCCCCTCCGGCGCAGGCCGCTTGGCTTGCTTCTACGATAGCGTGAGGAAGTTGGAATCTTGAGGGGCTGACCCTCTTTCTGCGCAGACAACGAAGCGCGGTGTTACGGTGTACGATTACGCGAGTGGTGGCATAGCAGTGCCGCCGGGCGACCAGAACGCTGGCTGGAGCGATGCGATGCGGGCGAGACGATTAAACAATTCGGTTGTCGTGGTCGTGTTTATCGTCATCGTCATTGCGGCACTTCTCGCACATAGAACCAGACAAGTCACAGGGCGAATTTCGCCCGAAGCCCCCAGCCAGCCCTCTTCACAAACTGTGGCAGTGGAGCCTCGCATCGGACCTCCAGACATTTACCCCGACCCCGTCCGAACACCGGGTGCCACAAATCCAGACATTACGCCGGAAAATATTCACGAGAACATCTGCAATCTCAACTGGCCCACCAAGTCCATACGTCCGCTAGTGAATTACACGAACAGACTCAAGACCGAACAAATATAGGAATATGTCGACGCAGATACAAACCCGAGGGACTATGAAGAGGACCATTTGATTCCTCTCGAACTCGGCGGCAATCCGACAGATCCGAGGAACCTGTGGCCGGAACCCTACGATACGTCGATTCCTGACGGCGGTGTTCGATATAAGGACAAGGTGGAAAACTATCTTCACATCCAAGTGTGCGCAGGCAATCTCACCCTCGACCAAGCACAAAAGGAAATTGTGAACGACTGGTATCGCGCTTATACGACGTCCGTGCGACACGAAGGGTCAGACAGGTGATTCCTCAAATACACTTCGGCTTGCCTCGTTGATGCGGACTGCCTGCGCTCCCGCGTGCAATGGTTCATTCGCCAAAACACTTCGACTAGCTGCGTTTCCCGCCACACCTTCCATTGATTCGTCACGGGATAGCTACTGAACCGATTTCGCGCTTGCCTTTGCCCTTCCGATCCAATCCATACTGCGTTGCCAGGCCAGCGTCGCCGCTTCCTTGTTGTAGCTGGCACGTTCGTCACAATTAAACCCGTGATCGGCACCAGGATAGACGTGAACCTCGCACTCGGGCCGCTTCTTGCGAATCATCGCGACATCGGATAAGGGAATGTGTGTGTCGAGAGCGCCGAAATGCATTTGCGTTGGAATTTTTGGTTTCTGATCCGCCATCTTGGCAATGAACCCGCCGTAATAACAAACAGCAGAGAATAATCCGTCGAGGTTACACGCCGCCGCGAAAGCGACGGTTCCCCCCAGGCAGAAACCCATAATGGAAAC
>PLUM01000063.1 GCA_003165465.1 Acidobacteriota bacterium
TAAGCCAGTGGGCATATTCCCCTCCGGCTTTAGGGTCTTCCTGCGGAAACGTGCCTGTTGCGCGTGGGGTTTTCCGCGCAGGGTCGTATAGGGCGGCCCATGGATTGTTACGACCGACAATTAGATCGCGCAAGAGAATCCCAGCAATTGAGCCATGTGTGAGGCCCGCTCCTGAATCTCCGGTGACGATGTACACATTCGAATCGTCCTTGGGATTGGGACCTATGAAGGCGAGGTCGTCCATCGATTCCATCACCTGTCCTGACCATCGAAATGCAATTTCTTTAATTCCGGAAAAATGCTGCCGTCCCCAAGTGGCTAGACGTGCGAACCGACATTCTATTCCGCCCGCCTGCCCGGTCTTGTGATCTTCGCCACCAATAATCAATAGGTCTTGCGTTTTGCCGTTTGCATGCATCCGCTGAAGCCGCGCATAGTGGAAAGGGTCTTCCGTATCCCAGTACAGCGCCTTGGGCGTCGAACCGGCCGGTACGAGCGCACCGATCACATACGTTCGATACGGCTCCTGTTTGGCATATATCTTGCCCAGGTCATTGATCGGTGTGTTCGTTGCGACGACCACAGCGCCGGCAGAAACGATCGCGCGGCCTATGGTGTGTATCTTTACCGTCTTGCCCCCTTTGATTTCTTTTGCTTCCGTTCCGCCAAACAGTCGGCCGTCCAGGCGTTTGATCGCACGTGCAAGACCTGCCAGATACTTCAACGGATGGAACTGCGCCTGCCGTGCAAAGCGGAGACATGGTCCAAAGTCAAGATCGAAGGGGGACTGTTTGAGTTTTCTTACTTGCAGCCCGGCGCGTTTTGCCGCTTGCCACTCCTCCTGGAGCTTTTTGTGAGAATCCCTATCAGGGGACAACAGATATCCATCCAAGCGCTCGAAATCGCAATCGATTTTTTCTTCCGAGATAATGGATTCAATTTGGTCAATCGCTGCGGTGTGGCTTTGCGCGACCAATCGAGCGCCTTTTGCGCCGTGCAGGCGTTCAATTCCGCAATAGCCTGCGTCTATGACATTTGAAAGATGGGCAGACGTGTACGCCGTTTCGCCTGATCCTATTCGGCTTTTGTCGAGGATTGCTACGGACTTACCTTCGCGCGCCAGGAGGTAGGCAGTCGTCATGCCGGCGATTCCAGCACCAACAACGCAAACGTCGGCATCGATATTCTTGTCAAGCGCCGGTATTGATTGCTCCTTCGATGTCGCTGACCAGAGCGATACGCCTTCTTTGGAGATGGAAACGCTCTGCGATATGGACCTAACCACGCGTCGTCGTGAGGGTGCGTGCACCATCGCGTTCTCCTGACATCCAACTACAGTCTACAATGATTGCGCAATGGTCCAGAGCGCGGCAAGCAGCAGCTCACACCCTCCCATATTCGCCGAAACGATGCTCTACATTAAGCGCGTTGATCGAGTTCATGAGACGTCGCGCCGTTGAATTTTCCGATTTTGGGGCGAGCCGCAGCCGGCATTTCTAATCGACATTCACCGCAGCTCCCTGGATCACTGCCGCAGCGCCGAGGGTCCTTATACGGCATTCAATGGAACCCAGCGGCAAGGGCAGTTTCCAAGCGGTTAAACTGCAAAGGCCCGCCCGGGCTACCGTGTGCAGTCACTCCACGGGGACATGGCCGCCATTCGTTCTATCGAATTCAGCGCGATAATAACGACACTCGGGATGAGCGTCTGTACAGTTGTGAACAGTTATAAGGTGGGGAGCACGACATCTATAGATATGGATAGATTTTCAATCAATACTACCTTATTGATTTAGTCTATCTTTAGCGGAATGAATCTTCGGATCGGCGTTTAGTACCGAAACACAATTCTCCGGACGCAAGCAGCACGACCGTTGTACTCGCCGAAAATGGTATGGCTCCTAGAGAATCTCATTCCCGGCGCGGCCCTCCTTCAAGCTGGCGACGATTTGACGTAAACTGGCATGACAATTATTTGCCGTGGATTTTCTGGATTTTCGTAGCCAGTTCGAAATCGTTAATCGTCACGCCGCCGGCACTATGCGTTGATAAATCTATAGTGACCTTATCATACGCGTTGGACCAGTCCGGGTGGTGATCCATTCTGTCAGCCGCGAGCGCAACCCGCTTCATGAACCCGAATGCTTGCGTGAAATCCTTAAACTTGAAAATGCGATGCAGATTTCCCTTCACTAAGCTCCACCCATTGAGTTTGCTCAGCCCCGCCGCAATTTCTTGTTTTGATAACTTTCCTTTGCTCATCGCCTCTCCCGTGCCTCCCGGCACCTTCAATCTAATCCGTTCTTAATCTGGCACCGACGCTAGCCCTGAGGCAAATCCCAGTGTCTTGTTATCCTTCTCTCTTGCCGAGGACGCGGGGACGGAAAAACATTCTGTGTCGAATTCTCTCTTAGTCTTATTCTCAGGCACACAGCAATGATGCCATCAAGACCATAGCAATACAGTCCAATTTAGAACAGGGAGGATCCAAGATTGCACGCCTGCCAGAAATACCGAGTGGTTTACTGACAAGCTATCGGCGGGCGACCGCGCAGCCCCATTGCTCCAAGCCGGCCACAGCCGATCCATACCGTTCATAACGGTCGCTCTCAGGGGCGGTGTGCGCAAACGGCAAAGGTGCCGTGCTGTCCTTTTTTGAACATTTCACTTTCGCACACGTTTGGTACAGTGAGTGTTTTCAGATAGTGCGTAGAATGTACCGGAAACTCAGCCCCAGAATGGCGTCAATCCAAACACTCTATCCTGACTGCTCTGGGCAAGAGCGTGCCAGCTCCTCATAGGGCCAAATAGGAACGATGAGGAATTCATGTCAGGTCAGGCATAAAAAATCAGAATTTCCACTTGGCTCCCAATGATGACTCGTGCCGCAAACCAGGGTGGTAACAATGGCTAAGAAGAACCTCGCAGAGCTCCTCGTCGATACTCTTTCAGCGGCAGGGGTGAAGAGAGTCTATGGTGTTGCGGGTGACTCTCTCAATGGAATCACAGAAGCAATTCGTACCCACGAGAGCATCAAATGGATTCATGTCCGGCACGAGGAAACGGCCGCATTTGCTGCTGGAGCGGAAGCTCATTTGACCGGCAGCCTGGCGGTGTGTGCCGGGAGCTGTGGCCCCGGGAACCTGCATTTAATTAACGGATTGTACGATGCCAACCGCAGTCGTGTCCCGGTCCTCGCCATAGCCGCCCACATCCCGAGTTATGAAATCGGAAGCCGCTATTTCCAGGAGACTCATCCAGAAAGCATTTTCCGTGAATGTAGTCACTACTGCGAACTCGTTTCTCAAGCGGAGCAGATGCCGCGTATCTTGGAAATTGCAATTCAAACAGCTCTCGCCAAGCGAGGCGTAGCGGTTATCGTGCTTCCCGGCGATGTCGCCTTGCGTGAGGCGATCAATTCAAAGCCCCGCATTCATTTTCCGGAGATGAGCACGACAATTCGGCCCTCCGATGAAGAAATTGCCAAGGTCGTTGGCATCCTCAACGAGTCGCGGAAGGTCACCATCCTTGGTGGTGCGGGGTGCGCGGGCGCCCACAATGAATTAATCGAGCTTGCGGGGAAGTTGAAAGCGCCCATTGTGCACGCGCTCCGCGGCAAGGAATTCATCGAGTATGACAATCCATTTGACGTCGGAATGACGGGCTTGCTCGGATTTCCCTCCGGCTATCGCGCCATGATGGACTGTGACACGTTGTTGATGTTGGGCACCGATTTTCCTTATCAGCAGTTCTATCCGGAGAAAGCAACAATCATTCAAGTGGACATTCGCGGAGAACAGATCGGTCGGCGAACCAAGGTTGATTTAGGAGTGGTGGGCGACGTGCAAACAACGGTTCGCGCCCTTCTCCCCAATCTCACTGAAAAGACGGATGACAAGCACCTTTCTACATCGGTTCAGCACTATAAGAAAGCTCGCAAAGAGATGGATGAACTTGCTGGAGGTGAAGTGGGCGAGAAATCTATTCATCCACAGTATGTTGCAAAAGTGATTAATGAACTCGCGGCTAAAGATGCGATCTTTACCTGCGATGTTGGCACGCCCACCATTTGGGCAGCGCGTTATCTTGAGATGAACGGCAAGCGCCGGTTGTTGGGGTCGTTTTCCCACGGGTCTATGGCCAGTGCCCTTCCGCAGGCGATTGGGGCACAGCTTGTTTACCCGGATCGCCAGGTGATTACCTTGTCTGGGGACGGCGGACTTGCGATGCTCATGGGTGACCTGCTGTCGCTTCGCCAGCTCGGCTTACCTGTGAAGCTGATCGTTTTTGACAACAGTGCACTGGGCTTCGTGGAGCTCGAAATGAAAGCGGCCGGCCTGCTTGACTTCGCAACGGAGCTGCACAACCCGGATTTCGCGAAGATGGCCGATGCCGCGGGCGTACTCGGACTAAAGGCTAATCTGCCGGAGCAAGTTCGTCCCATGATTGCGCAAGCACTCAGTCATCCAGGGCCGGCGCTGGTGGAAGTTGTGGTCAACCGCCAGGAACTTATAGTGCCGCCGTCGGTTAAGCTGGACCAAGTAATGGGTTTCAGTCTTTTCATGATGAAGGCAGTCCTCAATGGTCGGGGTAGCGAGGTTATCGATCTTCTGAAGACCAACCTAACTTGAAAAGTAAGATAATCTTCGCCTGCTTCGATTGTCACCGCCATCGCTCCCCAATCCCGAGCATGAATAGGCCCGGCACGCTGCACATGGAACTGGGGAACTAATGCAACATTCCTCGATCTGATGGATATTTTGCAAGAGATTGCCGAATGCGGCGTATATTGGCGCGACCCTCTGCTGAAAGCCGGATTAGCTGTGCTGAAATAATGAGCTACGCGAGTTCTTCAATGGTCAGCCGGTTGTATTTTTCGGCGAACTTTAATCCTAAAGGTTTCACGATAACAACGGCGCGTTTTGCGGTTTCATCCTCAGGAGCATGGAGGACAAGAAATCCGCAGCCTTGTTTTGCAAGAACTAGATACTCATCAACCTTGGCAACTTCCTGACCGATCTGCACCGGGCTCGCCGCTTGCCCCTCGCTCTTTCGCAGCTCTGCCATTACTTCATCTTTGTCGTAATGCGTGACATCATCTTGGGCGAACCCGCTCTTGACCAGCAATAGCCGTGCACGTTGGGCTTCGCCGTCGGTCGCAAACGCCATCACGACATGTCCAGTCGGACTAAATACTCCAAACGACGTCGGAAATTGCATTTTTGTGTCTTTTTTCATGTTTCACCCCATTCGATCCTCGCCGAGTTTAGACTTCGCTCACCTAGCGGGAATTTCCGTTTTCAACTTATCTTTGCGCAGAACCGAATCAGACGCGAACCGATTCAGTGCAACTTAATCGTGAGGAACCTGAGATGGCACGATAGTTGCCGCTTCCTGCGGTCTTTCTTCTGTCCCTGCCCCGCGATGAAACATCCTCTGATGCTCACGTAACTTCGTATCCGACTCGTACGAAGCGTTGCACACACTACAAGTCATCGAACCTGTTGCGGGTTGCAGCATGGTTGCACTCTTTCTGAATATTCGCATCTTGCCTAAGATATTTACTGCCATATTGAGAAGCTGGAGAATTCCTTCCTCAAAAAAGCATTTAATTGCTTTTGGAATCTGGCATTTCGTTTACAATCGCCAGCCACATAGCGTCTTCTGAAAGGTTGCGAGCGCGATCCCTGAAATCTGAATCCACCTCGAGGAAATCGTCGCGGATGCTCTTGAGTGGAAGAGTGCCTTGGGACGAGACCGACATTGCGCAGCGAACTTCGTTCCACGTTGCTATGCGGTCTAATCCCGTGGAGTTTTCAATGTTAACAGGCTTCATAAGAGATCCTCCGAGATTGGGATTGCGCGGTTCTTAACGAGACGCAAAACATTTAAGGATCATATTTAGACCCATCTGGATTATCTGTCTGTTCTCTTTTGAACAAGTTTATATTCTCGGATTATCGCACCTGCCTTCAGACAATCACTTAAGAGGGTTCAATATCGCGGCATAGCGGAGAGGAAGAAGCTTTCTCTGCCAAGGAGATCAGAAACTCTGGGTTTTCCGCCGGCTTACGGAAAATGCCGGGCGGCTGAAGGTGAACCATATTGAACAGATAATGATTTCTTAATCTGCCAAGCTTGCGACTCCAATCATGAACCCAGCAGAAAGGTGGGGCGAACAGTGGATTTGAAAGAGCACACTGCGCACCCCAGTCATGGAAGAGCGCGTGCTAAATATTCGTCAATTGCCTCGACAGCTTCAATATGCCCTACGCGGGTCAATTGTCGCTGTGTGGAGCGCTTGCAAGACGAGGCGCTTAGTTCAAATCGCTCTTCTACTAACTGTCATCCCACTGGTATGTGTCCTGTTTGCGGGCATCTATATCAATTTCAACCGGACAAATCTTCCTGACTTAGACGGGTTCATTCGCTTTCAACCGCCGACGATGGGCCATGTATATGATGCGAAGGGTCACGTTCTTGCGGAACTGGGGAGGGAACGCCGCGAAGTTATTCAATATGAAGGCATCCCCGTTGTCTTACGCGAGGCTATCCTTTCGGCCGAAGACAAAAATTTCTTCTCTCACTCAGGAGTGGATTATTCTGTCTTTCCTCGGATGCTCAGCAAGACAAACGTTCGTGCCTTGATTGCGCGCCTTATGGGTTGGGACAGCAAGGGCGCCTTAGAGCACGCAGCTGTGTTTCCACAGGGCGGCTCGACAATTACCCAGCAGCTCGTCCGCGGATACTTCCTGCAAAAGCTTACAAGCACGGAGAAGAACAATACGCTCCAGCACTCAGGAATTCTGCCGCACGTTCTGGCATTCGCCTTTGGCGTGGCTGCCACTAATCAATTCCTGCTGAAAGTACAGGTCCTTCGCCTCTCCTTATGGCTCGAAGAAGAGATGTGGAAGCGTTACGGGTCCAAGCGCCGGGCGAAAGAAGAACTGCTCGCACGTTACGCCAGCTTCATCTATTTGGGCAATGGCCGATACGGCTTCGCGGCGGCCTCACAATATTATTTTGGCGAACCCATTGAGGCGTTCAGTGCAGATGACGCGGCCAAAGCGGCGCTGTTGGCAGGAATCACCAAGTCGCCCGGCGACTACGCCCCCACCTTGGGAGACAATCAAAAACCTCTCCGCAGACGAAATCAGATCCTGGCCCTCATGGTTGCGAACCACTTTCTTTCCGCAGAGACGGCCCTAAGTTGCCAGCACGCCCCAATTAGTCTGGCCATTCATGTCCCTGACCCGGTCAATGCGCCCGCAGCAGTGCAAAACGTTCTCGATGAGCTCAAACAACTCGGCCCCAGCCCTGGCCCCGACGTAGGGATTGACCAACTCCTGGGTGGCCACATCCAGGTTTATTCGACGGTTGACGACCAGATCCAGCGAATTGCCAATACAGCCCTGGAAAACGAGTTGAAGCTTTATGAGAAGCGCCATCTTCACAGTAAGGGACTGATTCAGGGCTCCGTAGTAGTCTTGCGGAACAGTGACTCTGCCATATTGGCCGAGACGGGTGGGCGAGATGTGTATAAGAACCACAGCGCGACGTACAGCGACTATAACCGGGTAACACAATCATTACGCCAGCCGGGCTCGGCGATGAAACCCATCATTTACCTTGCAGCCTTTCGTCAAGGCAATCTCGATCTTGACACTTCCGTGCCCGACGAACCCATCTCAGTGGTGGTAGGCCAGAATCGCCCTGCCAAGCGAATATCCAATTTCGACAACAAGTTTGAAGGCCCGATACCAACACGTCAGGCACTCGCGGAGTCCAGAAACGCAGTGGCCGTCTGGATTGCAGAACAGATCGGAATCGACTCTATCTTAATGACTGCGGAAGATGTGGGTATCCGAACCAAGTTACAACCCTACGTTACCACCGCTCTCGGCGCATCCGAAGTCACGCTGCTGGAACTCGCAAATGCGTATCGATTCATGGCTAGCGGTATCCATGTGGAACCGCACGTGATTGATAAGATCGAAAATGCTGACGGGGAGGTTCGTTATAGCTACCAACCTCCCTGTTGTTCTTTGAACGAATACGGTCCAGAACTGGCCATGATTCAGGAAGGGCTGCGAGGCGTCGTACGTCTTCCGTCGGGAACAGCACACGTGCTAGACACACAGTCTTTCCCCATCCCGGTTATGGGTAAGACCGGCACAACGAATCACTACCGGGATGCCCTGTTTATAGGGTCCACGTACGGACCAGATGGAATCACGGTGGCGGTGCGCATCGGATTCGACGACAATCGCTCTCTGGGGCCGCAAGAAACCGGCGCCAGAACCGCACTTCCAGTGTTTAGGGAAATTATGTCGAAAACTTATCAAGGAAAGCTGGTTGGCCCCGTGCCGTCCTTTCCCGCGGATATGGAACAAAGCATCGGCGCATATCTGAGGGGCGAATTTTCAGGGCAACAAGAGGCCCGGTTTTCTAATTCTCCGGACACCACAAAAGCTGCTGCTGATCAAATTGGAAGTTGCAGTGTTGCATTCGCGGTACCTACAATAAATGGATGCGCGCTGCTGGACGTTCCGCCGCCTCCCATCTACCAGCGCGAAGACAGGCGCGGCCACATCGTTCAAACCAATGAGTGAACGGTTCCTTGCGCGTGCCCACTATTCTGAAGGCTTTGCGGCAAATGGCGATGCATCCGACCGTTGATCTTATCGATCCGAACACGATACTACCGACGGGAATCGACCTCATATCTTGCAACTGTGCAAAATGAGGCTGCATGACTTCCATTTCGATTCCATAACGATTGTATCGTGCACAAAAAACGTAAAAAAGAATCAGGTAACATGACACGTTCCAGCGTCAAGAAGGTGATGGCGAAACCCCGCATGGCCTAGTCCGCAAGAATAGCGGAACTAAAACTAGATACTGCGCGAATCCCATAACAACTATGTGCTACCGTGCGGGGGACGGTGAAAACAAATAATTCACTCTCCGCATCCGAGCCAACCGGAAAAAGCACAGATTGCTGTTGACGGGCCCGACCCCGGGTATCGAGATCTCTGCATTGAAAATTCGTTAACTGACGAACATGGCGATGATGTGAAGCTCAAGAAAGGTGCTCACGTCGAGCTTACTGTCGAAGCCAAACCAGATGTCATCCGCCATGAGTAGCAAAGACAGTTAACGCCCTTGGCGTGAGATAGTTGGTCCCGTCTTTGGTCGGGTGTAGGATGTCGGTCGGAAGATCAAAAGGGAAATTCCGGTCAAGTCTTTCCAAGAGAGGAATCATGGACAATGGCCAAACTAACTACTGCAGCAAGGAATAAACTTCCGAAATCGGATTTCGTGGAAAAAAGCACCAGAAAATATCCGATCCCGGATGCCGCTCACGCACGAGATGCTTTGGCGAGAAGCTCGGGAAAGCCGGAGCACGCTTCTGTCGTTGCAGCAGTTAAGCGAAAATTCCCAAAAATAAAAATAACGAAGGCGAAACAATGATCGCGCCTAACACGCGGTTGAGAGCGCTTCGCTCACACGCAGACCGCAGCACGAATCTTGGGAGGTCCTGCGATCCAATCGCTTTGGAATCGGAAATCCTGAATGAAATCGATTAGAAACAAGGCAGACATAGCGCAGCGGCAACACATGGACCAGCAGCAGCTGTCAACCGACTTCCTGGACCGTGCGCTTGAGTGGCGGCGAATCTTCGCGGAAGTCTGGGGGACGTTCCTGTTGGTCGTGGTTGCAGCTGGTGGCGGAGTCGTCGCTGCTAGAAGCGGCGGGGCCGTAACTCCGGGCATGGTGGTGGTTGCGCCCGGGCTTATGGTAATGGCTATCATCTATTTCATGGGCGCAGTGAGCGGAGCCCATTTGAACCCGGCAGTCACCTTGGCGTTCGCGATTCGGCGCAATTTCCCGTGGAACCGAGTGCCGGGCTACGTCTTAGGACAAGCAGTCGGTGGTGTCTTGG
>PLUM01000100.1 GCA_003165465.1 Acidobacteriota bacterium
CTTACTCTTAGTTGCCACCCGCAAGGGGGAACTCTAGGAGGACTGCTCCGGATAACGGAGAGGAAGGTGGGGATGACGTCAAGTCAGCACGGCCTTTATGTCCAGGGCTACACACGTGTTACAATGCATGGTACAGACTGTTGCGAACCCGCGAGGGGGAGCTAATCGGACAAAGCCATGCTCAGTTCGGATTGCAGCCTGCAACTCGGCTGCATGAAGCTGGAATCGCTAGTAATGGCGCATCAGATCGGCGCCGTGAATACGTTCCCGGGCCTTGTACACACCGCCCGTCACATCACGAAAGTGAGCTGTACTAGAAGTCGCCCAGCCAACCGTAAGGAGGCAGGCGCCCAAGGTATGGCCCATGATTGGGGTGAAGTCGTAACAAGGTAGCCGTAGGAGAACCTGCGGCTGGATCACCTCCTTTCTAAACATAGTGGCAATCGGATCCTGTGCAGGTGTGCAGGTGAAGTTGTCCAAGCTTCGGAGCCTCTCACGGGGATCCGAGGTAATCGCTCGAACGATTCAATCTTCGGGCGGGTTCTGTCAGATCCCATCTCTACTAAACTTCGCACTCCTTGTGCGAAGTTAAAGCGTACTCATCTACGCTGCCCAGTTTTCAAAGGCTTACCGAAACGAAAGCCCGTCCCTTTACCGGGGCGGGCTTTTTGTTTTTGTGTACGTCCTTGCTTGCTACCGCCTGGCCACGATAAATTAGACTTTCGATATCTTGCGTGATCTTGTCCTCGGAATAGACTTCCAATGAGCCTAGATCCCCGAGCGGTTCAAATTCATACGGACGGCTCCTGCTATATGGAGCAGAACCGGATATCGGGGTGTGCTGCGTTTGTTGTCTACCCCGACCATTTGTGCCTGCCCGAATTTCAAATCGTGGATTATGGTTGCGAAGAAAACACAAACATCAGAATGGAACTGATGGCGTGTGCCCAGGGATTGGAATGGGCGTTAGAAACCGAACCCTGGCAAGACGTGACGCGAATCTATATTGTGACGGACTTGCAGTTTTTGGCCAACAATCAAAACAACATTCAGTATTGGAAAAAGAATGATTGGCGCTACTCCTCCGGCGAGCCTGTAGCCCATGAAGACCTGTGGGATTCCATTCTGAGGCAGATTAACAAACTTTCAAAAGTGGGCTTGCGCGTAGATTTCCATTATAAAAAAGGCAAGAAAGATGCGATGGAAAAGAAGGTAGACAAAGCAGCAAAGGCTGCCGCTCAGCGAGGCGGTTTCAATAATGACTTTGGCTTCAGACCGGGTAGTTACACACGTTCGATGATCCCCGGTGGTGCAGCCGCTCAGCGGTTTCACGCCTCAGGCCAGACACTGGTCATACGTCCCTACAAAAAGAATCCACGCAAAAATCGCGAAGAGAAGATAAGTTTTACTATCTTTGACGAGAACACGCAATCTTACGTTGGGAAGTTTTATGCTTACGCAGCATCAAATCTTAGTGTTGAACTGCACAGAGGAAATGGGCATAAGGTTCTCTTCAACACTAATCCGAAGTTTCCTCAGATTTTAGAAAAGGTTAGCGACGTACAGCTGCCAAAACCCGTTAGGAAGAAAAAGATCAAGTTCGCGCCTTGAATCATTCCTTCTCCGCGTCCTAGACGTTTTTTTCCAGTGCCGCGGGTGGCCCACCCTTTCGCGTTTTTCAATTGAGGCGCGCGCATAGCGCTGATCATATCACTCCAGCACCTTAACGCCGTGGGAGTGGTTTTGCCTTTCCGGGTGGCCGACCCTCTCGTTCTTAGAGGGTCGGGGTTTTGACTTTTCTTACATTGAGTCGTAAACACAGAGAGAAATCAAAACCCCGACCCCTCGAAACCCGCGAGGGATCGGCCACCCGGAAAATCAATACCGTCTCGAAGGTGGGCCACCCGCCCAACGTGTTCTCATAGCGCACGAACTGATCGGTGCTGGCGGCATCAATGCCTTTGTGGAGTCTCTCTGCAAAGAGCTCGCCGGAGCTGGGAATATCCCGGTCTAAACCTAGGAATTCGCTTTCGGCTTGACACCAGCGGCAGCCAGGCATACTTTCTACCAAGTCCCAACGGCCCCTATAGTCCCTCGGCCCGAAACATCTATCACGAAAATCTAAGGAGACGCCAGTGAAACGACTTTTTGTATTTGCCGTGCTTGTTGTCTTAGTGTTTGCCGCTGTAGGTACGGGGTGGGCCAAAAACGACCCACGCATCGGAACATGGAAGCTCAATGTCGCCAAATCAACATCCACTGCCGGGCCACTACCTGCTAGCGAAACACGGACCTATGAAGCACAAGGCAGTGACATCATGGCCACTGCCGAGATCGACGATGCCAAGGGCCATAGAACCACCCACAGTAACGTTACGGCTGACGGCAAGAATCGCCCCACAGGGCCAGCCAATGGGGGAATGACTATTTCCGTCAAACTCCTTGGCCCCGCCAGCTATGCTGGAACCTTGAAGAAGGATGGCAAGGTAACCTCAACGAATCGTGCCGTCATTTCCGATGGAGGAAAGGTTTTCACATTCACAACCAAGGGAACTGATGGAAAGGTGATCAGCGTGTTTGTATACGACAAGCAATGAGTGAAAATATTCGAGGTAGACGCTCTTATCGGAATGCGGCCGTGGCCAGTGAAGAGCCACAAACCGCATTCCTATAAGAGGTACGATTTATTTGCGGCGATCCTTTCGCGTCCGGCAAACACTTTTAATGGCCCGCCCTGGGATTCTTCCACATCCAGCAAAGCCGGGTTAGCCGAAACTCAATCTAAGAAGAGCGTGTTCAGTAGGCTTGCACTCAGTTCGCAATGAAAACTTCTCGGGCGGGTGGCCCACCATTTCGCGTTTTTCACTTGAGGCGCGCGCATGGCGGGATCATACCGCTCCAGTACGTCAACGCCGAGGAACTGATCTTGCCTTTCTGGGTGGCCGGCCCTCTCGTTCCTAGAGGGTCGGGGTTTTGACTTTTCTTGCCGGGTGCCCCATCCTCGATCCGCGAGGATTGGGGATTATTGCTACGCTACGACGGAAATCTTGACCTGCGCCGTCTCCCGTTCGACCGGGATAGGCTCTTTCGCTTTCCTTAGCCCCTCGATGTAACACTGGATGGCATCCTTCACCATGGATCGCGCGTGATCCAAGTTTTTGCCTTCCGTCACAAGCCCAGGCAAGGAAGGAACCGTGACTGTGTACCCGCCATTTTCGTTGGCTTCGAAGAATGCGGTGTACTCGTGGACGTGATTCTTGCGTTTCTTCATTTGACAATTATAACTTCTCGACTAACAAACTAGCGGCTACGGAACAATGACGTCCAAGTCGCGTGCGATCACGATCGGGCCGCTGTATTTTTGGCGAATCTCGCGCACCATGTCGTCTTCCTTGGCACTTCCGAGCAGTGTCCAATGCGTCAAAATGAGTATCTTGGCTTTGGCCTTTGCGGCAATCTCTCCTAGCTCAACTGCGCTGGTGTGGAACTCACTCTCGTACTTCATCCATTGTTCTACAGGCATGGAAAGTTTGTTGGGATTCTGACCCCTCCCGGAATACACCTCGTGAATCAAGGCATCGCAGCCTGCGCATGCCGCAACCACCGACTCGGCTGGTGCGGTGTCTCCCGAAACGACGATGGACTTGCCGGCTGAGTCGAAGCGGTATCCCAGAGCTTCCTTCCATGAACCATGCTTAACGAGGAAAGCCTTCACGCTGACGTTTCCATCCTGATAGACATTTCCTGACTGTACATCGTGCGCATCGACTTTGTAGCCCGACGTGTTGCCGCCCTCGAGTCCGGTTGTGCGCACCTGAATGTCTTCCTTAAAAGCCTCGAGAATGTGCGCGGCCATTTCCTTGGTGCCTTCCGGTCCGAACAGCCGCAACGGCTTCGTCCGCTCGGCAATCCAAGGAGTGAAAATCAAGTCAGGCAATCCGAGCGTGTGGTCGCTGTGAAGGTGCGTCAGGAACGCAATGTCGAGCTCCGCCGGGCGAAGACCGGGAATCCCGCGCTGGAATACCGAATTGGCCTGCCGGACCACGCCCGACCCGGCATCCACCAGATAGGCCTTCCCGTTCGCAACGATTGCCAGTGAAGGTCCCTGGCGATCCGCATTGGGAGCCGGGGTCCCTGTTCCCAGAAAAACAATCTCAACGTCTTTGGAAGATGCTGGCGCGGATTGTTGCGACTGCGCGGCAATTGGGAATGCGGCCGCGATACAAATAATCATAAGAAACGGAAAGCGCAACCGGCTAAACCCGGCGGGTGGATTTCGCATGAGCGAACCTCCTCGTTCTTGTGTAATGGCCGCAACAGTATACAACCTGACACCAAACTTCATTCCTAGACGAAGACGAACTATGCAATTGCGTCGCGCTAATCGAAGCTGGTAAGGGAGCTCAGGCAGCAAGGGGCCTCGGTGTGTGCTATTTTATTGGTTCGCGGTTTTCGAGAAGAATTACTCGCACCCGCCTTTCCGATGCCCAAACGAACCAACAAAAATGCGCCAGAAGCGGCTACGGCGGCAATTCGCGCAAAACACGCGCGCCAGCCGGATGACCAGGACCAGCGCGAGCCGTTCGAGGACGAAGCGAGGGTGCTGGACGGGGCGGTGCGCGATTCGTTGCCCGATTCATCGACTGACAAATCGCCCGATAAAACGGGAGACGAATCGCGCGTTTCGCCTGCGCAGCCTGCATGGCCGCGCACGCCTGGGGCGTCGCTCGATCTGATGGCTTCGGATGCGGCGCCTACGACGATTGCCGAAATTTTCGGGCCGGGCGGGGCGGTGGAACAATGCATGCCCGACGGGTACGAACATCGGCGGTCGCAACTGGAGATGGCGGAGCTGGTGGACGCCGCGTTCACCGAAAAGCGCCACTTGATCGTCGAAGCCGGCACGGGCACGGGAAAAACGCTGGCGTATCTGATTCCCGCGATTCGCAGCGGGCGGCGCGTGGTGATTTCGACGGCGACCAAATCCCTGCAAGAGCAGCTCTTCGAGAAAGACGTTCCCTTCCTCCAGAAATATTTCGCGCCCAAGCTGAAAGTAGCCGTGATGAAGGGGCGCGGGAATTTCCTGTGCCGCGAAAAAGTGTATCGCATGGCCGACCAGCCCATGTTGAAAGGCCTCGACGAGCTGGACTGGTTTCAGCAAATCCGCGACTGGGAAAAAGTGACGGAAACGGGCGACCGCGCGGAACTCAATTTTCTGCCCGACGATTCGGACCTGTGGCACAGGCTCGACGCGCGGCGCGACGCCTGCACCGGCTCGAAATGCCCGGAGTTTAACAAATGTTTTCTGACGGCGATGCACCAGCGCGCGGCCGAGGCCGACCTGATCATCGTGAATCATCATCTTTTTTTCGCCGACCTCGCGCTCAAGCAGGACGACTTCGGTAGCGTGCTGCCGGAATACGGCGCGGTGGTGTTCGACGAAGCGCACGAGATCGAGGACGTGGCCAGCGAATATTTCGGCAAGCAGATTTCCAACTACCGCTTCGAGGAGCTGGCGCGCGACGCCGAGCTGGCCGTGCGCGTCACAAGGGTTGGCGGCGCGGGGCTGCTGAAGCGCGTCACGCGCATGCGCGAGCGCTCGCGAAGTTTCTTCGAGGCATTCCCGTCGCGTGAGGGCCGCTTCCCGTTCGACAAGGCGCAGCGCGCGGGTTTTCTCGATCAAAACCGCGAGGCCTATGACGCGCTCGTCAGCGCGCTGAAAAGCCTGGAGGCCGAAGTGGCCTCGCTGCCTTCCAAGCCCGATGAGCTGCTGAACATCGCGCGGCGCGGGATGGAGTTGCGCGGCGAATTAAAATTCCTGTTTGAATCGAGCGAGGGAAATTACGTGTACTGGTTCGAGCGCCGCAACAAGGGCGTATTCGTCGCCGCGACGCCGATCGACGTGAGCGCGCTCTTGCGCGAGCACCTGTTCGAGCAGTTCGAGACGATCATTCTGACTTCCGCGACGCTGGCGGTCGGCGGGCGCTTCGATTTCCTGAAGCAGCGCCTCGGCATCGACATGGCCGGCGAGCGCGTCCTGCCCTCGGAATTCGATTTCGCCGAGCAGGCGCTGCTGTACATTCCCGCGAACATGCCCGATGTGCGCGATGCCGCGTTTCCCGAGCGCGCGGCCGACGAAATTGTCCGCATGATCGAAATTTCCGAGGGGCGCGCGTTCTGCCTCTTCACGAGCTACAGCCAGATGAACGACGTGTACGAACGCGTGCGCACGCGCGTGCGGTTTCCGCTGCTGCTGCAGGGCTCGGCGCCGCGCACTGCGCTGCTCGAAAAATTCCGGAACACGCCGGGCGCGGTGCTCTTCGCCACGTCCAGCTTCTGGCAGGGCGTGGACGTGCGCGGCGATCAGCTTTCCTGCGTGATTGTCGACAAGCTGCCGTTCGCCGTGCCGTCGGACCCGATTGTCGCCGCGCGCGTCAAGGCGCTGCAGGAGGAGGGCCGCAACCCGTTCGCCGAATATCAGGTGCCGGAGGCGGTTCTGTCGCTCAAGCAGGGCTTCGGGCGGCTCATCCGTTCACGCACCGATCGCGGCGTGCTGTCCATCCTCGATAACCGCATCCAGCGCATGCAATATGGTAAAATCTTCATGCAATCGCTTCCGGCGTACGCGACCACCAGGGACATCGCCGAGGTCGAACGGTTCATGCGGAAATCGAAGTAGAGGCAAGAGCGAGCGGACGTTGTAGGACGTTTTTGCCCCCGGCGCTTCATGCATTCCATTTTTGAGGAAAATCGATGTTTCAAGTCACCGTTGACGAAACTTTTTCATCCGGGCACGCCCTGCGCGGCTACAAGGGCAAGTGCGAGAATCCGCACGGGCACAATTACAAAGTGCAAATCGTTGTCGAAGGCCCCAGCCTGGATTCCATCGGCCTGCTGTACGATTTCACGCATTTGAAGCGCGCGATCCGCGACCTGGTGGAGCAAGTGGATCACAAATACCTGAACGATCAGGCGCCCTTCGACACGATTAATCCCTCGGCGGAAAATCTGGCGAAGTATTTTTATGACGAGACCCTGCGCCGCGTGAGCGCCATGCCCGCGGGAGCGCGCCTCACGCGCGTCACGATCTGGGAGACAGACACGACTTCGGCGACCTACTGGGCATAAAATCGGCGTGCTGCAAGCAACGCAATCACGAGACTGGAACTTTTTGCCATGAACCGATCATTCCTCATCGTCATCTTGCCGGCCGTTGCCGTGGGCTTGGGCTACCTCTTCATGTTTCATTGGATCGGGCTTCCGCTGGAGCCATACCGTTTTGCGGGAGCTGCTATCGTGGTGGTAGCGGCGGTGCTGCTCGTCCAGCGGCGAATGCGCCAGAAGAAATCGCGCGGGAGCCGTTAGACTGCCTTCGTCACAAACCATGGGAGTGCATCATAAATCGAACGCGTGGCCGCCCATGAAATCGCGGGTGTGTGAGTCGGCCGTAGGGGCACGACATGTCGTGCCCCTACGATTGGATCGCCACAGTGGCGCGGCATTATGACGATCACCGAAATATTCCGTTCCATACAGGGCGAAGGCGTGCGGGCCGGGCTGCCCTGCATTTTCGTGCGGCTTACCGGTTGCAACCTGCGCTGCACGTGGTGCGACACCGCGTACGCTTTCCACGGCGGCACGAAGATGAGCGTCGAGGAAGTTCTGGCGCGCGTGGAAGAGTTGTCCACGGTTCCGGCGCAGGGAAATTCGCAGGGCGCGGGGAGCGCGGAAAAACTTTCGCTGGTCGAGTTGACCGGGGGCGAGCCGCTGCTTCAGCCGGAAGCGATTCCACTGTCGCGGAAACTTGTGGACGCGGGCTATCGCGTGATGATCGAAACCAGCGGCGAGCGCCCGGTGTCCGCGCTGCCGCGCGAGGTCGTCAAGATTGTGGACGTGAAGTGCCCGGATTCCGGGGAAGCGAACACGTTCCTGATGGAAAATCTGGACGCGCTCGGCCGGGAAGACGAAATCAAATTCGTGATCTCGACGCGCCGCGATTATGAATTCGCGCGCGACTTCACGCGGCAACACGGCCTGGCGGAGCGCGTCCATCAGGTGATCGTTTCTCCCGTTCATGCCGATCCCGAGGGCGCATGGCCGGGTATGAACGCGCGGGATCTGGCGGAGTGGATTCTGGAGGATGGTTTGCCGGTGCGCCTGGGACTGCAAATTCACAAATTCATCTGGCATCCGTCCACCCGCGGCGTTTAGACTTTGCAGGTTGCGGAAAAACTCCCTACGTTTGTCATTCCGAGCGAAGCGAGGAATCTCTCTTCGTTTTACGCGTAAGAAAAGAAAGAGAGATTCCTCGCTTCGCTCGGAATGACAAAGGGGGCTGGGGGACTTTTTCCGCAGCCTGTTTGGCGGGGGATGTCACATTCAGCGCCGGTCCTGCATCAAATATGCAGCATCCAGGCAAGCAGAAGAGGGCGAGGCGTATCGGGCCATGAGCCGAGAAAAACCCAAAGCGGTGGCGCTCGTGAGTGGGGGGATGGACTCCTGCGTCACGGCGGCGATTGCGCGCGAGACGCATGATCTGGCCGTGGTCCACGCCAGTTATGGCCAGCGCACAGAGCGCCGCGAGCGGCAGGCGTTCGAGGGAATCGCCGATTTTTATGACGTGCGCGAGCGCCTGGTGGTCCAACTAAACCACTTTGCGCAAATCGGCGGCTCGGCCCTGACCGACGCGCACATCGCCGTGCCAGAGGGGCAAGCGGGAGCGCCTGTAGGCGGGAGTGAAATTCCTTCCACCTATGTTCCATTTCGCAATGCTCATTTCCTCTCGGTTGCGGTAAGCTGGGCGGAGGTCATCGGGGCCACGGCGATCTTCATTGGCGCGGTCGCGGAGGACAGTTCCGGGTATCCGGATTGCCGGCCGGAATATTACCGCGTGTTTCAGCAACTGGTGCGCGAGGGAACTCGGCCCGAGACGCAAATCGAAATTGTGACTCCGGTCATAGATATGCGAAAATGGGAGATCGTGAAGCGGGGCACGGAGTTGGGCGCGCCGCTGGACCGAACGTGGTCCTGCTACCAGTTTGAAGACGCCGCGTGCGGCGTGTGCGATAGTTGTCGTTTGCGGCTTAATGCCTTTGCCGAAGCAGGGATGAGCGATCCTATCGCTTATCAGGCCCGAGTTGAGAGATAATTGTTGAGAGATAATTAATGAACCGCCCGGGTTACGTGCCGTGCGGATCTGCGTTGCCAGGAGGCAGTTAAGATCATGAACCGAATGAAAGCATTCAGGATGGCAGTCATAATCGCGCTGATCGCCGGGACGATGGCGGCGTGGAAGGCACCTGCTGCCTACGCGCAAGGTGGATCGCTGTCGGGAACCGTGTACGACATGACCGGCAAACCCTACCCGGACGTTACGATCGCGATCAAAAACAATGAAAACAATAAAGAAACCAACATCGTGACCGATGCCAAGGGGCACTACACGATGCCCGGTCTGATCGGCGGAACCTACAACGTCGACCTGAAGGGCAAGGACAAAGACCAGAAGGAAATGCTCCTTTACCAAACGGGATTGAAGATTACGGCCGGCACCTCTCCTGTGTTCGACATCAACCTGAAGGAACTTCAGGAGCAGGGCAAGCTCGCCGCCGTCGATGCGGAAAGAAAGCGCCAGGAAGCGGAACAGCAGTTTCAGGCGTTGAAGACTCATTATGACGCCGGCATCGCGGCGATCGAGCAGATGAAGGCCGCGCAGGCGAAGCTGGCGCAGACGCCGAAAGAGCAGCAGGATCCGGTTAAGGACCAGATTACGCAGGCCGGAAGCACGGCGGTTACGGAACTCTCCGCCGCGCTGGCGCTCGAGAAGCCGGAAGACGCCAACCGCTCCATCGTTTTGTCCCGGCTGGGCGAAGCCTATGAGAGCATGAGCAAATGGCAGGAGGCCTCGGACACCTATCAGAAGGCGATCGCATTGAAGCCGGACGCCGCCGCCAATTACAACAACCTCGGAAACGATCTGGCGAAGCTCGGGAAAGTTGACGACGCCCGTGCAGCCTACCAAAAATATGTCGACCTAAAACCCGACGACGCCGCGCTGGCATGGCGCAATTTCGGGACCGTGCTCTACAACTCAAACCGCATGAAGGAAGCGATCGAGCCGCTGCAAAAGGCCACTACGCTCGATCCGAAGAACGCAACGGCCTGGCTGCTTCTCGGAATCGCCATGGTCAACACCATGGAGTTCAAGACCGAGGGCGATAAGATCACTCCCTTGATTAAGCCGGGCACGATTGAAGCGTACCAGCATGCCATCGACCTCGATCCGAACGGCCCGATCGGCGCGCAGGCCAAGCAGGGTCTGGATTCCCTGCAAGCGATGGGCATTGGCATCACTACAAAAATCGGACAGGCGCCACCCAAGTCCACGAAGAAAAAGTAACAGCCGTAATTTCCAAGTCTCGAATGCGCGATCGGGCCGGCGATACCGGTCCGGTCGCGCGTTTTTATTTTCACCGGGGAAAAGTTAAAACGGTCGCCATACGGACAGGCCGGTGAACCGCGGCGTGCCGGTCGACGGGCGCTGGAGAGGCACAGGACAACAACGGCAAGGTTCGCGTTTTTAGCGGCTTTAATGGTATGTTTGAAAAAATTGTGCGGGAGACATTTGGATGGCTGAAAAATCAACTTTGGTCCTTGTCACTGGGGCGGGCGGATTTATTGGAGGAAGTCTGGTCGCGAGCCTTCGCGCGCGCGGCCACCAGCGGATCAGGGCGGTGGACATCAAGCCGTTCGAGGCGTGGTACCAGCGCTTCGACGACGTTGAGAATCTTTCCCTGGATTTGAATCTCAAGGAAAATTGCGAGAGGGCCGCCGAGGGCGCCGGGAACATTTACAATCTCGCGGCCAACATGGGCGGGATGGGATTCATCGAGCACAACAAGGCGTTGTGCATGCTATCCGTGCTGATCAATACGCACATGCTGCAGGCGGCGGTGAAGTATGGCGCGCGGAGATTTTTCTATTCGTCTTCCGCATGCGTCTACAACGGCGATAAACAGACCTCGTTCGAAGCCACGTCGCTCAAGGAAGAAGACGCGTATCCGGCCCTCGCGGAAGACGGCTACGGCTGGGAAAAACTATTTTCCGAGCGCATGTGCCGCCACTTCCGCGAGGATTACGGCCTCTACACGCGAGTGGCCCGTTTTCATAACGTTTATGGACCCTGGGGAACCTGGTATGGCGGGCGTGAGAAGGCTCCCGCGGCGATCTGCCGCAAGGTGATCGAAGCGAAAATTTCCGGCAAGCACGAAATCGGAATCTGGGGGCCGGGGAATCAGGAGCGCAGCTTCATGTACATCGACGACTGCATCAAGGGCGTCGATCTGATCATGAATTCCGGGATTCTGGAGCCGATCAATCTGGGATCGAGCGAGGCCGTGACCATCAATCAACTGGTGGATATGGCGGAGGACATTGCCGGAATCAAGCTGAAACGCAATTACGATCTGACCGCGCCCAAGGGCGTGAATGGACGCAACAGCGATAACACGCTCATCCAGAAATATCTGTATTGGGAGCCGGACACTTCCCTGAGAGCGGGCCTCGAAAAAACCTATCGGTGGATCCACGACCAGTATCTGGCGCGCGAGAGGGGCGAAGCGGGAGTCGTTCGCGAGCCCGTGGCGGATGCAAGGTAGTGTTTTTAGTAGCACAGGCTTCAGCCTGTGTTCTTTTGACCTTAGCTTGTCACAAACCAAAACCACACAGGCTGAAGCCTGTGCCACGGAACTCTTATTACCCTGAAACCATCAAATAGAGATAAAATACAGGACAATGTCCTCGCTTGAAAAACCGGCAGGATTGACTTCGCCCGTTGGCGGCAAGACGGAGCGCACGACGAAGGCGCTGCAAGCGCGTTTTCTCGAGCTGGTGGAAAAAGTGCGGCAAACGCGCCCGGCCAGCGACATCGATCTCCTGCGGCGCTCCTTTGAGTTTGCGGCCGAGCAGCACCGCACGCAATTGCGCAAGTCGGGCGATCCCTACCTGTCGCATCCCCTGGAAGTCGCGCACATCCTCGCGGACATGAAGCTGGACATCACGACGCTGTGCGCCGCGCTCCTGCACGACGTGGTCGAGGATACGCGCATTTCCTCGGCGCGCATTGCCGAACGCTTCGGGCCGGATATTGCGCATCTCGTCGAAGGCGTCACGAAAATCAACCGCCTGGACCTCCTGGCCCCCGAAACGCGCCAGGCGGAGAACGTCCGCAAAATGTTGCTCGCCATGGTGAACGACGTGCGCGTCGTGGTCGTGAAGCTGGCCGACCGGCTTCACAACATGCGCACGCTTAGTTTTCTCTCCCCGGAAAAGCAGCAGCGCATCGCGCGCGAGACGCTCGACATTTACTCGCCCATCGCGCACCGCCTGGGAATGGGCCTCATCCGCGGAGAGCTCGAGGACCTAGCCTTCAGCTACCTGGAACCCGAGGCTTTTCAGGAGTTGCAGAATACGGTCGTCGCCAAGCGGAAGGAATTCGAGGCGTTTCTCGCGGACTTGAAGGACACGATTCGCAAGCGGCTGGATGAAAACGGAATTGCCGCCGAGGTCGATGGCCGCGTGAAGCGGCTCTATTCCATTCACCAGAAAAGTTTGCGGGATCACCGCACGGTCGATCAAATTTACGACCTGCTCGCGATTCGCATCATTACCGACACAATTCGCAACTGCTATGCCGCGCTCGGCGTGATCCATCAGGCGTGGCGCCCCGTCCCCGGCCGGTTCAAGGATTACATCGCCATGCCGCGGCCAAACCTTTACCAGTCGCTGCACACGACGGTGATCCATGCGGGGCAGACGTTCGAAGTACAGATTCGCACGCAGGAAATGCACCGCATCGCCGAGCAGGGAGTGGCCGCGCACTGGAGATATAAGGACGGCAAGGACGTATCGGACGCGGACGATCAGCGCATTTTGTGGATGCGCCAGCTCATCGAATGGGTCAAGGAAATGCAGGAGCCGTCGGAATTCATGTCCACGCTCAAGGTGGACCTGTACCCCGAGGAAGTGTACGCGTTCACGCCGAAGGGGAAAGTGCTGGCGCTGCCGCGCGGGGCGACACCCGTGGATTTTGCGTACGCCGTGCACACCGAAGTCGGCAATCAGTGCATTGGCGCGAAGGTGAACGGGCAGATCGTTCCGTTGAGGCATCGCCTGTCGAATGGCGACGTGGTCGAGATTCTGACGCAGAAGGGCCACGTGCCCAGCCGGGACTGGCTGAATTTCGTGCGCACCTCGCGCGCGCGCAGCAAGGTCCGGCACCACATCAATTTCATCGAGCGCGGCCAGGCGACCGAGGTCGGCAGGCGCTTGCTCGAACGCGAAGCGCGGCAAGTGGGCCGCAGCCTGAAGAAAATTCCCGAGGCGGAACTGCTGCGCGTTGCCACCGAATACGGCTGCGCGAAGCTCGAGGATTTGTTCGCGGACCTGGGCTATGGGAAATTTTCAGCGCGCCAGATTATTTCCAATGCGCTGGGCGAGCCGCTCGCTCCGGCCAAGCCCGAGGGCGCGAAGGAAGAGCCGCCCGCGCGCCTCGTCTCGACCGTCAAACGGATGCTGGGCGTGGGCGAGGCGGCGTTGCAGGTTGGCGGGCAGGGCGACCTGCTGGTGTTTCGCGCCAAGTGCTGCAACCCGATCCCTGGAGATGAGATTATCGGATACGTCACGCGCGGACGCGGCGTCGCGGTCCATTCGAAAGCGTGCCCCAACGTCCAGAATTTGCTCTATCAGGCGGAACGGCGGATCGACGTGGTGTGGGGCGGCGCGACCGAATCCGCCTATCCCGTCACGTTGCTGATCCGCGCGCAGGACCGCCCCGGAATGCTCGCCGACATTACCACCGTCATCAGCGATACCGGCTCGAACATTCGCACCCTTGGCAGCCATCCCGATAACCTGCACGCCCGCATAGATCTCACGCTGGAAATCACCGACCGCAAGCAGCTCGAACGCATCATTGCCAATATCCGCAAAATCTCCGGCGTGTTTGGCGTCGAACGCCTGTACAACGTCTGAGCGTTTTTAGTAGTACAGGCACTCTGCCTGTGCGGTTTTTCCAATCCATGGCGTCATGGCTGGGCGAAAATTTAGAAAGCCACACAGGCAGAGTGCCTGTGCTATTTTTTCCGCAGCCTGTCTAGCGGTTGGCTGTTTCGAAGTCGAGTTGCCACACAGGCTCTGAAGCCTGTCCTACCACTCTTCCCCGGTTAATCTTCGAGGCACACGCAGGTTCCGCCCTCTCTTCTCTCGGTTACAATGTAAACATGCCCTCTCGACGTTCATGGCGTTTGCGCCGTGGCAGTTATGCGCCATTTGGTTTGTTGCTCGTGTTGGCCATACTCGCTTGCTCCTGCAAGCCCGCCAAGACCAAAGAGGAGACCGAGCAAGACAAACAGATGGCCCTGTGGCTCGATACTGTCCCGCAATTGAAGCCCCTGAACATGACGAACGCGGAGATCGTCGAACTGAACAAAATGCACGAAGCCGGCCTTACCGATCCATCCGCGGCTGAGTTGATCCAGCTATCGCGCGACCACAAGGTGCCTTTCACCGAGGGCCAATCCGTCGCCGACCTGCTCAACACCGGCTTGACGGAAACGACCGTCATGCAACTTGCGCGCCTCAATCAATTGGGCCCGTGGGCCGGTGAGGCTCAAGTGATGCGTCTGGCGGGCCTTACCGAAAAAATCATTCTGGCCGTCGCGCAACGCCGGTCGCGGAATCTGTTTGTGCTCTCCGGCAAGAGGCTTGGAGAATTGAGGAACGCCGGCGCGACCGAGGCGAAGATTCTGATGATGGTTGAGAACGGCGATTCCGATCAGGTCGCCGCCAAATACATTGCGCAGCGCAGCGCCGCCGCCGGCGGCCATTCCTTCGTATCCGCGAGGCATGGCAATCGCTGACGGTTTTCCGAATTTCACTTTTCATTTTACGGCGGCCCGCTTCCTGTATATCCTCAAAGGCTGAAATAGAATTCATCGGCGCGCGCATGGCGTGTGCGAGCGGAATTTGTGAGCCTCATGAAGCTTGAAATCGTACAGGCCGGAAACCCCGTCTTGCGGCAGCGCGCCCGCCCGTTGAGCGTCGAGGAAATTCGCGGCTCCGAAATCCGGAAATTGATCGAGTCCATGCGGGAGTGCATGCACGAAGCGCCGGGCGTAGGCCTTGCTGCGCCGCAGGTGGGACTCACGCTGCAACTCGCGGTCATCGAGGACCGTGAAAAATATCACAAGGACGTTCCGGAAGAGCAGTTGCGGGAGCGGGAGCGCCGCCCCGTGCCATTTCACGCGATTATTAATCCATCGATCGAGGCCATCGGCGAGGAAAAGACCGAGTTCTTCGAGGGCTGCCTGAGCGTATCCGGCTATTCGGCGCTGGTGTCTCGCGCGCGCGCGGTGCGCGTCACCTGCCTGGACGAAAACGGACAGCGCAAAATCATCGAAGCCTCGGGCTGGTACGCGCGAATCCTGCAGCACGAGATCGATCACCTGAACGGCATGCTCTATATCGATCGCATGAAGACGCGTTCCTTCACCTCAATGGAAAATTGGGTCGAGTTCTGGAAGGGCAAGCCGGTGAGCGCAATCCAGTCGCAACTCGAATTGGAATCGAGCGGCCGCTTTTGAATTGCATTTGGAAGCAGGGAGCAATACATTTGCCGCGAAAGCGGCGCAACAGGAGAATCGCATGATCGAAGTCGTTGCAACCGACCGGGGCCCCAAGGCCATTGGCCCCTATTCGCAGGCCATTCGTGCAAATGGATTTGTGTTTCTTTCGGGGCAAATCCCGCTCGATCCGAAAACGCAGCAAATTGTGGAAGGCGACGCGGCCGCGCAGACCGAGCGAGTGCTAGAAAATCTGAAGGGCGTCGTGGAAGCGGCGGGCTCGTCCCTTCAGCGCGTGGTGAAGACCACCGTATTTCTGGCCGACATGAACGATTTTGCGGCGATGAACGAAGTCTACTCGCGCTATTTCGTCCTGCACCCTCCGGCGCGTTCAACCGTCGAGGTGTCGAGACTTCCGAAAAATGTGCGCGTCGAAATCGAATTGATCGCCGTGCTCTGACGCGCCTGACATCGGCTTAACACTGAGCCCCTTCTAGGCCATTCGCGCGGATTGCGCTCATCCGAGCAGGATCATATTTCACAGTAAAACGCAGCGTCTCTTCCATATTTTCAACGGGGCCATGAAGCACTCTACGATTCGTGTAGTTCAATTCGAATTTGCCACGGATTTTGTATGGAAAGCGGGAATCTTGGGGTAGATTTGTAGTAGTTAGCGCCGCAGCAAGACCTCTGGGGGGAGGCTCCCTTTGCTTCTTCGCGAGAAGATCAAGATGCTCGTGCCCGGCAAACGTTCCGGGACGGCCTGCTTCTCCGCGTGGCGGGGCATCTCCTTCCGCGATCCTTCGAGCGTATCCGACCGGCAAGCGTACTCTTCCGAATTGCACGCGCTTATTGAAACGCTCGAAACCATACGCCAAAGAATGTTGGCCAATGCGCTTCTGCGCGGCGGGACGGAATGGCTCGTCTGGCTGTCGGTCGCGCTCCTTGCGGTGGCCGTGGCCAGCGCGAGGCTTGCAGGGGCGCTGCTTTTCGTCGCCGCGCTGGCTGTGCTGGGCGCGGCAGCCGTGGCGGCCTGGGCCTGGCGAAATCGGCTTTCCCATTACGAGGCCGCGCGGCGGCTCGATTCCGCTGCCGCGCTTCGCGACCGGCTTTCCACGGCGATTTATCTGAGTGGCATCGATGCTCCGGGCGGCATCATCGGCGAGCAGCGCAAGGACGCGCTCGCGCGCCTCGCGAACGTGAACCCGAGCGGATTTTTTCCGGTGCGATTGCCGGCCAATTTTAGACGAGCCGCCGTGCTGGCTCTGGTGGTGGCCGGATTATTCGCGTATCGCATGAACCACCAGCCGCCGCTTGTTTCGCTGCTGCAAACCGCCGAGCGGTCGCAGCTTGTGCAATCGATTCTTTCGCCCCTCGCGCGCGCCATCGGGAAGGATCTCCAAAGAACGATCGCGCTGGTCACGAGGAAGCCGGATGCGATGGGCGAGGAAACCCGGCGCGCCGACGCCGCTTCCAACGACGATCCGTGGAAAACCGCCGGCGACGAAAACGGAGCCAGCACGATCGAGCAAAAAGATTCAGCCGATATGGGATCGGGCGATCAGCAGCCGGGCGATTTGCAGGCGCCCGGAAATCAGCAAGGGACGCCCTCCGGCGAAGCCCGCCAGGATGACGGCAATTCGCAAACGCAGGAAGGCAAGAACGGCAGCGATGGCGCGGCCGGAAAATCGCAGCAGCAATCGGAACAGCAGGGCGCGGAGGGACGTCAATCGCTCGGGCAGTCGCTCATGCAAGCCCTGAAAAACATGATGCCGAATTCGCCGAACCAGCAGGCCAACAATCGCGCCAGCCAGCAGCCGCCCAATGGACAGGGCGCGCCACAATCGGGGAATTCGCAACAGCCGGGCGCGACGGAGGGCGACAAGCGCGGCGAATCGCGCGGAAGTTCCGACGCGAAACAAAATGCCGCGCGAACCGCCAGCGAAGGCGCGGGCAGCCAGCAGGGCTCCAAGGAACTGCGCAAGGAGCAGGAGACGCATCCGGTGAACGCGGTTCCGGATCGCGTTGCGCTCGAAGCCAGCGGGTTCAAGGAACAGACGCGCATGAAGGTCGCGGCCGAAACCGGCACGGCGCAGCTCGCCATGCGCGATCTGTCTCCACAGGCGGACGCCGCGATCGACGGCGCGGAGCAGGAAACGATTCCGGCGCGCTATCGCTTTTACGTGCAGCATTATTTTGAGCACGCGGACAATGGAAAGCATTGAGGCGGAGTGGCACAGACTTCAGCCTGTGTGTTTTTGATTTGCGGCCGGCTAAAGTCAAAAGAACACAGGCTGAAGCCTGTGCCACTGGGTTTGTTTCTTCGAAGAAATGCGGGCTAGAACGACAAGGATGAATTCATGACCAGCACGGTGGGAACGGAAGGGCCGGCGGGCAGCCAGCCCCTTGAACAACAGGCGGAATTTCTCGCCGAAAAAATGGCGGAAGTCCGCAGGGAAATATCCAAGGCCATCGTCGGCCAGGCGGAAGTGGTCGACGGAGTACTGATCGCCTTGCTGGCCGGCGGGCACGTGCTGCTCGAGGGCGCGCCGGGACTTGGGAAGACGTTGCTGGTGCGGACACTCGCGCAGGCCGTGGCGCTGAAATATTCGCGCATTCAATTCACGCCCGACCTGATGCCGGCCGACGTGATTGGCACGTCCGTGGTGCAGGAAAACGGCGACGGAAGAAAATCGCTGGGGTTTCAGCCCGGCCCCATCTTCACGAATCTTTTGCTCACGGATGAAATCAACCGGGCGACGCCCAAAACGCAATCGGCGCTGCTCGAAGCCATGCAGGAAAAACAAGTCACCGTGGCGCACACCTCGCATCTGCTGGAGGAGCCATTTTTCGTGATGGCCACGCAGAACCCGCTCGAAATGGAAGGGACGTATCCGCTGCCCGAGGCGCAGCTCGACCGATTCCTGTTCAAGCTGCGCGTGCCGTATCCGGGCGCCGCGGACCTGCACGACATTCTGGACCGCACGACGCAGGGAACGGCGGCCACCGTATGCCCGGTGGTAAGCGGCCCGCAAATTCTGGAGATGCGAAAAGTCGTGCGCACGGTTCCGGTTGCCCCGCACGTGCAGGACTACGTCGTGAAGCTCACGCTGGCCACGCACCCGGAGAATCGCGAAAATCTCCTCGCGGGAAAATATATCCGTTACGGAAGCTCGCCGCGCGGCGCGCAGACGTTGATCCTCGGCGGAAAAGTGCGCGCGCTTTTGGATGGCCGGTACAACGTAAGCATGGAGGACATTCGCGCGCTGATGCTGCCCGCGTTGCGCCACCGCATCATCCTGAATTTTGAAGCCCAGGCCGATGGCCGCGCGGCGGACGACTTGCTGGAAGAAATCGCCGGCAAGATTGCAGTGAAATAAAGGGAGCCGCTTTGTGGTGGCACAGGCTTCAGCCTGTGTGGTTTTGATTTGTGGCGAGGGGAAGTCAAAAGAACACAGGCTGAAGCCTGTGCTACCAGTTGAATCCGATGGCCACAACTTCTCCGCTTTTGCTCGACCGCGAATTTCTGAAAACGCTGGAGCAGGTCGCGCTGCTGTGCCGCACGAATCTATCCGGCGCGGTAGGCCCCGAGCACCGCTCGCGCACGCGCGGCCCGGGCATGGAATTCGCCGATTACCGCCGCTACAGCTTCGGCGACGATCCCCGCTCGCTCGATTGGAGCGCCTACCTGCGCCTCGGAAAATTGTTCCTGAAAATTTACGAAACCGAGCAGCACATTCCCGTGCGCATTTTGCTGGACCGCAGCGAGTCGATGGAATTCGGCGATCACGGCGAATCGAAATTTCTGTACGCGCAGCGGCTCGCGGCGACGTTTGCGTACCTCGCGCTTTTACATTTGGACGCCGCCGCCGTGATTCCGTTCGCCGGCCGCCTGCACAAGCCGCTTGTGGTTTCGGGCGGGCGCGAGCGGCTTTGGCCCGTGCTCCAGTTCCTCGGCGAACAATCGTGCGGAGGCGGCACGGATTTGTTCGCCTCGGTGAAAGAGTTTATGAGCGGTTTTCCCACGAGGGGAATCGTCATACTGATTTCCGATTTCTTCGATGAGCAGGGTAGCGAGCGCGCCGTCGAAATGCTGCGTTCGGCGGGACACGATTTTGTGTTGCTCCAGGTGCACAGCGCCGAGGAACAGCGTCCCTCGGCCACCGGCGAGCTGATTCTGGAGGACGCCGAAACCGGCGCGCAGCGCACCGTGGAGTGTTCGCCCCAGAGCGCGGCGCTGTATGAAAAGAGGTTTGAGGAATTTTCCGCGCGCCTGCGCCGCCTCGCGCTCCGCAACGGCGGAAGATACGCGCGCGCGGTGACGAATATCCCGTATCAGGAATTTGTTCTGCGCAGCCTGCGCAGCGGTCAGGTGCTGGCATGAACTGGCTGGCGTTCAGTCCTGCGGAAGTTGCGGCTGTATGGGCGGCGCTCGCCGCCGCGGCCCTGTGGCTGTACCTGCACCACCGGCGTCCGCAACACCGGAAAGTTTCCACGCTGCGTTTCTGGGCCAGCGTGCACCCCATTTCGCAGCCGCGCCGCAGAAAACTTCGCGAGCCGTGGGCGCTCCTCGCGCAGGTACTTTTTTTGTTGCTGCTCGTTCTGGCGCTGGCGAATCCGCGCTGGGGCGCGGCGTTCGAGGGCCGCAGCGTCGTGATCGTGCTGGACGCGTCGATCTGGTCGCAGGCGCGCCCCGCGGGCGAGCCGGCCTGGATTGACCTGGAACGCGCGGAAGCCCTGCGCTTGCTCGCTTCGCTGCCCGAGGACGACCGCGTGCTGCTCGTTCGCGCGGAGCCGAGTGCGCCGCCGATTCTGCCGTTCACCGCGGACCGCGCCGCTCTGCGCCGCGCCATCCTGAATGCGCGGCCCTCCAGCGTCGCTGCCGATCTTCCGCGCGCCCTGGAAATGGGCCGCGCGGCGCTCGGAGGAGCAAGACGCGGGCTCCTTGTCTACGTTGGCCCGGGCCTCGTCGATTCGGGTCAAACGCAAGATCAGGCGCGCAGCCTCGACGCATTTCGCGCGGAACTGGAAACCTCCGGCAACGGTGGCGGCCAGCCGCAATTTCTCATGCGCCTCGTGGGGGATTGGGCGTCCATGCAAAATCGCGGCATCACGCGGCTATCCCTGCGGCGGGACGCGGCTCGGCCCGATCGCTGGCGCCTGCTCACGCAACTGAAAAATTACAGTCACGAAAAAGCCGACGTCACGCTGGCGTTTTCCGTGAACGGGCAGCCGCTCGGCCAGCGCAGGGTTTCCCTGGCCCCGGATGCGCTCGTCAACGCGGAAGACGAATTGACTTGGGACAAGGGCGGATTGTTGCAGGCGGAAATTACTCCCTCGGACGCGCTCGAAGCGGACAATCGCGCCTTTGTGAATCTTCCGGCATTCCGCATGGCGCGCGTGGCGGTGTTCGCGAACAGCGCTTCTCCCTTCGCCACGGACTTGCTCGGCGTGCTTTCGAGCAATCCCTTCGTGCAGGCGCAAATCGTGGCTCCCGAATTCAGCGCACATATTTCGCCGGACGTCGCGATCCATCAGGGAACGAACTTGCCCGCGCAAGCGGACGTCAATTCGATTTATTTTCTCAGCGGCGCGGCGCAGGCGGGTGCGCGCCCGCTGCGCGTGACGGGATGGAACTCGCGGCATCCGGCGACGCGCTGGGTCCGCACGCGCGACATCAGCGTACGCAATCCCGCCACGCTCAAAGTCCAGCCCGGCGATGCCGTTCTCGCCTATGTTGAGGGAGACCCGCCCCAGCCGCTGATTCTGGCGCGCGAACAAAACGGACACAGGATTTTGATCGTCGGCTTCAATCCTCACGATTCGAATTTTCCGCAGGAGTCCGCATTTCCGCTGCTGATGGCCGGAAGCGTCGAGTGGATGACGCATTCCGTGGACGAAGTTGCGGACTCGTTCTCGACGGGCGAAGTCGATCTTCCCGGGCCGGCAACGAAAATTATCGCGCCATCGGGAAAAGATGTGCCGTTTGCGCGCAAGGGCGCGGAGATTCATTTGCTCGCGCTGGAAACGGGAGTGTACCGCGTCACCGGCCCTGGCGGCGAAACCCGCGTTGCCGTGAATCCTCCGGCGCTGCCCGCGGAGCGCGTGCAACCGACCGCCGCGGAGTCGGCGGAAGTGGAACGCGAGCCGCTGCCGCCGGTGGCGTGGGACTTATGGCGCTGGCTGGCGTTGCTCGCGATCGTGGCGCTGTGGCTGGAATGGTGGCTGTATTATTCGGCGCGGGAGCGGCGACGCGCGGCGGAAGTCCGGGAAGCTCCCGGCGGCCAGCCGGAGCCGAAGTTCGACAGGGAACTCGGAGAGCAAGCGGAATCGCGTTTCCGCAATTCAACTTTGGTGGGCAGGTGAAGGATTGACGTTCGACCAACCCATTTTTTTGCTGACACTCGGATTGCTTCCCGTCCTGTGGTTCTGGATGCGAAGAGTTCCCGGAGCGTCGCGCGCGTGTCTTGCGCTGAAGTGCGCGGCCTTCGCCACCCTCGCGCTAGCGCTGGCCGGTCCCTGGGCTCCGCTGCGGGTCGAGAAGCTGGCGGTCACGGTGCTGATGGACACGTCGGCCAGCATGCCGCGCGAATCGTTGCAGCGCGGCGAGGCCATGTTGCGCGATCTGGTGCGCAAAAATTCCGGCGCCGATTTGCGGCTCATCACGTTTGCCGAGCACGCCCAGCTTCGCGCCCTGCCCGCGCAGGCCGATCAAGTGCACATTCCGCAAGGCATCGATCCGAAGGAAGGGATGGCCACGAACATGGAAGAGGCGCTGCAACTGGCGCTCGACACGTTTCCGTCGCAAGGCCAGCGGCGCATCCTGCTGATTGGCGATGGAAACGAAAATCGCGGCCACGCGCTGACCACTGCGCTGCGCGCAAGAGAGAGCGGCGTGGCCGTATTTACCGCGTCCGCCGGTGGCACCGCGCCGTTGCCCGTACAGGTCGAGAGCGTCGCGTCGCCGCAGGATGTATTTTCCGGAGAACGTTTTCCGTTGACGCTGCGCCTCAATAGCGCGACCGCGATGAAGGCGCGCATCTGGCTGACGTCCGAGGGCAGGGAAATCGCGTCCACGGCGGCGGATCTGGTGGCGGGCGGCAACGTGATCGATCTGGAAGCGCGGATCGCTCGCAGCGGTGTCAGCCTGCTCGAAGCGCACATTTCGAGCGAGGGCTCGGAGCAAGTGCTTGTCTCGCGCGCGATTGCCGTGCGCAAGCCGCACGTGCTGTATGTCGCCGGAGGCCACGAGACTTCCGCCCCACTCCTGGCAACTCTGAAGCAGGCCGACGTGGATGTGGAAATGGTGACGGCGTTTCCCGTGAATCACGCGAAGCAGGACTGGGACGCCGTCCTGCTGGACAATTATCCCGATCACGACCTTGCCGCGGACGAGGACCTGGCGATCGAACGGTACGTGTACGCCGGCGGCGGACTGATTTTCATCGCGGGCGGCAGCAATGCCAAGCTCGCCGAGGAGCCGAAAACGCCGTTCGAGAAAATGCTGCCGGTGCGCGCCGCGCCCCCTCCGCAAAAGCCCACGGCCGTGGTGCTGGTGCTCGATAAATCCGGAAGCATGAGCGGCTCGAAAATCGAAATGGCCCGCGACGCGGCGCGGGCCAGCATCCGCACGCTGCGCCCCATCGACATGATCGGCGTCATTTCATTTGACGAAACTTTCAATTGGGTGATTCCGCTCGGCCCCGCCGGCTCGCTCGAAAGCAAGAGCGATCTGATCAGCCAGATCAACGCCAACGGCGGCACCAAGATTTATCAGGCCGTGGAGGCCGGCTTCGAAGCCATCGTGAACGAAAAGGCCACGCACAAGCACATCATCCTGCTCACCGACGGCGTTTCCACTCCAGGCACGCAGGAGGATTTTCCGAAACTCGAGCGCGACGCGCTGGCGAACCATGTCACGATCTCCACCATCGGCGTGGGCGATTACATCAACCGCGAACTGCTCGACGAACTCGCGCACAAGACCAAGGGCAAATCCCACTTCGTCGAAAATCCCGACACGATTCCTCAAATTATCAATGCGGAAGTTAAATCCATGGAGGACCTGGCGATTCAGGAGCGCCCTGTGCGCGCGGTGCGCGTGCGCCCGGTGGAATTCACCGATGGCATCGACTTCACGAAAGCGCCGCGCCTGCGCGGCTTTGTCCAGGCGGAGGCGAAAGACGGTTCGGAAGTGATCCTGCGCGTGGACGAAAAGAAACCGCTCCTCGTGCGCTGGCGCTACGGTTTGGGACGGTCCATCGCATTCCTGTCCGACGCCAAGAGCCGCTGGGCCGCGCCCTGGGTGCGCTGGGAATCGTTCGGCACGCTCTGGCCGCAAATGGTGCGCGACGTTTCGCACCGCGACCGCACCATCCGCGCGGGCGTGCGCCCCGGAAATGGGGAAGGCGAAACAGTCGTGTATTACGACGTGCTGCCCAATGCCGGCAATCCCGCCGGAGATGCTCTGGACGCGACCGCCGCGCCGCACATTCTCGTCGAGAGGCAGGGAGCAGCGCCGCGCGCGCTTCCGCTGGAGCGGACCGCGCCGGGCCATTACGAGGCGCGCATTTCAGCCCATCAGGGAGCCGATCAGGGCGGGCTGTATCGCATCGTTTCCGGCAATTCGCAAGTGGTTCTGCCCGAGGCCGGCTTCTATCGCGAATCGGAAGAGACCAAGCCTCAGGCGGTGAACACGGCGCTCCTCGCCGAAATCAGCCGCGTGACGGGCGGGCGTATGCGCCCCTCGATCGATCAATTGCTGAACGACAAGGGCGCGATGGTGCGCGAGCGGCGCGCGATGTGGCCCTACCTGCTGGCCCTGGCCATCCTTCTCAATTTCGTGGAAGTTGCGCTGCGCAAAGGATTCTTTGAGCGGCTCGCGGCATGGCTGCGCCGGCAGTCGTTGCCCGGATGGCATCGCCAGCCGGTGTGAGATTCCCGGCTCTTTTGCGGATCTTTGCAGGTCGAGCGGAATGAGGTTTTTCTCGTCGCCATTTGAATTGTTCGTAAAATTCCCGGTGTTTCAAATTGACACTCGTGGGGGCGGTTGTTAAATTGAATGATTGCGCTGGGGGAGAGTAAAACACTGAGCAAATATCAACGAATCTGGACTCTGCTGCTGGCTTTTTTGGCCCTGCACGCGGCGGGGTGTATCACCATCAAGAAACGGACGCAACTCAAGAAGGAAGAAATCCTTACGCAACTGGTGTCGAGCGAAGCGGATCTCCTGGCCAGCTACAACCGGCAAGTGCGTGCCGTGCAAAGCCTGCAAGCCACGGTGGACCTGATCCCCAGCACCGGGACCACGTACAGCGGCGTCATCGAGGAATACCATGACGTGAACGGATTCATTCTGGCGCAGCGTCCCGCGACCGTGCGCGTGATCGGCCAGGCCCCGGTCGTCGCCAAGAACATCTTCGACATGGTCGCCGATGAAAAGGGATTCCGGATTTACATTCCCTCGAAAAATTCCTTTTTGACCGGGCCAACGGCGCTGATTCGCCCGTCGAAAAAGCCGCTGGAAAATCTGCGCCCGCAGCATGTGGTTGAGGCGCTGTTCTGGCCGGAATTGACGCCTATCACGAATGTGCTGTTCGAACAGTTCGATTTCAACGTGAGCCGCTATTACATCCTGACGCTGCTGCGGCAAGTGGAAGGCGGGCGGCTCGAACTCGCGAGAAAAATCTGGTACAACCGCGTCGACCTGCAAGTCTGGCGCGTGCAACTGTTTGGAGCGGGAGGATTGCTGGATTCCGACATCATGTATTCGGACTGGCAGCCTGTCCCCGGGTCCGCGAACGGAACGGCCTCAGCCGGTCCCGCACCCGCAGTCGAACAGACCAGCTTCCCGCGGGACATTCGTATCTGGCGCCCGCAGGATGATTACAAGCTCGAAATTAAAATTCTGAAGCTCACGCTGAACGAACCGATCACGCCCGACAAGTTTGTTCTGGAGCAGCCCGCGGGCACAACCCTCGTGCACGTGGGCGACGAGCCATCGGGAACGCAACCGGGAGTACAACCGGGAGCGCAACCGGGAGTACAACCATGATCCGCAAGCTGGTTGTAAACAATGTGTTGTACCGCCCGATACGCACCATCGTCAGCGTCATCGCCGTAGGCGTGGAAGTCGCGCTCGTCATCCTGATCGTCGGACTCACCAGCGGCCTAATGCAGGAAACAGCCAAGCGCATCGAAGGCATTGGAGCCGATATCATGCTCCAGCCGCCTTCCGCGTCCGTATTTTTCGCGTTCAGCGGCGCGCCCATGCCCATCAAGATTGCCGACAAATTGCGCGGCATCAAGTACGTGCAGGCCGTGGCTCCCGTTTTTCTGCAGTTCAGCTCATCCGGCGGCGTGGATGTGATTTACGGAATCGACCCGCAAAGTTTTCGTGATGTGTCGGGCGGATTCGTCTTCCTCCAGGGGCACGATATGCGCGGACCGGACGATATCCTGATCGACGATTGGGCGGCCAAGGCCAAGAACGTCACGGTGGATGGCACCTTCCGCCTGCTGGACCACGATTTTCACGTGGCCGGAATCGTCGAGCACGGTAAGGGCGCGCGACTGTTCGTGCCGCTCGAAACGTTGCAGGAGCTTTCCGGGGCGCGCGATAAGGCGTCGATCTTCTTCATCAAGTGCACGCGCCCGGACCACACGCAGGGCGTGATGGACGAAATGCATTCCATATTTCCGGGATACGAAATCCGGCCGCTGAAGGATTTTCTGTCCCTGATGACCTCGACGAGCCTGCCGGGCCTCAACGCATTTATTGAAAGCATGATTGCGCTCGCGGTGTCGATCGGATTCCTGGTGATTTTGCTCTCGATGTATACGACCGTGATCGAGCGGACGCGGGACATCGGCGTGCTGAAATCCATTGGCGCGTCCAAGTTCTATATCATTCGCGCGCTGCTCGGCGAATCGGCGTTCATCTGCGTGATTGGCATTGGGGTGGGAATCGGGGTGAGCTATGCCGCGCGGGTCATGTTCCTGGCTTCATTTCCGACGCTCTCGATCCTGATTACGGCGGACTGGATCGTGCGGTCCTCGCTCATTGCGCTCGCGGGCGGCCTGCTGGGCGCAAGTTACCCGGCCTGGCTCGCCAGTCGCAAGGATGCGATCGAGGCCCTTTCGTACGATTAAGAGCGATTGAGAGCCTGGAAGGTCATGCAAGAGCGGGCCTAGTCAGAAAAGCAAATCGCGTCTACAATACATCGACCTGCCGAATCGAAGCTTTCCACAAGGGATCTGAAGTGGAGCCTATAGTCATAACCGAAAATCTTTGGAAGTTGTACCGCGCCGGGAAGGTGGAAGTTCCGGCGCTGCGCGGCGTTAATTTCAGGGTGCTGCCCGGCGAGTTTGTCACCGTCATGGGGCCTTCCGGCTGCGGTAAGTCGTCCCTCTTGTACGTGCTGGGAGGGCTGGCGCAGGCTTCGCGGGGGCGCGTCCTCGTGGACGGCAACGATCTGGTTACGATGAGCGACGCCGAGCGAACCAAACTGCGGCGCCACAAGATCGGTTTTGTATTTCAGCGGTTCAATCTTCTGCCGACGCTCGACGCGCGGGGCAACATCGCCATCGCGCAACACATTCACGGCGAAGGATTTGACCCGCACCGTTTTGACGTCATCACCAAAATGCTGGGACTTACCGACCGCCTGAAGCACCGGCCATCGGAAATGTCCGGCGGAGAGCAGCAGCGCGTGGCCATCGCGCGCGCGATTGTCAACGAGCCGAAAATTATCCTGGCCGACGAGCCGACCGGAAACTTAGACACACAAAATTCGGAAATTGTGCTATCCATGTTGCGACAGTTGAACAAGGATATGGGCCAGACCATCGTGATGATCACGCACAACCCCGAAGCGGCGGCTTATTCCGACCGCGTGGTTCACATGCGCGACGGCGTGATTGTCGACGGAGTGCCGGCCGACTGACATGCGAACGCTCTGGCGCGCCATCGTGCGGGTTCTTTTCTGGTCCTACGAGCGGGGAACAAGGCAGTATGACCTCGCCGTCGCCGGGATCGTCCTGTTCGTCCTCTTCTCGCCGAACTATATCCGCTACAGCGATCAGCCATCCATGGGGCCGCCATCCGCGCAAGCGATGGTGCAGTTGCGAACCACGGAGTCCGGCCAAATCTCCACCTACCGCATCGATGCGCGCCTTCTGGCGCCCCCGACGCGAACGCCGGAGCTGGAGCACGATCTTCACGATGCCGTGCAGAAAAATGTGCCCGACTTGAACCATGGGCACTTCGAAATCCTGCGCATCGAACCCATACGCGGCGAGGGCGACACCATCGCGTACTACGACGTTTCCGTAAAACCCTGACCCTTTCCGCCGAGTAGCACAGGCTTTAAGCCTGTGTTCTTTCTTCTTGCATACCTAAAATCAAAAGAACACAGGCTGAAGCCTGTGCTACTGGAACGCGGAAACGTAATACGAGCCACGATACGCGAGCCTCGCGCCGGCGGGGACTTTCGCTCCTTCGGCCAGATCGACGCGCAGCGTGCGCCAGCCGGGGCGCGCGGCGCCCGCCGAGGGATAAAAGCCCAGCGTGTACTGCGCGCCGATCGCCAGCGCGATGCGGCGGTAAATCTCGCTCAAATTTCCAGTCTCGCGCAGGAAATAAAGCTGGCCTCCGGCGCGGCGCGCGAGCTCGGCCAGATAGAGCGTGTAGTTCGGCATATTTTGTTTGCGCGCTTCCGCCGTGACGAGCATCTCGTTTCGATGCGCCTCCAGCCATTCCGGCGTCATCCCGCGCGGGCGATTCTCGGTGGAGACGATGAAGAGCGCGATGCCGTCCGCGCCGAGTTCGCGCGCCACATCGTCAAACGCGAGGCGCGACGCCCTTGCGCCCGAAGCGGGCTGCGCGCTGCGCGCGTCCCAGGTCAAGCCCAGGCCGCTATCCTGCCCATCCGTGAGCAGGACAATCGCTTTGCGCCCGGTGCGATCTTTAAATAATTCGCGCGCGGCGAGAAATATGGATTCATAAATTCGCGACTCGGAGGAATTTTCCACGCCGGCAAGATATTGCGAATCGATGGCGCGGCCAAGCAGCGCGCGATTTGTGGAAAATGGCAGGAGCAGGTGCGCCTCGGAGGAAAAGGACACGACGGCGATCTCGTCCGAGGGAGAAAGATTGTTGGCAAGAGAGCGCGCCGCGCCGCGCATTTCGGCCAGTTCGCGATAGATGCTGGGGCTTGCGTCGATCACCAGAGCAATGCTCGCCGGCGTGGCCGAAGCGTCGAACGAGGCAATCTCCTGCGCGGCGCCATCCTCGAACAAATGAAAATCGCCTTGATCGAGGCCGCGCACCTGCGTTCCGTCCGGCGCCGCGACCGTGCAGGGGACTTGCACGAGAGTGACACGCGAGCGAATCGCTCCATCAGCCGGAACGGGAGATAAATCTTTCGCCGCGCGCAATTCGCCGGACGCGGGATCGCGCGCGAGCGTGACGTCATGCCCCAGGGGAAGCGGGCGCGGCAGCTTTTGAGATTTTGCGCGAGGAGTTTCCTGCGGCGGCGGGGCGCCCGGACGCGCGCCTGTTGCGTTCAGCAGAATCAACGCTGCAAACGGAAACAGAACGACGCGTCGGAGCATTCGCAACATGACGCCAGTATGCCAGATGCGTTCCTGGATGGCACTTCCCGGAACAGACACGCCGCATTGCGGTTCTGGGGATGAAGGGTTTGAGTAGCACAGGCTTCAGCCTGTGTTCTTTTGACTTTAGCTTGCCACAAATCAAAACCACACAGGCTGAAGCCTGTGCTACTGAAAAGCGTCCGAGTTTGCGTCCTGAAATTGGGATTGCCACTCGACTAAAAAGGGGATTACAGGTCGAAATCGCGCAGCGGTTTTTCGACGGGCTGGTCCTTGGCTTTCTTGAGGGCTTCCTCGAATTTGCGGTTGAGGACGTCTTCTTTCTGGCTCTCGGCTTGCCAGGAATCGCGGAATTTGTCCTCGCGCTTCTTGGCCTGGTCGGCGAGGATTCGCGCGGCGTCGTTGAAATCGACTTTAGGCGCGGCCTTGACGGGCGAGACGTGCGCGAGCACCACGGCGAGATCGGTATCCACCGTAAGTTTGGAGTCGCAGCATGGGCACGTGACTTCGATGGTCGGCGCGGGCTTCTTCGTCATGCGGGTATTTTACGCCAAAAACGGCTTCGCGGCGCGATCCATCGGCGGGCGATTCCCGGCGTCATTTCTCTCCGTGTCCTTGACCGTGCTCGGAGCCATCTGCTAGCGTAGGTGTTTCCACGGGCGCTGGCGCGCAGCGTCATTTCGCACTCGCCGGCCGAAACCCACACAAACTATGAGCACAATTCACATTACGATGCCGGATGGCGCAATCCGCGAAGTGCCGCTGGGAACGACGGCGGCGGAAATCGCGCAACAAATTTCGCCGCGCCTGGCGAAAGAAGCCCTGGTGGCGCGCATCACCCTCATTCATGGATCGGCGGGCGCTTCTGCGGGCGCCGCGCCCGAGCAATCTCCCGATGCCGCGCCCGATTCATTGTCGGACGCGCGCCTGACGGCGGCCGCGAACGACGAAGGTTTTCTCGTCGATCTGCGCGCGCCGATCGATCAGGACGTGCGGCTCTCGATCCTGACGTCGAAGAATCCCGAAGCGCTCCAGGTGCTGCGCCACTCGGCCGCGCACTTGCTCGCCGCCGCGGTGATGGAACTTTTCCCGGGCGTCAAGCTGGGCATCGGCCCGCCCATCGACACGGGATTTTTCTACGATTTTGTGCGCGCCGAGCCTTTCACACCGGAAGACCTCGAACGCATCGAAAAGAAAATGCGCGAGCTTGCCGCGCAGGACATTCCCAACGAACGCAGGATGATGCCGAAGTCCGAGGCCATCGAGCTGTATCGCAAATGGGATCAGGGTTTTAAATGCGAACTCGTCGAGGAGCGCGCCATCGAGCCGATGGTGTCGTTCTACACGACCGGAAAATTTATCGATTTCTGCCGCGGGCCGCACATCCCTTCCACCGGGCGCATACGCGCCTTCAAGCTGATGAGCGTCGCCGGAGCCTACTGGAAGGGCCAGGAAGGCAATCCGCAGATGCAGCGCATCTACGGCGCGTGCTTCTACACGCAGCAGGACCTGGACGAATATCTCCACCGTCTCGAGGAAGCCAAGCGGCGCGACCATCGCCGCCTCGGGCAGGAACTCGATCTGTTTTCCGTGCAGGAAGAGGCCGGACCGGGGCTGATTTTCTGGCATCCCAAGGGCGGCCTGATCCGCAAGGTGATGGAAGACTGGCTGCGCGACGAACTGTTGCGCCGCGGCTACGATCTTGTTTACACGCCGCACATCATGCGCTTGGATTTGTGGAAGACCAGTGGCCACGCGAATTTTTATAGCGCGAATATGTTCGGCCCGGTCGAAGTCGAAAAAGACGACTACCAATTGAAGCCCATGAATTGCCCGGGGCACATCCTGATTTACAAATCGCGCCTGCGCAGCTACCGCGAACTGCCGGTGCGCCTCGCCGAATTGGGCACGGTGTACCGCTACGAGCGCTCGGGCGTGCTGCATGGCCTTCTGCGCGTGCGCGGCTTCACGCAGGACGACGCGCACATCTTCTGCATGCCGGAGCAGATTGAATCCGAGATCGAGGCGTGCATCGATTTCGCGTTCGCGGCGATGAAGACGTTCGGATTCACCGAGTACGTCGTCGAGCTTTCGGACTGGGACGCGAATCATCCGGAGAATTACGCCGGCTCGGCCGAGGACTGGGCGCGCTCGACGGGCGCACTGGAAACGACGCTCACGCGCATGGGCATTCCCTTTAAGCGCATGGAAGGCGAGGCGGCGTTTTACGGACCAAAAATCGACGTCAAGCTGATCGACGCGATTGGCCGCCCGTGGCAGCTCACCACCGTGCAATTCGATTTCAACCTGCCCGGACGCTTTGGCCTGGAATACGTGGGCGAGGACGGCAACCGCCACCAGCCGCTCATGGTGCATCGCGCGCTGTGGGGCTCGGTCGAACGCTTCTTCGGCATCCTGATCGAGCATTACGCCGGAGCGTTTCCCGTGTGGCTCGCGCCCGTGCAGGCGGAAGTGCTGCCGCTCAGCGAAAAATTCTCCGAGTACGCGAAAAAAGTTACCGCCGCGTTGAAGGACGCCGGCTTCCGCACGCATCTGGACGACCGCAACGAAAAATTGCAGGCGAAAATTCGCGACGCGCAAATGCTGAAAATTCCCTACATGCTGATTGTCGGCGGCAAGGAAGCCGAAGCCGGCACGGTCTCGGTTCGCCACCAGAGCAAGGGCGATCTCGGCCCGCGCCCTCTCGCGGAGTTTCTATCCGACTTGCGCCAGCAGGTCGATTCGCGCAGCTAGCGCGAAGTTGAAGTGGCGTAGGCTTCAGCCTGCACCGTTTCAGTGGCGCCGGGTTTGCGCCCTGAAATCGACATTTCGCAATAGGCATTTCGAGGGCTTCGCCCTGCTTTCCGGAGCAGGCTGAAGCCAACTCCACCATCAAGTGCCGTCGTATTCCCCAATGCTTGACAATTCTGCGCGATGCGTTGTAATTGCTGCGCACGCAAATCAAAACGAAATTTAAGATATAAATTTACACGCGGAACATTCCAGGGAGTGTGCGATGAGAATCAGGAAAATATCGGTCGTGGCGGTTTCGGCGCTCGTTTTCGCGGTTGCCGTACAGAGCGGCGCGCAACAAAAACCAAAGGATGTGCCGGTGGTTCCTCCCCTGACCTCGGTGCCGACATTTTCCACGGCCAATATCGCGCGACAGGGTCATTTCTTCGTGGGCGGCAAGTGGGCGGGCAAGCCCGGCGAGGAAGTGATGCGCGGTGCGATGTACGTGGAAACGTGGGTGCCGAAAAAGATTCGCTACAAGTATCCGATTCTCTTCGTGCAAGCCGGCGGCGGGCAAACCAACATCGCCTTGCTGCAAACGCCGGACGGCCGCCCCGGCTGGGCTTACGATTTCGTCAACCGGGGCTACGTCGTTTACATGATGGATCTGCCGGGGCGGGGACGTTCGGCATATGTTCCAGGTGTTGACGGCGATTTGGTTCCACCGCGTTCCGGGCCGTTGATGGAGGAGGTCTGGTCGAGCGGACGCCCGCCCTCATCCAAGGAAAGCAGGTGGCCGCAGTACAACAAGCAAACGCAGTGGCCGGGCGACGGTCCGAACAAGGGAAAAATGGGCGACCCGATCTTTGATTATTACGCCAAGACCGATTCGCAGAGTCCCACGGGAAAGGACATCGAGCAGCTTTCCGCGGACGACATTGTGGCGCTCATGGATTTAATTCATGAGCCGGTGATTCTGCTGCTCCACTCCGGGATGGCGCCTTCCGGTTGGCTCGCGGCGGACGCACGTCCAAAGCTCGTCAAGGGCATCATTGCGGCGGAGCCCATCTCGCCGCCCATCGAGAACGCGGAACGAGGCGCGACCGGGCCGGGCCGCTTGTGGGGCGTGACCAACAGGCCGATGGCATACGATCCTCCGATCAAGGAGGCCTCCGAACTGCAACCTGTTCGCCAAGACAAAGCCGATGGGCCGGACCTGATCCCGTGCTGGATTCAGAAAGAACCCGCGCACAAGCTCATCAACCTGGAAAGCATTCCGGTGCTCAACGTGTCCGGCGAGGCGAGCTATCATCGCCCGTACGCGCGCTGCACGGCCATGTGGCTGAATCAGGCGGGAGTAAAAACCAAGTACGTGAATCTCGAGGATGTGGGGATCCGCGGAAACGGGCACCAGTTCATGTCGGAGAAAAACAGCGCGGAGATTTCCAAATTCTTCATGGACTGGCTGGAGAAGAACGTGCACTAAGCAGAAAAAACCCCACCCTTGAAAATCTCAAGGGTGGGGCACCCACTCATTCAAAACTGAAACGACAGCTCGGACGGAACCGCTGTTAATCCAGCGGTTCGATCTTGACGACTGCTGCGCCGTGGTTGCTTCCGGTCCAGATGGTTGCGGGCGTGGTGGTATCGTCGGCGAACACGCGGCGCATGTTGGTGTCTCGGGGCATCATGTATTCGGTGTCCTCGCCGGTCTTGGGATCGATCTTCGAGAGACGGTCCGTGGTCATGCCGCCGGTATACAAGTACCCGCTCTTGTCCCACGTCACGTAGTACGGTCCGGACCAGGGAATCGACAGCGGCCATTCGGTGATTTTCTGCGCTTTGGCGTCGAGCATTCCGATGCGGTTTCCTTGATATTCGCCAAAGTACGAGTTGTCATTGGGTGCAGTGCGGATGCGGCGCGGGCGCGATTGGTGCGTCGGCGTCTGGACCCACGAGACTTTGCCGGTTTCGGCGTCGATGCGGCCGATGTAGTCGGTGGCGAAGTCCGTGAAATACAGGTTGTTGTGCGAGTCGGAATCGATGCCGTAGACCGAGCCGGGCCGGTCATCGGGCAAGTGCTTCATGGGCTCGAAGCGCTCGTATTTTCCCGTCTTGATGTCGAGCCGGAACAGATCGTAGTGCCCGGCGCTGTCCGTCCAGATCTTTCCGTCGATGTCGTAGCGCATTCCCAACATGTTGGGTTGCGCGGCGTTGTCGTTGAACTCCGGCGGGAAGGAGAAGATGCGAATCTGTTCGGTCTTTGGATCGAACTTCGCCAAGGCTCCCTGATACATCATGCCCAGCCAGAAGTCTCCGGCCTTGTCTTCTTCAATGTCCAGCAGGCCCACCGGGTAGCCCGGCTTGAGTTCGGGCACGGGGAATTCCTTGAGGCTGCCGGTCTTGGGATCGAGCTTGCCGATAAACATTTCGCCGAAATCGGTATACCAGACGGTGCCGTGTTCGTCGACGATCACGTCATGCGGTTCGATCGTGGGGCGCGGCAAATCATACTCCGTGATCAACACATGCGTAGCCTTGCCCGTGGGGCGAGGAAGCGTCTTCAGCGGATACTCCCACTGCGAGACGGAACTGAGATTGATGGTCGCCAGATATTCGGCCTGCTTCTTCCACTGCTCGGGGGTTCCGCCGCGATTCGGTTCCATGCGGCGCTGGGGCTTGATCGGCTGGCTCACCTGCGCATAGCCCATCATGCGCACGATGACCTGCGCGAATTCGTCGGCGTCGTGCGTGGAGCGTACGATGCGTTCGAGCGTGTGGCAGCTCACGCAGTTGAGCAGATACGCCTTCTGCTCGTCCGTGCCGGGCATGCTCATCAGCCATTCGGCGTTGGTCAACTGGGGAACGATGTTTTTTGTTTTGCGGAGCGTCAGGTTCTGCGTGGCCGGTTTCTGCGCGGCGAGGTCAACCGTGGCGGCGCCGTCCAGAAGATAGCCAACGGCGCGAATCTTGAGCGCGTAATGGCCGGCATCGAGACGGCTTGCCGGGAAGCTGTAGTGGCCCTGCTTATCGCTGATCACGCTCAAGGTAAGGGTCGATCCGTCCTTCTTGGCGCTGACCACGACCCCTTCCATCGGGCCTTCTTCTTGCGAGGTCACCTGGCCGGACAGCGCCGCGGGACCCTGAACTTCCGCCGCGCGCGTCGGATTCGGCGCCGCTTGAAAAATGGCAAATACCAGCAGGCTAAATGTGGCTATCAGCAATGAACATCTTGTTCGCATGGTTCCCCTCTCGATGAGAATTCGAAAACGCGCACGCGGCAAGGTGCTTCCCATGTCTTCCAATGCAGGTTCAAGACGCGATGCCGGCGACTACCTATTTTCCAATTGAATTCCTATCTGCTCAGCAATATACACCAAAGCGCCCCGGCGTGGAACGGTACCTTCCCGCGAGCGCACACGTTACTGATGTAGCTCGATTCCTCCGCGCCCCTCCTCTTTTCTCGGNNCCGAGAAAAGAGGAGGGGCGCGGAGAATGGCCGGTGCGCGCTCAAAACCTAATCCTAAGTCCCAGATAAGATTGACACTGGAGTCCGGCTGGCATATGGTTCCAAAAAGGAGGAGCGTCGCATGAAACCGACCAGGCGCGATTTTTTGACCACAGCGGCCACCGTGGCAGGGGCAGCAGCGGCGGGCAATCTGGCCCACGCCCAAGAGCATGGACACGAACACGACCACCAAGTGGTTCCCTCGGACGTGGCCCTGCGCGTGAAGTCGCTGGAATCGCTGCTCGTCGAAAAGGGGCTGGTGGACAGGGCCGCGCTCGACGCCCTGATCGACGGATACGAGCATAAGATTGGCCCTCGTAACGGAGCACGCGTCATAGCGCGCGCTTGGGTTGATCCCGCTTATAAAAAACGCCTGCTCGCCGACGCAAGCGCTGCAATCGCGGAAATGGGTTACTTGAGCCAGCAAGGCGAGCGCATCGTGGCGGTCGAAAACACCGCGAAGGTGCATAACGTTATCGTCTGCACGCTTTGCTCCTGCTATCCCTGGCCGGTCCTTGGTCTGCCCCCGGTATGGTACAAGTCTGCTCCCTATCGTTCCCGCGTGGTGATTGACCCGCGCGGCGTGCTGCGTGAATTTGGGCTGGAGTTGCCTGAGGATTCCGAGGTGCGGGTGTGGGACAGCACCGCGGAAGTGCGTTACATCGTTCTGCCCGAGCGGCCAGCCGGCAGCGAGAAGCTGAGCGAACAAGAACTGGCCGCGCTGGTCACGCGCGATGCGATGGTCGGAGTCAAGAAGGTCACGCTCTCGCAGTCGGGAGGCGCGGTATGAACGGCGTGCATGACATGGGCGGAATGCAGGACATGGGCCCGATCCAATATGAAAAGAATGAGCCCGTCTTTCACGCAAGCTGGGAGGGCCGCGTGCGCGCGCTGGCCCACGCGATGGCGGCATGGGGTAAGTGGAACCTCGATGCCGACCGCTTCGAGGGCGAGCTGATCCCTCCCGGGGAATATCTGCGCGAGAGCTACTACGAACGTTGGTTCGCGGTATTAGTGGCGCTGGTTGTGAAGCACGGCTTGGTTACGGCCGCGGAGGTGGAAAGCGGCAAGCCGGCGGCAGGATCGCTCAAGGCTACACCGCCGCTCCACGCAGCCGGAGTTTTGCCTGTGCTCACTACGGGAGCCGTATCCAGCAGGGACGTGCCAGTGGCGCCGCATTTCAAAGTGAGCCAGCATGTTCGCACTCGCAACATAAATCCGGCTGGCCACACGCGCCTGCCGCGCTATGCACGAGGAAAATTCGGCACGATCGAACGCGACTACGGCGTCTTTGTCTTCCCCGATACCAACGCTGAGTTCCTCGGCGAGAAACCGCAGCATGTCTACTCGGTTCGCTTTGCCGCGCGGGAGCTATGGGGCGGGCAAGCCCAGCCGCAGGATGCTGTCTATCTCGACTTGTGGGATGACTACCTTGAGTCGGCATAATGACCCAGCATAATTCCATTTCCGGTCCTGAGAGCTTCGCGGCGCTGCCGCGCCTGCCGCGCGACGACGACGGGCCGGTGTTTGCAGAGCCGTGGCAGGCGCAGGCGTTCGCGCTCGCCGTAAAACTCTCCGAGCAGGGGCATTTCACGTGGAAAGAGTGGGCCGCTGCGCTCGCCGAAGAACTCAAAGCCGCCGCCGATCGCGGCGAGCCGGACGACGGCTCGCATTACTACGAGCATTGGCTGGCGACGCTCGAACGCCTGGTGACGGCCAGAGGCTTGAGCGATCCGGCCGCGATGCTCGCACGCAAGGAAGCCTGGGCTGACGCCTACCGCCATACCCCGCACGGAAAGCCCATAGTGCTGGGGGCAAAGGAGTAGCACAGGCTTCAGCCTGTGTTCTTTTGACTTTAGCCCGCCACAAATCAAAACCACACAGGCTGAAGCCTGTGCTACCAAACACAACCTACCTCGGAATCCAACTTGGATGTCCCGTGAAAAGCCCGCCGACGAAACTGATCTGGTAGCACAGGAATAATCCGAAGGCGAGGCTCGCGAATCCCGAAGCCATCGCGAGGCCGCGATTCAGGCGCGCGAAATGTTGCATCGAGTAGGCGAAGGGAAGCGCGATGGCCGCCGTGACCAGCATCATGCCCGCAACCGTTCCGAACCCAAAAATCAGGAGATAGCCGATCGCCCACGCGGGGCGGCTGATGGTCGTCAGCACGAGAAGAGCCACGGTGGCCGATCCCGCGAGGCCGTGCACGACGCCCACCACCAGCGGACGCAATACGTGAAACAGCCCCAGTTGCTTCCACCACTGCGGAGTCCAACCGAAGATGGAAGAAGAATCCGTGAAAATCGGTTCGCCATCTTCGTCGTGCGTGTGAACCATCCAGCGGCCAAACAGAAAATGGGAATGCGCGCCGGGGCCGAGCCGCCGCATCGTGATCCATTCCATCGCGCGGCGCAGGATGCCCGTGAGATTCAATACGCCCAGCAAAATCAGCATGAGGCCGACGGACAACTCCATGCCAAGGCCGAGGCGCGGCGGGATCGTCACCTTGAATAAAATGATGGCCGAGCCGACGGCGAGAATCGTGATTGTGTGCCCCAGTCCCCAGAGAGCGCCAATCGCCGCGCTGTGCAGCAGCGTGCGTTCGCGGCTGACGATGGTGGTCACGGCCACGACATGATCGGGATCGGTGGCGTGCCGCATCCCGAGCAGGAATCCCAAAAGCACGATGGCGAATAAAGCGGTCATTAAATTTTCAACTCAAGAGTTTAAATTCACCCTCAATATGGGGACGCGTTGCATCCCTGACGGAAAATCCCCGCCTCTGAAGAGGCGGGCTACAATGCGTTGCTTCAATATTTCCGATGATCGAACGGGGGAAGGCCCGCTACAAGTTCGCGGGCGGCATCCCACAATTGTTTATTCGTCCGCGTCATGTCGGATGCGTTGCGGGCGAGAAATCGCACCACGCAGCCGCCGCGCGAAACGAGGCTCGCGCCGCCCTTAACATTTGGTGCGCTTGCCAATTGCTCGTTCATCGCGGCGGCAACTTCCTTCCAACGCGTGAATTCATCCGCGAACACTCCCAGGCACGCCATGTAATCGAACTCCTCCATCACTCCCAGCCGGTCGGGCCGCTTTTCCCCCGGTACGATTCTGGTTCGGTTGATGTAGGCGGGGCGGCCGCACACTCGCACATCCATGCGCGAATCCATTTCCGTAAAACTCCAGCGCTCGCCATGCGCGACGCGGCCGGACGACATCGCATCCAGCACAATGGCGCGGCTGCCTCGCGCCATTTCGATGCGGAGCGACTGGCGCAGCGCCGAGCCCGCGTGTGGAATGACGTGGTCGGGAAGATATTCCAGCGTCGCGCCTTCGCCCAGGTGAATCGTGGTTTCGAGAATCGCGGGTTTTTCCGCGGTCCGGTAAATTCGCGTTGCCGATGGAGTGGTCAGGCAAACGTGCGTTCCGGCTTCCTGCACCACTTCCGTCATGAGATGGTCGCCTCCGAGCACGCCGCCCGTCGGATTCAGCAGCATCAGGTAGGAAGCGCCATCGGCGAGCGCAAGCGGAGCGAGCGCCTGCAACGGCAGCGAAAAGCGCGACTGGGCGAGAATCGTCCTCCCGTCGCCGCTGCGCGCAAATCGCAGCCGAAGAAATCCGTCGCGCCCAATGCGATCGGAATTCCCTTCGCTATTCAAACAGCAGGGAGTAGCGGATCCAGTCAATGAGCGTGTCCACTCCCGTGCCGGTCTTGAGATTGGTGAAGACGTAAGGCCTCTCTCCGCGCATGCGTTTCGCGTCGCGGTCCATCACCTGTAGATCCGCTCCCACGTACGGTGCGAGATCGATTTTGTTGATGACCAGCATCCCGGACGTCATGATGCCGGGCCCGCCCTTGCGCGGAATTTTTTCGCCCTCGGCCACGTCGATCACGTAGAACGTGGCGTCCACGAGTTCCGGGCTGAACGTGGCCGCAAGATTGTCTCCGCCGCTTTCGATGAACAGAATATCGAGATCCGGAAAGAGGCGCATGAGCGCGCTCGACGCTTCGAGATTCACCGAGGCGTCCTCGCGGATCGCGGTGTGCGGGCAGCCGCCGGTTTCCACGCCCACGATGCGGTCGGGTGAAAGCACGCCGCGGCGCGTGAGAAATTCCGCGTCTTCACGCGTGTAAATGTCGTTCGTGATCACCGCAAGCTGGTAGGACGCTTTCAGGCGCGTGCAAAGCGCCTCGACCAGCGCGGTTTTTCCCGAGCCGACAGGCCCGCCAATGCCGATCTTGAGCGGTTTCGGAATCACGATCGAAATAACCTCGCATCCAGCAACGCGTGGCTCATGCTGGCGATTTCCAGGGCGGGCGCGAAGGACCACATGTCCGACTCCTGTTTGTTTTGCGCTTCTTCCGCAAGCGCCGCGATCAGCGGCCTCACGTTCCACACGATGCGCTGGCCGGCAAGCTGGCCGAGCGGCAGGAGTCGCAGCGCCGCGCCCACGAGCGCCGCGCTCGCCGAATACAGATACGCGCCCGTCATTTCGAGCGCGTTCCAGTCGAGAATTCCGCCAATCATTCCGAAAACAATCGGGTGGTGGCCGGGCGTGAGTTCGTCCGCCACCGCCTTGCCAAATTGTTCGAGGAGCGGATGGCACGGCAGGTGAGTCGCCACGCGCAGCGTCTGCCGGCCCATCTGGCGGCTGGCATCGCGCAATTCGGCGGCCGCTTTCATGGCGTCGAGCGTTTCGTCCAGCGTGAGGCACGCCGCGAGCGATGACTCGAGTGATGACGTGAGATCGCCGCTTGCCGCGGCTCGCCGCGTGCAAACCAGCGCGACGGCGTCCGAGGGCGCGACCGCGTTTTCCAGAAACGCGCGCAGAAACGCCTCGACTCCCGCCGCGTCGCGCACATCGCCCGCCTGGACGCAGGCCTCCAGGCCAAACGAATGCGCGTAAGCTCCCGCGGGGAAGAGTCCGTCCGAAAATTGAAGCAGGCTAAGAAATCGATTCATGTCGATGCAGTTGTGTGTTTCCGATGGGATTAAAAATCGTCTGCCGCCGTTCCCAGCGCGCACCCAGCCGTTCCATTAAGCGTGTCATCGCCCTGTCGTCCGGGACCAGAATTTTGCCGTCATCGATGGCCAAAGGAAAATGGCGGTTGCCGACTTCAAACGCGATCTTCACGGCTTCGTTGCAATCCGATGGAATAATTTCCAGCACCGGCTCGATGGCGGCTTCGATTTTCAAAAACCAATCCGCGCCGACATACAAAATCGCGTCCGGCGCGAGCACCGTGCCCGTGGGAAGAGCCATGCCGATCTTTCGTCCGTGCGCGGTCGTGAATCGTCCGCGCAACCAGCGGCGCTGCTCCCAGCCGAGAACGAGCTTGTCCTCGTCCTTCGCGCGCAATTCGTCCGCGTTCGCGGGAGGATGCAAGCGGTCGATGATGAGCGTGTTGCCCCACATCTAAAATAGCCCACTCTAAAATAGAAAATAGCGCTGCGCCATGGGCAGGATGTGCGCGGCTTCGCACGTTAGGAGCACGCCGTCGGCGCGCACTTCGTACGTGTCCGGATCGACCTCGATGCGCGGCAGCGCGTCGTTGTTGATCATGTCGCGCTTGGTGAGACCCCGGCAGTGGTTCACGGCCACGGCGCGTTTTTTCAGGCCGAGCGTCTCGCGCACTCCCGCGTTCATCGCGGCCCGCGACACAAATATCAGCGAAGTCGAGTGCAGCGCGCCGCCGAAGCTGCCAAACATGGGCCGGTAAATCACGGGCTGCGGCGTGGGAATGGAAGCGTTCGCGTCGCCCATCGCGGACCACGCGATCATCCCGCCCTTTACGATCATCTCGGGCTTGACGCCGAAAAACGCGGGCTTCCACAGCACGAGGTCCGCGAGCTTTCCGTCTTCCACCGAGCCGACTTCGTGCGCGATGCCGTGGGCAATCGCGGGATTGATCGTGAATTTCGCGACGTAGCGGCGCACGCGCAGATTGTCGCTGCCGGATTTTTCTCCGGCGAGCGGCCCGCGCTGGCGTTTCATTTTGTCCGCCGTCTGCCAGGTGCGCGTGACGACTTCGCCGATCCGGCCCATCGCCTGCGAATCCGACGACATCATGCTGATCGCGCCCAGATCGTGCAGAACGTCCTCGGCGGCAATCGTTTCGGCGCGTATGCGCGATTCCGCGAACGCCAGGTCTTCCGGAATCGACGGGCTCAGGTGATGGCACACCATGAGCATGTCCAGATGCTCGTTGAGCGTGTTCACCGTGAACGGCATTGTGGGATTCGTCGACGACGGCAGGCAGTTGGCCTCGCCGCAAACCTTGATGATGTCCGGCGCGTGGCCGCCGCCCGCGCCTTCCGTGTGATACGTGTGAATCGTACGCCCCTTGAACGCGCGAATCGAATCCTGCACGTAGCCCGCTTCGTTGATCGTATCCGTGTGAATCGCGACTTGCACGTCGTACTCTTCCGCGACGGAAAGCGCGCAGTCGATGGCCGCCGGGGTCGTGCCCCAGTCCTCGTGCAACTTCAGGCCAATCGCGCCCGCCTCGATCTGCTCGCGCAGCGGCGCGGGAGAAGAAGAATTTCCCTTGCCGAGAAATCCCAGATTCACCGGAAAGCCGTCGGCGGATTCGAGCATGCGGTGCATGTTCCACGCGCCCGGCGTGCATGTGGTGGCGTCCGTGCCCGTGGCCGGGCCCGTGCCGCCGCCGAGCAGCGTCGTGAGGCCGCCGGATAGAGCTGTCTCGACAAGTTGCGGACAAATGAAATGAACGTGCGCGTCGATTCCTCCGGCCGTCAAGATTTTTCCCTCGCCCGCGATGACTTCCGTTCCCGCGCCGATAATCATTCCGGGCGTAACGCCGTTCATGATGTCCGGATTGCCGGCCTTGCCGATCCCCGCGATACGCCCGTTGTGGATTCCGATGTCCGCCTTGTAAATTCCGCCGTGATCCACGATCACCGCATTCGTGATGACCAGATCGAGAGCGCCGTCCGCCATCGTGGCTGTCGACGACTGGCCCATGCCGTCGCGAATTACTTTTCCGCCGCCGAATTTCGCTTCCTCGCCGGGAGTGGTGAGGTCTTTTTCAATTTCGATGAACAAATCCGTGTCGGCCAGGCGAACGCGGTCACCCGTCGTTGGCCCGTACAAATCGGCGTATTGGCGGCGTGGAATTTTCAGGCTCATGTTTTTGTTCGTCGCATTGTTCGTCGCATTGTTCGTCGATTGATTGGTCGCATCGTTGTAGGGGCACGGCATGCCGTGCCCCTACGGATTTCTAAAAACCGTGCTCGGCGGCGCGTTTCAGCGCGCCCGGCTTGGTCGATTCATCCGCGAGGCCGTTCGTCAGGCCGTTGAGGCCGTACACGTGTTTGGAGCCGCCGAGTTCGACCAGGATAATTTTCTTTGTGTCGCCCGGCTCAAAACGCACGGCGGTCCCGGCGGGAATATTCAGCCTCATGCCGAAAGCCGCGCCCCGGTCAAAACGCAGCGCGCGATTCACTTCAAAAAAATGGAAATGGGAGCCAACCTGAATGGGGCGATCTCCGGTGTTGGCGACTTCCAATTCCGTTTCGCGGCGTCCTTCGTTGGCGATCACATCGCCCTCGGCCAATTTGTATTCGCCCGGAATCATCGGATACCTCACGGCTCCAGTGGCACAGGCTTCAGCCTGTGTTCTTTTGAATTTTGCGCGGCGCGAACGAAAACCACACAGGCTGAAGCCTGTGCCACTTACCGAATCGGATGATGGACTGTCACGAGCTTCGTGCCGTCGGGAAACGTGCCTTCCACCTGGACTTCGTTCACCATTTCCGGCACGCCTTCCATCACGTCATCCCGCTTCAGAATCGTCGCGCCGAATTCCATGAGATCGGACACCGAGCGGCCATCGCGGATTCCTTCCAGCAGTTCCGCCGTAATCAGGGCGATGGCTTCGGGATAATTCAGCCGCAGCCCGCGCGCCCGCCGCCTGCGCGCGAGGTCCGCCGCCGTGGCGATCATGAGCTTTTCAATTTCTCGTGGCGTGAGATGCATGGTGCGCCGTCTGGCCGCCTCTCGGAATCTTCTATCCCGCGAATCATAGCGAAGCGGCTGGCGATTCACCAATCAAAATACAAAATGCTCTGGATTGCAAAGCGGGGGAGCGGGACATTCCGTTGCCGGTGGATGTATCTGGAATGTGTTGCATCACCTGGCAGAAAACCCCCGCCTCTTCAGAGGCGGGGGTTTTTTGTGGCGATCGCGAATCCCCTTTCCAACTTGCCGGAACTAAATTCCACAGCCTGAATCCCGCGCCGCTGGTGTATGATCCGCCGGACAAAAGTCCAACATGCTTCAATACCTTGAGCGACAGAAAGACCTGACAGGCAACCAGCGCCGAATCATTGCCGCCGCCGTCTTGGGCGACATGCTTGAGTTCTTCGACTACTTCCTGATCGGCTATGTGGTGGCATTCATCGCCGGGCCGTGGAAACTCACGTTCGGGCAATCCGCCGTCATCTTGCTGTCTTCGGGCTTTGGAGCGATGTTCGGCGCGGTGTTTTACGGCTGGCTCGCGGACAAGATTGGACGCCGCAAAGTTTTCATCATGACGGTGATCAATTTTTCCATTGCCACCGGCATCCTGACGTTTACGCCCGACAAAGCCTGGGTGTTCCTCTCCGTCTTCCGTTTTCTGATCGGCTTCGGCGTGGGCGGGTTGTACTGCGTCGATCTTCCGCTGGTGCAGGAGTTTGTGCCGGCCTCGAAGCGCGGCATGGTCGGCGGCCTGGTCACGGCGGCCGTCCCTATCGGCGTTCTGATGGGCGCAGCGCTCGGCGCGTACGCGACGCCGTATGTGGGCTGGCGCGGCCTGTTCGCGATTGGAATGATTCCTGGATTTCTTACGCTGCTGATTCGCGCCTGGGTGCCGGAATCCCCGCGCTGGCTGATCCAGATGGGGCGAATGGGAGAGGCGCGCAAATCGCTCGCCTGGGCGCTGGAAATGGATCCCGCCAGCCTCCCGATGGGCGAGCCCGAGGGGCTGAAGCAGCCGATGTCCCGGCTGTCGGACATTTTTCATTACCCGAGAAGCCTGGCGGTTTCCTGGATCACGAATCTGGGCGCGCAGACCGGCTACTACGGGCTTACGCTTTGGGTTCCCACTTTGCTCGTGCAACTGATGGGTGTCTCGCCCGCTCGCGCGTCATTTCTGCTGATCTTCGTTAATTTTGCGGGCTTGATTGGACGCGTCGGATTGTCGTACCTGTCGGACGCGATCGGCAGAAGGCCGTCGGGCGCCATCGCCAGCTTTGGCGCGGCGATCCTGATGGTCGCGGCCGCGATTTACCATAGTGCGATGATTGGGTCCGTATCCGTGTTCTGGCTTCTGCTGATTGTGAACAACGCTTTTGCCGACGGAGGCTTCGCGATTGTCGGCCCGTATTCGTCCGAAGTGTGGCCCGTGGGGCTGCGAACCACCGGCATGGGCTCGGCCTACGGATTCGGCGGACTTGGGAAAGTGATTGGCCCGCTGGGGCTTGCGCTCATTGTGGGTTCGAAGAACATCATCACGCCGAAGGCGTCGGTCGATGCGCTGCTGCCGTCGTTCTGTTATCTCGCGGCCTGGTTCGCGGCGGCGGGCTTCGCGTATATTTTTATTGGGATGGAAACGAAAGGCCGCTCGCTCGAAACCATCGAGCAAGATTTGGATGCGTCACGCCCGCCGGAACTTGCACCCGCAAAAGCCGAAGACCATCGCTGATCCGCGCATTCAGTGGCACAGGCTTCAGCCTGTGTGGTTTGCGTTACGGTGAGCTAACGTCAAAAGAACATAGGCTGAAGCCTGTGCCACTGGGAAACCGCGATCTGAGATGTTTGGCTGCGGCGATTATTTTTTAGACCTTCCGCGTGGCTGGTTCGCCATCCGTTCGAGCACCGCGCACACCGCTGCCGTGTCTTCCGCGCCCCGGCCCATGGCCATCGCCGCCGTGTAGAAAGGCGCGCTGGCCAAAAAGAGTGGCGTCGGGCAATCGATGGCTCGCGCGTAGTCGCTGATGATGGTCATGTCTTTCTGCCACGTTTTTACCTGCATGGTGGCTTCGGAATAATCGTCCTTGACCATCATGGGGCCGCGCAACTGCAACATGCGCGAACCTCCCGCGCCGTCGGCCACCACTTTCAACACCGTCGCCAGGTCCAGCCCCGATTTCATGGCCAGCACCATGGCTTCGGCGGCGGCCACGTTGTGAATCGCCACCAGAAGATTCGCGACGTATTTCACTTTGCAGCCCGCGCCAAATGCGCCGACGTAGTAATGCGCACGCGCGAACCCCTCTAGCACTGGAGCGATGCGGCGGCACACTTTGCGGTCGCCGCTCGCGTACACGATCAGGTCCTTGACGCGCGCCTGCGCCCCCGTGCCGCTGAGCGTGCAATCCAGCAGAGTTACGCCGCGCGCCGCCAGGAGTTTGCGCGCCTCTTCCTTCACGTCGATGGGCAGCGTGCTCGTCTCGATCACAATTTGCCCCGCCCGCGCCGACTTCGCGAGTTCCGCGGCGGTGTCCAGCAGAGCTTTGGACGACGGCAGCGAGGTCACAATCGTGTCGCAGGCCTTGGCCACATCCCGGCCACTGCGCGCGGCTGTGCCTCCCGCTTTTCGGAGTTCCTGGCAGCGGCGCGGAACCACGTCATAGCCCAAGACCTTGAAGCCAGCTCGAAGCAAGTTGCCGGACATTGCCGATCCCATGATGCCCAGCCCGATCATGCCTATCGCATTCGATTTCATTTCGCTCCTTTCAATTTTCCGCAGCGGTGTAAACGCGAAATTAACTCTAGCAGAATGCGCCGCCGATCGAATAAAGTACCGTTGAAATTGTAAAGTGTTGCAATCTTACGAAATAAAATGCGGACAGGCTGAAACCTGTCCCACCAGGACCGAGGCCCATGACGAAAGCCAATGATAAAGTGACGCTCCAGGATATCCATGCCACCGGAGAGCGATTGAAGAATTGGGGGCGCTGGGGCGCGGACGACGAAGCCGGAACGCTGAACAACATTTCGCCGCAGGACATCATCCATGCGGCGCGCCTAATCCGCAAAGGAAAAGTATTTTCGCTGGCGCTCAACTATGACAGCAACGGTCCGCAGAACGGGCTGTGGGGCAACCGTTTCAACCCTATACACACCATGCTGGCTACCGGAACCGACGCCGTTGCCGGGCGGCAGGAATCCATCGGGATTCGCTACGCCGACGACATGGTCTCCATGCCTCTGCAATGCGGCACGCAGTGGGACGCGCTGGGCCACGTGTTCAACGGCGACAAAATGTGGAACGGCTACGATGCGTGGCTCGTGGATGCAAACGGCGCGGAAAAGAATGGCATCGAGAAGGTGAAGGACAAGATGGTCGGGCGCGGCGTTCTTCTGGATGTGGCCCGATTTAAGGGCGTGGACTCGCTCGAGGATGGTTACGGCATCGGCACCGAAGAGCTGGAAAAATGCGCCGCCGCGCAGGGCGTGGAAATCCGCAAGGGCGATTTTGTGATCGTTCGGACGGGGCACATGGAGCGCTGCCTGAAAGCGGGCAAATGGGAAGGCTATGCGGGCGGCAACGCGCCCGGCCTCAGGTTTGAAACCGCCGAGTGGATTCGCAAAACGGACATGGCCGCGATCTGCGCCGATACCTGGGGCTGCGAGGTCCGGCCAAACGAAACGACCGCCGCATCGCAACCATGGCACTGGGTGGTTATCCCCATGATCGGCATCAGCATGGGCGAGATTTTCTATTTGAAAGACCTCGCGGCCGATTGCGCGGCGGACCACGTGTACGAATTCTTTTTCTGCGCCCCTCCGCTGCCGATTACCAAAGCGGTGGGATCTCCCGTGAATCCCATCGCCATCAAGTAGAGCAGCCCGCGCCGCTTATGAGCCCAGACAAGGTGTGGCCTGTCGTCGTTGTGGGAGCGGGGCCAAACGGCCTCGCCACCGCAAATCTTCTCGCGCGCTATGGAGTGGACGTTCTGCTCATCGAGCGGAACGAGGCGACCGTGCAGGAGCCGCGCGCGGTTTCGATTGACGACGAATCGCTTCGCACCATGCAGGCGATTGGCGTGGTCGATGCCGTGCTGTCGCACGTCGTGCTCGGCTACGGGTCCGATTACTTCACGCCGGGAGGATCCTGCTTTCTGCGGGTTCGCCCCACGGCAAAGGAATACGGCTACCCTCGCCGCAACGCGTTTCGCCAGCCCATCTTCGAGCGCCAGCTCTGCGAATATTTTCTCGCCCACGCGGTGAAAAATACCCGTTCCGAGGCATGGTTCAGCGCGGAGTTGATCGACTTCCGGCAGTATCCCGATAGCGTCGAGCTTGTCGTGCGGCGCGCCGATGGAAGTCTGGCTGAGGTCTCCACTTCGTATCTCGTAGCGTGCGATGGGGGGCGCAGCTTTGTCCGCGATAAACTTGGAATCAAGCTCAGCGGCTCCACATTTCACGAGCGGTGGCTCATCCTCGATCTGGAGGAAACGCGGGACCACACGCGCGATACAAAAGTGTTTTGCGATCCGGCGCGCCCCTGCCTCTCGCTTCCCGGTCCGGATCGGACGCGGCGCTTTGAATTCATGCTGCATGAAAACGAAACGGAGCCGGAAGTCACGTCTCCCGAATTCACCCGCAGGCTGCTCAGCCGGCATGGCGAAGCGGGCACGCCGCTGCGCCGCAGCCGCGTCTACACGTTCCATGCGCGCATGGCGGACCGCTGGCGCGCGAATCGCATTTTTCTGGTGGGCGACGCCGCGCACCTCACGCCGCCCTTCGCCGGGCAGGGCATGAACAGCGGAATCCGCGACGCGCACAATCTGGCCTGGAAACTCGCGGCGGTCATCCAAGGGCGGCTGGGCGCTCGCTTGCTCGACACCTACGAGCAGGAGCGCCGCAAACATGCCTGGGAAATGATTCTGCTGGCGTTGCGCATGGGGAAGGTCATGATGCCTCGCAATGCCTGGAGCGCGTTTGCGTTGCAGGCCGCCTTTCGCGTCCTCGGCCTCGTCCCGCCCGCGCGAAACTATTTTGCGGAAATGAAATACAAGCCCAAGCCGCGGTTCGACGAGGGCTTCGTCGTTCGCGGAACCAAGCACGGCGCAGCTGCGCTGATCGGCAGGCTTTTTCCGCAACCCAAAGTTCGCGGCACGAATTCCGATGCCTTGCTCGACGAGTTTCTGGGCAATGGTTTTGCTTTGCTCGCGCTGCCGCAAACGCCGCCGGGCATATTCGATCGCTTGCCCGCCGATTTGTGGCGGTCGCTCAACCTTCAGCGCGTAGCCATCCGCACGCCCGGCGACAGCACTCCTCCTGTTCCGAACGGCGTGACCCTCGTGTCCGACATCGAAGGCGATTTCTCGCGCTCGATAAAAAATGTCCCTCCCGGCCTCGTCCTGATTCGCCCGGATCGCTACGTTGCCGCATTTCTCCCGGCCGGCAATCTGGAGGCTGGAGTGCGCGAGGTGGACGAAATGATCGCGCGGACTCGGTAGCACAGGCTTCAGCCTGTGTGGTTTTGATTTTGGACAAGTTAACGTCAAAAGAACACAGGCTGATGCCTGTGCTACTGAAAAACATCCGCTTTGTTTGGAATGATTTGGTGGGCCTGGGTAGACTTGAACTACCGACCTCGCCCTTATCAGGGGCGCGCTCTAGCCACCTGAGCTACAGGCCCATTGGAATGCAACTGCTAAGCAGTGCAAGCATGATAGCGGTCTGGCGTCGAATGGGTCAAGTAGAGAGCGAACGACGATTGTGGAGCGGAGTTCAGCGCGGCATACAATTTCACGAGCCTTCCACGAATGATTTCCACCAACCGCGCGGGGACACTGGAACGAGTTGCATCAAATGGCGGAAATCCCCGCCTCTGAAGAGGCGGGCTACAGCGGATTGCCACCGTCTTCGCTAATGCTGTGACCCGGGTCGCTTGTCCTGAATGAGTGAAGGATCAGACCCGGGTATTTTATTGCTGCATCGCGGATACCATTCCCGGGGAGACCGTCCAATGACATCTCGCGATCGATTTCAAATTGTGTTTCACGACGGCTTCCGGGTGTATATTGCCGGGCAGCCGAAAGTTTTAATGGGAAATCCAGACGGTCACGAAATCATGACAAATCCTTGGAGGCGATCCATGAACGGACGAATGCGCGCGGTGGCGGTGATTCTGGCTCTTGCGTTTCTCGCGGCGTTTTCGCTGGAAATGCGCGCGGGAGGGCAGGGCTCGGGCGGCGCGCGATCCAGCGGAACCATGATCACGGGCAAGGTTTACACATTTGAAAAAATTGCCGATGGCGTGTACTACACCACTTCCGATAGCCCGATGGCCACGGGCGGCAATCACACCATCATCGTCGGAGATCGCGACGTGTTTCTGGTGGACGCCGGGGCGACGCCCGCCGCCGGCCGAGCGCTGCTCGAGGACATGAAACTCATCACGGACAAGCCTGTGCGCTGGGTGGTGAACACGCACTTTCACTGGGATCACACGAACGCCAACTCGATTTTCGGCCCCGACGTGCAAATCATCGGCCACGAATTCGTCCGCCACATGCTCGCCGATGGGGACATCATCCATCGCGAGCCATTCAAGACGTCGCTCGCGAACATGCCGATGCAGGTGGACGCTCTGAAAAAACAAGTGGCCGACGAAAAGGATCCCGCGCGGCGAGCCACGCTCGAAAAGCAGCTTGCGGCCAAGCAAGCGGACTGGGAAGAATACAAAAACATCAAGCCCACGCCGCCCACCATGACCTATTCCTCAAAAATGACGATCTATCAAGGCCAGCGCGAAATTCAGCTTCTGTTCCTCGGGCGCGGCCACACGCAGGGCGACACGATCGTATATCTGCCGAAAGAGCGAATCGTGTGCACCGGCGACATGATGGAAACGCAGCCCGCCTACATGGGCGACGCGGTGTTCGACGAGTGGATCGTCACGCTCGACAAACTCAAAGAGATGAATTTTGACACCGCGCTGCCCGGGCACGGCGTCCCGTTCCACGACAAATCGCTGATCACCGCGTACCAAAGCTACCTCAAGGATTTAATGACCCAGGTGGCCGCGCTTCGCAAGCAGGGCGTATCGGCCGACGACGCCGCCAAAAAGGTGGACCTGACATCGCACAAAAGCGATTTCTCCCAAATCCAGGGGCCGGGCGCGGAGGTTCGAGGAGTGCGGCGGCTGTATGAGTGGATGGACGAACACTCGCGCTGAGGAAAGCTTGCGGAAGGGCAGCGCGTAAGGTAAGATCGTCTTACCATGCGAACCAAGGTTTCCACCAAGGGACAGGTGGTTCTGCCCAGCAGGATACGCCACACGCTCGGCCTTCAGCCGGGCGATTCGCTCGACGCGGAAATGGAAGGCGAGCGGATTATCCTCACGCCGCGCAGGGCGCGGCGTGGAAGCGCGCGGATCGTTAAGGACGCTGTCACCGGCCTGCCCGTTTTAACAGCCGGCGCGGATGCGACCAGGCTGACGAGCGCGCAAGTGCGCGAAATCCTGGCCGATTTTCCATGACCTATCTTCTGGATGTGAATTCCCTGCTTGCGCTGGGCGTGCTTCATCACGAATTCCACGACCGTGTATCTGCTTGGGTGAGCAGGCTGTCGAAAAAGGGGATTCCGGATCTGGCTACCTGCTCGATCACGGAACTGGGATTTGTGCGCGTGCTGGGCCACGCCCAGCAATACCGCTTCTCGGTTGTGCAGGCGCGCGAATTATTGCTTCAGATTAAAAACAGCGAGGCGATTCACTGCACATTCATTTCCGATGGGCACGACATCTCGCATCTTCCCAGGTGGGTCAAAAGTCCAAAGCAGACGACCGATGGGCATCTGGTGGAACTGGCCAGAGCCAACGGCGCTCAGCTCGCGACGCTCGACGGAAACATTCCCGGGAGTTTTTTAATTCCAAAAAGTCGCTAACCGGCGCCGCTGGCTTGGCCCGTTAAAACCATTCAAACGCAACCGCGCGTTAAAAACTTTACTGCTTGTCCCAGACGGTAAGGTTATCGAAGTCGCCCTTTTCGTTAACGCCCTTGGCATGAATCGTCAAGGTCTTGCCGCCGTTGGAAATCGTGAAGGTGGTGGTTTCGACGTGCTTTCCAGCCTTCGTGAAATTAGCTTCGTACGAGTTGGCGTTGATCTTCTTGGAAGTGATCGTATCCGCCGTGTTGGGTATCGCGCCGATTGTCGGATACTCCTTGCCGTCACCCTTGATCGTATAGCCATAGGACGAGGCTTTTCCCGTGGCGCCGATGGAATTGACCATGACCACGCCCGAGGTTTCCCACGTCCGCGTCTGGCTTTGCGGCGCGGGGCCGGGATTGAACTTTGACCCTGCAACATTCAGCTTCCAGGTGCCGACAAACGGGTTATCCTGCGCCAGCAGCAGGCTTCCCGCTGCAAGCACCACCACGATCATCGCAAACACACGCATTCTTCCATTCATAAGACGATTCATATGCAACAATCCTCCTCCGAGTGATTTCCGTACACTAGACGTAGACCAAACGTACACCAGACGTACACCAGACGTACATCAGATTGGCAATGAAAATGGTACGCAAAAGGTTATGCCGGGCCAGCTTCGCGAGTCAAGCATTGCCGCGCGCCGCGTTCACTTGAGGGATGCCCGGCCGTTGGCGTATCATTCATGGGCCGCGGGATTCGCCGCGGGTGGGAGTCTCCGCGCAACGGATTATGATTACACGCAAGATTGGCGAAGGTGGGCGCTGGCTGCTCGAAAAAATCGTGGACCTGGTCGCGTCAACCGGAATCAATCCGAACCTGCTGACGTTCTTCGGCCTGCTGGTGAACTGCTGGGCCGCCTTCCTGTTCGCCACCGGGAAATTTAGGTCCGGAGCCATGGTGATTTTCTTCGCCGCGTTTCTCGACATGCTCGACGGGCAAGTGGCGCGCCGCGAAAAACGCGTGACCGCGTTCGGCGCGTTTTTCGATTCCACGCTGGACCGCTACTCGGACATGGCGCTCTACATGGGCCTGCTGGTGTATTACGCCGGGGCCGAGCGGACCTCGTATGTCGTTCTATCGGCGGTCGCGACGGCCGGGTCCGTCATGGTCAGCTATTCGCGCGCGCGCGCCGAATCCCTGATCCCTCTTTGCAAGGTCGGATTCATGGAGCGCCCCGAACGCATGGTCCTGCTGATCCTCGGCGGACTGTTCAACCGCATGGCGCCCGCGCTTTGGGTGATTGCAATTGTCGCGACGCTCACCGTGATTCACCGGATTTTCTACACATGGCGGGAAACAAAAGCCGGACGCACCATCGCCGCATTGCGCCTCTCGCAGTAAGCCATCGCGCAGGCCGTGCTTGTCCCGCATCGCTGCCTCCCATATAAATTGACTCCCCCAGAGCTATGTAGCTACAATAGAAACGAGGGAGCTACATGAAAACCGTGGGCAGCCGCGAACTCAAGAATCGCCTGGGACGTTACCTGGGGTTTGTCCGCAAAGGCGAGACGATTATCGTTACCGACCGCGGAACGACCGTTGCGCATATTGTGCCTTCGAGCACCAAACAGGGAAACGCGGATGACTTGAATGAAATCCTAAAGCAACTGGAGATTGAGGGCCACCTCCGGAGGGGTAGCGGGAAATTCAAACCTTTCAAGCCTATTCGCAAGAAGGGTAAGCCCGCATCCAGGATCATATTGGAAGAGCGCGACTGATGCTTTACTTGGATTCCTCGGCTCTGATTAAACGGTATTTCAAGGAGAAGGGCAGCCACGGTTTGAATGCCCGGTTTGAGCGCGGCGGGGAAATCTATACGTCAGTGCTCACTTTTGCGGAAGTTCACGCCGCGATAGCCCGGGCATTTCGCCTGAAAGAAATGAGTTCCAAACATTTAGCAAGTCTCAGAGAAGCGTTTGAAAGCGACTGGCTTATTGGCTTGAGTCCCCTCGAAGTCAATCTTCACACAATGATAGCTCTGCCCAAGCTTGTGGAGCGGTATCACCTGAAAGCGAGCGATGCCATCCACCTTTCCACCGCATGTTGGCTCCGAGACGCTGTCTGGCTCCGGCCGGGTGGATCGCATGTTGGAGAGCTAGTCGAGTTTGGCGTTTCCGACAAACGCCTGGCCAAGATTGCTCAAGAATGCGAGCTCCAGGTGTTCAATCCCGAAGACGGGGACTAACGTGAAGTTTTTGCGGGTCGCGCAGTGGCGCGCGCTTCCTCAATCGGGCTCGCGATGATGGCGTGAACGCGGTCGCGCAGCGCCGGAAAATCCCCTTTCCTCAAATCCTTTGTCTCAATCACATCGTGCAAATAGACCGTGACCGTGCCCGGCCGGATCAGCCAGCTGGTCTTCTTGTTGAAGTCAAACGAGCCGACGACGCTGACGGGAATGATGGGCGTGCCAAATTGCAGCGCCATGCGAAACACGCCGTCCTTGAACGGACCGACTCGGCCATCCCGCGTCCGCTGCCCTTCGGGGAATACGGCGAGGCTCACCCCGGAATCGAGCGCCGCGCGCGTTAGCCGCCACATGCGCTTTAGGTCGGATGGGCGGTTGACGTCCGGCACGGGAACATTGCCGAAGCGTTTCATCATCCAGCCATACACGGGAATCCGAAAGTGAGATTCGAGTTCCAAGCCCCGACAAAATTGCGGCACCGTGGCGTACAGAACGAACGGATCGAACAGATTCACGTGATTGATCAGCAGAAAACAGGTGCGCGCGGGATCGAAGCCGGGCGAGCGCCGCACGACGAGCTTTGCGCCCGCCGCCTTCATCACCACGCGGCACAACATGCGTTGCGCGCCATCATTCCTGCGGGGATCGACGAAAATGCCGAGCAGGACGAGAAAACTGCACACGGGGAAAAAATACGCCGCCGAGAGAAGCCAGTGAAACGTGCTCCGCACGATGGCCCAGGCGCGGCGCAGTCCCCGCTCTTCGGCGGGCGCTGCGGTTGCGGGAGCGGGAATCGGCTGGTCGGTTTCCAAGTTCATACCATCACATCGAGAGCGCCGGGCAGCACTTCCAAAGATTTGGCCTCAATCGTAAGCACTTCGCCATCGACGACCACATCGACGGGATTTCCCAGGTCGAATTCAATCCGCGACGCCGTGCGCCTCGAAGCCATTCGATGCCGGATATGCGCGCCTGTAAACAATGTCGGCAAATTCAGCACCAGCTCCAGCCGCCCAATTGTGCCCCAGTGCACATATTCAATCGTGCCGCTGTCGATCGACGCCTGCGGCGCGATCATCATCTTGCCGCCCGTGAATTTGCTGTTGCTGAAGGCGACAAACGTGCATCGTCGCTCGTCGCGCTCGCCGTCGGCGTGCAGCGGAAACGGCCGCCGCCGCAGCCGCACGAGCGACACGAGCACTCCGACCAAGTAGCCGGGCTCGCCCAGGAATTTTAGATGGCGATTGGTCAAGGTCGCAACGTCCGCGGCGAAACCCATATTCAGCGTGTTGATGTAAAAGATGGAGCCGCGCGAGTGGTCCAGGCGAATCACGTCGCAGGAACGCTTGTGGCGTTCGAGAATCGCGTGGATGCCGAATTCCGCGAGGTCCATCCCGCGCCCGACAAAATCCCGCAGAAACGAATTGCCCGTTCCGAGGGGAAGAAAACCGAGTGAAGCGCGGCCTTCCGTCGAAGCTTGCGGGAAAATTCCGTTGACGATCTCATAGCTCGTGCCATCGCCGCCCACGGCGATGAATTTTCGATAACCTTCGGCATACGCGGCGCGCGTGAGCGCGGTGGCTTCGCCGGCGGCGCGCGTTTCGCGCACTTCGAGCTGCAACCCGGCGGCGCGCAACCGGTCCAACGCGCGCGCGGCCAGCTTGCCGCAGCGCCCGCCGCCGGCCGCCGGATTCACAATCGTGAAATATGTTTCGTTCACATGGAAACCATCGCGGAGCGTTCGAGTTGCTTGCCGATCTCTCCCGCAAGCACCACGCGCCTGATTTTCATGGCGGCGTTGCGCGGGAAATCCCGTTCCCAGACGATGAAACTCGAAACGCGCTTGTAATTCAGCAGCCGTTCATTCCGCCGCGAAAGCTCCTTCAGCAGTGCGTCATCCACGGCCTGCCCGGGTTCGGGGTGCAGCACCAGCACAAGTTGCTCGCCGGTCATGGTGTGCTGCGGCCAGATGTAGTTTGCCGCGAAGACGCAGAACTCCTTCACCGCAATGCCCTCAAAATTATTTTCAATGTCTTCCGGATAGATGTTTTTTCCTTCGGCCGTGACAATCATGTTTTTCTTGCGCCCGAAAAGTTGCAGATGGCCTGTCGCATCGACGCGCCCGAGATCGCCGGTCATGAGCCAGCCGTCCACGAGCGTTTCCGCCGTCATTTCCGGATCGTCCAGATACTCGCGCATCACGGTCTTGCTGCGCACGGCCACTTCGCCGATTCCGTCCGCGTCCGGCCGGGCGATGCGAATTTCCATTCCGCGCACCGGCCTTCCCACGGTATCGGGCCGGAAGGGCCGCAGGTCGTTCAGCGTGATGGCCGTGCACGCCTCAGTGCATCCGTAGCCGTTGTAAATGGGGATGCCGATATCATGAAAAAATTCGATTGTGGCGGGCTCGGTGAACGCGCCGCCCACGAGCAGCGCGCGCAGTCCGCCGCCGAACGCTTTGTGAATGTCCTTCAGCAACAGGCGGCTCAGGGCGGGACGCGGCTTTCCGCGCGTAAGCGCGCGATTCACGGCGATCAGCGCATCGAGCATCTTGCGCTTGCCCGGCGGCAGCGCGGCAAATTTCTCACGCAAGCCGCGTTGCAGATTTTTCAGGATCAGCGGCACCACGGCCATGTACGTGATCTTGTATTTCGTGAAGGCTTCACGGATGAATTCCGGCCGCAACGTGCGCAAATGAACGACCGTACCTCCTCCAGTGAACGGCATGAGAAAACCGCCCATGAAATCGATCGCGTGATTCGTGGGAATTATGCTCAAGTATCGCGCGCCGGGCGAGAAGGGAAACACCGGCGTGACCGCCGCGCACTGTTCCAGATAATTCTGGTGCGTCAGCACGCATCCACGGGGATGCCCTCCCGTGCCGGACGAATACACGATGCAGGCCGTATCCGTTTGCGTGCGCGGCCGGAATTCGGGAGCGCGCGCGCCGCGAACCTCCTCCCAGCGCACGCCGCCCGCAAGATCGGCGTTTGGAGGCGCTTCGGTCACGAGCACCGTCCGCAGTTTGTGTTCGCTAAACGCGGCCGCCGCCATGATGGCGCGCCACAGCGGGTACTCGACAAACAGAATGTTGGCTTGGGAATACGCGAGCAATTGAAGATGCTCGGCGGCGGAAAGTTTGTAATCGAGCGGAACGAGTGTGCCGCCCGCGAAGAATACGGCGTACGCCGAAATCAGCCACTTGGGCTGATTGGTCATGATGATTGCGGCGCGCTCTCCCGCGGCAAATCCCGATTCCTCGAGCGCTGCCGCGAGCGGTTCGGCGGCCTCGCCGAATTGCCGGTATGTGAGGCGGGAGCGCTCGTGGTCGCGGTCCGCTTCGATCAGGCACACTTCGCCGGGCCAGCGTCCGAGCGCATCGCGCAGCGCCGCTCCCAGAGAATCGTATTTCGTCAAATCAAGCATCAGCGTTGCCACGGAGGCACGGAACCACGGAGAAAAACAAGATTATATGTGGAATTCATCGGAGGAATCGTTTTATTCCGCAATCCCAATTTCTCCCCGACTCTCCGCGCCTCTCTAGCTTTTCAGAGCCGGGCCTGGATGCGTGTGGCGAGCGTGTGGAAGTCGCTGACGCCCTGGACCTCGTAATCCGGAAGCTCCACGCCAAAATGATTTTCCAGGCGTGTGAGCAGTTCGAGCGCCTGCAGGCTGTCGATTTTGAGCTTCTTGTAGAAATCGTCGCCCGGCTGGAGATCGGCGCGCGACACTTTGAAATGCTCGGCGGCAAGTGTCAGGATTTCGTCCGTTGTCTGTTCGATTGTTCTCATGATTCGATTTATTTTACAGGAAATCGTCGCGGATTTCTCACCGCACCATCCGAAGCGATGGAATGCAGGTTTTCGTAACGCCGGCGTCTCGCCGGCATCTTTTCCGTGCGCGGGGCCGGGGAAATAGCCGGCGAGACGCCGGCGTTACGACACATCGCGCGCCGATCGATGTGCATTGTGTGGACACCACCGTGAATCAGTTGGGGCGGGACGTGCGGATGCGCTCGGCAATCGCGCGCGCGCGCGTGCGGGCAATTTCCACGAAATGCGAATCCGCGGCAATTTGATCGAGAATCGACAACAGCCGCTCGGGCTCGGGCAGCAGGCGGTGATCCATGTCCGACTCGAATTGCATGAGCGCGTCGTTTACTCCCAGGCGGTCAAACTTGGCCTGGCGTTGCAGCAAAACAAGATCCTCCTGCTGCCTCGCCAACCCCTCGAAAATTTGCATGAGCTGCGTGGCCGTGGAATTGACCGTGTAGTTGAACGAAGTCTCGTGCACTTCGGCGCCGTTTTCGTAGCGGAATGTTTTCTGGCCGAGGTTCGCGATTTTCTTTTGCACGTCGAGATTCGCGATCTCGAAATGTTTGAGCCCTGCGGCCAGCTCGAAGATTTTCTTTTGCACGGCGGGCCCTACTTCAAACGGTTCCGGGTCCACGTCATCCGCAAGCTGGCGAATGTCGTACGTGGCCTTTCCTTGGTCGCTGATTTTCACCTCGATGAATTCGGGAGAGCTGCCCTTGAAGACGCGCCGGTAGGAGACGGTCGCCCCGCCCGAAGCGGCCCACACGGAGGGGACGAGAAGCCAGGCCCCTGCAAAAAGCGATAAAACTTTCAAATGAAAACGGTATCGAGTCATCGTGACGAATCGTGACGAGTCATGACTATGAGATGCGCGAAGCCGCGCCTCGGCTGCGCGGGCCTCGCATGGACTTGGCATAGCCCGGATCCGGAACCGGATTTGCAGCTCCTGCGTCGAGACGCGCGCGAAACTGTTCGGCCTGCACGTGGCAAAGCGCGACGGCCAGCGCGTCGGCGGCGTCGGCGGGTTCGGGCGTCTCGCTCATGCCCAGGAGCGCCCGCACCATCAACTGCATTTGCTGCTTGTCCGCGTTTCCGTAGCCGGCCACGGAAGATTTAATTTCGCGCGGGGAGTAGCTGCATACGGGAATGCCGCGCTGCGCTGCGGCCAGCAAAACCACGCCGCGAACTTCGGCCAGCCTCAGCGCCGTTTTCATATTCAGAGCAGTGAACACGGATTCGACGGCGACGCCGTGCGGCTGGAATTCCTCGATCAATTCGGCGAGCATCGCGTGGATGTCCCGGAGCCGCTCGGGAAAATATTCGGGACCTTTGCGCGTGGCACGCAGCGCGCCGAAGCGCAACATGCGGCAGCGGCGCCCGTCGCTTTCAATCACTCCATATCCGGTTGCGCCCGCCGCGGCAGGATCGACGCCGAGCACGCGAAAAGCATCGCCATTGGTTCGTGAGGAGAGCGGCACGGAATGAGTTTACGGCGGCGCGCTGCCGCGGGCCACATTTTTTTCCGGGTGGTGTGCGGATTGGCGCAGGCTGAAGCCCGCGCCACCACATCCCGTCTTGCGAGACTTGCGGGCTGCGGTGTCAAGAAAAGCGCGGCAAATAAAAAGGCCCGGCTTCGCGGAAGCGAAACCGGACCCTTTGAATCGCAGGACTCGCGAAAACGAAACTACTGCGCGGACATGGCCGCCTGCATTTCCTTTTCGTCGATATCGAAATTGGCGGAAACCTTCTGAATGTCGTCGTGCTCTTCGAGCGCTTCCATTAAACGCAGCATCTGCGCCGCCTGCGTGCCGGCCAGCTTTACGTAATTTTCCGCCACCCAGCCAACCTCGGCCGATTCCGGAGTGATTCCCGCCTTGACCAGCGCATCGCGGACCGCCTCGAAACTTTCGGGCGAAGTCAACACTTCCCAGGCCTCGCCATCGTCGCGCAAATCCTCCGCGCCCGCATCGAGAACAATCGAAAGCATCTTGTCTTCGTCGGCTTTTTCCTTCGATACGACGATGTCGCCCTTGCGGCGGAACATCCAGCCCACCGCGCCGTTTTCGGCCATGTTGCCGCCGTTCTTGTTCATCATGTGGCGGATTTCGCTGACCACGCGGTTGCGGTTGGTCGTGACCACTTCAATGATCATGCCCACTCCGCCCGGCCCGTAGCCCTCGAACGTCACCTCTTCGTATTGCTCGCCTTCGAGCGTCCCGGTGCCGCGCGCCAGGGCGCGTTCGATGTTGTCGTTCGGCATGTTTTCGTTCTTCGCCGCCAGGATCGCCGTGCGCAGGCGCGGGTTGGAATCCGGATCCCCGCCACCCACACGCGCGGCAATGGTGATTTCGCGAATCACTTTTGTGAAGGCGCGGCCGCGCTTGGCGTCGGTAGCCGCCTTCTTATGTTTAATTGTTGCCCACTTGGAATGCCCAGACATGGAAATCGCCTCTTAAGAAATTAAGTTGCGGGACTATTGCCTGCTTATTGCCACGACAGTTTAGCATAGCTCTTCTCGAATCGAAACAGCCGCGGTGAGCGCGGACCGTGGAGCCTGCGCCACCGTCCGCCCGCGCAAAACTACCCCTTGCCGCTGGCGGCTGCCTTTTGCAGCTCGGAAAACGGCACAACGATGCCATGCATGGGCGCAACCGTGACCGGATTCAGCTTCAGTAACTGAATTTCTTTCATCAGGTTAGCCATGAACACGGGAGGCCGAATTCCGCTCGGCGCGGCAAGCTGCGGAAGATCCGGAGTGTAATCGTCGGCTTCCTCGAAGATTTTGTCCTTGGGGAAATAGACAAGCAACATCCCGCCGTTGTGCATGGACCCGGCCTCATGGAAAATTTCCAGCGTCCGGTCGCCCTCGGTAAGGACATATTTTTCCTTCACGGGGAGGAACTCCGCTTTCCTGGGATTCTTCGAGAGGTTGTCCGGAGCGAGTGTGCGCGGCGCGGCCCAAGCCTTCTGGTAGAAGGCCGCGTTCATTTCCTGCGTGATGATCGTCGCTCCCTCGGCGACGTAGGTTCGCACGCCGCCCGAGTGATCGAAGTGCGAGTGCGTGTTGATCAGATACTTGATGGGCTTGTTGGGGACGAGTCTTTTGGCTTCCGCGATCACGGCCAGTGAGCGCGCCTCGCCGAGCGGCGCTTCGATCACCGTGATGTAGGTCGGAAATTCGACCACCATGCTGTTGTGCGATCCTCCGGCCACAAACCAGATTCCGTCGCCCAGTTTTTGCGATTCCACCTTGATGGCGGGCGCCGTCGCCGCTATCACCGCCTCCGGCACCGACATGTTCAGCCCCGGATTCGCATTCACGCTGCTCACGTTCAGTTCCAGCGTGGTTGATCCGCCCTGCTTCTGCACGATCGTGGTCGGAAACTTTACGCCGTCGAAAACCTTGTAGCCCGAGAACGTCGTCTCGACCAGCATGTCGCCGAGAACCGGATTGGGCAGCCACGTATCCGTCTTCGTAACCAAATTCTGTGCGTCAACCGTTCCTTCGATCTTGTATTTTCCGTACGCGAATGAAATCACCGTTCCCGCCGCTTCCTTTTTCGCGGTGGCGTTGCTTTCCATCGCGGCCTTCAGGAAACCGTGCGGTGTGAGCCAGATTTGAAGCTGCCGTTCCGCGGCCGCGCCGAGTTGCGGAATCGGTGCGCTGCCCGGCATGTCCCAGGCGTATGGCCCGCTGACCAAATTCTGTTGCCGGTCGTCGCCCGCGAACGGACGTCCGCCGCCCTTGACCATCGGATTCGGCTCCGAGTGGATCAGATCTTCCTTGGCCGCCTTCGCGCCGTAGTCGATGGTTTTCGTATAGCTGGTGAGATTCGTGACCGGCCAATCCGCGCCCGGCACCCATGCCTGGCCAAACGAATTGAGGTGCCCGGTCGCCGAATATTGAATCGACCCCACATCGCCCATCGCCTTCTGCGCGGTCTGCAAAACAGTTTTCGCGTCCTGCGCCGAAGCCGCTCCCGCGCACAAGAACAAGATCGCAAACGCAATCCACAATCGCTTCGCCATGACTCCTCCAATTTTCCGTCCGACTTAAGCTTGAATCCCGGATTTGCCGCCGATCATACGCCAAGCGCCTATCCAGTGGAAGCGCAAGGTTACGCCGCTAACGCTGGCGGAGCGGTAGCGTAAGGAATGGAGTTTCCGCGCAGGATTGTTTCCAGTGGCACAGGCTTCAGCCTGTGTTCTTTTGACTTTACTTTGCCACAATCAAAACCACACAGGCTGAAGCCTGTGCCACTGAAAACCGCCCACTCCGCTCTTCGACCAAATGAAACGAGATCGTCTGATTAGCGATTTTGATGTTCCTGTGGGAAATTTGCGCTAAGATAGATCTTCCACGAAAGCTGACGCAGGATGTCCTCTCCACTCCGACTCGCGAAAACTGTTGTGCGACCGCTCCTGTTTCTATTGCTACTCTGTGTTCCCGCCGCCAGGGCCGAGCAAATAAAAAATCTGAAGCCGCAAGGCTATGTAAACGATTTCGCGGGCGTGCTGAGCGCGCCGGCCCGGGAACAGCTTACGGCGCTGTGCGCCGAAGTCGACCAGAAGACCAAGGCGCAGATTGCCATCGTTACGGTATCGTCGCTCGAAGGCCAGCCGGCCGAGCAATATTCGGTCGATCTCGCGACCGCGTGGGGCGTGGGACCAAAGCAGTCGGCGCGCGGCGTTCTGATTCTGCTCGCGCCGAATGACCGCAAGTATTACACCGCGGTCGGCTACGGCCTCGAACCGATTCTGCCCGACGGCAAGGTGGGCGGCTTCGGCCGCGAGGCTATTCCGTTTCTGCGGCAAAACGACTACAGCCGCGCCGCGCTTCTCATCGCGCAACGTGTTGCAGCCGTCATCGCCGAGGACCAGAAAGTCACGCTCGGCGCGCTTTCCGGCGTCTCCATGCCGCAGCCGGAATCCGACAATTCCCCCGCTCCCTCCGTGAACATCGTTCAGATTATTATTTTTGCAATTTTTATATTTTTTCCAGTCGCGAGTTTTCTCCTGCGCCTCTTTTTCGGTTTTGGCGGAACGACGCGTTCCCGGCGCGGCGGCATGTGGATGGGCGGCCCGGGGTTTGGCGGCGGGGCCTGGGGCGGTGGCGGCTTCGGAGGCGGCGGGGGTGGTGGAGGCGGTTTTGGCGGCTTCGGTGGGGGATCGTTTGGGGGCGGCGGCGCGGGCGGAAGCTGGTAAGATGCGCACTATCGGGAGCACATACGGGAGCGCATAAGTGATCGACCATAAGCTCGACGAATTCGTCGAAAAGCTCAAGGCCGCGGCGGCGGACAACTTAAAAGCCGTGATTCTTTACGGCTCGGCGGCGACGGAAGAGTTTCACACGAAACATTCCGACCTCAACATCCTGTGCCTCGTCGAGCAGGCGGACGCGGCGCATCTCGAAGCGCTTCACGGTCCCGTCCAGTGGTGGATGAAGCGCGGGCAGCGCCCGCCCATGGTGTTCACTCCGGACGAGCTGCGCAAGTCCGCCGATATTTTCACGATTGAACTCCTGGACATGAAATTCCGCCACCGAGTCCTGTACGGCGAAAACATGCTCGCGGAAATTCCCGTGCCGCTGCGTGACCATTCCAATCAAGTCGAGCGCGAACTGCGGACCAACTGGGTGCGCCTGCGCCAGGCCATCCTCGCCGCGCCCAAAAAATCGAAAGCCTATCTCGCGCTCATGGTCTCGTCGTTTTCGACGTTCGCGGCGCTGTTTCGCCACGCGCTCATCGCCATGGGCGAAGCGCCCGCCGAAACCAAGCGCGAGGCCATCGACCGGATCGCGCAATTTGCCGGGGCCGATCCCGGCGCGTTTCACGCGATCCTCGGCGTTCGCGAAGGAAAATTGAAGGAGCGCGACATCGACATCGAAGGCACGATGAACCGCTATTTCGGGTTTGTGGAAGCGGTCACCGAGAAATTTGACCTGCATCTGGACACAAAATAGTAATCGCAAAACGGATCGGAGAAAACGCATATGAAAAAAGGACTGATCGCGCTGGCGGTTGTGGCGCTGCTTGCTTTGTGGGCGGGGAGCTCGTATGTGAGCACTCGCAACGATCTGGTGGTGAAAAACGAGGCGGTGAAATCCGCCTGGGCCGAAATGGACGTCGTGCTGCAGCGGCGCGCCGACCTCATCCCGAATCTCGTCGAAACCGTGAAAGGATTTGCCGCGCAGGAGCAGACCGTGTTTCACGACATCGCCAGCGCTCGCGCCGCGCTGATGGGCGCGCACACGCCTTCGGATAAAATGGCCGCGAACGGCCAGCTGGATGGCGCGCTCAGCCGCCTGCTCCTGATCGTCGAGAATTATCCGCAACTGAAATCGAATGAAAATTTCCTGCGGCTGCAGGATGAACTCGCCGGCACCGAAAATCGGATCTCCATCGAGCGCAAGCGGTACAATGACACGCTGCAGGATTACAACACGTACGTCGGCCTGTTTCCGAACTACATTTTTGCCCGATGGGCGGGATTCCAGCGCAACAACGCCTACTTCGAGGCCAAGGAATCGTCGCGCGAAGCGCCAAAGGTCCAGTTTCCAGCCCCGACGCGGTGAGGCAAGACAGCCAGGAGCACAGGCTTCAGAGCGCAATAATATATCTGACTCACCAAACCTTATAGAACAGTAAACATAACAAGCCCTGACCGGACTGATTTTCAAGGTGATACGTGTGCCTTGAATCAGCCGGAGGGCTTATGAATCAAGATGATTTTTCTAAGACTAGATTTAATCTAGCCCTAATCTGCTTCCTGCTTTGGCCATCTCCACGCGTACCAGACCACCAGACCAGTCAGGACAACTTCAACGACCCCGTACATTTTCATGAAAGCCCAATTACGCGATGCGGTGAACATAATGATAACTGTGTAGAGCGAACCAAAGGTGATGTTGACGCGCCGATTCACCGTTGCCTTCAGCGCGATCGAGAGGAAAATCATGACGCTCGGTATCGCCAGCACCAGAGAGGCTACCACGAGGCCCCCTTGAGTCGTCGGACCGATGGGGCCATTTCCCGCAATTATCCCCTCCAACCTGCCGGGTTTGAAGAGCTCAAAATAGTCGGCATAGATGTAGCAGAACATAACGCTCGTCCACAGGGCACTGAGCTTCAGCTTCACCGGTAACTTGGGGTCACTGAGGGCAGGTTTATTGGGGGATTCCGTCGCGCACCTCAAATTCTTGAAAGATGCAACTATCCTAAGGTGAGTAGCTGGATGCGAGTCTGTGCTGTTTTGCTCACCCTTCTCTTTTCCCGCCATTTCCCATTACTTTGCGTCACTTCCCGCCACTGGGTTTGTTAAGTACCCATTTACGGTGAGCTTCATAAATCCCCTCTTGGTGAGCCAACTATATCATTGCCCTTCAAAGCCTGTGTGGTAACTGGCAAATCTTTGTAGGGCACGGCTTCAGCCGTGCCGTAAAGTGCGCGAAATCAATGCGGCTTTAGAGGCTGGCACTTTCGGAGTCGAGTTGGCGACACACGCTCTTCAGACTGTGGATTTTGATTTTATGAGAGGAAGAAAACCCACAGGCTTTACAGCCTGTGCCACGGAAAGCGCTTACGGTTGCGGTACTGGCGGCGCCGCATTTCCATCAGGCTCGGGGGCCGCACCGCTCGGCTCGGACTTGAAGATAAATTTCACGCCGCTCTTTGCATTTTCTTCATTGGTGCGCATCAGATCGACCTGGTCCAGATCGACGATATTCCGCGCGCCATCCATCAAAATGTAATGCAACTCCCCGTCCGTAATCCAATAATCGCTGACCGTGTACACCGCGCCGCTTCTCATGTAAATGCGAACCGGGTTCGCGGAATTTTGCACGGACGAAGGGCTTGGCCCGTTTGGTGTAATCCAGTTGCTATTCGGCTGCTCGTTATTTCCCGGCTGATCGCCCTGCTGCGGAGGTGGCGCTGAATCGTCGTCCTGATAGGAGGAGCCGGAATCCGTGTAACCATAGACATCGCTGTTGGGATATCCATAGTAGCCACCGCCATACGCGGGCGAGCCAAACCACGGGTCATACCACATTAGACCCATTGGCCAGTACGGACCCATACCCCAGTAACCAAACCCCGGCCAGCCATTTCCCCAGCCATTTCCCCAGCCATTTCCCCGACCGCCTCCCCAACCAGATCCAACAGGGACATTGCACGTCCCGCAGCCCGGCCGAAAACCGGTGGGATAGCCTACGCGGAACGGGCCGCGAAGTTGCCCCTGCGCCGCCGAACCCAGCTGTCCCGCAGTTGCTCGATTACTCAGCAGTGCGGAACCTCCAGCGGAGGGTTTCGCCGCGCCAACAGAATTACGGGAGGAGCCTTGAACATTGGAAATCGTTTGGGAAGCGGGAGCGGCATTTTTAGAAATCGGCGCATTCTCCCAGACATCTCCCCCTTCTCCGGAAAAGCTCCTGATGGCGCCGCTTGACCCTGCCGCGGGATTCGCGCTCATAACATGCCACCCGCCATTCGAATTTGCGGAAGGTCGGGCGTCGGATTGAGCCGCCGCTTCATGCGCGCCGCTTTCCGATGCGCCGCCAAACGAATGCCATTGGCCATCGGCAATGGCGGGGCGGGCACTGGATGAATTTCCTGCCTGCTGGCTTGCTGTGACCGAATTGCCGTAGGGACGGGAAGCAGTGGCGCCCGCCGGCGCAAAATTTTCATGGGTGGCGGATGCGGGCCGCCCTGCATATTGTCCCGCCGATCGCATGTTCGCGCCCGATGCGCCGCGCGAAGACCCCACGCCCGCCGGCGCGGCTCCTCCACGGGAGCTGCCGCCGCTGGAATGGCTTCCCCCGCCGCCCGCGTGCCCACCTCCTCCAGAAAAACCGCCGCCCCCGTGCCCGCCTCCTCCGGAAAAACCGCCGGCCGCGTGCCCACCTCCGCCGTGCTGCGCAAACGCGGGAATCGCGGCGCAAGCAAACAAAATGGCAATGGCTGAAAGGAATGGAACTGAGAATGGTTTCGTCATGTTAAGGCCCTCGCAAGAACGCGTAAGACCCGCTGACGAGTTTATGCGGGAACTCGTTTTTGTCTTACACTGATTAGATTCTACACCTTGAAGTTTGGTTGTGCGGGCATAATTTCCCGAGCTGGGCCTGCCGCGGCGATTGCCCTGTGGCGTGGGCTTCACAGCCTGCGGAAACCGTCGCGCGGAAGTCCCTATTTCTGTCATTCCGAGCGAAATGAGGAATCTCTCTTTGCTTTGAGCTCATTGGTTTCCGGCGCCCGAAGAATAAAAAAGATCCGACTCGCATTGCGAATCGGGTCTTTTTTTCGGGAGTAACTGAAGGAACGGAATTCCCGCCGCGATTATTCCAATTCCACGTAATCGCCGGCAAAAATTTCCTGCCGAACATCCGTCACCATAACGGTCGACGAGTTGGGCCCGGTGCGCAGAACAATTCCCTCGCCCAGCACCTGGCGCGGCAGATCGTTCCACATATAAGTGACAGGCGTGCTTCCATATCCGTATACCTTGTAGGCGGTATCCTTCATCGAAAAAACCGTCTCGTTCGACGAGCCTTGGTAGCGGAACATGCGGAAGTAGTCTCCTACTTGGACTCCCTGGCCGCTTCCCAGATTGATGTAAACGATTTTGCCAGGCCCGGTAAGCGATCCGTACTTCGACCCAAATACGATCATGGCTGTTTTCTTGCCGGATGGCGGGGCCAATGGATCGAGACTCGCCTTGTGATACACAGGAGCCGGACGCTCCACAAATGGGCGCACGAGGTCGCCACGCTGCATCGAATCGCAGAACTGGTCGATGACCACCGTCGATATTTTCGGGGCGACGTGAATGACGCGCAACCGCCCGACATCTCTATACTTGGTGCCCATGGCGTGGCTCAACATTTTTTGGTACTTGAACCACGGGTTCTGTCCCATCGGATCGCTATCCGCCCGAGCCACTTCAAATTCGTCTCCGACCTTTACACCCTGGTCTCCCCCACGATTAATAAATATGTAATCGCCCGGCATGAAGGTATTCTTGTAATTGGAATTCTCGCCCGAAATTACGTAGGTATCCTTCGGAACCGGCTGGTCGGTGATTACGCTCGAGCAATACATATCGTCTTGGGTCGGAGTGGTAGGATTGTATGTCTTCAGCTCCTGCTCCGGCTGCTGCGCATTGGCAACCGCTGCGGACAGCGCAAAGCTCAGTCCTACTCTAAGTCCCATCATTAGAATGCGATAACTGATATTCTTTTGCATCGAGACGGCTCCTTGCGTTCGCGGCTTTAGATATCCCCAATCCGTTGGGGGCTGCCCTTCCAAGCTAGCACCAGCCCCGGGGAGCGTCAAGAAAACGTCTGGGGGTGCTTTACATATTCGTAACCAGCATGGTAGAAGCCTAAAGTTTAGCTTTTGGAGCGGAGGGCGCTTGAAGGCTCTGTTTGGAAAAAATCGCGTCTGCGGCGTTGTGGCCGGTGAAACCGCGCGCCAGATGAAGGCGCAGGTTGGCGCCGGACTGCGAAAAACGCGCACACTGGAATTGCGCCTCGACTATCTCCGCGGCGCGAAGGAACGGCAAGCGTTCCTCTCCTGGCTGGGCCGTACGCGGCCGCGCGCCGTGCTGGTGGCCACGTGCCGGCGCGTGGAAGGGGGAGGGTTGTTCCAAGGCAGCCGGGGGGAAGAAATCGCGATTCTGGCGGAAGCGGTCCGCTCCGGCTGCGGCTGGTGCGACGTCGAAATTGAAACGGCAAAACATTTTTCGCGGGGAGAACTGGCGCGCGCGCTTTCTCCCGCGCGCGTGATGGTGTCGCACCACGATTTTCGCAAGACACCGCGAGGCCTCGCCGGAATTATTCGCCGCCTGGAACGCCCCGGAGGACAAGCGTTAAAAATTGCCGCGCAGTGCAATTCCGTTTCCGACAGCGTGCGCGTCTGCGAACTGGCGCGAAAGCGCCGCAATGTCGTTGCCATCCCCATGGGCGAATTCGGACTTGCCGGGCGCATCCTGTCGCTGCGCATGGGCAGCGCGCTTGCGTATGCGGCGGTCGAGCAGACCACCGCGCCCGGACAACTTTCGCTCGACCAGATGGCCGATCTTTACCGGGGCGGGCGGATCACACGCCGCACAGGCGTGTACGGCGTGATTGGCGATCCGATCGGCCATTCGCTCTCACCGCTGCTGCACAATACGGCGTTCCAGACGAGCAAAGTCGACGCGGTGTTTGTCCCGTTTCTGGTTCGCAACCTTCGCGAATTTCTCGGCGCGATGAAGGGATTCGGAGTCGCGGGGCTTTCCGTCACCATTCCGCACAAGGAAACGATTCTGCGCTTACTGGACGAGTGCGATCCGCTGGCAGCGCGCATCGGGGCCGTCAATACGGTCGTCGTGCGTGGCGGACGATTGTACGGGTACAATACGGACTACGTCGGTGTCCTGCGCAGTCTGCAGGAGCGGTTGCGCCTCGCGGGAAGCCGCGTGCTGCTGTTTGGAGCGGGCGGCGCGGCGAGAGCGGCCGCGTTCGCGCTGGCGCAGGCGGGTTCGATGGTATGTATTTCCGCGCGGCGTGCCGAACGCGCGCGCGAGCTGGCTCGCGCCGTGGGCGGCGCGGCCGTGGAGCGCGCCGGCCTGAAGACGGAATTTTTCGATGCGATCGTGAACTGCACGCCCGTCGGAATGCACCCGTGCGGCGGTTCTCCGCTCGAAAGCGCGGAACTGAATTGCCGGATCGTCATGGACATGGTCTACCGGCCGAGAGAAACGGAATTATTGCGGCTCGCGCGCCGAAAAGGTGTCGCAACGATTTCCGGCGTGGAAATGTTTCTCGCCCAGGGCATCGCGCAATACGAAATTTGGACAGGGAAACGCGCACCGGAAAACGCCATGCGGCGCGCGGTCGTTTCGGCGCTCAGCAGGGAAGAAAAATCCGGGGGGCGCCGCTCGTGACGCGCGGCGTCGAGTAACCGGAATAGAATCGCCGAGGAATCCTTCGAGGAATTCGATGATACAGCCTGACTTCAAATCCTTCTGCAAGCTGGCGCGGCAGGGGAATCTCGTGCCCGTGTATGACACCTTCACGGCCGACACGATCACTCCGGTTTCCGCCTACCTGCGTCTGGCGCAAAATGCGCGCTATGCCTGCCTGCTCGAAAGCGTCGAGGGCGGGGAAAAAATCGCGCGCTATACCTTTGTGGGCGCGAACCCGCAGGAAGTGTTTCGCTACGTCAACGGCGCGTGCGTGCTGGAAAGCGACCGCCGCTCGTCCTGGGTGCAGCAAAATCCGCTCGAATACTTGCGCAATCTCGTGCAGAGGTATCGCCCGGTGCGCGTGCCGGGCTTGCCGCCGCTCGTGGCGGGCGCGATCGGCTATTTTTCCTACGACATGGTGCGGATCATCGAGAGCATTCCGGACACGACGCGCGACGACGTGGGCATGGACGACGCCGTGATGATGTTTTTCCTCGGCCTCGTCGTGTTCGATCACGTCAGGCACAGGATGTGGATCGTGCGCAACGTGTTCACGGACGGTGAAGGCAGCCTGCGCGCGAAATATAACGCAGCCGTGCGCGAAATCCAGGCCACGCGCCGGCGCCTGGCCGAGCCCGTTCCCGCCGAACATCCGAAACGCAGAAAGCCGCGCCCGCTCAAGGTGACGTCCAATTTCACGCGCGCGAAATTCATCGATGCGGTGAATAAGTCGAAGGAATACATTCGCGCGGGCGATATTTTTCAAGTGGCCCTCAGCCAGCGTTTCGCGGCGAAGACCGACGCCGACCCGTTTGAGATTTACCGCTCCCTGCGTGTCGTGAACCCGTCGCCGTACATGTATTTTCTGAAGCTGAACGATCTCTCGGTGGTTGGCAGCTCGCCCGAAATGCTCGTGAAGGTGCAAGGCCGCGAAGCGTTGTACCGGCCCATCGCCGGGACGCGCCCGCGCGGCGCCGACGAAAAAGAGGACGCCGCGCTCGAAGCCGAGCTGGCCGCCGATTCCAAGGAGCAGGCCGAGCACATCATGCTCGTCGATCTGGGGCGCAACGATCTGGGGCGCGTCTCCGAATACGGTACGGTGCGCGTCGAGAAGCTGATGTTTGTCGAGCGCTACTCGCACGTGATGCATCTGGTTTCGAGCCTAAGCGGGCAATTGCGCGAGGATGTGGACTGCTTCGATGCGCTCGCCGCCTGTTTTCCGGGAGGCACGCTATCGGGCGCGCCAAAAGTCCGCGCCATGGAAATCATCGACGAACTCGAGCCCACGCGCCGCGGCATCTACGGCGGAGCGATCCTGTACCTCGATTTCTCCGGCAATCTCGATTCCTGCATCGCGATTCGCACCATGGTCGTGAAGAAGGGCTTGGCCTACGTGCAGGCTGGCGCGGGCCTCGTCGCGGATTCGGTCCCCGAAAAGGAATACATGGAAACCGTGAACAAAGCGCGCGCACTGATCACTGCGCTCGAGATCGCGCATCGCGGACTTGATCCCGCGCCTGGCGGCCACGCGAAGGCCTTGCGCCAGAAACCGAAATAAGTGGCTCCGGCTTCAGAGCCTGTGTGGTTTTCGTTTGCTCCACGCAAAGTCAAAAGAACACAGGCTGAAGCCTGTGCTACTCACCCCAGCCGCTATTGCGCTTGCGGATGAATAATCAGTTTCTGCACGCGCCAGTTGGATGTTTCCGCCGCATACACCACATTTTCCGAAGCGCAGGCGAGCTGGTGAGCGCCGGAGAATTGCTTGAGCTGGCGCCCCGAGCGGCCAATCACGCCCAGCACTTTTCCGTCGAGCGACACTTTGAAAATGCGACCGGGAAATGTGGTTTCTCCCACGTAGAGCACCTGATTCGGGCCGGGCGTGATGCAGATGGAATTGGGAGCGCCGAGCACGGCGGCGAGCCGGTCACCGGTGGGTGTGTTTCCGTTGACCGCGTGTGTTCCGGGAGCGGGCGGCACGTCAATCGTGAACATGCGCAGGAATTTTCCGTCCGTATCGAACACCTGAATGCGCCGGTTGCTGCGATCGCCCACGTAGAGATTGTTGTTGCGGTCCACCACGATGGCATGGGGCAGACGAAATTCTCCCGGCCTGATGCCTTTTTCGCCCCAGGATTTCACCCAGTCGCCATTCTTGTCATACTTCGCGACGCGCGAGTTGACGTATCCATCGGTGATGTAGATATTGCCGTCCGAATCCCAGGCCACGTCGGTGGGCTGTCTAAAAAGTCCGTCCACGGCGGGAAGCGGAGGATTGGGATGCGCCCAGGGCTTGGAATCCTCGTCCGCGCCTTCCGCGCGCCGCCCGAAAACCATGGCCACGCGGCCCGCCTGGTTGAACTTGATCACCATGTCGGAACCTTTGTCGATGGCCCAGATGTTGTCGTCCTTATCGATGCGCACGCTGTGGGCTTCGGACCACGCATAGAGACCCTTGCCGATTTCGCGCAGGAAATCGCCGTTCGCGCTGAACTCGAAAAGCTGTGCCGCCGCTGGCGCGTAGGCCGGGCCATTCGCGCTGTTGGACCGCGTGAACACAAACACATGCCCCTTGGAATTGACGGCCACGCCGGGAACCTCGCCGAAATTCACCCCGGCCGGAAGCTTGAAGAAATCGGGAACGGAATCAAAAGCAAGTTCTGGAACATCTTGTTGCGCGAACATTTGTTCCGAGAATATGGGCGCAGCGAGCATCACGGACAATAGAACGAAACACATCTTCCACTTCATCGATTCCTCCAGGCTGGATTGGATTGCATCATGCGCGTGGCGCGAGCCTACGACGGGAGTGCGCGAGTGTCAATCGGGTAGGAGCGCGTCAGGTCGTGACTCATTTTGAAAATTCGTCCCGAGATTTTGATCTCCAGTCGGAGCGCCGGAGCCTATACAAGACGTGCCGCTGAAGGGGATGTCCAGCCGGTAGTCGTGGATGGTTAAAATCTTCGGATGGCTGATAAACCAACCCAATCTTCTCCATGACCCTTCGAGAGCTTCTGTTTGCCGGAACGGTGAATGAAACAACCTCGTCGAGATTCAGCGTTGCAAATGCATGGCGTAGTACCGCTTCGGCTCCTTCCGTCGCCAAACCTCTGTTCCAGTACTCTGCAGCCAATCGCCAGCCGATTTCTACGCACGGTGTAAACGTTGATTCGAAGGTCGGCACCGAAAGACCGATGAAGCCGATAAACTTGTGGTCATGCCGCATTACAGTTGCGTAAAGTCCAAACCCATGTGTTCTCCAGTGGGCGCGAATGCGTTCAACCCATGCGGTGCTTTCCTCCGGCGTAAGCGCTTTCGGCATGAACTCCATCACTCGGACATCCGCATTTAGCAAGGCGAATGGTTCACGGTCGGAGTCTTTCCACTCCCTCAAAACTAATCGTGAAGTCGTGATCATTTTTGTAAGGTCTACTGGATCAGTTCACAAATCTCGTTTTGTAAGGTCCGCGAAAACTGAGACACTACCCGGCGTTGGGTAGTAGGTTACGTTGCTTTCAGCTGACCGATGAGCCCATAAATATCGCCAAGCACCCACACTTCAGCGATCCGATCTCCCCTGAATGTAAAGACAGCCGCGCCTGCGTATTGGACGAATCTCCCGGTAGGCGCGATGCCAAAGATTTCGCCACGATGGGTGCCGCGGTACGTAAGCCGTGCAAACGCTTTGTCGCCTTCGGAGATTATGTCGTCGATCTCGTTCGTGAAATCCGGAAAGGCGCGTTGGATGAAATCAACGTATTCGCCGAATTCGGCGTGGCCGTTCTTGGATTGTCCGAGCGAGCCGCGAAACCGCAAGTCTTCGGTGAGAATATCCGGAATGACGGTCTTATCGAAGCGGTTCCACATTTCGAGATAAAAACGCTCAATCAGCAGGTGGTTTTGATTTGGGATCATCGTTCCGATTCTCTCTCGTCGAGGATTTGCGCCTATTTTTTCTGGGTATTGTTCAACACCGCATCCGGGATGATCAGCCGCTCGACGGGCCGGCCGCCGATCAGATGCGAGTCGACGATCTCATTGACGTCCGCGAGTGTCACGCCGCCGTACCAGACGGCGTCGGGATACACCACCACCGTCGGGCCGACCTCGCACTGATCGAGGCATCCGGCTTTGTTCGCGCGCACTTTGCCGCTCGGAATCCCGCGCTCGGCCAGTTTTTCCTTGAAGGCGCGATGAAGCCCGGCGTCGCCCGAAGGATTGCAACAGCCACGAGGATTGCCGTCCGGCCGCTGATTGGTGCAGATGAAAATGTGCCGCTCAAACTTTGCCATGGGCCTCCGCCGAACAAATCAAAAATAAACAGAAGCTAGTCCGCATTTCTAACAAGGACTTCACCATCGCTATATGGCCGATTCCGTTTCATGTGTTAAATAAGCGAAACGAACGCTTTTCAGTTGCACAGGCTTCAGCCTGTGTTCTTTTGACTTTGCGTGAAGCAAGCAAAAACCACACAGGCTGAAGCCTGTGCCACTCAAACCCTTCATCCCCATGCAAGGAATGCGGGCTAGACAATCCCCAACGTGCGCCCCACCTCCGCGATGATCGCCGAGGCGCGCTCCAGGTCCGCGCGCCTGTGCGCCGCCGAGACCATGGCACGCAGCCGCGCCTTGCCTTCGGGAACCGTGGGGAATCCAACCGCCGGAATATACACGCCGGCGTCGTACAGGCGTCGCGAGAATTCAAACGCCTTTGCCGCTTCACCCACGTGAATGGGAGTGATGGGCGTTTCGGTCGCGCCGATGGAAAATCCCAGTTTCTTCAGGCGGCGCTGAAATAATTTAGTATTCGCCCAGAGTTTTTTGATCAGCTTTTCTCCATCCGGCGAATCGAGCAGCGTGAACGCCGCCTGGCACGTGGCCACCACCGATGGCGGATGCCCGGTGGAGTACAGAAACGGCCGCGCGCGGCGATACAGGAAATCGATCAAATCGCGCGAGCCGCAAACGTATCCGCCCATCGCGCCAATCGCCTTGCTCAGCGTGCCTACCTGAATGTGCACGCGCCCGTGGCATCCCAGGTGATCCACCGTGCCGCGCCCGTTGCGCCCCAGCACGCCAGAAGAGTGCGCGTCGTCCACCATCATGATGCAGTTATATTTTTCGGCGAGCGTGCACAGTTCCGCAAGTGGTGCGATGTCTCCATCCATGGAAAAAACGCCATCGGTGATCAGCAGCTTGTGGCCGGGCCAGTTTTCGGTTTCCTTGCAGAGGCGTTCGCAATCGGTCACATCCCTGTGCTTGAACACTTTGATCGTCGCGCGGGACAGACGGCAGCCGTCAATGATGGACGCGTGATTCAGCTCGTCGGACAGAATGAGATCGTCCTTGCCGAGAATGGCCGCGACGGTTCCCGCGTTGGCAGTGAAGCCGGACTGAAACACCACGCACGCTTCCGTGCCCTTGAACTTTGCGATCTGCGCTTCGAGCGCCATGTGCAGGTCCATCGTCCCGGCGATGGTGCGCACGGCTCCCGCGCCAACGCCGTGCGTGCGGATCGCTTCGATGGCCGCGCGCCGCAGCGCCTTGTGCGTCGTCAGGCCAAGGTAATTATTCGAGCTGAGATTGATGACCTCCTTGCCGTCAAAGCGCGCAACGGATTCTTGCGCGCCTTCGAGAACCCGCAACCGGAAATGCAGGCCCTTGGCGTCAAGTTCCGCGAGCTGATCGCGCAGGTAGGAAAGCGGATTGGATTTTGCGGTCGCCATTGTAGAGAAAATCCCGTGTTTGGAAATTCCACGCGGGAATTCCGCGATGGCATTTCCGTTCGCCACTGCTGTAGGCCGCCTCTTCAGAGGCGGGAGTTTTCGTCCCGCGCACGCGCAATCTACTGCACGCGCTCGAACGTGTAGCCCGAAGCATCGAGCGCGGCGGTCAGGTCCGCGACGTGCTCCGGCCCGCGCGTCTCCATCGTGATGTCGATGACGGCGTCGCCCAGCACCACTCCATAATACGCGCGGTCGTACATCGTTTCTATGATGTTGGCCTTCTGGTCGGCGATCACGCCAGCAAGCTTCTGCAGCGCGCCCGGATGATCGGGCAAATGGATGCGCAGCCGCACGAGGCGCCCGTCCTTCACGAGCCCGCGCCGGATGATCAGCGAGAGCAGCGAGACATCGATGTTTCCCGCGCTGACCAGAACGCCGATCTTCTTGCCGTGATTCGGAGTTTTGCCGTTCAGCACGGCCGCGGTCGCCGCCGCGCCCGCGCCCTCGGCCAGCATCTTTTCTTTTTCGAGCAATTGAAGAATCGCGCTGGCGATTTCTTCCTCATCAACGGTCACAATTTCGTCCACATACTTCTGGACCAGCGGAAACGTCAGCGTTCCCGCGCAGCGCACGGCGATTCCGTCGGCAATGGTTTTGTTCGCCGGCAGCGTGACCAGCTCATGTTTTTCGAGCGCCGCCTTCATCGACGCGAGCCGCGACGATTGCACGCCAATCACTTTAATTTTTGAATTGGTTTCCTTCACCGCGCAAGCCACGCCGGCAATCAAGCCGCCGCCGCCGACGGGAATGACCAGCACGTCAAGGTCGCCATGCTGCTCGATCATTTCAAGGCCGAGCGTGCCCTGGCCGGCGATCACGGCCTCGTCGTCAAACGGATGAATGAACGTCAGGCCGAACTGCTTCGAGCGGCGTATGGCTTCGTCGCACGCCTCGTCGTAATTCGCGCCGGCCAGAATCACTTCCGCGCCATAGCCGCGCGTCGCGGACACTTTTACCAGCGGCGTCGTCAGCGGCATGCAGATCTGCGCCTGGATGCCACGCTTGGTCGCGTGATACGCCACGGCCTGCGCGTGGTTTCCGGCCGATGCCGCGATCACGCCGCGCCGCCGCTCTTCGTCCGAGAGCAGCAGAATTTTGTTCAGCGCGCCGCGCTCCTTGAACGCGCCCGTCATCTGCAGATTTTCCAGCTTCAGAAATATCGAGCTTCCCGTCTGGAGGGAAAACTTTTCGGAGTGCGCAAAGGGCGTGGTCACAATCGAGCCACGAATGCGTTCCCGCGCCTCCTTGATCGAGCCTAGCGTCACCATCGGCGGAGTCCTGGAAAATTTATTCGTATAGGTCGCGTAATCGTCGTCACCCTCATAAAAGTTTCTGGTCCAGCCGCGAAGCGCTATAGCATTACACAATCCGCGGGCAGAGGCCAAATACTGATTCGATCCGCCAGTAGCGCGGGCGGGATTCCTGGTTGCCGAATTGGCAAAACAAAAGGGCCTCGGCCGGGTGCGCCGGACAAGGCCCTCGAAACACGTCTTGCAAATTACGACGTGGCGGAGACATTCTCAGCCTGATAGGCCTTCGGCCCTTAAAATTTCCCGATTCGGAACTGGCTCACAGTGCAAAGCAGAGAGGTCTGGTAAAGCCTCATTCCTTGGGAGACGGCGATTCCGGAGGGGCTAGGATTGGAAACTTGCGACTGCCTGTGCTTCTTGCGTGTGAATGTCGAAAACCGTGTACAGCTTGGTGATCTGCAGAAGGTCGCTAACCTTTTTGTTGAGGTTCAAAAGCTTTATTTCTCCACCCTCGCTTTTGACCAAACGATAGCCGCTGACCAGTTCTCCGAGTCCGGTGCTGTCGATATAATTGATTCCCGCCAGGTTGATCACGATCTTCTTGTGGCCGCTCGCCAGATGTTTCCGAATAAGATCGCGCAGCAGGGTGCTGCCTTCGCCCAGTGTAATCCGGCCGTCCATATCAATCACCATGACGCCGCCGACTTCACGGCTGGTCGCTTTGAAACTCATCTCCAACCTTTCCTGAATTTCGCCATACCGAAACGCCTACGGCTCGCGTGGATCAGATTGCCGGGGAAGTGCACGCCTTGTGGCGCTTCGCCATGACGACTTCCGCGCCGCCCGCCGGACTGGCGAGGACATCGACCTCATCCATGAATGCTTTCATCAGGAGCACGCCACGGCCGGATTCACCGAGTACATTTCCATTCTCACAAGGGTCGGGCACGTCTTCAAGGCGAAATCCCGCGCCCTGGTCCACCACATGAATCACCAGTTTGTCTTCGAAGACCTCGAAGATCACGCGGATTTTTCTCTCGCGGCGCTGCTGGTTGCCGTATTGAAAGGCATTCATGACACCTTCGTGCACGGCGAGTCCGATTTTGTATTGATCGTCGTCGCCAAAGCCAGCCGCCGCGGCGACACGTACACCCACCTCTTCGGCAAGAGCGATGCTTTCGATCAACGTCTCCAGAACGACTTCAATCCGCTGTGGTTTTAAGGGCATCCGGTTATCGGAGTCCACCCGAGGGCATGTATGGGAGCACAACGCCGTCGGGTAAGTCAATCAAAGACGTGCGATTTCGGTTTGCACCAGCGCTAAGGGCGGAATTCTTTTGTGGCCGCGGGTTTCATCATCTGCGGGATTTTGTTTCCGGGCGGTCGAAGCGCCGAGGCTGAAGCCCGCCCCACTTCATTTCCAAAACAGCAACCAGTAAATCAAAATAACCGGGCACAACCTTAGACTAAGCGCATTAGGTGAAAGTTTTTCGACCGCTCGTGAATGCCGGCCCTGGCACGATTGACCAGCCGCTTATTGGCCGGAAACCTGTTTGGGCAGCATGTGTCCGGGGCGCCGGTGAACCACCAGGTACACGATTGCCAAAGCAACGGAAATTCCCAAACCGGCGGCGGCCGAGTCGACGGCCAAGCCGAGAATTCCTCCGGCCAGCAGCATCATGCCCAGCACGGCCAAGTTCACGGATTCATAAACTTCCAGAACGAGATCGCCGATAATGAAAGCAATTGCAGCTACAACGAGGCCCCAGTTCACCCAAATGCTCATCGTGTGGCCCTCCCGTGGACTATGTTGGGCCGACAATATCACCGGTCAGGTCACCGCGCAACACTTTCATTTCAGGAGGGGGTACGCTTCCGACATCTACGCATCCGACATCTAGTGATCATAGAGTGAGTAATTGCCAGCCTAGTGGCGGCCGGCGCGGATGTTGCGGGATTAGCGCGGGCCGCGCCGCGCGGAAATAACGCGTGGAATTCCCGCAAGATCGTTCGTGACCGCAACATCGGCCCATGCGGGAGCGGCGAGCAAACCCAGCACGTGTTCCGAGGATGCGTGGCCGATTTCCAACACGAGCAGCCCGCCGAATTTGAGCAGCAGCGCGGCTTGCGCAATCAGCGGCGCATACAGTTCCGTGCCCTTGTTTCCGCCGAACAGCGCGGACTCAGGCTCATGCTCGCGAACCTCGCTCGCAAGCGTCGCGGCTTCCCACCGTCCGATGTAGGGCGGATTGCTGACGATCAGATCGAAATGCGCCGGCAGGATCGGGAGCGATTCCATCAGATTGCACTTCACGAAATCGATGCGCGAGGCGACACCGTGGCGGCGGGCGTTGCGGCGCGCCACTTCGAGCGCAGCCGGGGAAATATCGATCGCCACGATCCGCGAGGCGGGCATTTCGCCTGCCAGCGCGATGGCGATGCAGCCCGAGCCTGTGCCCATGTCCATGATGCGGAGTTCTTCCGTGCGGCGTGGCGATCCGGCGGCCGGCCCTGCTCCCAACCGTTCGAGCGCGACTTCAATCACATGCTCGGTTTCAGGACGCGGAATCAGTACGTCGGGCGTAACTTCAAAATCCAGGCCCCAGAATTCCTGTTGGCCCGTGAGGTGCTGCACCGGGGCTCCGCCGGCGCGCCGGGCAATCATGGAAAAATAGCGCTCGCGTGTCGCGGCGTCGAGTTCCTGTTCCGGATGCGCGTAGATCCATGCGCGGTCGCGCCCGAGCGCGCACATCAGGAGCAGTTCTGCATCCTTTGCCGCAGCCGGCAGGTGCCGGCGTTCGAGTTGAGCGATGGCTTCGCGGAGCGCCGCGCGAATGTCCGCGATAGGCTTGTTCCGCGCAGCGGCGGATGACGAATCTGGCATTGTAGGCTCGGCCATGCGACTAGTTTAGTCCCAAATCAACGAAAGTGCCGGATTTTCGGAAAACGAATGGCACAAGATAGCAATAGTTTTCACTTCCTGTCCCCGCTTGTGGGAACAAACTTGCAAGCCGACATTCGGAAGCCGATCTGCAGCCATTAACTCATTCTTTTTCAATAAGATGAAAAATGGCTAGATTCCGGAGCCATCGGGGGCTCGCATGTTATTCTGGAAGTCTGATTGCATTCGAAACAGTGCGGTTTGTGCCATGCTTGGTCAAGGGCAAGCCCGTGGCATGTCCTTCCCGCTGGTGGCATGTTTCACGCCCTTACGCGTATGAGTTTGATAATACAAGAGTTAAGTGAATTTTAGGGGTAATTGAGCATATTGAACCGGGCGTGCGCCGATTTCGCCAAATAGCATGAAGCGCCTGAGGGCTGCGGGGAGGGATCTCCTCGTCAATGCGCATTTTAGTGGGGTAAATTATGGGCAACAGTTATTCGAGAATCTCATATCTGGAACAACAAGAGTACATGAAGGTACACGGTCCAAATTTTTCCCGTCACTCAGGCGATGAGCGGCAACACGAGGAAGTCCTGGCGGAGCACACCTTCCATTCCATGCTGACGCATGAGCGGCGGCGCGCGGAACGCTCTCGCAAACCGTTCGTTCTGATGCTGCTGGATGCGAATTTGGAGGATGGCACTGCGAATGGAATTCTTCGGCAAGCAGTCAACGTGATTGTTGCGTCCAAGCGGGAGACGGATCTGGTTGGCTGGTATAAACAGGACGCCATCCTGGGAGTCATCTTCGCGGAAGTAAACATGGAAGGGGACCGCCCGATCACGGAGGCGCTCCGCACAAAAATTGAAGTCGTTCTTGCCAAGCATATGGGTAGTGAACAGGCGGCCAATATCGCTATCTCGCTGCACATATTTCCGGAGGCCTGGGACAAGGATGGCTCCGGGTGGGTGGCGGACTCCAAGCTCTACCCGGACATCAAGAAAAAAGATTTGCGAAAGCGGTTGCCTCTGGCCATCAAGCGCGCGATCGACGTTGTCGGAAGCACGGCGCTGCTGGTGGCGTTGTCACCCTTTCTTGCGTTGATCGTGGCGCTCATCAAACTGACCTCCAAGGGGCCCGTGATCTTCCAACAGGAGCGGCTGGGCCAGCTTGGCGCCAGATTCAAGTGCCTGAAGTTTCGCACCATGTACGCCAACAACGATCCCAAGATCCATCAGGATTACGTTCAACAATTTATTGCCGGCAAGGATGGATTGGACAAGTCCGCAGAGGGATCGGCCGAGCCGGTATACAAGCTCGTCAAGGACCCTCGAATCACTCCCATTGGGGGATTTCTGAGGAAGGCCAGCCTGGACGAACTTCCCCAGTTCTGGAATGTTTTGCGTGGAGAGATGTCTCTCGTCGGCCCTCGCCCGCCAGTTGCTTACGAGTTCGAAGTTTACGATATCTGGCACCGGCGAAGAGTTCTCGAGGTCAAGCCTGGCGTAACGGGTCTGTGGCAAGTGAGCGGCCGTAGCCGGACGCGGTTCGATGAAATGGTCAGGTTGGATTTGCGGTATTGCCAAACATGGTCGATCTGGCTCGACGTAAAGATTCTTCTGGCCACTCCTTGGGCGGTATTTAATGGAGATGGAGCGTGCTGAGATTGCGCGCCGTTCCTTTCTCCATTGCCGTTGTATGATCCAGGTGCCAGGATCCTCGTAGCGGACCCCTTTTCAATGCGGTACTTGCCGCATGGCAAATAAATTTCCAATAAGTGGAACTTCCGACTACCACGCAGTTGGTTTAGGCAAGTAGGCTCAAAGAGAAAATACTACCATCCGTCTTAAAATGATATAGTTAGGAGGCTTTCGGGCCTCGGCACTAGAATTGCATCAATGTTTATAGAGGAACGGTTACCGTTGCGCATTCGTCGCAAGGAACGTGTGCCGAATGCTTTGGCGCGTTGCTCCCAGGTGAACTACAGATGATGCACGAAGAAATTGGACCAAAGGATATCATCGCCATTCTGCGGCGGCGATGGCTGCTGATTTGCATTCTTGCCGTATTGGGCGGAGGTGCGGGGTTTGCCGCCGGACGGCTACTGCCCAAGCGATACACTTCCAAGACACTGGTCATTGTCCAGCAGCCTGAGGTCCAGCCCGTCACTCCTCTTGGCACGGAGAACGTCAACCAGCGATTGGCGACCATGCAGCAGCAAATCCTAAGCACGGCTCGGCTGGAACCCGTGATTCGCGACCTGCAACTGTACCAAAGCGATGTCAACCGCCTGCCGATGGATAACCTGGTCGACCGTTTACGGCAGGCCATCACGATCACGCCCGTGGCGCCGATGGCCGAGACCCAGGCTCAGAATCTACCCGGTTTTACAATCAGCGTGGTCTTCGGCGATCCAAATCTTGCGCAGAAGATATGCGCCATGCTCACCTCCATGTTCGTCGAGGAAAACATAAGCCGCAGCAATGTCGTCGACGCCGACGCCACAAAGTTCCTGAACCAGCAGCTGGACGAAGCCAAGAAGAAACTGGATGAGCAGGACGCGAAACTCGCCACGTTCCAGCGCCACTACATCGGATGGCTGCCCGAAGACAGCCAGACAAACCTGAACGTCTTGAACGAGCAGTCCACCCTGCTCGAGGCCGCGACGCAGGCGCTGAACCGCGCGCAGCAGGACAAGAGTTTCGCCGAATCCATTCTCGCGCAACAATTATCGACATGGAAGGCGTCGTTGCAAACCGGACAGAATCCCGAGACGCTCGATCAGCAACTGGGAGTGATGGAGACGCAACTGAGAACGCTGGAGTCCAGATACACCAACGATCATCCGGATGTGATCAAGGCAAAAAGCGATGTCGATGCGCTGAGGAAGAAAATCGCGGAAGGCGCTCAGCAGCGAAAAAATACCGCGCCGCCGGAGAAAAACGTGCAATCCGACGGCGAGCCCACCGAAATCCTGCAATTGCGCGCGCAAATTCATCAGTTTGATCAGGTAATCAAGGAACGCACGGTGCAGCAGGAGGAAATCAAGAAACAAATCGGCGTCTATCAGACCCGTGTGCAGTCCAGCCCCTCGGTCGAGCAGGAATATAAGCTGCTGACGCGCGATCATCAGACCGTGCTCGACTCCTACAACGAATTGATGAAAAAACGGGATAGTTTCGCGATGTCGCAACAGTTCGACCAGAGCAAGCAGAACGATCGCTTCCACGTACTGGATCCCGCGAATTATCCGAATGAGCCTTCCTTCCCGAAGATGCCCCTGTTTGCCGGCGGAGGGTTGGGCGCCGGACTGGCGCTGGGGTTGGGCCTCACGCTCCTTATGGAAATGAGCGACACATCAATGCGCTCCGAACACGACGTCGAAGTCGTGCTCCGCCTTCCGGTCCTCGCGATAATCCCGGTGATCTCACCGAACGCGAGCAAGGCGCACGCCCAGACTTCGCTTTTGGCTTCGAATCCATAGCGGCGCTCCATGACCAGTGCATGACCGGCGGCAACGGAACCGGGCGATCCAGGATCGAAAGGAAATCATGAGCAAAATTCACGAAGCACTCAAAAGGGCTGAGCAGGAGAGGGATTCCGGCCAGATTGCCCAGGAGAGTGTGCCCGGGACCCGGCGCGGCGCTGCCGGCGGCGCGATCGAATCCGCGTCTCGCTCCAGAGCTTCGCGGATCGGGGCCGAACCCGTCTCCGGCTCTCTGCAGTTCGAAGAGTTGTGGGAGAAGTGCTCGCAGGACAAGTGGAAACCCGATCCGAGCATGGTCGTATTCGCAAATTCAAATCCGTCCTTTCCCGGAACCGAGCAATTCCGCACGCTGCGCACGCGTCTTTACCGGATACGCGAGAGCCAGCCGCTGCAAATCGTATTGATTTCCAGCGCGATTCCCGCGGAAGGCAAGACCATGATTGCCACGAATTTGGCTTATGCCTTGGTTCGGCAGCGCGGGTGCCGCGTGTTGTTGATCGACGCGGATCTTCGCTCCCCCCGCGCTCACGTCCTGCTGGGAGCGCCGGCGGCTCCGGGGCTGGCCGACTATCTGCAAAATAGCGTGACGGAATTCGAAGCCACGCATCACGGCACGGAGGAGGGACTGTGCTTCATTCCCGCCGGTAATAACGTCACGCATCCTTCCGAACTGATTTCCAGCGACCGAATGAAGCAGCTCCTCGATCGCGTCAGACACGCATTCGATTGGATCGTCATTGATTCTCCTCCGGCCCTGCCCGTTGCCGATGCCAGCGTGCTGGGAGGATTGGTGGATGGAGTGCTCCTCGTCGTTCGTGCAAATTCGACGCCTTCCGAAGCGTCTCAAAAAGCCTGCAAGGAACTGGGCGACGCCCCCGTTCTGGGTGTTGTTCTCAACATCGCGGAAGAGTCCGCCGGATACAGCTCCGACTATTCAGCCATCACTTACGCAAGCCCTAAGGCCGGCGTGAAAAAGTGAAGTAGCACATGCACTTTGCATGTGCGGTTTTCTAAATTGTCGCCCATCCCTGACGCCATTGATTGGAAAAACCGCACAGGCAGAGTGCCTGTGCTACTAAAACCCTCTCCGAACCGACTTTTTCCGCAGTCTGAAAAGCCCACACCGTCGGAAATGAGAGCGAAATAGTCTTTGCGCAGGAATCGCTTGACACACTTAGTGACACGGTAGTAGCTTCGCCGTCAGCGTGGAACTGGAAGCTTCCCTCGACTGGTTGTCACTCGCGATGACGCCGGGCCTCGGCTCGCGATTCATCGGGAAGCTGTTGCGCCAATTCGGATCTCCCCAGGAAGTATTCCACGCCTCCCTCACCGAGCTGGAAGCGTGCCAACTGCCCTCGGCGCCCGCACGCGCCATCCAGGCAAAGCGCGCTCATAAGGATGCCGAAGAGGAACTCGTGCGCGTCCGCGCCCTGGGCTGCTGCCTGCTGAACTGGGACGAGCCTGAATATCCGCAACGCCTGCTGGAGATCTACGATCCGCCGCCGATTCTTTATGTGCGCGGCAACGTCAGCGCGCTCAACCGGCATTCGATCTCGATGGTTGGCACGCGCCGCCCAACTCCCTACGGCAATCAGGTGGCGGAGCGGCTGGGGCATGATCTTGCCGAACGCGGCTTGACGATCGTCAGCGGCATGGCGCGCGGTATCGACAGCTCGGCGCATCAGGGAGCTTGCCGGGCCACGCACGGGGGAATGGTCGAAGTGCTCGGCACCGGTGTGGACGTCATTTATCCGAAAGAGAACAGAAAAATATTCGCCGAAGTGGAAAAGCGTGGCGCTCTGATCAGCGAATTCCCGCTGGGCACGCATCCCGCGCCCGAAAACTTCCCGGTGCGGAACCGCATTGTCGCGGGGATGGCGCTGGGCGTGGTGGTCGTGCAGGGTGCGCAGTATTCCGGCTCCCTGATTACCGCGCGGCTGGGAATGGAGTTTGGCCGCGAAGTCTACGGCGTTCCCGGAAACGTTACGGTCGACGTCAGTTTTGCGCCAAACCAGATGATCAAGCAGGGCGCCAAGCTAGTGACGTCGTGGGAAGACGTGGTCGAGGAATTGCCCACTGAAATTCGCGCCGAACTATTCCCGGTCGAGGCCACGACCGTTGCCGAGCGCACCTCTCTGTTTGAAAACTCGCTCTCTCCCGTGGAAAAGAAAATCTTCGCCCTGCTAGGAACGGATGAGTCGATCCACGTGGATGAGCTGGTGGAAAAGGCGGAATTGAATTCGTCCGAAGTCCTGGCGGCGCTGTGCGAAATGGAAATGAAGGGAATCGTCAGGCAGATGCCGGGAAAGCAGTTCCTCAAAATTTTACTGTAAGCGCGGTCCTCCTCCGATCCAGCGGCAAATCCCGCAACCAAATCCATGAAAATGGGTGCTTCCCAGTGGCACAGGCTTCAGCCTATGTTCTTTTGACTTTAACTTGCCACGATACAAAACCACACAGGCTGAAGCCTGTGCCACTGAAAAACATCCCTGCCAAACGCAATTCATCATCCTCGTAAATACCCACTAAACCGTTGATATTGCAGGCTTCCGCGCGAATGTGCCGGAGCGCATAGAATCAAAAAGGACACAAGGCGCATCGAACAAGCGTTGACAAACGGTGTGAACGAGGGCCACGCTAGGGAATGAAAGGGCAGAGCGCTCCCAACGGAGGAGCGTCCAGGTCTGGAAAAAAGTTATGGGAAGATCGCTGGTTATCGTCGAATCGCCCGCAAAAGCGAAGACGATCAATAAATATTTGGGCCGCAATTACGTGGTCAAGGCCTCCTATGGGCACATTATGGACTTGCCCAAGAAGGTGCTGGGCATTGATCTTAAGCACGGGTTTGCGCCGACGTACGAAGTCAATCCGGACAAAGAGAGCGTTGTAGCCCAATTACAGAAAGTCGCGGCCACGGCCGATGCCGTCTATCTGGCGGGCGATCCGGACCGCGAAGGCGAGGCCATCTGCGCGCACCTGGCCGATGTATTGAGCGGGCCGAAGCTCGTATTTCCCACGGCAGAGGAAAAAGCGCTCGCGGAAGCGGCCGCCAAAGCCGCTGCGAAACTCAAAAGGGGCAAGAAAGGCAAGAAGGGCAAAAAGGAAGACACCGCGCCGGTCAAGAAAGTTGTAGCCAGGGGCAAGCCGGTCATCGCCCGAAAGAAAATTTTCCGCGTGATGTTCAACGAAATCACATCCAAGGCCATCAAGGCGGCGTTCGAGCATCCCGGCGAAATCAACGAAAACTTGGTGGACGCGCAACAGGCGCGCCGCGTGCTGGACCGCCTGGTCGGCTACAAAATTTCGCCGCTGCTCTGGGACAAAGTGCGCCGGGGCCTCTCCGCCGGGCGCGTGCAGACCGTGGCCCTGCGCCTGATCGTGGATCGGGAATTTGATATCCGCGCGTTCGTCCCCGTGGAATATTGGACAATCCATGCCATGTTGGCCGCCGGCGCGCCACCTGCGTTCGAGGCCAAGCTTACCAAATTTAAGGGCGAGGATATCGAAGTCCACACGCAGGCCGAAGCCGACCAGATTGTGGCCGCCGCGGAAAAATCGCAATGGACCGTGGCCGGGGTTACGCAGAAGGAAAAGCGCCGCTTCGCGCCGCCTCCGTTCACGACCTCGAAGCTGCAGCAAGCCGCCTACAATCGCCTGCGCTACACAGCCAAGCGCACCATGGGCCTCGCGCAGCGGCTCTACGAGGGCGTCGAGCTGGGCGAGGAAGGCTCGGTCGCGCTGATCACCTACATGCGCACGGATTCGGTGCGTGTTTCGAATGACGCGCTGGACCAGGTGCGCGGCCTGATTGGATCCAAATATGGCCAGCCGTACCTGCCCGAGAAGCCCAACGCCTTCAAATCGAAAAAAGATGCGCAGGACGCGCACGAAGCCATTCGCCCGACCGATGCCGCGCGCACGCCCGAGGACGTAAGGCCCTTCCTGAGCGAGGACATGTTCAAGCTCTACCAGCTCATCTGGCAGCGTTTTGTGGCTTCGCAGATGGTGCCGGCGGTATTCGACCAAACCACGGTCGATGTGACGGCGGGCGATTACACCTTCCGCTCGACGGGATCGATACAGAAATTCGACGGCTATCTGGCCGTGTATCAGGTGTCCGCGGACGACGACGAAGACGCCGATCCGGACGCGAACAAGGCTTTGCTCCCGCAGGTCACCGAGGGCGAAACGCTGCGCCTGGAAACCTTGCGCCCCGACCAGCATTTTACCGAGCCGCCCCCGCGCTACACCGAGGCGACGCTGGTAAAGGAGCTGGAAGAAAAGGGCATTGGCCGCCCTTCGACCTACGCTTCGATCATTTCGACGATTGTCGAACGGGAATACGTGACCAAGGATCAGGGACGCTTTGCGCCCACAATGCTCGGCGAAAAAGTGAGCATCCTGCTCGTCAAGAGCTTCGAGGATGTTTTCGATGTGGGCTTCACGGCGCGTATGGAAGAGGAACTCGACGAAATCGAGGAAGGAAAGCTTCCGTGGAAGAGGGCCGTGAAGGAATTCTATGGCCGCTTCGCAGCCGATCTCGAACAGGCCAAGGGCGAGATGGAGTCCTACAAAGCGGGAATTCCCACGGGACAAAAGTGCGAGAAGTGCGGGCAAGGGGAACTCCTCGAACGCATCAGCCGGCACGGTTTTTTTCTGGGCTGCTCGCGGTATCCGGATTGCGATTTCATTCGCGACCTTTCGCCCGAATTGCCTGCCGAGGACGCCGACGGCAAAGTGAAAATCGAAGCCTGCGACAACTGCGGGCGCGAAATGGTCATCAAAAAAGGCCGATGGGGAATGTTTTTGGCCTGCACCGGGTATCCCGATTGCAAGACGACGCGCCGGTTGAAGGCCGGAACGCGGCGCGCCCTCCAGCCCGACGAATTGCTGGACGAGCAATGTCCCGAGTGCGGCCTGCAACTGGTCAAAAAACACGGCCAGTACGGCGAATTCACCGGCTGCACCGGCTATCCGAAGTGCAAGTTCATCCGCTCGAAGACGCTGGGCATCAAGTGCCCGAAGTGCGAGACGGGCGAACTGCTGGAGAGGGTCGCGAAGAAGGGACGCAGGCGCGTCTTCTACGGGTGCAACAAATATCCCGCGTGCGATTTCACAACGGCGAACCTGCCGATCGACGAGCCATGCCCGAAATGCGGAGCGGCGTTCATTGTCGAGAAGCGCGGCAAGCTGGGCACGGTGAGGAGTTGCATCAAGGAGGGCTGCGATTGGGAAGCCGATGTTGTGCCCGATCCTCCCGCGGCCGTTCCCGAACCCGTGGGCACAGCGCAATCTTGAAGAGTTTTGAGGTTCAACCATTTATAATTTTAGCGGGCTCCACGATTCCGTTGTATTGCTCCATGTAAAAGTTGAGCCCGCATCCGGCGAAGCGGATGGCCTCGCCGCTCGGCGATGGCAGTATCGTTTATTGGGTAGTGAGCGCTGTTCTTTCAGGGTACGGGCGCGAAGCCGCAAAACTAGCGGTCCGGCAGGGGAAAATGGATTCCGCGGTAAAGACCTTCCTGAATTATCTGGTTTCGGTGCGCAATTCTTCCCCGCACACCATTCGCGGCTATGAGAGCGACCTGGCGCAGTTTCTTACGTTCCTGACTCCTCCGGGCGCCGCGATGCCTCCTCCTCGGAACGTCACGCACCTGATGATCCGTGAATTCGTCGCGCACCTGCACGATCAGCATCTGGAAAAATCGTCGATTGCCCGCAAGCTCGCGGCGATTCGCTCCTTTTTCAAATTCGCGGTGCGGGAAGGAATCGTGCAGAGCAATCCGGCGCGCATGGTGTCGACTCCCAAGCTGCGGCAACGTATTCCCGCGGTTCTGAGCGCGGAAGACCTCAATATGTTTCTGAATAGCGTGACAGGCGGGCCGACGATGGATTCCGCGAGCGGCGAGCAACCGTCCGCGAGCGACGACAGCCGGCTGATGGTCAAGCGGGACCTCGCGATTCTCGAAATGCTCTATGCCTCGGGCCTGCGCGTCAGCGAGCTGACCGGGCTGAACCTGGACGACATGGACCGGAAGGAGCGCATGTTGCGCGTGCGCGGCAAGGGCAACAAGGAACGCATTGTTCCGTACGGCGGCAAAGCCGAGCAGGCGCTCGAAGCCTACGAACCCTTGCGCCAGGCAATGCTGAGCAAGGCCGGGGAGCGGGCCGATGGGAAGGCCGTGTTTCTCAACCATTTCGGGACAAGGCTCACGCAGAGGTCCGTGGCGCGGATCGTTAAGAAATATGCGCGCCTGGCAAACGTGAATTGGGATTTGCATCCGCATTCTCTGCGGCACGCGTTTGCCACGCACCTGCTGGCCGATGGCGCGGACCTTCGCGCGATTCAGGAATTGCTTGGACACGCCTCGCTGTCCACCACGCAGCGCTACACGCACGCCACGATTCGCCAGCTGATCGAGGTCTATGACAAGGCGCACCCGCGCGCCTGATGAAATCCTGACCGATCCCTGCTGAAAAAAGTTATCCTTCGGAGGGTCCTGCGCTGGTGGGGCCGCCGGCTTTCAGACGGCGGCGGCGAAAGAAAAATCCCAAATGCCTCGCGCTGCACTGGTGGCATCGGAACGGCCTGATCAGCAGGACAAACAGGATGGTCCACTCCAGCACGCCATGCCGCCCGGAACGCATGACATCTTCGCTGCCGCATAGAGGGCAGCGCCGCGCGCCCGGCCAAAGCGAAATTGCTTGTGTCTTAGTCATTCATTTATATATCGCGATACGACAATACTACGAAATATCACGATTCCAAAAAGCCAATTGCCGTCAAATCGCTGCTGAGCTATTCTAACCGGGCTTTGCTCGGCCAGTCCCGGAATAAACGAGACTGAAATTGCAGGGAGACGATCTGAAAATGACTTTCTTTCAAAAAAACAAATTCATTCTATTCGCATGGATCGCTTTCGCTTTGTTTGCGGCCCCCGCCGTGACGTTCGCGCAAACCGACGAAATTCAGGTGTACGACGCCGAGATCGAGGACCAGGGCAAGTTCAATCTCATGATCCACAGCAATTTTACCCCGATGGGGCGGACCACTCCAGCCTTTCCCGGCGGCATTATTCCCGACCACTCGTTCAACGGCACGACCGAGTGGGCGTACGGCGTCAACAGTTGGTTTGAGCAGGGGGTTTATCTGCCGGTGTACACGATTTACTCCACGGGGCGCGGCGGGTCGATTAACGGCTTCAAAATTCGGGAACTCTTCGTGCGGCCTCATGCCCACGACCACACGTTTTTCTACGGTGTCAATTTCGAGTTCAGCGTCAATTACAGTTATTGGGAATCCAGGCACATTACCTCCGAGGTGCGGGGCATCGTCGGATTGCATCTCCATCCGGTGGACATCGTTTTCAATCCGATTGTGGATACGGACTACACGGGCGGCTTCAAGAACCTCGAATACGTTCCGTCCACGCGCATCGCCTACAACGTGAACGAAAAATGGGCCGCCGCGATCGAGGAGTACGCCGATTTCGGGCCGCTGCGCCAATTTCTTCCGGCGCACGACCAGTTCCACGAAGTCTGGGCCGTCGCCGACCACAACACCAAATTCCTGAATATCGAAACCGGCGTGGGGGTTGGCGTAAGTCACGGGGCCGACAAATTAACGTTCAAGCTGATGCTGTCGCGCGATTTGAATTGAACGCTCACCGCTCTCCGCCAATCTTCAACGCGGCTAGCCCGTATTGCGGTTCCGGGGATGAAGGGTTTCAGCGGCACAGGCTTCAGCCTGTGTTCTTTTGACTTTCGCTTGCCGCCAATCAAAACCACACAGGCTGAAGCCTGTGCCACTGAAAAGCGTTCGTTGCGCTCTTTGAATGCAGGAAACAGAATCGGCCATGCATGGATTGTGAAGTTCTTGTGAACAATGCCGGCTAGGCTCGCGCATTTTTCCGAGTTTCAGAAGGAGGCTTTATGGCAACGCACCGCCCGATTGAATATAGCCAGGCGAGCGCGGAAGTTCGCGCCGTGTACGATGATATGTTGGCCACGCGCAAGACGGACTACATCAATAATTTCTGGAAAGTGCTGGCCAACGATCCGGCAAATCTCAAGCGCACCTGGGAATCCCTCAAGCAGATCATGGGGCCGGGCGCTCTCGATCCGCTGATCAAGGAACTCATCTACATCGCCGTCAGCGTCACCAGCCAGTGTCCCTACTGCATCGCTTCCCACACGGCATCCGCGCGCGCCAAAGGCATGACCGACGAAATGTTTCACGAACTCATGGCCGTCGTCGGAATGGCCAACGAGACGAACCGCCTCGTTGCCGGGTATCAGGTCGAGATTGACGAGCGATTCAAGGCTGGGTAGTCCGCCCTTCGCACAATCGGGACGGGCCTTGGAGAATGCGGACAAAGCGAAACGAACGCTTTTCAGTAGCACAGGCTTCAGCCTGTGTGGTTTTGATTTGCGGCAAGCGAAAGTCAAAAGAACACAGGCTGAAGCCCACGCTACGAAGCCTTCTGTTTCGCGTACACCAGGAAATCCTCGTACGGCCCCTTGAAATCCTCGACGTGGCCGCCCTTGCATTGCCAGATGCGCGTGGCGACTTCGTCGATCACGTCGTGATCGTGCGTGACGAACAACACCGTGCCTGGATATTTCTGCAGCGCGATGTTCAGGGCGTTGATCGATTCCAGGTCCAGGTGGTTTGTGGGCTCGTCGAATATCAGGACATTCGGCTTTTGCAGCATCAGCTTGCAGAAAATCAGCCGCGCCGATTCGCCGCCGGAGAGCGCGCGCGTGGATTTCTCGGCGTCCTCCCCGCTGAATAGCATCTGCCCGAGCACGGCGCGCAACTCCTGTTGCGACGCCTTCGGATCGAACTGGTGCAGCCATTCGACGACGGTGGTGTTCTTGGCAATCGTGTCAGTCGTGTCCTGGGCGAAATATCCCACGGACGTTTCGTGGCCCCATTTCACGTGGCCGCCGTCGACCGGGAAGTGCCGGTCCGAATCGTCAATATCACCGGTCGCGTTGCGAATCAGCGATTTTAGCAGCGTTGTCTTGCCGGACCCGTTGCGTCCGATGATCGCGATTTTTTCTCCGCGTTCGACGTTCGCCGCGAATTTATCGACCACTTTGTGGCCGTCGTAGGATTTCGTGAGTCCCTTGAATTCGAGCGGGTGCCGCCCGGAGGGAATTTTCAGATCGAAGCGAATGAACGGCCGGGCGATGTTCGACCGGGCCAGCTCCGAAGTCTGGATGCGCTCGACTTCCTTCTTGCGCGACGTTACCTGCGAGGAGCGTGTGCCGGCCGAGAAGCGCGCGATGAATTCGTTGAGCTGCGCGATTTTCTTTTCGCGCACGGCATTGTCCGTTTCGATGCGCGAGCGAATCTGCGTCTTGGCCAGAACCATTTCGTCGTAGCCGCCCGTGTACATGATCACGGTTTGGTAGTCGATGTCAGCGATATGCGTGCAGACGCTGTTCAGAAAATGGCGGTCGTGCGAAATGACGATCAGCACGCCCGGATATTCATGGAGATACTCCTGCAGCCAGTGGACGGAATCGAGGTCCAAGTGGTTGGTCGGCTCGTCNNCATCGCTCTCGGCGGTATAGCCGCCTTCTTCGCCGACGACGCCTTCGAGTTCGCCGAGGCGCATGCCGTCCTTGTCCGTCAGCTGTTCGTGAGGCTTGGCGTACAGGATGTCTCTCTCCTGCAAAGCCTTCCACAAGGGGCCGTTGCCCATGATGACCGTGTCGATCACCCGAAACTGGTCGAAGGCAAATTGATCCTGCCGCAAAATGCCCATCTTCTTTGGCCGCGAGACCGAACCTTTTGTCGGTTCGAGATCCCCTTCCAAAATTTTCATCAAAGTGGTTTTGCCGGCGCCGTTCGGGCCGGTGATCGCATAGCGGCGCCCTTCGAGGAACGAGCAGGTGACGTCCTCGAACAAGAGTCTGGCGCCGTAGCGCATCGTCACGTTGTTTAGAGAAAGCATAGCCTTTTATTATATCTCGAAATCGCTTTCCGCGCTTGCCGGCCTGGCGATATGAGGGTATCCTCCGGAAGTACATTGAATTTCAGAGAAAATCCTGCCGGTCCGATTGTCCGGACCAGTCCGCGGATTGCAGAGGATTCCAATATGAAGAAACATGCATGGGCGGGCGCGTTGGCAATCGTTCTGGCCGCTACCTTCACGCTGGCCGACAGGTCCGAAAACACAAAGGCAGGCGCGTGGTCCGGCGTCATTATCAATGGTTCGTGCAGCGCCGATGAAGCCTTCGCCGAAGCGCCGAAATGTACGGCCGAGACGCCCGGCGCAAGCCTGGCGTTGTATGACGACACCATTCGCCAGGTTTACGCGCTCGATCCGCAGGATCAGACGAAAGGACGCCTGGGAGAGAGCGTTACGGTCGAGGGCGCACTGGAAGGCAGCGCGATTCACGTTGCCTCCATACGCATATTTTCCGAGATTGGAATCCGCGCGGGACAGAAGGCTCCGGACTTTTCGGCGTTCGATCAATTTGGCAAAACGGAAACGCTCGATACGCTGCGCGGACCAAATGGCACAGTGCTTCTTTTTTACCGCTCCGCCGACTGGTGCCCCTATTGCAAGGGCCAGCTCATTCAGTTGCAGGCCGCAAAAAAGCGCTTTGAGCAACAAGGGATCAAGCTCGCCGGGATCAGTTACGACAATGTGGAAATTCTGAAATACTTTTCCGGCCGGCGCAAAATCGAATTTCCTCTCCTTTCCGATCCGGATTCCAAAATCATTCGGATGTACCAGGTTCTGAACACGGAAGCCGTGGGGCCGAACGCGGGGATGGCGCGGCCGGGATATTTCTATATCGATCCGAAAGGCGCGATTCGGGAGAAATTTTTCGATGCGAATTACCGCGAACGGCTGACCGGAAATGGAGTTCTATCCAAGCTGTTTCCGGAACTGGGCGAGGAAGTTAGCGATACGGTCCAAGCCCCGCACTTGCAGCTTAGCGTCGGGCAATCGGACCAAATGGCCGTTCCCGGCAATCGCGTCACTCTGACGGCCGAAGTGCGCCTCCCGCCGGACGTGCATGTCTATGCGCCGGGAACGAAGGGTTACAAGACCGTTAAGCTCACAATCGATCCGCTTCCAGATTTTGAATTGAAACAACCCAGTTATCCGCCCGCAAAAATTCTGTATCTGCCCGTTATCCAGGAGCGCGTGCCCGTGTTCGAGGGTACATTCCGAATCCGGCAAGAGTTGAAGATCAACACCATGGCCGAATTCAGCGGCGCCCTCGGACCGGAAGGAAAAAAGATCGCGGTGAAGGGAACCCTCGAATATCAGGCGTGCGACAGCAAGATCTGTTTCCTGCCATCGTCCGTGCCGGTCGAGTGGCAGCTCCAGATCGCGCCGCTCGACCGCCAGCGCGCCCCTGAAGACATCCGCCACAAGTAAGATTTTGTGTGAGGTACATCCACCTATCAGCTTGCGCAAAACGGCCCCCAGACCAGCCGTAGGGGGCACGGCATGCCGTCCCCCTACCCAGGATTCATTCCATCCTCGCTCGATTCCGCGCAGTTTCGCGGCAAATCGAGGGATGGCACCAAACGCCGCTAAAGGTCGCATAATCATCCCTTGCCGTGCTAATCTAGTATTGTATTTTGGGGCCGAATCATGAGCAATCAGACGCAACCATCGACCGAAGGCAAGAGTTTGATCCGCGTTCGCCCGAGAGGTTTCTGCGCGGGAGTCGTGCGCGCGGTGGACATCGTGGACCTGGCGCTGCAAGCGTACGGGCCGCCCGTGTACGTCCATCACGAAATCGTGCATAACCGCTACGTGGTGGAGCAACTTCGCCAAAGCGGCGCGATCTTCGTCGAGACGGTCGAGGAAGTGCCGCTCGGCTCCGTGCTGGTATTCAGCGCGCACGGCGTCCCGCCGACAACGCGGCAGGAAGCGCACGTGCGCGAGTTGCGCGTGATTGACGCGACGTGCCCGCTCGTGACCAAGGTGCATCTCGAAGCGCTGAAGTTCGCGCGCGAGAACCGCACCATCATCCTGATCGGCCATCGCGATCACCAGGAAATCGTGGGCACATCGGGCGAAGCCCCGGAACAGACGGTCGTTGTGGACAGCGTCGAAGCCGTCAACGCGCTGGAAGTGAAGGATCCGAGTCACCTGGCTTTTCTTACGCAGACAACTTTGAGCCTGTACGACACGCAGGAAATCGTCGCGCGCCTGCGCGAGCGTTTTCCGCTGATCGCCGGGCCGGCTTCGGACGACATCTGCTACGCCACGCAAAACCGGCAGGAAGCGGTCGAGCATCTCGCGCGCGAGGTGGACCTGATCCTCGTGGTCGGCTCGCCCAACAGTTCCAACTCGAACCGGCTCGTGGAAGTCGCCAAGCGTTCCGGAGTGCCGGCGGAACTGATCGATGCCGCGAAGGACATTAATCCGAAATGGCTCGAAGGCGTTCACCGCGTGGGGCTGACCGCAGGCGCATCGGCGCCCGAAGTTTTGGTTGAGCAGGTGAGCGATCATCTGGCCGCGCTGGGCTACACGAATCAGCGCGACCTCGACTTGATTCGCGAGGATGTGCGGTTCACGCTGCCGCCCGAGCTTACGACCATCGCGCCGGCTTCAAAATAGGGAAACGCCGTTTGGCGATGGTTTTTTATACTGGCTCGTGTCGATCCGACGCTAGATCAGGCGCTAGATCCGTCGCTAAATCAGGGGAGCACGTCACTAATTTCTTTTTAGGGGAGCCACTTTGGCGGTCAAGATCACCCGTCAGCCGAAGAGTGTTGTCCTTCTGGGCTCGGCAACGAGCGCGGCAGCCACCCGAGCCGGGCACGAACGCGCGCCCGCCGCTTTGCGCGCCGCGGGAATCGCCGACCGGTTGAAGTCCGCCGGGTTCCACGTGATCGATCACGGCGACACGCCAACCTACGTTTCCCAACCGGACGACGAGCATCCCCGCGCCAGGAATATTTCCGTAATTCTGAAATCGCTGAACGACTTGCGCCCGCGCGTCGAAATCGCGGTGAAAACCGGTGCGCTCCCCGTCATCCTTACCGGTGATTGCATTTCCGTGATGGCCGCCATCGCCGGGGCGCGCCGTTACTACCGCAACATCAGCCTGATTTACATGGACCGCGATGCCGATCTCAACGTGCCGGCAACGACGCCTTCGGGATGCGTGGACGGCATGACCGTCTCGCAAGTCACCGGACGCGGTGCGCCGGAACTCGTCCGTTTCTGGAGCGAACCGCGGCTGGTTCGCGAGCCCGACGTGGCGCTGTTTGGATTCGAGCGGCTCGACCCGCCCGAGGAGCAATATCTGTTGGCCTCGCAGCTTCGGCGGCATCCGTCGCTGGAAGTGTCCACCGTGGGCGCCGGGACCGCCGCGCGCCTCGCCGTGGAACGCGTGCACGCCGCCAAACACGAGTTCATCCTCCACTTCGATGTGGATACGATTGACGGCAAGGAATTTCCGTGGACGAATTTCCCCGGCTCGGGCGGCCTCAGCTGGAGCGAAGTGCGCGACGCGCTGCGCGTTTTTGTCAGCCAGCCGAATCTGGCCGCATTCCAAGTGGCTGGCTATAACCCGGACCTGGACGCCGACGGGCAAGGCGCCCGCAAGCTGATCGATTTGCTGACCGACGTGCTTTCGTCGCGCCTGGAAACAGCGTCCGCCGCAGCCGCGCCCTCCGCCGAAGTTTAGTTCGCAAAAAAAAATCGTCCGGCCTCGGTCCGAGTGGCACAGGCTTCAGCCTGCACAGTTTCATTTGTTTTTTTGCCAAACGGAAATTCCGCAGGCTAAATACGTTCCGGAAAAAGCGCCCAAACTTTTTGTCATTCCGAGCGAAGCGAGGAATCTCTCTTTCTTTTCCTGGGCGTGGAACGAAGAGAGATTCCTCGCTTCGCTCGGAATGACGGAATTAGGAACTTTTTCCGCATCCTGTAAAGTCCGCGCCACTAACCATCCACCGGTTGCAGGCGCGCGCAAGATGCGCTACCGTTTTGAGCGTTATCGGAGGTTTCCTTTATGACCGGAAAATATGCGGCAGCGGCAATCGTCTTGAGCCTCACGCTAGTGAGCGCGGGCCTCGCCCAGCTTCGTCCCGCGCTATTCCCTGCCATGGATACGGCTGGTGCGCAGATGCAGATGGACATGTCCGGCCCGGCCGATCTCGGGGTTCCCTCCTACCACGCGTATGCGCTCAAGCCGCCGTTTCCGTCCACGCTTGATCCAAAACAGTTTCCCGACGCGCTCAATCGCAATGTCTATGCGCTGGCCGCGAAAATTCGTCCGGTTTTGTACCAGCAGCCCTGCTACTGCTATTGCGACCGGCACGAGGGGCACAAGAGCCTGCTCGATTGCTTTGTGGGCGCGCACGGGGCGGAATGCGATATCTGCCAGAAGGAAGCGGTCCTCTCCTACCAACTCACGCAAAAGGGAAAAACTCCCGCGCAGATTCGCGCCGCAATCATTCACGGCGACTGGAAATCGGTAAACCTGAATCCCTACATGGTCGCTGCTCCGCGCTAGCCCGCCCTTCTCACAAATAGGTGAATGGTTTTAAGTAGCACAGGCTTCAGCCTGTGTTCTTTTGACTTTAGCTCGCGCAAAATTCAAAACCACACAGGCTGAACAGGCTGCGGAAAAAGTCGGTTCGGAGTGGGTTTTAGTAGCACAGGCAGAGTGCCTGTGCTACTTTTTCCGCAACCTGTGAAGCCTGTGCCACTCGGCGAATGGTGGGAATTGCAAGCTGTCGAAACCTATTTGCCGTTCGAGGCCGCCGAGGCCGTTTCTTCTTCATGATTCGCGAGCAGCGGGCAATCGGGATGCAGTAGCGCAAGTTTCTTCTGAATGATCTTGTTCGAATATTTTCCCAGGTAGTGGACGATGGTTTCGATCCGTATGCGTATGCTTCCCGTGGGCTTGGTCGAATCCAGATCGCCAAACTTGAAGAACAGCGTGCCGGTGGCTTCGACGATTTTTTGCGTGGGCGTGTACGTCGGCTGATCCATGCCGCACTCATAGCTCGATAACCGCAGCACGCAGGTGATCCACGGAAAACGTGCCGCGAATTTCGCGCCCCACAGAATTTCATTCGTATTGCTGCTGTTGGACGAAGTCCACACGTCGGAAATATCGAGCGGCGACCGGATTTGTTTTGCCTGCAGTTCGTCCCTGAAAATCCAGCCGAGCAAATCGTCGTCAATCGGAAGATATTGCAGCCAGACGATGGGATAGCCATGGGCCTGCAAATCGGATTCGATCTCGTGCCCGATTCCCGGGTCCATGTGATAGGGGCGGGCGAGGACCAGCACGCACGGTTTTCCCTCGCGCGCGCACCACTCCAGAATTTTTCGCGTTTCGGCGCGCGCCTTTTGATTGAACTCGCGCAGGGCCTTGTATCCGGCATCCACCGCGCGCTGCGTTTCCGCCATATCCAGGTTCAAGACATCCTTGAGGCAATCGTACATCTGCTTGGAAACCATTTCCGGCTCGGCCATGTTCACGAACGGAGAGGCGTACTGGACGCCGTTGTCGGCGAACACGTCGCTCTCCTTCATGAATCCTGCGCGGATGTTTTCCGGCCCGGCCATCACGCGCGTGCAGGCCAGCGTTTCCGAAACGTGTCCCCGCATGAAAGACGGCAGCGAATAAATCATGGGGCTCAGGATGATGTGGATTTTATTCTTGAGGCCGAAGAGCAGTTCGCCGTAGTGGCCGCTCATGGCCTTCACCGGATAGCAGCAGTCCACCGTGCCGCGGCCCTTGCCGAATTCGCGGCCCTGCTCCTCGGACGTGTCCGAGCTGAACACGATGTTTTCCGGGGCAATTCCGATGTTGCGCAGAAATCCCACCCAGAACTGGTGCGTGCTCCAGATGTTCAGCACCTTGGGAATTCCAATGCGGATTCCCGACCGGTCCCTAGGAGGAGGCGGACACGCGGCGGAAGCCTTCTTGGCGAACCATGTCTGCAATATTGGGAAACGCATTCTTGTTCTTCTCGATTTCGCCCTTGATGACTTTCATTTCGTTCAAATCTTCCACGAGCCCCTTGGGGCACGAGTTGTTGACGATGACGCGCTCCCAGCCCAAGGAAATCGGAACCTTGCTCCACTCGCGGCCCAGGCCGCCGGGCAGCGCCACGTCGATGAAGCTGCGCTGGCAATTCACCGGGCACCAGTTGCAGATCGTTTCCTTCGCGGTCGTCGTCACGTACGTCAGCTTTTCGATGATATCGAATCCGCGGAATTTCGACCGGCCGCCATTCTCCCACCAGTCGATGGAAACGAGCGCCGCGCCGATCGCGCCGGCTTCGCCCGAATAGGGATGCACGACAACGTCCGCGTCCGGAACCTTCGAGCGTATGAAATCCACCTGAGTTTTCACCACGGCCAGATTCTTGTGCGTGCCGCCCTGCAAAATATATTTCTTGCCCACCTGCGAGAGGTTGTTGAGTCCGCCCGCATAGATCCACACGTTCAGGGGCAGGATCGAGCAGAGCGCGGCGAGAATTTCCTCCGCTTGCCAGCCCTTGCGCTGCTGGTTGACGATGTCGCTCTGCAGGAAGACGCCGCATCCCATCGAAAGCTGCGGCATGGCCTGCGCGAGAAACGCCTTGTCGGCCATCTCGCTCAGGGGAATGCCGAATCGTTCGGCGACGCCCTGAAGGAACGCGCCATTGCCCGACGAGCATTGCGAGTTCAGGCGGAAATCGCTGACGGTCCCGTTCTTCAGGATCATGATCTTGACGTCGACGCCGCCCACGTCGCAAATGCAATCCGCGTCCGGAAAATAGTGCAGCCCGGCGGAGGCATGAGCGATGGTTTCCACCACGCCGCAATCCGCGCCCAGAATTCCCTTGAGCAAATCTTTTCCGTAGCCCGTGATCCCAAGTCCCAGAATTTCGCCGTCGCCGATGGCTTCGCGCAACTGGCGGAACAGGCTCTTGGCATCCTCGATCGGATTGCCTTTGCTCAGCGCGTAGCAGGAGAAGAGCAGTTCCCGGTCGGGCGAAAGGCACACGGCCTTTGCCGTGGTCGATCCGAAATCGCAGCCGATCACCACGCGATCCAGTTTTTTCTTTTCCACGTTCTTGTCGAACCCGGCGCTCGCCGCTTTCAGTTCGATATTCGTGCTGGACGTGGCGTCCATCTTGGAATAAACGTCGATGAAAGTTTTCAAGGTTTCGGCGCTGTCGCACAGTCCGCCGCGGCCCTGCTTCTTTTTGTCTTCGTACTGGCCTTCTTCAATCCACCACTGGAGTTTCTTCGAGCCCAGATAGATGCCCACCGCGGGCGCTTCGCCCAGAGCCACTTCAATGCAGCCGAGCGCGGCGTAGTACAGCGCGTCCTTCGGCACGGTGATGTATTCCTCGGGCGGCTTGCCGTTCGGCATCTGGATTTTTCTTTCCTGCCAGATGTGCGTGAGGTGCAGCCGCCAGGCTTCCTGCAAGCCCTTGAAAAACAGATTCGGCCCGCCGAGCAGCAGCACTTCCGGCGACGGCGTGTTCCCGCGCGTCAGCGTGGCGAGGTTTTGGTAGACCACGGCCTCGAACAGGGAAGCGATGATTTCATCGACCGTGACGCCGGCCTTGAGCAGAGTGTTGGCGTCGGCTTCCGCGAAAATTCCGCACTTGCTGCTGATCTTGTGCAGCGTGAGTCCCGTGTAGCGCATTTCGGAAAGCTGTTCCGGTGGAATTTGCAGTTTCCTCGCCGTTTTCTCGATGAACGTGCCCGTGCCGCCCGAGCATGCGCTCTGCATCAGCACTTGCTTGCTCTTCGTCGTCCCATTCCCGTTGAAGAAGATCGTCTTCATATCTTCTCCGCCAATTTCGCTGACGAAGCGGACCGCCGGGTGCAGCCGCTCGACGCTCGCCGCCACCGCGACCACTTCCTGAACGACCTTGGCGCCGACGATCGGAGCGATCAGGCCCGCTCCCGAACCGGTCAGGAAGATACGATCGCGCTGCGGCGTGAAGTCATGCTGCGCCTCGAGCCGCGACAAAAATTGCAGGACTTTTTCTCCCTGCTTGGTATTGTGCCGCTCGTAAGCCTGGGAGATGACTTCGCCGGAGGGCGATGCGAGAACGTACTTGACCGTGGTGCTTCCCACATCCACGCCGCAGATCATCGCTCCATTCGCGCTTGGCGCGAGCTTCGGCGGCATCTTGATTTCCACCATGCCCGGGTCCCGCATGAGCGGCACGATCTGAACGAAATTCCCGTCTGCCATTGAGGAGTCCTCGCCGATTCCGTTCCTTGTTTCCAGTAGCAAAGGCTTCAGCCTGTGTTCTTTTGACTTTCGCTTGCCGCAAATGAAAACCACACGGTCTGAAGCCTGCGATACGAAATGCATCCCCGCCTACAGGCTGGCAAGGTGGAGAGCGTAATTGGCCGCCGTGGACGCGTACCCATGATGCGGCACGCGATACGTCGCCTTCTTTACCTTGGGATGCTTCTCTTCGATCTGGCGAATTCTTTCCAGCGTCAACCCGGTCTTCGCCATCGCTTCCACGAACTCGGCTTGCGACCGCTTTTTCGCCTCGGTCAAAATCATCTGGCAGCGGGACAGCGCGTGCACTTCCGCGTCGCCCTTGATTTCGATCGGCGCGTAGAGCAGGTCGGGATGCCGGCCCAGCACGTTGGCCATCGCGCCCTGGGACATGGTGTTCGGCATGCACGAGTAGGGCGAAAGCTCGCAGGTCATGTTGGCATGTTTGTGAAGATGCGCATGAAGCGCCTTGCCGATGAGCATGTGCCCTTCGCCGCCGCGCAGTTCGTGATGGAAGAAGGGTGAGGCCAGTTCCTTCAATTCTTCCTGATCCGGCAATTCGTGCGGCACATTGCCGAGGGCTTTGCGGAACCGGTTGTAGGTGCCGACGTAGAGTTTCTCCAGCCCGCGAATCATGGCCATCTTCATGCGAATCTTCCGGTCGATATTCGGCTTCGCGGAGAGACGCCAAAGCGGCGTGTGCAGCAGGTAGCCCAGCCACACGGCCACTGGAGGCGGCATCACCTCGGAACCTTCGCTCTCGAGCCAGCGCTTGATGTTGTAGTTGCCGTCACCCTCATGCGTCTGGAGCCAGAACTCGCCGGTGATTTTCACTTTCGGCTTCACTTGCAGGCGGTCCACTTCGATCGCGTCGAATTTCTTCCGCACCACCCGCAACGCATCCGCAAAATAGCTGGACATGAAATGCCACGCCAGCATCCCATACTTGTTGCTGCGAACCGGCCGGTTCTGAAACACCTCAAAGAGATAATCCGCGCTTTCCTTCATGACCTGATCGGTTTGTCCCGGTGTAACTTCGTAAGGGCGCGTCAGGTATTCCATGTCCGTCAGGATGTCGCCCACCAAAATGGCCCACACAATGCCCAGGCTCAGAGGCATATTGATTTCCAGGCCACCGCCCTTTTCCGGGGCTTGGTCGAGCTGATCCTGCGCCAGCAGAAAGAGCCGGAAATCTTTCAGGCCCATGCCGTCAAGAGCCATTTCGTAGGATTCGTGGTATTGGCCAAACCGGCAGGGACCGCAGGCGCCCGCCGTCAGAAAAACGTAGTCGTCGAGCGTCTTTTGCTTTCCGTTGACGGCCACTTCGGATTTCAGAAAATTGACCAGGCTGCCGGTCGTAAAGATCGTGGGGCAGCACGCGCCGGTGTCGATCAGTTCCTTGCCCGCATCGAGGTCGGCACGCGTAATGTTCGGCAGGGGCCTCGCGTTGTAATTCAAATTGTTGAAGACGCCCTGGACCAGCCGCTCATGCTTCCAGGTCAAGCCCCCAAAGAGAATCGTGGTTTTTTCGCGCTGTTCCCTGGTGAAGGGCCGCGCTTTGTACGAAGTGTAATGAGTAACCGCGGTCGCCATATGTCGCCTCCCTGCTTTTCTGACTTTACCGTACTTTAAGACAGGCCCGTGATACCAAGTTTTCGCGCCGATGTTCGATGCGCTGTTCAATTCATTATGCAAGTATGGTCATTGCGCAAGTATGGCGAAAATAAATATAGGAAAGAAACATGGACGAAGTCTTGCCCATGGGAAGACACCAATCCGCGGTTCGCACCTTTTTGAATATCCATGCAACTCATGACCCAATCTCCATGAGACCTTAAGTTCGGCGCCAGGCAGGTGGAAGATCCCAGGACCAAACTAGATACTTTGCTTATAACAAAACAGGGCGACAAAAGCCACAAAGGTTTCCTGCCGCGACTGGTTTCAATGGCCGTGGAAAATTTCTATTTCCGGCGCGAGTTATTCGGTGAAGACGATTCCGACCGCGGTGCGGTCTTTTTCATCGTGCGCTTCGATGCGCACAACGTACCCGCGCAGGCGCAGCGGGCTGTTCGAGGAGCCATCGATGCCGGGATTATCGAGCAGAACTTCCAGTTCGGACTGAAGCTTTGGACTGTGGTCCAGGTAGATGAGCGCGCCGTGCAAGGTTAAATCGCTGATCACGGTTTCTTCTTCAAAGGTGCGGCCCGCGTCGGTAAGGCCGGTGACGCGCGCGCGAAAATGCGCCTCGCGCCGCTGCCCTTCGCGCGTGGTTGGAAGGACAACGTCCACGTCGTTTCCGCCCAGGGTCATCATCATGCCTTCGGCCGCGGCCCATACATTCTCAAATTTATCGCGCGCGTCGTGCAAAAGACTATCCACTGTCTTGTCCGTGGTGTCCGGATCGTGGTGAAAGAGCACCAGGTTCTTGACGCCCACTTCCTTCGCGATCTTCACGCCTTCCACCCAGGATGAGTGGCCCCATCCTTTGCGCGTGGTGGCGAGCTGCTCGGGCGTAAACTGCGCGTCATTGATAAAAATATCCGCGCCTTCGGCAAGGTCGCGCAGGCTCTTGTCCAGTTTCGGGTCGCCTGGCTCGTTGTCCGTGGCATACACGATGATTCCCGCGGGGGTCTCGAATCGAAAGCCGAGGCACCCTTGCGGGTGATGCAGCCAGCGCGCCGTTACGCGCGCGCCCGGCACGCAGATCTGGTCGCCGCCGCTCACTTCGGTAAATTCCCGCTTCGCGGACATGGCCGAGAGGTCGACCGGAAAATAGGGATGCGCCATCTGCGCTTCAAACACGCGCTTCAGGCTGCCGGCTCCGAGATATTCCGACCGGAAACTGTAAAAGTGAAAACGGTTTTGCTCCGCGTACAAGGGAGAAAAAAACGGGATGCCCTGGATGTGGTCCCAGTGATAGTGCGTCACAAAAATATGCGGCTCGTGCTTTTCATCTTCCTGAGCCGCTTCCAGATGCCGGCCCAGCATTCGCAGGCCGGTTCCGCAATCCAGAATGATGCGCGACCCGCCCGGAGTGGTCATCTCCACGCATGGCGTATTGCCGCCGTAGCGCAAGGTGGCCTTATCCACCGTGGGAGTTGATCCGCGCACGCCCCAGAAACGCAGCGTGGCGACCTGATCCTGGCCAACCTTGCGTGAAGGTTTGGCCGCCGGCTCGGCTGCAATGGAGTGTGTGGATGGCACGAAGGCTCGAATCGATGGTCCTTGGCTATACTAGGGAGCGCGTCAGGGTAAGTCAATTATCTTCCATCGGGCATGTGCGCGCTTTGTATACGTCACTAAATAGTTTCCAGCCAACGTTCAACTATCCATCGGGGTGCCTCTATCGGTACAATGGAGCCGATGCATGACCATGCGCATGGCCACCTTGCGGGGCGCACGGCCGGCCATTCGCACCCTTCGCGGGAAACGACCGGCAGGGTGCTTGCCGGCGCCGTGGTTGCCACCCTCGTGCTGGTGGTCGCTGAGCTTTTGGGCGGCTATCTGGGCCACTCCATTTCCCTGGTCAGTGACGCCCTCCACAATCTTTCCGACATTCCCACTCTGCTGATTTCCGGAATCGCGCTGCGCTGGGCCGCGCGTCCCGCGGACCACGAACGCACGTACGGTTATCAGCGCGCCGGCATTCTGGCCGCGTTCACCAACGCGATTTTGCTGATTCTCGTGTCGTTCGGCCTTTTCTACGAGTCGTTCGAACGCTTCCTCCATCCGGTCGCCGTTCAGGAGAGATGGATGATTGGCGTCTCGCTCCTGGCCCTGGCGATCAACGGCGGGATTACGCTTTCGCTCGTGAGCAGCCGGCGCGATTTGAATCTTCGCAGCATTCTGATTCACAATTTTGGCGACGCGATTTCGAACATTGCAATTCTGGCGGGAGCCTTCGCCATTCGCATGACGGGCGCGCAGTGGATCGATCCGCTGCTGGGCGTGGTCATTGCCGCCCTGGTGCTCTGGTCCACGAAAAGCCTCCTGCAGGAGGCTGGCAATATTTTGCTGGAGGGCCTGCCAAAAGGGATACAACTCGAGTCCGTGGCGCGTTCCATACTGAGCGTTCCGGGCGTGCAGGAAGTCCACGACATCCATGTATGGACCATTGGCACGGATATGATGGCGCTCTCCTGCCACATCCGCATCCCGGACATGCACATGGATGAAAGCGAAAAACTTCTGCGCGTGATCCGCTCCAGGATCGAACAGGATTTCCATATCACGCATACAACCGTGCAATTCGAGCGCGCCGGACTGCCGCACGAAACGCGTTTCATCATGCCGCACGCCGTTCAAAGCCCGAAATAATCGCTTCCATATCCGGAATCGAAATGTTGTTGGAAAGGTTTTAGTGGCACAGGATTCAGCCTGTGTTCTTTTGACTTTGGCTTGCCACAAATCAAAATCACACAGGCTGAAGCCTGTGCTACCGAGAAGCGCCCATCCCCTTTCCATATAGGAAACAGAATCGGCCGGGCGGCGGGAATAGACACGCAAACCGAATTGTGTGAGGATACCGGAACGGGTGGCGGGAGAGTTGCCAGGCACGTCGCAGACTCTCGCACAAATTTGCACGGCACGGGAGGACTTCCATGGAACGTCGAACATTTTTGGCTTCTTCGCTCGCGGCATCGGCCCTCGCGGTCACGTCGCCGGACGGCGCGCTGGAAGCTGCACAGGGAAATACGCCGGCGAAAGGCCGGGAGTTCTACCAGCTCCGGCGATACCACATCAACTCCGGCCCGCAGCGCAAGCTGTGCGACGATTTCTTCCGTGACGCGCTGATTCCCGCGCTGAATCGCCTGTCGATCTCTCCCGTCGGCGTGTTCGATCTTACGATTGGGCCCGATACGCCCTCGATCTACGTGCTGATGCCCGGCCTGTCGGCCGAAACGCTGGCCACGGTGGAAACCCGCCTGGGGCAGGACGCGGAGTACATGAAGGCCGGCGCGCCGTTCCTGAACGCGCCCGCCAAGGAGCCCGCATTCGACCGCATGCACAGCACGTTCCTGCAAGCGTTCGAGAAATGGCCCAATCTGATTCTGCCCAAAGCGGCGGCCGCGCACGGCGCGCGTGTTTTCGAGCTGCGCATTTACGAAGGCGCGACCGACCAGGATCACCGCCGCAAAGTGGAAATGATGCAGTCGGGCGAAGCGGACATTTTCGCCAAAAACGGCTTCGAACAAATTTTCTATAGCGAAACGCTTATCGGCCCGCGCCTGCCGAACTTGACCTACATGCTGTGTTTCGATAGCCTGGCCACGCGCGACAAGCAGTGGGCCGCGTTCCGCGCCTCCGACGATTGGAAGGCGTATTCCACGCAGCCAAAATACGCATTCGAGCCGATCGTCTCGAACATCACCAACCTGATCCTGACGCCAACCGCGTACTCGCAGATTTAGCAACACCAGTAGCACAGGCTTCAGCCTGTGTTCTTTTGATTTTAGCTTGCACAAATCAAAACCACACAGGCTGAAGCCTGTGCTACGGAAGTCCTCCTTTCCTCCTTGCGCGGGAACACAATTCGCCCGAAAGTTGAGTCGCGGCGAACCGGGATGTTATTCTCGGAGCTATGAACGATGTCCCCATGCGCGACAACCCCGAACTGGCCGGCGCTTCTCCCGAGGCGCAGCATCGGGCGCTTCTGGAAGTGGCCGAAGCCATCGCGCAGCACCGCGACCTTGGCGAACTGTTCCGCGATCTCGCCGAGCGTCTGCATCGCGTCGTGAAATTCGAATACCTGAATCTGGTTCTGCACGACCCCGTGCGCAACGTCATGCGGCTGCATATTCTCGAGCCCGCCACATTCCGGAAATACGGCCCCGGGAGTGAATTCCCGGTGGGGGAAACGCCGTCCGGTTGGGTCTGGGAGACGCAGCAGCCGTTTATTCTGGACGATATCGAGAAGGACACGCACATCCCCGCGCTGCTGCAAACCTTGCGCGAGAATGCCGTGAGGTCGGTGTGCTCGCTGGCCCTGACCACGGCGCAGCGCCGGCTGGGCGTGATGAGTTTCGGGCGAAGCACGCCGCACACCCATACGGAGGCCGAAATCGCCTTCCTGCAGCAGGTGGCGCGGCAAGTGGCCCTGGCGGTCGATAACGCGCTGAATTTCGAAAGCGCGCAGGCCTACCAGCGGCAACTGGCGCGGGAGCGCGACCGGCTGCGCGTCCTGCTCGAAGTGAACAACGCGGTGGTTTCCAAACTGGACCTGCACGCCCTCCTGAACGCCATTTCCGCGTCGCTGCGCCGCGTGATTCATCATGAATACACGAGCCTGGCGTTGTATGAACCGGCGACCAATCAGATGCGCGTGCTGGCGCTCGATTTCCCTCAGGGGAAGGGATTGATGCGGGAGGATCTGATCGTCAGGCTCGACGGGTCGATGACCGGAAAAGCCTTCCGCGCGCGCCAGCCGCTCGTGCTGGACCGCGCCGCCATGGAAGAGTTCGATTCTCCCAGCTCGCAAATGATGCGCGCCGAAGGCGTGCGCTCCCTCGTCTGCATGCCACTCATCACGCACGATCGCGCGCTCGGCACGCTCAGCCTGGCGAGCATGCGCGACGCCGCATTCCAGCAGGACGATGTCGATTTGCTCGTTCAAGTCGCCGGACAGGTGGCCATCGCCGTGGAAAACGCCCTCGCCTTTCAGGAAATCGCCGTACTCAAAAACAAGCTGGCTCAGGAAAAGCTCTACCTCGAGGACGAAATTCGTACGGAAATGAATTTTGACGAAATCGTCGGCGAAGGCTCATCTCTGCGCGCCGTGCTCAAACACGTGGAGACCGTGGCGCCGACCGATTCCACCGTGCTCATCACGGGAGAAACCGGCACGGGCAAGGAATTGATCGCCCGGGCGATTCATAATTTAAGCCCGCGCCGCGAACGCACTTTTGTCAAAGTCAATTGCGCCGCCATCCCCACGGGCCTGCTCGAATCCGAACTCTTTGGGCACGAGCGCGGCGCCTTTACCGGAGCAATTGGCCAGCGCATCGGCCGGTTCGAGCTTGCCAACGGCGGCACGATTTTCCTCGATGAAGTCGGCGATATCCCGCTCGAATTGCAGCCCAAACTCCTGCGCGTCCTTCAGGAGCAGGAGTTCGAACGCCTGGGCAGCACGCAAACCATTCGCGTGGATATTCGGCTGGTGGCAGCCACCAATCGCGACCTCACCGAAATGGTCGCATCGAGAACTTTCCGCAGCGATCTCTATTACCGCTTGCGCGTCTTCCCCCTCGTCCTGCCGCCGCTGCGCGAACGCCAGGAGGACATTCCCGCGCTGGTGCGCTACTTCGTCGAAAAACATGCCCGGCGCATGAACCGCGCGGTGGAAACGATTCCGGCCGAAACCCTCGACCTGCTGGTGCGCTACGCCTGGCCCGGAAACATCCGCGAACTGGAAAATTTGATCGAGCGCGCCGTGATCGTTTCGCCCGGACCCGTTCTCCGCGTTCCGCTCGGCGAACTCAAAAATCCATCCGAATCCGCGGGCGAAGATCATGTCACCCTCCAGGCCGCCGAACGCGACCACATCGTCAAAGCTCTCGAAGCCACGGGCTGGGTCTTGGCCGGCCCTCACGGCGCTGCCGCAAGGCTGGGCATGAAGCGCACAACACTTCAATCCAAGATGCGTAAACTAGGAGTAGCAAGAACTCGTCACGCGTAAGGTAAATATCTGCCGATATATGGGCATGTGCCCGCATGTCGGCACGCCCACTTCGGCACATCCCTTGCAATTCCCCAATCTTCTTCCTATAAACAATCGTAACATACTGTAAATACAATAGTTACTTGCAATGTTTTTATTTCGGCATGTTGGCCGTTAATCTGCACTAGAACCCGCACATTCTTTCCTCCATCCTATGGCGGAAAGCAGGGTGGGAAATGCTCAAGGTTACGATCAAGCAAATAGATTCCGCCGAAACATGGGAGCTGGAGGGGAAACTCACTGGCGACTGGGTTACGGAGCTGGACCGATGCTGGAAAGAGCGCGTCTCGCCCGCCGGCGTTTCCTTGCAAGTTCATTTGAAATCGGTGAGTTACATCGATGCGGCAGGGAAGCAGTTGCTGGCGCGGATGCACGGGCGCGGAGTTGAGATTCAGGGATGTGGGTGCTTGACGAGGGCCGTGGTCGACGCGATCACGGGGCAGGTAAGACCAAACTAATGGCGCCGGTCATTTTTGCCGATCAATTCTTTAATGATACGAATCTTTAATGATACGAATTTTTATACGGTCCAGATCATCCAGAGGGGGAAGACGCAATGAATCGCGAAATTCATCATCATCAACCGGAACCGGCGGAACATTTTTCCGGGCTGATACTGGAAGAGCAGAGCGAAGAGCACCTGATCGAGCGCGGGCTGAAGGGCGACGCCCGCGCTCTCGATATTTTATTTGCGCGCAACACGCGCGCGCTGTATCAGACCGCGCTGCGCGTGCTCGGCAACCCGGAAGACGCGGAAGAGGCCTTGCAGGAGGGCTTGCTTTCCGCGTATCGTAACCTCGCGCGGTTCGAGCGAAGGTCGCAATTTTCCACGTGGCTGACGCGCATCGTGATCAACGCGGCCCTGATGCGCCGCCGCAGCAAGCTGTCCCGTCCGGCCGTGTCGCTGGACGATTTTGTCACGGACGACGAGGTGCCGCTGTCCGAATACTTCGCCGATGACGGCCCGAATCCCGAGCAGCTCTACGCCGGGACCGAACTGGGCGACCGCATGAACAAGAAGCTGGCGGAAATTTCTCCGCTGCTGCGCAAGGCGTTCTGGCTGCGGGAAATCGAAGGGCTTACGGCCGAGGAAGCGGCACAGGTGCTGGGTGTTTCGCGCAACACGCTCAAGGCCCGCTTGTGGCGCGCGCGGCAGGAGCTGGCCGCGCGACTGGGCCTGTCGCTGGACGCGAATCTGGTTCCCGCCACGTAACAGATGTAAGGGGTGCGCAAGGAGCGTTTTGTGGGCGCAACCGAAGCCAGAGCATTGGCCAACATGCCGCGTCGCCGCCTGGGCCGCGCGGAACTGAGCGTCTCCGCCCTCGGCCTCGGTTGCATGGGCATGTCCGAATTTTATGGAGCGACGGACGACGCCGAATCCATTGCCACCATTCATCGCGCCCTAGACCGCGGCGTCAACTTCCTCGACACGGCCGACATGTACGGGGTCGGGCGGAACGAAGAACTCGTGGGGCGCGCGATTCGCGGACGCCGCCACGAAGTTGTGCTGGCCACCAAGTTCGGCAACGTTCGTTCACCCGAGGGAAAACATCTGGGCATCAGCGGGCGCCCCGAATATGTACAAAAAGCCTGCGAAGCGAGCCTGAAGCGGCTCGGCATCGAAACAATCGACCTCTATTTCCAGCATCGCGTCGATACCGAAGTGCCCATCGAGGAAACCGTGGGCGCGATGGCCCAGCTTGTTCAGCAGGGCAAGGTGCGCTGCCTCGGCCTCTCGGAAGCCGCACCCGCCACGATTCGCCGCGCCGCAAAAGTTCATCCCATCACGGCTTTGCAAACCGAATACTCGCTCTGGTCGCGCGAGCCGGAATCGGAAATTCTGCCGGTGTGCCGCGAATTGGGAATTGGATTTGTGGCCTACAGCCCGCTCGGGCGCGGTTTTCTGACGGGAAAATATTCCAGCGCGGCGGATCTCGAACCGAGCGACTTTCGTTTGAGGAATCCCAGGTTTCAGGAAGAGAATCTGAAGCGGAATCTCGAGCTGGTCGAGCGCTCCCGTAAAATTGCCGCCGAGAAAAAATGCACCCCGGCGCAGCTTGCCCTGGCCTGGGTTCTCGCGCAAGGGGATGACATCGTTCCGATTGCCGGCACCAAGCGCCGCACCTATCTGGACGAAAACATCGAAGCCGTCCGCATCCAGCTTTCGCCCGCCGATCTAGCCCGCATCGACAAGGAACTCCCGCCGGGAATCACCGCCGGCGAGCGCTACGACGCCACGGGAATGACCCGCCTGAATAAGTGAAAGTAGGACAGGCAGAGTGCCTGTGCTACTAAACCCCGCTCCGAACCGACGTTTTCCGCAACCTGTGAAGCCCGCGCTACTTGGCGCTGGCCGGCTCGCGCAGCGTTTCCAGCGCTTCGCCCGTGGTTTTTTCGACATCCACGTGGAGGCTGTTGCCGTGCGCGTCCATGGTCACGATGGCCGCGAAATTTTTCACGCGCAGGCGCCACATCGCTTCGGGGACGCCGAATTCCATCAGCTCGACGCCCAGCACTTTTTCCACGGTGCGCGCGTAATACTGCGCCGCGCCGCCAATCGCGTTCAGGTACACGGCGCCGCATTCTTTGAGCGCGGCGAGTGTTTTCGCGCCCATTCCGCCCTTGCCAATCACGGCGCGCACGCCATATTTCTTGATCACATCGGCCTGATAAGGCTCCTCGCGAATGCTGGTGGTGGGACCGGCGGCCTTGACCTTCCACTCGTCGCCCTGCTTGAGCATCACCGGGCCGCAGTGATAGAGCACCGATCCGTTGAGGTCCATGGGCGGAGGATTCTTCATCAGGTAGGCGTGCACGTTGTCGCGGCCCGTGTTCATCTCGCCGTTGATGAGCACGACGTCGCCCACTTTCAACGCGCGCATTTGCGCTTCGGTCAGCGGTGCGGTCAGCACCACTTCCCGGCCCGTCAGTTTGAAGCCCGCGCCGCGCGCCATGCGATCCAGCGTCCGCGAAGGATCGCGGTACAGCCACTGGGTGATCGCGCCGGTCATGGCGTCAAGGCGCACGCCCAGGCGTCGAAATGCCCAGCACTCGTAGGCGACGGAGACGAAGAAGCTGGCCGGCAAGCGATTCGCCGCCACGATTTTGCAGCCAATCAGGGACGACTTCCCGCCAAAGCCCATCGCGCCGATCCCCAGCTTGTTGGCCTCTTCCATGATTTCGACTTCGAGCTTTGCGAGCGTCGGGTTCGCGTTCACGTCGTCCAGCGTTCGAAACAGTTGTCCCTTGGCTAGGTCGTAGCCGTGCGCGCGGTCGCTCCCGATGCACACGCCAAGCGCTCCCGGCGCGCAGCCTTGCCCCTGCGCCTGCCACACGGCATGTAGAATGCACTTGCGCACGCCCTCGAGATTGCGGTCGGCGCGGCCCAGGTGATCGAGATTGCAGGGCACCGAATACTGGATATTTTTATTCTCGCAGCCGCCGCCCTTGAGGATCAGCTTGATCTCGATCTCATCCTGTTCCCATTGCTCGAAATGAATCACCGGCGTTTCCTCGCCCAGGTTGTTGCCGCTGTTTTTTCCGGTGAGCGAATCGACCGAGTTGGGGCGCAGTTTGCCCAGCCGCGTGGCTTCCGCGACGGCCTCGCGAATCGCCTTCCTGACGCGAATCTGGTTCACGCCCACGGGCGTGTGGATGTAGAAGGTCGGCATGCCGGTATCCTGGCAAATGGGGCCGGAATCGTCCACGGCCATGTCGATGTTGGACAAAATAATGTCGAGCGCATGAAAAGATTGCGTGTCCGGCGTTTCCTCCTTCGCCGCGATGGACATGGCGGCGCGAACGTCAGGCGGAAGATTGGTGGACGTCTGGGTAATCAGTTCGAGCAAACTGCCGGCTAGAAATTCCATTTCACGACCTCCCCGAAATTTTCATTTTACACTTCTTTGGGGCGGAGTTCTTGAAAGATCGCTTCGCGCGCGCCGCTTCGATGAAACCGTCTTGCCTCGCGGTGCGTCAAGTACTATGTGTTACGCCGTTCGTCTCATCCACCCATGGAAAGGATTAATCTTATGCTTGTACATTGTTTCAGGAAGACCCTTACGCGGGCACTCCGCGGATCGGTGGCGATCGGTCTGGCCGTGCCATTGTTCGCACTCTTGGCTGTCTCGGCCGGCTTCGCCCAGGGCCCGGCCCTGCCCGCGGTCCAGGCGACAGCCAAGAGCCCGAACTTCAAGGACGGGAAAGTGCTACTCGAGGAGCGCCGCATCCGGGCGTATTCCTACCTTGGGGGCAATGAAAACATCATCCGGCAAACGGTCCAGCGGATCGTGCGTCAGGAAGGCGACGCCCCCGGAGGGTGGGTCTACGAGTGGAGCGTCCTCGGCAAGTACTACGAGGACCGCGGCGACGCGCTCATCAAGACCGGATCGCGGCGCGCGGCCCTCGACGCCTACATGACCTCGAACGTCTACTACGCGCTCGCCTGGTTCCCGAACATCAACTCGGAACAGGAGGCCAAGGCCTATGACGCGCAGCTGCGTGTGTACCAGAAGGGCGGCAAGCTGTTCGACGTGCCGCTGGAGGTGGTGAAGGTGCCGTACAAGGACGGCCAGATCACCACCTATCTGCACAAGCCGTTTGGCGTCGTGAATCCGCCGCTCGTCATCTGGTGCGGCGGCGTAGACCAGTACAAGGCGAATCACTGGCGCCCCATCCAGGACATGCTCGCCAAAGGATTTGCCGTCGCCACGCTCGACCTGCCCGGCTTCGGCGAGAGCAGGCAATGGGACAAGGAGGTCAATGCGGGGGCCAATTTTGCTGTCCTCGATGCCTACATGAAGCGAACGGATCTCGATACCAAGCGCATCAGCCTGTTCGGGCAAAGCTATGGCGCGGGCGCCACGTTGCATGCGGCCCTGCGAAACGATCCGCGCGTCAAAGCGATCGTGGCCATGTGTGGCGGGCTGCACTTGGGAGAGAAGAACTCGCTCGTGCCTGAGGCAAAACCCGGAGACAAGCTGATCAACGGGCCTATGCTCGTGGTCAACGGCACGCGCGATCCCGGCAGCCCCGTCGCGGACCTGATGTCAACCTACCAGTCGGCGAGGGAGGGCGATCTGTGGCTGCTCGGCTTGGGCGAGCATTGCGCGGTGGAGTACTGGCCCGTCGTGATCCCGCAAATGGCCGACTGGATAAAAGAGAAGATCAATAAGTGACGGCTCGAGCTTTCCATGTGATCGGGGTGAACCGGGCTTGATCCGATCTGGCGGGCGGGATGACTGCGCGGCCTCACGCGCAGTCGCCTGCCGCCAGAAAGTGGCCGATCATCCGGGGGCCGGAATGGGCTGGAGAATGGGGGCCATCCACTGGTTTCTCCGCTCATCGAGCCCGAGCGGCCATGTCGATGTTGGACAAAATAATGTCGAGCGCCTAGGAGGCTTGCGTGTCCGGCGTTTCCTCCTTCGCCGCAATGGACATGGCGGCGCGAACGTCCGGCGGAAGATTCGTGGACGTCTGGGTAATCAGTTCGAGCAAACTGCTCGCTAGAAATTCCATTTCACTAATTCCCGAAAATTTTATTTCACACTTCTTCGTGGGGATTTAAGTGAAAGATCGTTGCGGATTGAAATCGAAGGATCAAGCAAAGCCAAGGACCGAAAAGCCCCACGCTTCAAAACCGGAAGCATGGGCCACCCAGAAATTCAAAGGCTGGCGCTCCCGGCAAAACCCGGACCCGTAAACTGAATCCGGGGCGCGCCGGGGCCGCGCGTGATAGAATTCGCCGCATAGAGGTGCCCAGCTATGAAACCTTTACTTGTGCTTGTCGCATTTATCGCATTGGTTATACCTAATGCGCCGTTAGCAGCGGATAAAACTGATTTGGACGGCTACTGGTGGGAAAAGCTCGACGCTAGCTTCAAACTTGGCTGGGTATCCGGCTATGCGAAAGCGATGGACTTGGCAGGGACAATTCAGATGTCAACGTGTGCATCCAACTTGCCCCTGTACGTGAAGGCGTTCCCCAACACCGACCCGAAAGTCATTCTGCAGAAGATGTGCCTCAGCGACACCCAGTTTGATTACGACAGCATATCAATGGGGCAATTCGTGGACGGCATGAATGCCTTTTATAAGGACTACCGCAACAAACAACTCGAAGTGGGTTGGGCGATTCAATACGCACGTGATGCAATCAAGGGTAAGCCCGCCTCAGAACTAGATGCTGGGGTCACCCTCTGGCGTAGGTGCTCCGGCGCTGACAAAAGCCATCCGATGCCGCGAAGTGATGAGGACGCCGCACAAATCAGCAAAGCGTGTACGCCAGACCCCGCAAAATAAGCCGCACCCGTGGTAGAATCCGCGCGGGGGTACTTTATGGTTGACCTTCCTTGCAAGCGTGAAGGCTGTGGCCACCTAATTTCGGTTCACACCACGGCCCCCGCCGAGAAGCGTGCCAAGTTGCACGGAACGATGGTTTCTGATTACCCGACAGCGCGTAGGGAAGAGTTCAACATCCACGCTGGCCGGGACAACAGCGCATGCGACGACCCTGATTGTAAGTGCATCGCATTTATCTCACCGAACGCCTGATTCCGGACGGAGTGAAGCGCATGACCGATTCGATAATTTGCCCGAAGTGCCTAACTACGATTGAAATTAAAGAGCTGACCTCAGCACAGCTTCGCATGGCCGCGATTCTATGCCCGAGGTGTGAGGCTGAGGTTGATTTGCCCCCGGCGCGGGAAAGAATCAAACAGAAAACGGCAAGGCTACATGCGGTGGGGGCGCGGGCCGAAGAATTTGTGGCCGCTGGCGGCGACCTGAAATCACCCGAGGCGGCACCGCTAGGAATGGAAATGTTGGAAGCTTACTCGGAGCTGGGAAAAGAATTGGGGTACGATATCCTGAAGAAGATTGAGCCGAACTAAAAGCGCCCGCCGTTGTATAATCGTTGTATAGCCCAAGCCGGAAATCCCCACAGGTCACCAAAGGTCAACAGCGTAAGTATTTGATTTTGTTAGGTCCCCACAGGTCAACAAAGTGGTTTTATCCCGTATCGAAGTAGGACTTTAACCAACTGAGGTACGGGCCTATCGAAGTTTCCAACCGACGACATGCCGAGCATCCGCCCTCTACCTTGTCCCACGCCCAGGTGGAATCTTTCCAGCCGTCCAGACTGTAGTCCGACATGCACGTTGCCCGAAATCCCACATGACGATTAGGGGAATTATCCGGAGTTGAGCTCCCAGACTGATCTTGAAAGCATCTTACAGGTCAGAGAGCGTGCCGTCCGTTCCATGGTCACTATTTGAAGTATGCACTCTCGTACAGTCAACGATTTGCCGCAGCCATATACTACTGGCGTCGCTATGGAGCAACGATTCCCTCGATTTGTCGATAGTCTATTGCGAGTCTCGGGTTTGGATCGCTTTCCGCAGGGTCAAAGTCAAGTAAGAACACGGCGCATCAAGGAGGAAAACGCACATGGAAGATACTGTTGATGGTGTAGCGAGTAGCCCGGACGTAGCAGATCCGATCCAGGAGCGAACGGACAATATTAAATACCCCACATGGCAACCTGAGTGCCGAGCGGTGATGCTGGAAATTGACCCGATTGAGGTTCAGGAAAAGCTTGCCGCCGCTGAGGCAGCAATGGCTAAGCGATTACCGCAGATCACTGCGTCGGAGAGCCAACCTGAGCGTCGGGCGCTGAAAGAGCAAGGCGAGGCATTAGAGTTAGCGGTCGATAAAATTCCAAGCCAGCATCCGGACGTCAATAAGTAAGCCAAGTCCGGAGAAACGATCTTCTCGGAAACTGGCTCCCAAATGAAGAGAAGCCGACATGTCAAGTATTTGTCCCTTCCTTGTCCCACACCCAGGTGGGGTCTTTCCAGCCTTCCAGACTGTAGTCCGACATGCACTGGTCAGTGAGGGCGATGCACTGGTGGAGAATGCCGCCCTTTCGCGCGCCAAATTCAATGCCGTTTGCGTCCCCAATTAAAGCGTCAGAAACGGGTTTTCGCGTCCGCCCGTCCGCCCACACGTCACACGATGCTGTGACCTACGACGCACGCAAGCGTGATCTGGGACACTGCGCGCAAATACCCATTAGCCCTATATAGGCCTACCGAGAAGTACAAGCTTAGGAGGTTCCCACAATGAGTTCCATGAAGCCTGATCGTAGAGGATTTTTGAAGCGGAGTGCCGCTCTGGCCGGCTTGGCTGTGGGAGCGATCCCGTTCGCCAGTCGCAAAGCGTTCGCAAGCGTGACCCCGGGTTTGGTCCTTGGTCAAGCCGACACCAAGCTGAACGTTACGCCCGACGAACCCACCATTGACGATTTGTTATACGGCGGGCGTTCCAGCTACGAGAAAACCATAAGCATACACAGTATAAACAGCCCCGAGGGGCTACGAACTCTAACCCCTCTGCAAGATTCGATAGGAATCATCACTCCGTCCGGTCTCCATTACTTGGTGCAAGGCGATAAGCACATTCCCAACATTAATCCCGCGGAACACAGCCTCATCATTCATGGAATGGTGGACCGCCCCACTGTCTTCACCATGGACGATATAAAGCGCCTGCCTTCGGTATCCGAGGTTCACTGGATCGAGTGCACGGGAAACAGCGGCCTGCAGTGGTATAAGGCCCTGTTGCAAAACAAAAAGGCGGGCAGGACCGACGGAAGTGTAATCCAAGGGGTGCATGGGAGGCTCTCTTGCAGTGAATGGACGGGGGTTCGCCTCTCCACGCTGCTGAACCTGGTCGGCGTGAAAAAAGGTGCGAGCTGGGTCATTGCGGAAGCGGGGGACAGTATCCATCACGCCAAGAGCATCCCGCTCGCGAAGGCCGGGGACGACACGATGCTGGCCTACGGACAAAATGGCGAGGCGTTGCGCCGCGAACAGGGTTACCCCTTGAGGTTGCACACTCCCGGTTTCCAGGGAGTCTGCAACGTGAAGTTCCTGCGGAGCCTGAAGGTGACGGACGAACCTTACTATATGCAGCGGGAAATCAGCGCCTACACGAATACCAAACCGAACGGCATGTCGAGCTGGTACGAATCGCAGCAGGGGCCGAGGTCGCTCATCACCTTCCCGTCGGATGCGCATAAGTTGTCAGGGGCCGGCACGTATGAGATTTCCGGCATCGCCTGGTGCGGCCGGGGCAAGATCGCCAGAGTGGAAATCACTGCTGACGCCGGGAAGACCTGGAAAGACGCCAGCCTGCAGCAGCCCATATTCAGCAAGGCTTGGACGCGGTTCCGCATGCCCTGGGATTGGAACGGTACCGAGACAGTGATTGGGTCCCGCACCACGAATGAATACGGCGAGATTCAATCCACGGTAGAGGGGCTGGCCAAGCTGTGGGGCGATGACTTCAACCCACCCATACCGGCCGCTGATGTGTTGCACTGGTGGGAAACCGCGCCAATCTCGTCGTTTTTGAACAATCCGATTCAGCTTTGGAAAGTGAAACCAGATGGGAGCGTCTTCGATGCGACTTACGTCAAGTATTTGCCGAATCCGTATTACCCGAGTTAGCCGTAATTTTCTGCTGCCGGTGGTGGCCCTGCTGGCGTGCGGCGCAGCCATGGCGCAAACCCCTGACTACAAGGTCGGGCGGCCACCGACGGCCGAGGAATTGCACACCTGGGATAACCTTGTCGGCGCCAAGGGAAAAGAACTCCCCATCGGAAGCGGAAGCGCCGTGGAAGGCGCGCCCGTCTTTGCCGCTAAGTGCGCGATGTGTCATGGACAAGACGGACAGGGCGGCGTGCCCTCAGAGTTCGGCTTTACCTACCCGCGTTTGGTGGGAGGCGTGGGCTCGCTCAACACCCCGAAACCTGTCTTTACGCCAGGAAGCAGAATGCCCTACGCGACGACGATTTTCGACTACATCCAGCGCGCCATGCCCGTATGGCCTATGCCGAGGAACCTCACCCCGGACAATGTCTACGCCCTGACCGCCTTTATTCTCTATAAGAACGGCATCATCAAGGAAACCGACTCCATGAATAAGGCCACTCTGGTGGAGGTCCAAATGCCGAATCGTCATGGATTCTATCCCGACCCTCCACAAGCAGAGCCGAATGACAAGGACGGCACTTGGTTGCCCCTTTGGGAGCACGGACCGGACTGGAAACCTACGACCAAACCTGGAGACAAATGGTACGGCCCGCCAATGGCCGCGCCAAAATAGACATCGAAGCCTGACGACAGGTCAGGTATTTGTCCTCTACTTGTCCCACACCCAGGTGGAGCCCGTCCATCCTTCCAGGCCGTATTCGGACATGCATTGGTCGGTGAGGGCGATGCACTGGTCGAGGATGCCGCTCTTGCGCGCTCCGGTGAGGACGTCGAGGCGAATCTGCTCGTGGTTGCCTGTGTAATTCATTTCGTAGAGTTCGTGCCGCGCTCCAAATTCCGTGCCGATCGCGTCCCAAATTAATTTGAACAGTTTGATCCGCTCGACGGCCGAGACGGACGCGCCGCGATAATATTTTTCGAGCACGGGCCGCAGATCGGGATTCAGAAAATCCTTGTAGCTCGATGGAAATACGAGCAGGCTGCCGGAGAGAAACTTTTCGAAGATCTGGCGAACGGCGGGCCAGCACTGCGTGCCGAAGATGCGCATGGTGTAGGCGTATTCCTGCTTCGGCACGACGGCCCCGCCCGGAGCATTCTCCGGATCGAGGCACATCGCCGCCGTCATCCCCCAAAGTAGATTTCTCCATCCGATGATTTCGCCGAGCGCCGCCTGCACTCCGCGAAACGCGTCCGTGCCGTTGGTCTCGATGCCCTTCGCAAACAGCCCCACCATCAGATCGAGTTTCACGGCGAGCCGCGACGTGGCTTGAAGCATGAAGCGGTTCACGAAGCGCGAGTGCCGGTAGAAACCGTTGGCCCGTTCGGTATCGCGGTAGACGAAGACATTTTCCCAGGCGATAAACGAGTTCTCGAAAATCAGCACGGCGTCGTTTTCATCGAAGCGGCTGGAAAGCGGATGGTCGAACGGACTCTGCGCGTTTTGTTCGTAGGAAGCGCGGCAGATCAGCTTCATTCCCGCCGTGTCCATCGGCGCGATGAATACCAATGCAAAATCCTTCGCTTTTTCCTTGTCGAGCGTGACGGCGCTGTTTTGAGCCACGAACGTCGCGTGCGTCATGGCCGAGCCCGTCCCCAGCATTTTCGCGCCGCTGACGATGATGCCGTCGTCCCGCTCCTTTACGACGTGCACATACACGTCGCCGACTTCGTGGACGGGCCGGCTGCGGTCCGTGGGCGGATTGATGAGGCAGTGATTCAGGAAGAGGCATTGCGAGGAATACCGCGCGTACCATTTCCGCGCGCTCTCGTCGAACGGCGCGTAATATTCCGGCTCCGACGCCAGCGTGCCCATGAGCGCCGCCTTGTAATCGGGCGTGCGGCCCATGTAGCCGTAGCTCAGGCGCGACCAGTCGACGATGGCGTCGCGCGCCTCCCACAGCTCCTGCGCTGAGTAGCACGGCTTGAAAAATTTATGCGTGCGAACGCCGGACCGGTCGATCCCGGTGAGCGTGTCGCGATGCTTTGGGTCGTGCAGCGCGTCGTACAGGCGCGCGATGGACCGGCAGGCATTGCGGAACGCGGGATGCGTGGTTACGTCCGGAACGCGCTCGCCGTAAATGTAAATCTCTCGCGCGTCGCGCAGGCTGGCCAGGTATCCCGCGCCGTCGTACATCGAATCCGTGCCGGTTTCCCGTGGAGTGCTTTCTCCGGGAGCATTGGCCATGGCCCATTTCCTCCGAGTTTCCTGCCCGCGCCGCTTCCCGGGCCGCACAATAAATTAAACCGCGCTTTTACTGCGTATACGCAATAGACGGAATCCCGCATGTTTGTCAAGCAGCAGGAATCTGTCCCTCGGAATATTTTCGGCACCGTTCATGTGCGGAGCCCTGCTTTTGTGTTGTTCGAAGTCCCGGAGGGACGACAATACGTAGCCCACCGTTTAAACGGTGGGAGCACGCGACGCAATCATGGAAAGCCCCGTAGGGGCGGCACAGGGGCAACCCAGTGTGCCGCCCCTACGGGGCTTTCCGCTCTACCCTCACGCATACCCACCGCTCACGCGGTGGGCTACGTTCTTTCGTCCCTGACGGGACTGGCCACTAGGATAAGAACGATTTTTCGTTCCGTGGGACAAACTCTTAGCCTGAATTTCCCGCGGAGGACGCAGCTTGATTTTGGATAACGTGCAAATCCGATTCGGTGGCAAGGGTTTGGTAGCGCCGGCGTCTCGCCGGCAGTTTTTCCGGTAGAGTCGCAGCGCAAAACCGCCGGCGAGACGACGGCGCTACCAAACACCACTAAAGATATCGATCATCGATCCAAAATTGCTTGAAATGTGGGGATTAGGAGAAATCAGGATGGCGCTAGCGAGCAGGCAGAATCGTCAGCGTATCGCCCACCTGGAGAGGGCGGCTGAATAAGAAGCGGTTGCCCGACTGAATGGCTTCGACCGTCGTGCGATAGGCGCGCGCGATTGACCACAAGGTTTCGCCGGCCTTCACGTGATGCACCACGCGACTGCGCGCGCGCGCTTCCATGATGGGCGTCCTGCCAGTGGCTTTGCCGGGCAGGGCGGCTTGTGCGGCTAGCGCCGTGACCTTCGTTTTTGTTTGCTGCGGCGCGGGCGTCATTCCTCCAGGGTAAACCCGGAGCGATATGCCTCGCGCCACGCGATCGCTCCGCAGATGGTTCCACTTGCGCAACTCCGCGGGCGTCACATCGAACTCATCGGCAATCGTGGCAATCGTGTCCGTGCGGCGCACACGGTAGCGAATCATTTTTCCGGTCGAGCCTTCGGATTTGGGCGCGGCGGGAATAATCAGTTTTTGTCCCACTTCCAGCGAGGCTCCCATCGTCAGGTCGTTTACATCCGCCACTTGTGCCGAGGACACACGGTACTGCTTGGCGATGGCCGAAAGCGTTTCGCCCTGCTCGACCTTGTGCCGACGCCAGCTCACCCATTTTTCGGGAGGAATGGCCGCGATTTCCGCGAAGAAACGCTCCGCAGTCCCCTCGGGAATGCGCAAAGTAAACTCGGGATCGGGCGGCGTCACGAGGCGCAACAGTTCGGGATTCATGCTGCGCAGGGATTCGAGATCGGTGTCGATGGTTTCGGCAACGAGGCGCAGGTCAATCACCTGCCCCGGCTTCACGAGGTCGGCCTTCAGCGGCGGCTCGGGAGTAAATTCAATGCCGTACCGGGCCGGATCCTTCGAGATCAGCGCCAGCGCCAGAATGATGGGCACGTAATTCTGCGTTTCCTTCGGCAGCACGTTGCGGTGGTAGAGTTCCCAGAAATCGGCGTAGCCCGTGCGCTCGACGGCGCGTTGTATGGTTCCCGCGCCGGAATTGTACGCGGCCATCGCCAAGTACCAGTCGCCAAACTGGTCGTACAGATCGCGCAAATCGTGCGCGGCGGCCCGCGTGGCTTTTTCCGGGTCTTGCCGCTCGTCCACCCACCAGGTCTTTTGCAGGCCGTACTTCCGCCCGGCATAGGACATGAATTGCCACATCCCGCGCGCGCCCGCCTTGGACACGGCCTGCGGCTGGAACGCGCTCTCGGCCTGCGCCAGATAAATCAAATCCTGCGGCACCCCTTCCTGCTGCAAAACCCGTTGGACCATTTCCCGGTATTTCCCCGCGCGCCGCAGTCCGGTTTCGACAATCGAGCTGCCGCGCGGCGTCTTGAAATAGTTCAAATAGGCGAGAACCGGATCGTTGACCGTCAGAGGAACGTCATGGTCGATGGCGCCCACTTCGCCTTCCGCGCGCCCGCGCAGGTTGGGATCGAATTTTTCCGGCTGAGGGATGGGCTCCTCGGCAATTTCATCGATGGGCGCAGGCGTGGATTTTTGCTCGCTGAAACCGTCGCCGGCGCGGAACGCTTCCAGTTCGTCCACGCTCACCGTGTCGATAATGCGATGATACAATCCGCTCAGGACCGGTTCGGCATCGAGATCAAAACCACTTGCCAGCAGGCCGTCGAGCGCCTCGTCAAACTCCTCGCGCGCCCTTCCCAGATGCCCGGCCTGGAAATCCAGCTCGCCTGCGTTAAACGCCGCCATGCTCGCGGCCGCCAGCCGATCAGCTCCATCCGGACGCTGCACCATCAGCGGCATGAAATATTTGTGTTGCGAATTGATCGGCAGGGGACCCAGATCCAGCGCCTGCGATGGCAGGGCGATCTGAGCGGGCCGGACTTGCGCGGGTCTCTTGGCCGTGTCTTCGCAACCCGAAAGGCCAACAAGCGCCCCGGCGGCCACGAAGGCCCAAAATGTCGATTTTTTAGCGCAATAGCCCATGGCAATCTTTTTGAAACAACGGATTGAAAAACGAGCGCTTATGGCCCTCATCCATTGTAAATCATCCGCCCCCAAGGGGGTCAATAGCGATTGTCATCCCCTGTTCGTATTCGCTTAACCTATGTTTCACCTCTGTTTCACCGGGAGCCCGTCGGGAGATTTCTTGGGACGATCGCTTGGGACGATCTCGCAGGGATAGGGATTCTCGAACGCCGCAAAAAGGCCCCTGGTCTGATCCTTCGCATCGCTCAGGACGAGAGTTCCGGGCTACCGCATGTACGCATTGCTGTAGGCCGCCTCTTCAGAGGCGGGGTTTTTCCGCGACGATGCGCATCTTCCAATTCCTGCCGTACCCCCTAATTTCCCTGCGCCCTTAGCGTTTTGGCCCGGGAGCGCATACAATGGCCCTATCCATGCCACGCGACGATCAACGCCACGACAACCGCCACGGCACGGTCCACGACGAACCCCGCGCCGCCACCGAAGCCCAGGTCCTGGCGCAACTCGCGCGATCTCGCGGCCCGCAAAGCCTTCGCGAAATTGCGGCGGCGCTCGGATTGCGGCACTCGGCGCGCCGCGCGCTAGTGAAGCTCGCGCGAACCATGAAAAAGCGCGGCGCAATCAACGAATATCCGAATGGCCGCATCGGCCTGCCCAAGGAAAAAATAGGCGCGCAATACGCGCAAGCGCCGCAAAAACCCGCGCCGCACCGCCACGGCGGGGAATTGCGTGGGGAACCGCGCGGGGAATCCCGCCCGCCGCTGAGGCCGGAAGCGAATCAACTGACGGGCCGCCTCGTTGCGCATCGCGACGGTTATGGTTTTGTGGTGCCCGATGCGCCGCGCAAGGATCTGGAAGGCGATCTGTTCATCGGGCGCGATGCGCTTGGAGACGCCATGCACGGCGATCACGTCCTCGCCAGTATCGAGCGCCGCAAGCGCTTTGGCGACGGAGCGGCGCGGGCCGAAGGCCGCATCCTGCGCGTGATCAACCGCGCCCACACGACGGTCGTGGGCCTGTTCCGCTACGGATCGCATGGCAATACCGTCGCGCCCTACGAATCGCGCCTGTTGCAGGAAATCGTCATCCCGCCGGGCGATGAATTGACGCCCGAGTTGCAAGGCAAGGTGGGTCCGAACCAGCCGAAATCCTTTCCCAGAGCGCACAACCGGCGCGGATTGCGGCTCGCCGAGCTCGACGGCGCCGTCGTCAATGTCGAGCTGACGAGCTTTCCGCGCGGCGGCGTGGCTCCGTCCGGGCGCGTGGTCGAAATTCTCGGACGCCCCGGCGAATTCGGCGTGGACGTCGAAATCCTGATTCGCAAGCATCACCTGCCGCATGAATTTGCAGCCGACGTGCTGGCCGAGGCCGCCGAGAGGGCGCAACCCGTGGTGCCCGCCGACCGCGAGGGCCGGCGCGACTTCCGCGATTTGCCGATTGTCACGATCGACGGCGAAACGGCGCGCGATTTCGACGACGCCGTGTACGTGCAGCGCCTCGAAAACGGCAACTGGCAATTGCAGGTGCACATCGCGGACGTTTCGCATTACGTGCGGCGCGGATCGGCCTTGGACCGCGAGGCGCGGCTGCGCGGCACTTCCGTTTATTTCCCGAATCGCGCCGTGCCCATGCTGCCCGAGGAACTTTCCAACGGCATCTGCTCGCTCAAACCAAACGAAGACCGCCTGGTGATGAGCGCGATCATGGAGCTTGACGTGTACGGCGAGATCGTCGCGTCGGAATTCATGCGCGGCGTGATCCGCTCGGCTGAGCGAATGACATACACCTCGGTGAACGCCGTGCTCCTGAACGATTCGGCGGCCACCGCGCGTTACGCGCACCTCGCCGAACATTTCCGCGCCATGCGCGACCTCTGCACGATCCTCAACACGCGGCGTTCCCGGCTCGGCTCCATCGATTTCGATTTGCCCGAGCCCGTGATCGAATTCGATCTCAACGGGCAGATGACCGGCATCGTTCGCAGCGAACGCAACATCGCGCACCGCCTGATCGAGGAGTTCATGCTGACGGCGAATCAGGCCGTCGCGCGCTACCTCGAATCGCGCGGCATCGGATCGCTGCATCGCGTGCACGAAAAACCCGACCCCAGGAAGATTCTGGAATTCGAGGCGATCGCGCAGACCTTTGGATATTCGCTGGGCGTCGAAAATCTTTCGGAGAAGCGCGTGGAAGTGAAGCACGGGAGTTCCCGGCCGCAGCGCTTCGATCGCGGCGCGCGGCACGGCCGCCATGGCGCGGGCCGCGAGAAACCCATGGTCGTCTCGTTGCCGGGCGCGATGGACATCGCCATTCGCCCCGAGCACTACCAGCGCCTCGCCGAAAAAATCGCGGGTAAGCCCGAGGAGCGTATCGTCTCCTACCTGATGCTGCGTTCGCTGAAGCAGGCGCGTTACGCGCCCGACGCCCTGGGACATTTCGCGCTGGCCTTCGACCAGTACACCCATTTCACGTCGCCCATTCGCCGCTATCCGGACCTGATCGTGCACCGCGTCCTGAAGTGGGCGCTGGACAATCCCGAGTCAAAGCCCGCGCCGCAGGAAGGATATAAAAAAGAGGAGTCCACTTTCGGCCCGTACCGCCGGGGCGAACTCGAAGCCGTGGCCGTGGAAACTTCCGAGACCGAGCGCCGGGCCGAAACCGCCGAGCGCGAATTGATGGCCTGGAAAACCGCGCAGTTCATGGAGCAACATCTGGGCGAGGAGTACGACGCGCTGATTATCTCCGTGCAAAAATTCGGATTCTTCGTCGAACTGGCGGACATCTTCGTCGAGGGCATGGTCCCCATCGACCGCATCGAGGAACTTACCGGCGAGCATGTGTTCTACCGCGAGCAGGATCACGCCATCGTCAGTGGCAGCGGACACGGCGGGTCGTACGGCGCGCTCGGATCGGGCCGCGAAAAGAAATCGTCCGGCGCTGGCGCGGGCCAGAAGAAAAAATCCGGCCGAGGCCTCGCGCGATCCGGCAAAGGCGGGAACGTCTGGAAACTTGGCGACCGCATCCGCGTCCGCGCCGAACGCATCGACCCGATTCGCCGCCGCGTCGAATTCTCACCCTTGCCGTAAACCGCCGCCAGTAGCACAGGCACTCTTGCCTGTGCGGCGTTTGTTCTTGCAAGGGCCAAACCACTGATGAAGCCGTTGCTTCACATGCACGCAGTAGGGGCACGGCATTGCCGTGCCCCTACAACCTTGGCACCTTGGCACCTGCCTGCGATTGCGATTCTTCTCGGGAGAAATGAAGGTTACCGTAGCGCCGGCGTCTCGCCGGCAGGGTTTTCGATGGATGAAAATTGTAAAAACTGCCGGCGAGACGCCGGCGCTACGAAATGCCTGCGTTTTTCTTCAGGCTCGATGTCTTGTGTTCCGCTGATTGGAACCGTGGTGTGCAATGCAGGCCAGCGGAAAACTTACTCGCGGGTGCGGAATTCGCGCGCGCACTCCGCGCAGGGGCAGATGTTCCTGAGGAAATCGAAACTGAAAATTCCCGCCGTGTGGCCGTCGTTAAAATCGATCTGCAGGGCGTAATTGCCCACGGCCTGCGCCGTCTTCGCGGCAATCTTCGCCTTGAACATGGGAAGCAGCGGGGAACTGAGCGGCGAGGCCGAAGCGTTTCCTTTTTTTAATTGCTCGTTTTTTTGCAGCCCATCCGCCTTTTTCTGCCGCTCGTCGTTGCACATCGCACACGGGCACTCCTTGCGCAGGTAGGCGAAATCGTAGTGGCTCGCATGTCCGTCGGCCCAGGAGATGTCCACTCCCGCGCCGGACGATACGTGCACTTTCACGCTGGCCGGTTTTCCGCGTGCGTCAATCGGAATGGGCATCGAGGTTCCTTACTCCTTCGCCAGCGAGGTCGTCACGATGCGGGCCACGCGCCCGTGTTCCAGCTCGATGCGGCGGTCCGCCAGATTGCCGATGGCTTGCGAATGGGTCACGACCAGAATCGTATGCCCCGCATCGTGCAATTCGTGAAACAGGTTCAGCACGACCGCTTCGTTCGCCTCGTCCAGATTTCCCGTGGGTTCGTCGGCAAGAATCAGTTTTGGCTGATTGATCAGAGCGCGAGCGATGGCCACGCGCTGCTGCTCTCCTCCGGAAAGCGCCGCGGGCACGTGGTCCAGGCGGTCGCCCAGGCCCACGCGGCGCAGGGCTTCGGCGGCGTCCTTTTCATCCGTGATACTGTGAAAATATTGCGCCAGCATCACATTTTCGAGGGCCGTCAGATACGGAACCAGATGAAATTGCTGAAATACAAAGCCGATTTTATCGGCGCGGTAGCGCGTCAATTCGCGCTCGCCCAGATTGGCGATTTCCAGGCCGTCGACCGAAATGCGGCCCGCCGTTGGATGATCGAGCCCGCCAAGAATGTTGATGAGCGATGTCTTGCCGGAGCCGGAAGGCCCCATTATCGCAATCCACTCGCCCGCCTCGACCTCGAAACTCACGCGGTCCAGCGCGCGCACGTCGCCAAAGCGTTTTTCGATTTGCTCGACCTGTACGAGCGGCGCCATCATTCTCCTCGCAACTATTCTCCTCGCAAAATTTCCGCGGGACGCACGCGCCCCAGAAGGCGGAGCGGAAACGACCCGGCCAGCGCCACGCCCATGGTCAGCGCGACGGTAATCGGCAAAACTTCCAGGCGCGCTGAAATCACGACGCCGAATATGCGCTCGCCCATCCACCGGGCAAGAATAACTCCAAACAGAAAACCAAGCACACCGCCCGCCGCGCCAAGCGCTCCGGCTTCGGCCAAAAATAACCGCATGATGCGCGGCACTGTTCCGCCCAGCGCTTTCATCAGGCCGACGTCCCGCCTGCGCTCCATCGCCAGCGCCGCCATCGACGCCAGCACGCCAAGCATCGAGAGAACCAGAATCAGCGCGATGGTCCAGAAAAGCAATCCGCGAATCCGCCCGAGAATCGTTCCCTCGGCCGCCGCGATCTGTCGCACGGGGCGCACATCGAGGCCCGGTAAAGCGTCTGCAAGCACGCGCGTGACGCTCTCGATCTCCGCGGGCGTTCCGGAAACGCTCAATTGTACAAGACTCACTCGGCCGGCGAGGCCCGCCAGGGCCTGCGCCGCATCGAGGCTCGTCAGGATTTGATTATCTTCCGCGCCTCCGGTGGTAACGATTCCCGCGACCGTGAGCGAAATATTGTGTCCGCCGGAGCGCAATTCGACCAGGCCTCCGGGCGCGAGTCCCAACTGCCGAGCGGCGGTCACGCCCACAAGGCAATGCGCGCGATCGTCGCGCGAGGAAATCCAATCGCCATCGAGCTTCCACCAGGAATTCATCCGGGACACTTGATCGAACCAGGTCCCCGCTAGAATGACCGGCTGCGATCCGGAATTCGCCGCCACGTAAAGATAGGGCGCGGTGGCCACGACGCGCGCGGCGTGCAATGCGGCGATGCGATCCAGAACGGCGGCGTCGGCGAGCGCGGCATCGCTGCCTGCGGCGGGCGGGGCGATGACGACATTTGCGCCAAGCGTGCGGAATTCCTGCGTCAGTTTTCGCTCCGCATCCAGATTGACGTTCAGCAGCGCGGAGCAGACCGCCGCGCCGCTCGTCAGCGCGATCAGCGCGACCGTGAGCCGGCCCCGGCTTGCGCCGAGCAATTTCCACAGGATTCGCAGGAACATCGAGCGGTTGGCCACGTCGTCACTCTCCCCGCAACACGGGAGCGGGATCGACGCGCGAGGCGCGCCCGAGCGGCAGGAGGCTCCCCATCAGCGCCACGACAGCGGCGAGGAGCAAAACAATGGGAAGCAGAATCCAGCGAAGCGCGGGAGCGACGCCGAAAATTTCCAGGCCCAGCGCGCGCGCCAAAATAATTCCCAGCGCGTATCCCAGAAGGCCGCCCACGAGCGCAAGAAATAATTGCTCGGCGATAAAAAATGCGCTCACGGCGCGGCGGCTCGCGCCCAACGCCTTCATCAATCCGATCTCCAGACGCCGTTCGAGCACGGTCGTCGCGGACGTTGCGCCCACGGCGAGCGCCGCCGCGAACAACGCCGCGATCGTCACGAGCCACATCAGGCCGCTGACGCGCGTCAGAATCCGCCCTTCGCCTTCCGCCACTTGCCGGATCGCGCGCACCTCCACGCCCGGCAATTGCTGCTGCATCTGGTGCGAGATGGACGAGATGTACGGGCTGCAATACCAGCGGTCGTATTCGACCGGAGTCATGGTGGCGGGATCGCGCTGCGAAAAAGAGTCGGCGGGTTTTGTTAGCGCGCTTACCAGCAGGCGGCGGTACTGGCCGGGGCGTCCGGCAAGAGCCTGAGCGATTTCGAGTGGCGCGAGGATCGAGTTGTCCTCGCGTCCGCCGGTCGAGACGATGCCCGTGATGGTCAGCGTGCGCGACTGGCCGCCGGAATCGACTTTAATTTTGCTCCCGGCGCGCAAATTCAGGCGGTTCCCCAGCGCCGCGCCCGCCACGCCCTCATCCGCGGTGTCCGAAAACCAGCGGCCTTCGACGCGCCACCATGGATTGGTGGCCGAAATTCCAGTGGTGAACGCGCTGCCGTCCGGAACCGAAACGCTGTGGCTGTACCACGTGCCGATCAGTTCCTCGTGCGAATCCTCGTGCGAAGTTCGCACTGGTCCGGCGGATGCGATCTCAACCGGAACGTCCAGAAACGGAGCAAACCCCACAATATTGTTACGCCAAAAAATTGTTTTTAGTTTGCCGAGATCGCTCGCGGGCAAGTAGGCCCCGGCGTCCACCGGGCGGTAGTCGACTCCTCCAATTTCAAGAGGAAGCGTGTCCGATGCGGGTGTGACGAGCAGGTTTGCGCCGAGGGAGCGGAATTCCCGCGCGAGGCGGTCGCCCACGTCGAGGGCAACTTCGAGCGTGGCGGTCGCAACCGCCATACCTAGCGCCAGCGCCGCCGCCGTCAGAATTTTTCGGCGCGGCTTGCGTTTGAAGGAATCGCTGACAATTCGCAAGAACATAATTGGTTCGTGCCTAGCATGAATCTGGCGCGCTGCGGCTCGGAAAACCCCGCCTCTGAAGAGGCGGGCTACAGTAAAACGCGATTGCGCACCCATGCTGTGCCCGGGTCTTCAGACCCGGGGTTTCTTCCCGCTATTTGGAAATTCGGCTTCTCGCTTCCGCCAGCTTCGAAACGTCGATCACCAGCGCGCCATTCTCCGCGCGCGATGGAACCCCCACCGGATTGCACCCGCCCGCTTCGCCAATGGTTGGAATATAAATGGCCGAGGCGCAATTGCGGCACACCACGTTCGAACCATCCTGCCGGTAGCCGGCCATGCCGCAAATCAGGCAGGCATCGAGCGCCGTGCCCCAGCTTCCGTTCGGCTTTCGAATCACCAGAAAGCGCAGGCTCGTCCCGCTCGCATCCACGCTGTAGATGTGAAGATTGGCATCGCTGATGTCGGCCAGGGGAATGCGGACCGCTCCGCTTTCCGCCGTGATCGAGCGAGCCTCGGTCGTCGCGGCCACGCGCGTGTACGCGAACTCCGCGGCCAGAATCAGAATGACGGCTGTGCAGGTAAAGGCCGAAGCGAACGCCCAGCGGCGCTGCTTGCGGCGCTCCCATTCGATGCGCCGGCGTTCGGCCGCGTCCGGCACGTTCTCCGCCGCCTGGCCGCGCGCGGCCATCCATTCGCGCAGGACGAGAAGCGCCGCCGCTCCGAGAATCACGGTGAAAAAGAAAAATTCGTTTCGAACGATGGGGCCGACGTAGGCCATCTCCACGCGGCTGGAGGGCAGCCACATGGCTTCGCTCAGCTCGTGTATCCCGGTCAGCGCCAGTTGCACGGCGACGATCATGAGAATGGTGCTGGATGCGGAAAAGAATTTGCCGAGAGAAATCTTCAGCGTCCCTTCGAAGAAGAACGCTCCCACCGCAACCGCGACGCCCAGCCCCAGAATCGTTCCGATCCAGACGGCAAGGCCATCCGTGGAAAGCTCCACCGCGCGCAGGATCAGCGCAAGCTCGGCGCCCTCGCGAACCACCATGAGGAAGACGAACGTGGCGAGACCAACGCCTGCGGAAAACTCGGATTTTGCAGCGTGCCTTTCGACGTGCCTTTCGATCTCCGCTTTCAACTGCCGCGCCACGCGGTTCATCCAGACGATCATTGTGACCACAAAAACGGACGCGACCAGCAGCAGCAACCCTTCGAATCCGTCCTGGCTGACCTTCCAGCGCTCCAGCGCAATGGCGATGGCCAGGCTAGAAGCCACGGCGGCCGCAACGCCTCCCCACACCCAGCGCACGAGCATCGAGCGCCCCGTGCGGTTCAAGTAGACGAGCACGATGCCGACCACGAGGGCGGCTTCGACACCTTCACGAAGAGCGATAAGAAAAGAAGAGAGCAAACGTAATCCTTAATCCTAAAAATATTAAATTTGCAGGCTTTTGGTAAAACTCGCGCCGCAATTCCTGTGGCACCCCACGCTTTACCGGCTTCCTTCAGCGGGGAAGTGAAGTCCCTGCCTGAAATGGAACTTGTTGAGGCGCCTCTTCCAGTTGCAACTCAATCGCAACTGGAAATATCAAGTTTACACACCCCATTCCCCACGGTCAAGTTTGTAACTCCCCAGTTTTCAAGTTTTCACGCCCCGCCCTATCCCCCGGCGTTAGAATATCCCTCCACATGATAGTCATGCTTCAGCCTCGATGTCACCCCTCGGTTCACGCCCCTGCGGGCCTATTGGTGATGGCCGCCAGGCGCTTTGCGGCAGTCGCATTTGCCGGATTGCTCCTCACGGGCCCTGCCATGCCCCAATCTTCTTCGAATGGTCCTTCTTCTAATGCTCCTTCGTCGCCCGCTGCCTCGCCGGCGCAGGCCACATCGCCGCCCGCACAGCCTCCTCACGCGGACAAGGGCCGCGCCCGCAGCGCTTTTCTTGCAGGGCGCCGCGCGGAACAATCCGGCGACTGGAAAGCGGAGTTTGCCGCTTATTCCGAAGCGGCGGCCTACGATCCGTCAAACCGCGAGTACGCGATTCTGAGGGAACACGCCCGCTTTCAAGTGATTCAAGCGCTCGTCGATGGAGCGGAAAGGCAGGCGATTGCCGGAAACATTCCCGGCGCGCGCGCGCTGCTCGCTCAGGCGCTGGAGATCGATCCGAAGTACGTTGTGGCGCGGGAACGCTTGGCGGAGTTGACGCCAATCGCGCCGGAAGTCGAGCCGGAAGTTGTTCCAGAAAAAAGCCCTCGCCTCGCCGGCTTGCCCCAGCTGATGTTCAAGCCCGGAACCTGGACGTTCGACTATCGGGGCACGACGCGCGGCGCGTATGAGGAAATCGGCAGGCAATTTGACATAAAAATGATTTTCGACGGCGATCTGCACGACCGCGCGATTCAGTTTCAGGTTCCGAATCTGGATTTTGAAACGGCGATCATGGTACTTTCCCGCCAGACCAAATCCTTCACTCGTGTGGTGGACGCGCATACCCTGTTCGTCACCGAGGACACACCGCAAAAAGAGCGGGACTATACGCCGGAAATCGAAAAAGAACTGTTGCTCCCGGCTTCCGGTACCTCGGACGAGATGAACGAGGCGGTGCGTACGGTACGCGAGATGACCGGCATCGCGCGGACGCAGCTCAATACCGCGACCCGCACGCTCACCGTGCGCGGTTCGGAGCAAAACGTCGCGCTCGCGCAAGCCCTTCTGCGGCAGATCGAACAGCCCCACGGCGAATTGATGCTGGAAATTGAAATTCTGGAACTCGATCGCAACACCGCGGATCAGCTGGGAATCGCGCCGCCCACGGCCTCGAACCTGTTTGCGCTCACATTGCCCGAAATCCGCCAGCTCCAGGCCGCGCAGAATAACGGAACGCTGATTCAAGTGCTGCAAAGTATTTTCGGGAGCAGCGCCGTGAGCGCGGCGTCGGGCTCCGCGCTTCCCGCGCTGATCGCGTTCGGCGGAGGCAAAACGATTTTCCTTGCCACCATGCCCGGAGCGAGCGCGAATTTCGGCCAGGCTCTCAGTACGGTGCATAGCGCGCAGCGAATCCTGCTTCGCGCGGAGGATGGAAAGCCGGCGACGTTTTTCGTCGGCGACCGTTACCCCATCGATCTGGGATTGCTCTCCGCGGATGTGAGCCCGACCACGACGTCGCTCTTGCAGGCGCTCCTTTCGGGCGCGTCGCTGCCGCGCACGGATTACGCCACGGGCAAAAGTCCCGTGTCGGTCGCCATCGCGGATTTCAACAAGGATGGACATCCCGACCTCGTGGTCGCGAATCAGGCGGACGGAACGATTTCGATCCTGCTCGGGAATGGCGACGGAACATTTGGCGCGCAGATTCCCATCACGATTCCTGTGGGAACCACGGCCGCAAGCCCCTCGGCCGTGGTCACGGGCGATTTCAATAATGACGGCAACATCGATATCGCCGTGACGGACGGGGCCAACAGCCGCGTGCTGATTCTTCTGGGCAATGGGGACGGCACGTTCCAGGCGCCTGTGCCCTATGCGACAGGGAGCAATCCCGTTGCGCTCGTGGCCTATGATTTTGACGGTGATGGAGAGCCTGACCTTGCCGTCGTCAATCAGGGAAACGGGACGGCCGCCAGCACGGTGTCGATCCTGCTCGGCATTAAAACAGGCGGCGTCCAGAACGGAACGTTCGGCGCAAAGATCGATTACCCCGTGGGCATCTCGCCGTCGGCCATCACGACCGCCGACTTCAATGCCGATGGCAATGCGGATCTGGCGGTGACGAACCGTGCCAACAATACCGTTTCCGTTTTGCTTGGCAAGGGCGACGGCACGTTCCTCGCGCAAACAACTTTTGCCACCGGGAACGGACCCGCGGGAGTTGCGACGGCCGATTTCAATAGCGATGGCCACGCCGATCTGGCCATCTCCAACCAGACCGACGGCACGGTTTCGATCCTGTTGGGCTACGGCAACGGCACGTTCCTCGCGCAAGCGGCTTATGCCATCGGGTCCGGCCCCGTCGGCATCGTGGCCGCGAATTTCACTGGCACAAATCCGGATCTCGCGGTGGCGGACGAATCGGCAAACAACGTGGATGTCCTGATCGGAAATGGCGACGGAACGTTTAATGCGCCCGTGTCCCTGCCCACGGGAAATTCTCCGATTGCCGTGGCTGCAGCCGATCTGATTGGCGATGGGACCGTGGACGTCGTGAGCGCGAACAACGCGTCGAACAGCGTGAGCGTCACGCTCAACTCCATGCGAGGCGTGTCGAATTTATCGTCGGCGCAAACCGGCTATCCATCCGCCGACTATGTGGATTTGGGATTGAAGGTCAAGGCCACGCCGCGCCTCCACGGCGACAATGAAGTCACGTTGCAGCTTCAGTTTGACATCAAGAGCCTGACCGGCTCGAGCATCAACGGGATTCCCATCCTGAGCAACCGCACCATCGAACAAACGATTCGCCTGCGCGAAAACGAAACGTCGATCCTCTCCGGCATCCTTCAATCGAACAGCATCAGAACCGCCAGCGGATTGCCCTGGACCTCGACCGCTCCAGGAATCGGTTTGCTGACTGGCGAAGACACCACCAACATTCAGCAAACGGAACTGCTCATCCTGGTAACTCCCCGCGCCCTGCGCATGCCGCCACACGATGTTCCGGCAATCTATGCCGGACACGGAGAGCCCAACACGCCACCGGCGTCCGGACTGCCGTCCGTACCAGCCGGAGGGCCGAACCCGAATCCGAACCCGAACCCGAATCCGAACCAGCCGCCGCAACCAGGCCAGCCGCCAGTCTCTCCCGGAGGCCAGCCTGTCCAGGCTCCCGGGCCTTTCGGCCAACCACAGCCGCCGCCCGAGCAACAACCTCAGCGCCAATAAATTCCGTGCGACGCCCGACTCAAATCTTTAGACCGGATTTCTCACGCGTCTTTGATGAATTTGTTCCGGGAAACGATCGCGATGAGTCGGATTGCATTTCCGATCAGGGATGGTTTTAGTAGCACAGGCTTTAGCCTGTGTGGTTTTGATTTGTGGCTGGCGAAAGTCAAAAGAACACAGGCTGAAGCCTGTGCTACTGAAAATCGTTCCGCTGTTTGCGGGAAATTAGTGCTTAATCTCGAGCCACGGCGGCCGATGTACTTTCGTAGGTGTCGAGCAGATTCGTGAGCGTGGGGCTGAGCGGCGGCAGATACTCTTCCCAGCCGCGCACGCCCGTGCGCGCGGGAAATTCCGGATAGCGCTCGCGCACGGCGCGCTCCAGATACATACCCATGCGCGCCATGGTTTTCAGATTGCGCACGACGCTGCGGCCGATTCCCTCGCGCACCTGGTCCGCGTCGCTGGCGAGGTGATCGAGCACGGTGATGAGTTTCGCTTCGAGGTCGGGATCGTCGACCGTAAGCAGCAGATGCTCGTGCCCGCGTTCGCGCAGCAGATTACGGATGCGTTCGTCCATCGTGATTCCGGCCGAGGGAACGAGGCCCGGCATGGACGTCACCATGGCGTGATAACGCGAAGAAACCATCATGCTTGAACAGCGCAGGATGCTGACCAGCTCGTACATGTCGTGCGTGTCCGAAGTGAATACGGGAACTCCGCCCAGTTGCGGCGCAAGCGCCTGGCAGGCACGGGCGTCGAGCCGCTCCATCGCCACCAGAATCGGAAACACATTTTTCCTGGCGCGAAATGCCTTCACCGCCCCGGCAATGGACGAGAGATATTTTGCGTAGGCGGCATCCACCGCGGGCCCGGAGTTATGGAAATACACCGACCGGTAATGGCTCTCTTTGTACGCGCCGAAAAGATTCCGCGCGAACCATTTCGCGAGCGACGGCCGCACCGGCCACCAAAACGGATTGATCGGGCACAAGGCGAGTACCGGCGTGGTCCCGTCCCAGCCCGCGTCCATCAGGGCTTTGCGTCCGTACTCCGCGGGATGCGGCTCGAAGGTCCAAGCCGTGTCCGTGCCCAACTCGGTGGGAATGCCGAGCTTGCTGAGCGCCTCCTGGGATTCCTCGTTGCGCGTGATGATCAGCGAGCGGCGGCAGTAATGCGCGCATATTTTTTCCAGCATCGGGTCCATCGCTCCGGCCTCGCCGCCGTAGCCGATGGAAAGTTTATTTTCGGAGGAAGCGATTCCCAGCGCGCCAATCGTCATGGTCGAAAGCGCGTTGGCGAATTTGCTTTTGAACATCGAGCCTTCGCACGCGATCACTCCGTGGTATTTGCGCACCTCGCTAAACAAAAACGGCGGGAAAATCATGGGGAGTTGCACTTGCGCGGCTCCGCCAAAGTAGCCGCGCGAGCGGTTCGGATCGAACGTCATCACGCTCAGCGCAACATTCGCATCGCCCAGTACGTGCCGCACCTGGCGCAGCATTTCCTCGACGCGAACGTCCGCGCCCGTGTTGCGCGCGCCGTTATACCCCGCGAAAAACAGCTTCAGCTTTTCGCCCGGCTGCCAGGGGCGCCCCGCCCCAAATTTCCAAAGCAGGCTGGAGAGTTCGATGTACGAACTGGTCCAGGCTTCCAGGATGAAGTCCATCATGGCTGCGGCCCTCGCGCGGATTCCGCACCGTTGGATTCGGGCCACGGCCGGTAGGGATATGAGAAACGATGGTCGCGGCTGAATCGCAGCAGCGGATAACAATACTTGGAAAAAGGTTCCGGCACGCGGCCCATTTCCGCGACAACCCGCGAATTGTCGAACACCGTGTCCCACACGAGATACGGCATGAACACTTTCAGGAGCGATGCGCTGCGCCCCACCGTGCCGCGATAATTCGCCAGCCAGTTTACGACCGAGGAAAAATTGCGCTCGAGCCCCGGCCAAAACACCGGCTTCATTTTTCCGGCCGATGCGGCCAGCGCGTGCGTGAGCTGGCCAAAGGTTTCCGCGCCCGTGCCGGACGAGAGGTGGTAGATCTCGTGCTTCGGATCGGGCTTCTGGTGCAGCATGGCGACGGATTCCGCCACGTAGTCCACCGGCACGATGTCGATGCGGTCGGTCGCGCGAAACGGCAGCAGCGGGAGTCCCGCGAGAAAGACGAATGCGCGGACCATGTCGAATTGCGTGGTTTCCGCGCGGCGGGTATCGCCGAGCACTATGCTCGGACGAAACACGGTACGTGAAACATCGGGAAGAAGTTCGCGGACCATGTGCTCGCAGAATTTTTTTGTCCGCGCATAGGGATCGTAATCCGAGCGTTCCCACTCAATCGACTCATCTTCCAAAACAACTTCGTGGTTTCGTTTCCCCGCCACCGCCACCGTGCTCACATTCGAAAACCGCCGCAGCCCGTGATAGTACTGCGATCGCCGCGCCAACTGCACCACTTCGAGCGTCCCGCGCAGATTCACATTCAA
>PLUM01000076.1 GCA_003165465.1 Acidobacteriota bacterium
AGCTGCGGAAGCGCGTCGCACGGGGGTGGGCCGACCGATGGAGTATCGCATCCGCCACAAGAACGGTACATGGCTGGTACTGGAATCCACGGCAAGCGTGATCCGAAATTCCAATGGTGAACCCGAAAAAATAGTCATCGTTAATCGCGACATCACAGAACGGAAACGCGCGGCGGATGATCTCCAGCGATCGGAGACAAGCTTTCGCTCCGTGGTTGGAGATGCGCCGTATGGCATTTTCAAGGCAAACTTGACCGGGGACCTCCTCATGGTCAATCCGGCTCTCGAAAAGATGTTGGGATATGAGTCGCAGGACGAATTGTTAACAGTTAACCTCGCAAGTGGTATTTACCGTCATCCTGCCGAGTACCAAAGGATAAACGACCTGTTTCTGCGTGACCAACATTTCAAAGACTTAGAAGTCGAATGGAAGCGGAAAGATGGCACATTCATTACAGTGAGGTGCAGCGGCTGGACTGTAAAGGGAGAGAGTAATACGTGCATTGAGGTTTTCGCAGAAGACGTGACGGAGCGGCGAGTGCTGGAGCGGCAGTTACGCATGGCGCAGAAGATGGAGGCGGTCGGGCGGCTTTCTGGAGGGATCGCCCATGATTTCAACAACCTCCTTGGGGTCATTATTGGTTACATCCAAGTGATGAAACGAACTCTGGTTCCCGGACAACCCTCGTATGAATACGCAGAGGAAATCGAGAAAGCTGGTAAGCGCGCTGTAGCATTGACGCGGCAGCTTTTGGCCTTCAGCCGTCAACAGGTCCTAGAACCCGTGATTTTGAACCTGAACGCGCTGGTATCCGAAATGGAAAAGATGCTGCCCCGTCTGATCGGAGAAGACATTGACCTGAATTTGGTCCTCGACCCTAGTATCGGGCAGGTTAAAGCGGACCCGGGACAAATCGAACAAGTTGTGATGAATCTTGTGGTCAACGCGCGGGATGCAATGCCGGATGGAGGCAAGTTGACAATTCACACGGCAAACGCGGAACTTGATGCCGTATTTACAAGGGAGCATCCCGGTTCGATCGCAGGCCAGTACGTCATGCTGGCCTGCACGGATACGGGCACAGGGATGGATCCGGAAACCCAAGCGCAGATTTTTGAACCGTTTTTCACCACCAAGGGGCGAGACAAAGGAACGGGGCTGGGACTTGCTACCGTTTATGGGGTGGTGAAACAGAGCAATGGGTACATCGCAGTTGACTCTGAGAAAGGAAAAGGGGCTTTATTCAAGATTTATTTGCCACGTATCGAACAGTCACTTGCTCCCAGAAGCGAGAGCATTCCAGCCCCGCCGACTGTAGGTGGATCCGAGACCATTTTGTTAGTAGAAGACGCGGAACCTTTGCGGTTGCTGGCGCAGTTGTTCTTGAAGGAAAACGGATATCACACCTTGACAGCAGCCGACGGGGCTGAAGCCGAGCAGGTAGCGGCGCAAACCCACGGCCCCATTCATTTGTTGCTCACCGACGTAGTGATGCCCGGAATAAACGGACGCGTACTGGCAGAGCGGCTGGCTCCGCTTCATCCAATGATGAAGGTGCTCTATATGTCCGGCTATACGGACAGCTTTATCGCTGGTCATGGGGTTCTTGAGGAAGGCATTCACTTACTCCACAAACCCTTCACAGAGGAAGCGCTGATGCGCAAGATCCGGGAGCTGTTGGACGCAGGTAAAGAGACGAAGGAAACCGGTAGTCTGGCTGGCGCGGAACCGGTGATCGCCGAATCTGGCGTCACCTCGGACAAATAGGGGACAATCGTATCATGGATAAATTGCTAATCGTTGATGATGAAGAGGCCCTGCGGCGACTCCTGCGAATAAATCTCGCGGACTGCTACGAAATCATCGATACCGGAAATCCGGAGCAGGCCCTCTCCATGGCCCTGCAGGACAAACCCAACGCCATCCTGCTCGACCTGAGGATGCCCAATTTTTCCGGCTACGAGCTTTGTCGAACATTTAAATCCATGACTTTCACGCAATTGATTCCAATAATCATCATAAGTGGAGAAGTGGGTGCAACCACGAAAGTATTGTGCAAGGAACTTGGAGCCATAGCGTTCTTCGAAAAACCGGTTGATTTTGACGCCTTGCGAGCCAGCCTGGCGAAGGTATTGCACGCCGCCCAGCCCGACCGAAGACGTGAAGTGCGAGTTCATCTGCGGGTCATGTTAAAGCTACAAGGAACCGATATGAGCCAAAAACCATTTGAGGAAGTGAGCGCAACGGAAAATGTCAGCAGAAGCGGGTTCTTATGTGGCTGCACTGCACAACTGAGTAAGGACTCCACGATTGAGGTGTATCTGATTAGCGGAGATGCGAAATTCGTTGGCAAAGCACGCGTGGTCAGGTGCGAGGGCAGCGACACGCCTTACCCGCGTTATGCGTTCCTATTCGTAGAGAAAGAAGGCGATTGGATTCTGAATTAGGGTTGTCACGGCATGTGAGAATTATGCGAATCATTATTATTTTCTCCTCAACTACCCCTTGACCTGATGGAGTTTTTGTACCACGGCTAGTGAGAGAGTTTATAGCACAACCTCCGACGGAAGGGGGTTTGCGAATGGCGGATCGCAGGGAGCCGAAGGCGACCGGAGAGCCGCCATTCGGGGCGCGAACGCCGCCGCTCAGGGCTTAGAAGTTTCCCCCGGCTACATCCTTCAGAATTTGCTTCTCCAAAGACAGCTTCGCCACCAGCCGTTTCAGCTTCGCATTCTCCCGCTCCAACTCTTTCAGACGCTTGGCTTGATCCAGTTTCAAACCGCCGTATTCCTTCCGCCAGCGGTAGTAGGTCTGCACGGTGATTTCCGCTTCCTTGCAAGCTAGCGGGGTTGTTTTTCCGTTCGCGATTTCCACTTCAATCTGCCGCAGCAAATTCACGATCTGCTCCGGCTTGTATCTCTTCAAGGCCATAACCGGTCTTCCTCCAAGTGAATTCTCTCTCATTTCACCTGGCACAAAAATCCCCGGTCAGGTCATGTCGCCCTACGCGACTGATTCCGACATTCCGATAATCCCTGCCAGCTCAACCGGTCGACGCAACACCTTATAACCAGTTGATCTGACAATACTTCCCATCGAGAATCAATCTGTACGGCAGTATTCAATCAGAACCTAAACAGGGCTTTGTTTTGTTTGAATTGACGCCCGCGAATGAAATCAGCCTCGTAGATTCCTATAAGAAGACTTTGAGCTAGTGTTGCAACGACCCATTGAGACCGCCCCGGCTTCTCGGGACTTGGATAGCCGTTGTCTGCACGCTCGCTTGACTGCCTTATGAAACGCGGGATAGATTCCCTCGTACTGAACCAAGGCGCATTGCTCGAAATTGTGAGGAGGTCCTTATGCGACCCGCTAGTTTCCTTCTGGGCGTTTGTGGTTTCTTCGTTTGCAATTCAGCCATCGCACCGTCTCACGTCCAAGCCCAGTCCGCCAAAGCAACGCCACTGATCCTCGAAAAGGATGAGGGCGAACGCCGAGTGTGGAGATCTATCGAGGGCCTTGAAAGCTAACTTTCACTGTTCATTTTGAAAGTTGATCCACACAATGGTGGCTCATCGCATTTGGTCTTCGGGACGGAGGACATTCCGCCCGGAGGAAAGATAGACGCTCATCGCCACCCTGGATCGGACGAAATTCTGTTCCTGCAGAACGGTTTGGCCAAAGTAAATTTGGGTGACACTGTAAGGGAGGTGCATGCAGGTGCCACTGTGTTCATTCCAGCTGGGACGTGGATTTCCGCCGTAAACACGGGAAAAGAGGCAATCCATGTGATTTATGTTTTCTCGGCGCCGGGTTTCGATGAATTCATGCGTGCGGAATCCGTTCGCGAAGGAGAGAAAGTTGTTCCGCTTACAAAAGCCGAGGATGCGGCAATCCTAGCGAAGCACGCGCACGCGGTGATCTACAAGGAACCTTGACCACCCTGGCCGAGGAGGCGGAGTTCTGAGAAACGGCGTTCTCGGTAACTGTGAGTCTGACAGATGCCACATTCCGAGAAGACGTTTATCAGGCGCTATCCCGCATTGCTACAGAGACGCTGGACCTACCGCCTCTTAAGTCACTATTTAGCTAGAATCTTCAGGCTGTTCATTTCCTTTGCTCAACGGTTTCCGGTGAGTTCGCCGCTGAGATTCGGCGCGCCACATAAATGTCTAGTATCGCGTCCAGCTCCTGTGGCTCGATTGGCTTGGTGAGGTAGCCGTCCATCCCGGCCGTCAGACATCGTTCTTGATCACCTTTCATGGCATGAGCGGTTAGGGCAATAACGGGCTGGTGAAACCTATCTCCTTTCTCCTTTTCTATTTCCCGGAGCGAAAGGGTAGCCTGAAGTCCGTCCATCTCTGGCATTTGCACGTCCATCAGGACGAGGTCGAACCTGTCTTTTGCGATCGCTTCAAGGGCCTCACGACCATTCGTTGCTATTACCACGCGATGTCCTCGTTTTTCCAATAGTCGGGTCGCGAGTAATTGGTTTACGGCATTGTCTTCCGCCACGAGCACAGACAAAGAAGTTTGGGGGGCGCGAGCATCTTGCAACGAGTATCGAGTGAGAAGAGGAATTATGCCTTTTTGTGTTGGCGCTCCCAGCGCTCGCGAAATCGCCTCCCGTAACTCGGATTGCCGAATGGGCTTCAACAAGTAAGCGGCTACCCCAAGTTCTTGACAGCGAGCTCCGTCCCCTCGATGGCCCGCCGAAGTGAGCATCATAATTATGGCCGCCGACAATTCTCGCCGTTGCCGGATTTGTTCAACCAGGGAAAAACCATCCATCTTCGGCATGTGCATGTCCGTCAAAATCAGCGCAAACGGGTCTCCCACATTTAAGGCTGTGGAGAGTTGCATTATCGCCTCTTCTCCGCCTTCCACAGATGTCGACTTCATGTCCCAGCCTTTCAGCATTCCCTCCAGAATCCGCCGATTCGTACGGTTATCATCCACGATTAGAACCTTCGCGCCCTGTAAGGACGGAGATGAGGCAATCAACCCGACTTCCATCGGTTTCTCTGACTTCTGAAGCCGGGCTGTGAAGTGAAAATGGGTTCCTTGCCCAACTTCGCTTTCTACCCACATGTTTCCGCCCATCAATCCCACAAGGCGCTTCGAGATAGTCAATCCGAGGCCGGTTCCGCCATATTTTCGCGTCGTCGAGGTATCCGCCTGGGAAAAGGGTTGAAAGATTAATTTTTGTTTCTCGGCAGGAATTCCAATTCCTGTGTCCGATACGGTGAAATGTAGGATTCGGTCGTCACCCTCCTCGGCCTCGACGTGAATATTCAATACCACTTCACCCCGATCTGTGAATTTAATGGCGTTCCCAATCAGGTTGATCACGACTTGGCGAAGTCGGTTGGAATCTCCCCGAACGACGTCCGGAACCGTCGGAGCTATTTCGCACAAAATCTCCAGTCCCTTTTCGTCCGCCCGCAGCGCCAGCGTTTTCAGGGTCGTTTCCAGGCTGTCGCGCAGGTTGAAATCCTTCAACTCCAAATCTATTTTCCCCGCCTCAATCTTGGAGAAGTCGAGAATGTCATTGATTACCGTGAGTAGAGAATCCGCCGAGAGTTTCACCGTCTCTAAATATTCCCGTTGTTCCAGCGTGAGGTCGGTTTCCAATGCTAGATCGGTCATCCCCATGACTCCATTCAGCGGGGTGCGAATTTCATGACTCATGTTTGCCAGGAACTCGCTCTTCGCCCGGTTGCCTGCTTCGGCAGCTTCCTTTGCCACGATTAATTCCTGCTCCGACCGTTTCCGGTCGGTGACATCCTGACAGACCCCGAAGATCTTCGACGGTCTCTTGGTCTTCTCGTCGTAGCCGACGACGGCCTGCGAGTGGAGGTTGCGTTCGGTGCCGTCGGGCAAGATGATCCGGTAATCGGTGCTGTAGGGTCTTCTCTCGCGCATCGCTGCTGACAATTGCTCGCGTATGCGTTCCCGGTCTTCGGGGTGGATGGCGCGATCGAAGTTCGCTCTCGAGGGCTCGATCTCGCCAACGTCGTAGCCAAGGAGACGAAACATCTCGTCCGACCAACGCAACGGACCCTGCTCCCATTTGTCTAGATCAATCAGATCCCGCTGCCAGCTGCCCAGATGGGCAACCTGCTGTGCCGCCGCCAAACTCGTTTCACTTTCCAGCAACTTCTTTTCCGCTTCTTTCCGCCATGAAATATCACGATAAGCCACCTGCATCGAGGCTTGTCCGAGAAAGGTAATCGAACATGCCACTGCTTCCGTGTAGATTTCCTTTCCGTTTAGACCGATAAGCCTTGTGTCGTTGTGACGGACGTTTGTAAAGTCGTGGGCGTATTCTTGAATCCTCTTTCTCACGGCTGTGCGATCATCCGGATGCACAAACTCGAACATTTGCTTTCCAAGGAGTTCATCAGCGGAGGAAGCACCGAGCAGTGAGACGCAGGCCATGTTCACAAAGAGGATTTTACCTTGGCGATGAACCATCACGGCATCTGGAGATTGCTCGACAAGTTTGCGGAAGGATTCCGCGGCCGCGTGAATCTTGTCAAAAACAAAGTGACTCACTACGGTCGCTATGACGCCGCCCGCAACAATAGTAATGAGGTGAGATCGCCAAAGGGTGATGGAAGGAATCAGTAGGCTCTTCCCAAACTCAAACAGCGCCATGAAAGCGGTTGCGGACAGCATCACTTTAATAGACAGCAGA
>PLUM01000094.1 GCA_003165465.1 Acidobacteriota bacterium
TCGTTGGGATCAGAGGCCTGCCCGTTCGCTTGATTACTTGTTGTCTTCCCGGAAGTGGTGGCACCGAGCTGTGCTCCTGCTCCGACCATGGAGGTGGCTGCCGACGCCAAAAACGCAGCCGCAATTACCAGGCCAACCGCCCACACCANNCGCAGCGATGATTTGCGTGACGATCAGCCAGACTATAGCGCCGATACCAATCGCGGAGGCCGATGCGCCCACGTTTGACCATGGCGAAACGGAGGACAAGCCGACGCCCGTGCCCAATGCGAGCAGGCTCAGCGACAAAGCGGCGGCCGCAAACGCGCCAGCAAGTATCGCCGGCCAAGACACACCGGACGAAGGCGCTTCATTCTTGCCTGGAGTGTCGGCAAAACCCGGCTCCCGGGAGACAACCAAAGGTGGAACTGCTGAGCGTTCCATATATGTCCTTCCTTCGGATCAACAGCTAGCAATACTTTACGGAATCTTAAATACTGAGACACAGTGTGTCTGTCTCATAAGGAACACATCTCAATTAGTAGCAACCGCAGTAGATGGGAGAGCCAAGCTAGTCACCTACCAACCCGTCTTCATGAGCGTCTCAGCCTTACTGCAGACGACGAGGGGCGGGTATTTCCTCGACGGCCAAAATCATTGTCTTGCAGACATTCCTGTCCCGTTGACCAATGCGGATGTGCACCGCAGCATCCGATTCACCCGTAATCGTGCAGTGCAATTCCGTCTGCAACCTTTGGGTCCGTGGCGTGGCGACGCGCAAGACCACTGGCGTGTCGTACCAATATGAGTAAGCGACTGGCAACCTGTCTGGAGCCGTTCTGTTTTGGACTAAATGCGACATTGAGAGCCTCCTCAGCTTCTTCAAGCTGCCACAGTCTAGGCTTGTTCGAGCGGTCACGTCTGTTCATTGTGGAACACAATCAATCACACTGCGAATGTTCGACAATATGCGACCTTGCCGTCACAGCATCGCCAGGGTCTCTGTCAGCCGGTTGGCGTCACCTTCGTAAAGTTGGCTGTAGTCTTGCGTTCCGGAGCCGGTCGTCGGCTTTGCGGCTGCGCTTTGAAGCGCCGTCGCGGCACCCGGGATAATTGAATGTGAAATCACAATCTGGAAGTGTTCCTTACGGTACAGACGTCCGCCTTCTCCATGTCTATTCTGGTGTGTGCACATTGTTTTCCTGGAGGCAAAAAACATCAGGAAGAAGATATGGAGAACGGGATTGCTGATGTTCTGGCGCTCGGGAACAAGGAGATTCAAACATGCTTGGGATAATCGCAGCGGTTTTGATCGTTCTTTGGTTACTCGCGTTTTTCGCCTTTCACGTTATCACTGGATTCATTCACATTGTTCTCGTCGTGGGTTTAGTGCTCCTCGTCTTCCATTTCTTGAGAGGTAGAAGCGCCGTAGCGTAAGAGGTCGGTGGACTCGGGGGAGGGTCTGATCCAGCCTGAGGTGGCGCGGCGCCAATGGCTATAAATATTGTGCAGTGCCTCCCAGCCACATTGCCATGGTCGTTCCGAGCGAGCCAATGGACAACTATTCCGGCATCCAATTGGGGCCAATGAATTCACGTAAAGCTTGGGGAGTGGCCCAGGGGGCGAAATTTGTGTAGCGTTTTATCCAGTCTGGGTCGGCGCCGATCTTTACGCGGTCGGGAGTGAACTCGGGCGAAAGCGTGTTGGCCATTAGCGCGTAGCTCGCGCCGTCGCGCAAACGCAGCGCCTTCCAGCATCCTCCCGGCACGGCCACCACGGGCCGCTGCCCGGCGGCGAGGTCGAGGCCAAGCGTTACTTTCTCCGCGCGTCCGTCGGGGTGGAAGATGAAATAGTCCACCGGGCCGCCCTCGATGAGGATGTGCGTGTCGTCCGGTGCTAGCCAATGGAGATAGTTAATCGGGCGCTCGCGCGTGAGCATGTAATAGTTTTGGCTCTGCACGGCGAGCGCGCGCCCATCGACTGTCACCGTTTGCGAAGATTTTCCAATAATCCCTAGATAACCCGATTCCTTGAGCAGCACAGTGAGATGGAGCGTTTGGATCAACTCGCGTGCGCGCGCATCCGTTCCCGCCTGGGGTGCCGCGCGCGGGGCGATGTCCCCAAAAATAACCCCGGCGATTGCCACGGTGACCATGAGTAGGTATTTCATGTGCGCAAGAATAGCAAAATTCGGAGGCCTCGGAGCGCAACTAGCTTTTTGGAGGAATCTGCATGACTACTCGAATCGGAAAGTCTCTGTAACCTGGCGGAAGACCCCGCCTCTGAAGAGGCGCGCTACGGCAACTCGCCACTGGCCTCATGGACGATTGAACTCGATGGGGCTGGCGTTGTGAAAAGTGGATTTCGCGGATTTCTTATTCCTGAATGATGTGAGCGGGAGCGACGGAGAGTTCCGCTCCTGCATTCGCGGCGTCGGTGTCCTTTGCCATGACGATTACTTTGGGGAGCAGCAGGACGAGCAGGACGGCCAGGAATGTGGTCGAGCTATTGGCGATGACCAGTGTGTTGAAGTGCAGATGGTAGGTTTCGATCAACTTCGAGCCGAACCAATCACTACCATACAGCATGAGATTGCGGACGCTCATCATCAGGGAGAAGCCCAGGCCTTCGCTGCCGGCAGGCGTGGCGCGGACGGCCAGATCCATCATGGCGACCTCCGCGAGCGTGTAGCCGAAGCCGTTAAAACTTTCAATGAGGCGCGCGTTGCCCACCGAGGTGTAGAACAGGTAGCCAAGGTTGGCCGCCGTGCCGAACCCCAGGCACACCATGAGCAGCGTGCGGAGGGTGAAGCGGCGGCAGCCGTAGACGCCGTATACGATCGCGGCCAGCACGCCAAATACGCCGCTAAGGAATTGCAAGGTTCCCTGGCCTTGCGTGTTGAGAAGCAGATCGTTTTGTTGCTTGTAAAATACGGCGGTGGCAAGGCCGGGCGCGCAATAAAATAGCGCGCTGAATCCCGCGGCTGCCCACATGGTTTTTGCGTTCGCGACCTTCACCAATTGTTTTCCGGCCTGATCGAAAAGTTCCCTGGCGTTGGTTTTCCTTTGCTGTTCGTGAAGGAACCAATAGGTTGCGGGAACGACCAGGAAGATGGCGGCGGCGCAGCTCAAAGCCGTCCAGCCAAACGCAATGCTCCCCAGGAATCCGGCCGTGGGTCCGGTAATGATGTAGCAGAACTGCTCGACAAAATTCCGCATGGACGTAAGGCGACCCGACCCGGAGATAGCCTGCGCGGTTTCCACCATGTATCCGCCCGCGACCGTGCTCGTGATCACCATGAAAAAGCTGAGCAGGGTGCACGCCCACATCAGTGGGCTGTATCGGTGCGGGGTGAAGTAGATCGCGATCCAGGAGAGAGTTGCAAGGACTGCGCCGCCGATCATGTAACTTTTGCGGCGGCTTCCGAAGACAGGGAAAGCGTCGGTAACGATCCCGAATAGCGGCTTGAAATACCACGCCAGGCCCATCCAAAAGAAAAATGCTGCATTCGCCGCGCGATCCACGTGCAACTCGTTTTTCAGGAGATTCTGCAGCGGGATGCGTCCGAGAACTTCGGGCTGAGCGAGCGTCGTTCCCAGAAACGCGATGATGATTACGATGGAGGCGTGGAGCATCGCCTTCGGATTTTCTTCCCGCGGATTCCGCGCGATCGTTGACGAAGCCATGGATCTCCCGATGCTACTCCTTCATAGTATTGAATTTTTCGGGAAGCCTCCATCTTATTTCGCGAGCGTGGTCACAATCGCACACCGGCGATCTGCTTGAAATGCACGGGCCGCTTGCTTGTGGTCCTGCGCGCGGCTAAAGTTGATGCTTTGCCGCGAGATCGCAATCGTTGCTATGGAGCGTTGAACTACAACCATGCCTAAATTTCAGCGAAGCAGGATGTGTTTGCCGGGCCTGATTATGTTCGCGGCGATTGCCTGCGGGATTCCCGTTCGCGCGCAGGACCAGGGCACCATTCGCGTGAACGTGAACCTGGTATTGGTTGACGCGACGGTGAAGACGAAGGACGGTCAAATCATGGCCGGCCTAAAAAAAGACGACTTCGAGGTGCGAGAAGACGGCGTTCTGAAGAAAATGGATGTGTTCAGCCGCGACGAATTGCAGCTCAACGTGGCGCTGGTCCTGGATTTGAGCGATTCGATCGACCCATTCCTGGCTCCATTGCGCGACGCCTCGACCGTTGCTCTCGCGGCTCTCAAGCCCGGAGACGAGGTGGCGCTGTTCACGTTCTCGAATGAAGCCGAACTGCGCCTGCCGTTCACGAAGGACAAGAACAAGGTTGCCGATCAGATCAGCACGTTCCAGGCGCGCGGCGCAACGAATATCAACGATGGCATTTTCGTCGCCGCCGAATATTTCCTTAAAACGCAGCCGAGCGGCCGGCGCGTCATCATCCTGATCAGCGACGACGTGGGCACGGATGCGGGCGGGCAGGGAACGCGCGACATCGTCACTGAAGCGATTGCCGCAGACACGGTTCTCTACAACCTAAAAATACCGGGATACAATCCGCCGTCGACGATTTTCTACGCGAGCATGGTTCCCGGGCTGGTGAATATCCGAAAAGTGATGGACGCAACGGGTGGGGAACTGTTCGACGTTCAAAATACGGCGAATCTGGATGCCGCATTCAGCGCGCTGATTCAGCGGATCAAGACGCGCTACACGATGGGATTTTATACGACAGCCACGGGAGCGGAAGGAAAGCCGCACAAGCTCGATGTTCGTCTGGCGCCCTCGTTTGGAAAAAAAGGACGCGATTACACGATTTTGGCCAAGAACGGCTATTACGTGCACTGATGCGGGAGCGGCCAGCGGCTGAAGCCGCATCGATATTGCACGCTTTACGGCACGGCTGAAGCCGTGCCCTACAAAGATCTGGCCACTGCCACACAGTCTCTTCAACCGGCGCTGTCAAGCAAGCCCTGCACTACAACAAGGCAAAAACAAAGTGAGGCCATGCTGAAAATTTCCGTTCTTGACCAGTCACCCGTCTCCGATGGTTACACTCCGGCCGACGCGCTTCGCAATACGATCGAACTGGCTCGCCTCGCCGACAAGCTCGGCTACGAACGCTATTGGATTGCCGAACATCATGCCATCGTCACGCTGGCCAGCCCGTCGCCTGAGATATTGATCGCCAGGCTGGGCGCGGAAACCTCCGGGATTCGCATAGGGTCCGGCGGCGTGCTGCTCCCGCATTACAGTCCGATGAAGGTCGCGGAAAATTTTCGCATGCTTCACGCGCTGTATCCGGGCCGCATCGACCTGGGCATCGGGCGCGCACCGGGCGGAAGCGGCCTCGAAGCGTTTGCTTTGAGGCGCGAACGCAGCGACCGTCCGCAGAATGAAGACTTCCAGGAGCAAATGCTGGAGCTGCTCGCGTTTCTCCATCGAGATTTTCCGGCGGAGCATCCCTTCGCGCGCATCAAGATTTCGCCTGACATGCCGGGCGCGCCGGAGGTTTGGCTGCTCGGGTCAAGTTCGTGGAGCGCGGCTGTCGCCGCGAAGTGGGGCCTGCCGTATGCGTTCGCGCACTTCATTTCGGCTGAGGAGACTCCGGCAGCGCTGGAGTTTTATCACGCGAATTTTCAGCCGTCGAAACACCTGGCCCAGCCACGAGCGATTGTCGCGTTGGGAGTGATCTGCGCGGACACCGAAGCCGAAGCGAAGCGCCTGTTCACCAGCACGCAGTTGCACATACGCCGTATTCGCGTCGAAGGAAAGCGCCTGCCAGTGCCCACGCCCGAGCAAGCCATCGCGGAACTCGGCAGCCATGCATTCGAGGAAGATGCCGTCGTGCGTGGACGCGGGGAATGGCCCCCCTACATCGTGGGCGCGCCCGAGCAGGTCCGCGATGCGCTCAACCGTATGGCGGAAAGCCTGTGCGTCGAGGAGATGATGATCATCGCCATCCTGCACGACTACCGGGCCCGCCAGCGCTCCTACCAACTCATCGCCGAAGCATTGAATATTCCCGCTCGGGCATAAAGTCAAAAGCCTCACCGTTGCAAAGTTAGTAAGGATGGGGCACCCAGTTCATACCAAACCAAAACCTAGTCGCATGGCGTTTGTCTAGAATTTTCGGGAGTGCTCTTCGCCCCAGCGTTCGATGACTACCTTTTTGTCCGTGTAGAACTCGATGGCGTCGCGTCCCTGGGCATGCATATCGCCGAAGAAGCTGCCTTTCCAGCCGGTGAACGGGAAATAGGCCATGGGGGCGGCCACGCCGATGTTGATGCCGATGTTGCCTGCGGGGGCTTCGTAGCGGAATCGGCGCGCCGCCGCGCCACTGGAAGTGAAGAGCGACGCCTGGTTGCCGTATGGGCTGCGCTCGAGGAAGGCCAGCGCTTCGTTCATGTCCTTCGCGTGGACCAGGCTGAGCACGGGGCCAAAGATTTCCGTGTCGGTCAGCTCGCTCGATGCGGGCACGGCGTCGAGAATGGTGGGTTTCAGGAAGCTGCCCGATTCATGCTTCGGAATATGGGCGTTGCGGCCATCGAGAAGGATTTTCGCGCCTCCCTTTTCACCAACTCCGATCAGCGACTCGATGCGCGATTTGCTCTGCGCCGTGATGACCGGCCCCATCTGGACGCCTTCTTCCAGCCCATCGCCAACGCGCAAGGACGCGGCAGCTTCGGTGATCGAATCGCGAAAAGTTTTTTGCGCTTCGCCAATCGTGACCGCGACGGAAACCGCCAGGCAACGCTGTCCGGCGCAGCCAAAAGCGCTGTCGCTGATGATCTGCGTGGCCATTTTCATGTCGGCATCGGGCAGGACGACAACATGGTTCTTCGCGCCGCCCTGGCACTGCGCCCGCTTTCCGCTGGCGGCCGCGCGCGCATACACGTACTTCGCGATCGGAGTCGATCCCACAAAACTGATGGCTCGGACCTTGGGGTGGTCCAGCAGGGCATCGACCACGGCTTTTCCGCCGTTGACCAGATTGACGACGCCTTTGGGCAGTCCGACCTGTTCGAGCAATTCGAAGACGCGCATCATGGTGAGCGGCACACGCTCGGACGGTTTCAGGATGAACGTATTGCCGGTGGCAATCGCGTAAGGCATGAACCAGAAGGGAATCATCCCGGGGAAATTAAATGGCGTAATCGCGGCCACCACGCCGAGCGGCTGGCGGATCATCATTTCGTCCACGCCGCGCGCCACGTCTTCCAGGTTGTAGCCCTGCATCATGGTCGGCATGCCGCACGAGACCTCTACGTTCTCGATGCCGCGTTGCAACTCGGCACGAGCTTCGGCGACGGTCTTCCCATTTTCCTTTGTCGTCACGCGAGCAATCTCGTCGACATGTTCGAGCAGAAGTTCACGGAATCGGAACATGTACTGGATACGGTCCTGCGGAGGCGTCATCCGCCATGCTGGAAACGCCGAGGCTGCAGCCTCAATCGCGCGCGCAGTGTCTGCTTCATCGGCAAGTGAGACCTGTGCGAGACTCTGCTGATTTGCCGGATTGACGATGTCGACGACGGTCTGAGAAGACCCGGGAATCCACTTGCCGTTGATGAAGTTCGCTTCAAGCGTAGCTGCTGTCACTGCCATGGTTTGATCTCCAATTGTGTAAAAGAGAGGTTTCGATTCAGTGTTTTTCGTTCCAATGCACCATTGGCAATCCAGGGGCGGGCGCCCGGAAGTAGGGAATTCGCTGTCCACGCAATGAGCCGATATATGCCGTCTGGAGATCAGGGCCGCCGAATGTGACACTCGCCATCCACGGAGCCACTCCGCGCCCAGTGGCAAAGAGAACGTCTTCCGTGACGGCGCCGGCGAGGAACTGCTTCTCCAGTGCTTCTACCCTGACTGGATCTCCCTCGTCGAGAAGCACCCGCAGATCGCCTTGCGGGGTCAGCACAAATAGCTTGTCCGAGTACACGCAGGTTCCCCAGAGGTTGCCTACGCTATCGAATGCGATGCCATCGGGCCAAGCTCCCTTCCCGAGGCCGTGCGGGCCGAAGATTTCGCGCTGGCCCAGCGAACCGTCGTCGTACACGCGCAGCCGGCTGATGCAGCCCCCTGTGGTTTCCACGACGTACATATATTCTTCCTTCGCGTCCATGCGGATCTCATTCGTGAAGTGAAATCCTTCCGCAACGACGCGAAATTTTCCATCCACATAGCGTGCGATGTAGCCGTCAGGTAGATCGGTTCGGAGCGCGTGCATCCAGTTCTTGATCTTTGTGGAGATGGTGATCCAAATGCGCCCCCTGGAATCGCGAAGAACAAAGTTGACCTTACCAATCGCTTCGCCTTCGATACTGTCGGCCAGTACTCTTGACTCGCCGGTGCGGGACATAATCTCCAGACGATCAGTTCCAAAGTTCGAGATGAGGATATCCCCATTGGCGGCGAACGCCAGGCCATTCGGAAGTGTCCCCGTAAGGTAGCGAGTCGCTTCGCTGTTGGCGCTGGAGAAGTGCTCGGAGATCCTCTGGGTAACAATCTCCTGCGTCCCATCATGGCGCAGACGGACGACTCCACCGCGTGAATCCGCCGACCAAAGCGTGCCGTCTTTCTCGGCGAGGATGCACTCCGGCCGCTGAAGGCCTTCGCCGATGTACTTCAACCGAGAGGCATCAATTCCAAAATCCAAGATGGCATTTCCCATCGTTACCGCTCTCCCAGTAT
>PLUM01000033.1 GCA_003165465.1 Acidobacteriota bacterium
TTTTTCCGCAGCCTGTAAAGCCGCAGGGATAATGCACACTTTACGGCACGGCTGAAGCCGAGCCCTACAAGCCGAGCCCTACAAACATTTGGCCGTTGCTACACAGGCTCTTCAGGTTTCCTGCCGCAGCGCCTCGATCGGATTCAGATTCGCGGCCTTGTTGGCCGGATACAGCCCAAAAAATACGCCCACGGCGGTCGAAACCACCAGGGCAATGATGACCGCCGAGATCGGGACGTGCATCGGCACGTCCGTATTGGCCGCGACAATCAGCGCAAACGCGTAGGCCAGGGCGACGCCGATCGCTCCGCCGAGCGTGGACATCACGGCGGTTTCGGTCAGGAATTGCAGGAGGATGTCGGAGCGGCGCGCGCCCATGGATTTGCGGATGCCGATTTCGCGCGTGCGCTCGGTCACCGTCGCGAGCATCACGTTCATGATCACGACACCGCCGATCACGAGAAACACCGCCACGATTCCAATCATCGAGGCCGCGAGCGCTCCGGTGATTCGCCGGAACAAATCCACAAGCGAGCCGCCGTCCAGGATGCCGAAATTATCGAGGTCGTTCGGATGCAGGCGGCGGCGCGCGCGCATCAGCGTTTGCGCTTCCTCTTGCGTACGCGACATCCAGCCGCCGCCGCGCGTTTGCACGTTGATCGACAGGCTGGTCCCGCTCGTGGCGTAGAACTTCATCCACGACTCGATCGGGATGTACACGTAATTGTCCTGCGTCTGGCCCAGCACCGTTCCGATTGGTTTTCCGACGCCCACCACTTCGTAGGGACGCCCGTCCACGTTGAGTTCTTTGCCAATGGGGTCCGTGCCGGGAAAAAGTTTTTCCGCGATGTCCGAGCCGATCAGCGCGACGAACGACCGGTGCTCGTTATCGGTGTCCGTGATATAGCGTCCGGCCGCGGGTCCTTCGGTCTTCATGTCGCCGATATTCGCCGTCACGCCGTAGATGGTGGAGTCCTCGACCGTCTGGCCATTGGCCTTGGTGCGGCCCAGGCGAGTGACCTGAGCGCCGACGCGCAGGGCGAGTTTTGAATGGTCGCGCAAATACAGGTAGTCGTCCCAGGTGAGCGGCTTGTTCCGCCGAGTGGCTTTCACGAGTTCGTCCATGTCCGTGATGATCGGAAAGCGCAGAACCAGAAATACGTTTGAACCGAGATTGGCAATGCGATCGGATACGTACAGATTCACGCCGGAGATCAGCGCCACCACCATGATCAGTGTGGAAACCGACAGCACGATGCCCAGCAGCATGAGAAACGAGCGCATCTTGTGCGCGCGCAGCGTCTCCAGCGCCACGCCCACCGGTTCGCGCAAATGATGGATTCGAGGTCTCATGCGCTTCGCGTTACATTCTATTCTTCAATGCGTGGAGGGCGCCAAGAAAAATTCGTCCGCAATATAGTTCCAAGAATCTCCTCAGTGGTAAGAAACCATGAGGATCGTCGTGCGGCAGGGGAAGAAATAGAGCCTACAGCAGGCTCTCGATGGCCTTGGAAATATCGTCGTGATTGACGAGGCCGACGATGGTTTTGACTTTCTTACCGTCGCGCGTGAAGAGCATGCTGGTCGGCAGGCCGATGATCCCGCCGAATTTATCGGCAATGGCGTCGCTGCCGAGCAGGATCGGATAGCTCATGGCCACTTTTTGGCCGCCCACGTCGAAGCGTTCTTTCGCCAGGAACGGATCGATGGCTTTCCTGCCGTCTTCGTCCATGGACACTCCCAGGATGGTGAAGCCGCGCGGGCTGTACTTTTGCTGAAATTCGATCATCCACGGGATTTCCACTTTGCAGGGTTCGCACCACGTGGCCCAGAAGTTCACGAGGACCACTTCGCCCTTGAATTGCTGCAGGGTGACGTCCTTGCCGTTGAGGTCCTTCAGGCTGACGGTTGGGGCATCGGTTGGCGTGGCGGAAGCGCTCGCGGCAGGCACGGTAGCGGGCGGGAATTTGCGGTCGGCCCAGATCATGACGGCCAGGAGAGCGATCACACCCGCGGCAACAAAGATGCCCTTCTTCATTTCAAAACTCCTCTATAGCGCAAACTTGTTCAGAAATCCCAGTTTACCCGATAGCCATGCCAGCCGGTTCAAGAATATCAGCCCGCCGACGAACAGCAGCAGCACGCCGCTCAGGACTTCCACCGTATGCAGGTGGCGCCGGAATCGCTGGTAGAAACGTAGAAACTGGTTGATGCCAATCGCCGTGAGCAGAAAGGGAACCGCCAGGCCCGTCGAATATACCGCCAGCAGAAAAACGCCGCGAGAAATCGTCTGCGTATTCGCGGCCAGCACGAGGACGGCGGCGAGAATCGGGCCGATGCATGGCGTCCAGCCAAAGGCAAATGCGAAGCCGAGAAGAAAGCCGCTGGTCACGCCGGAAAGCGCGCCGCCGGGTTTGGTTTCTTGCTGCGATTGGCCGCCGAGATTGTGGAAGCGCATATCGCGGTTGAGCCAGCGCGTCAGCGAAGGTCCGGCCAGGAAAATAAACGCCACCGAAAGCAGTTGCACGGAGCCGAACATGCCGCCCGGTCCTACCGTGTCGGTTCCCGACCGCCGCCAAAGAATCGCCGCGCCAAACGCCAGCACGCCGCCGATCACGAGGCCCGCGTTCACCGGCAGCTTGATCAGCCAGCCGACCAGATGCAGGCCGAACAACACGATGACGGCCCCAGCCACAGGCCCCATCAGCGCCTTGTGTTGCAGCAGGAATTGCCCCACGGCGCTGGCCGAAGCCCCGAAACTGATGAACACCACGGAGAATCCCGAGACAAACGCCAGCGACGAAGCAAACAGGCTGTTGCGCGCCGGCTGGCCCGTGCGGAGCTGCTCGACGCCAATGCCCGAAAGCATGGAAACGTATCCCGGCACGAGCGGCAGCACGCAGGGAGACAGGAACGAGATGATCCCCGCTATGAAGGCGTAAAGAATCGAAACTTGCATCGGACGAAATTATCTCCGGCGAAGAATATCGCAAAGCTTTGTTTATGAAAGATGCTTCGTTGGATTAGACGGCGGCAGCCGGCCAACGATTCAACCCGTCCCGTATTTTCACACAACTGGGCGTGCGCACGGAGGATTTCTTGGCTGTGGGGTAATTTTGCGCGGCACTTCCCACTCTGCCTGTGAAGGCGGTCCTGCACGGAATGCGCGGAGGCCGGTGAAAAATGGCGGCCAGGCTTTTTCCGATCAGGCCTTTGCCGAGCGGGCGATTCCCGGCTGCAGGTTCCAGCGCAACGCACCGAGGCCGACGGGGAGCTTTGCCTGTTCGAAGGTTCCCTCGAAGGCGACGATTTCTCTTGTCCGGTACGGTTTTTCCTTATGGCAAGAGGGACAGCGAATGTTGAAGACCTGCGATTTTGGTTGGAACGTTTCCGTTTCCACGCCTGTGGACTCTTCCAGGCTGCCTACGATGGCGGGAACGGGGATTGGCTCTTTGCAATAAAGACAAACTACTCCGCGAAAAATTGGGCGCTCGGTTTCCGTGGTCATTTTCGAACCTCGCAGAAGCACGATCCAGGACTTAACGGTCAACTAAGCCTACTCCAAAGGGGTAGGCCAGGTCCAGTGGCGTGAAAAGAAGTCCTGTGGAAATGGTGGGGAAGCGAATGCGGAGGACTACTGTTCGCTTAACTCATTGAAAACAATGTGGTTGCATTTTAACTGCCCGAATGATTTCCTGTTGTTCTGGTGGCACAGGTTTCAGCCTGTGTTCTTTTGACATTCGCTGGGCACAAATCAAAACCACTCAGGCTGAAGCCTGTGCCACTGAGAGTGATGGCGAATTTCCTGTGAGAAATTCGGATCAGTCGTTCTTTTTTTCTGTCGCGCGGCCTTCCTCTCCCGCGACGCGGCGAAACGCGTCGAAATCGCCCCAAATATGCTGCACGGTTTTCTCGTCCAGCACATGGACACACTCTCCGACGCACGATTTTAGTTCAATGTCCGATGATGCGACGAACCCGCGTGGGGATCAACAATGGCTGTGCGGGGCAAGGTTAACTCATTAACTGTCCTTCCCTACAGTTGGGTCACTGTACGGGATGAAACTTATTGATGGCGTCCGCCGTTTGTAGAGGACCCGGAAGAAAAAGAATGCTAAATTTGATCGTTCCTTTTCCATATGGCTTCTTATCTATTACTTATCGTCGCCGCCCTGGCCGCCGGACTGATTAACTCGGTCGCGGGTGGGGGCATGTTTCTGACGTTTCCGGCGCTGGTCTTCACCGGGGTTCCATCGATCGTGGCCAATGCGTCGAGCACGATGGCCCTCATTCCGGGAGTCCTGGCGAGCGCGTGGGCCTACCGCGACGATTTCCGGAAATCGGACGATTTTCCGTTCCTGCCCCTGCTGATTGTGAGCGTGGCGGGCGGCATAGTGGGCGCGCTGCTTCTGCTCTTCACGCCGCAGAAAACATTCGACACCGTGATTCCCTGGCTGCTGCTGGTCGCAACGCTGCTCATCGCGTTTGGGCCGCGCATTTCGCCGCTTCTAAAGCGCGCGTTTCATATTGGCCCGGTGACGGTTGTCGTCATTCAATTTTTCATTGCCATCTACGGCGGCTATTTCGGCGGGGCGATTGGAATCCTGATGCTCGCGACATGGACGGTATTCGGCCTCAAGGACATCCATGTGATGAATGCGAACCGAACGCTGATGGGAGCGGCGGCAAATAGCGTGGCCGCCGTGCTGTTCATCATCGCGCGCAAAATCTGGTGGCCGCAGACGCTGGTGATGCTCGTGGCTTCCGTCATCGGCGGATACGTTGGCGTGATTGCGGCAAAGAAAGTCAGCCCAAAATATGTGCGCGCGTTTGTCATTGTCGTAAGCTCTGGAATTACGATCGCTTTCTTCCTGCGGCGGTATTAGTCCGATGGGGCAGAGTAGCGCGGGCTTCAGCCTGCGGCGGTTAATGCTTGCCAGGACTAACCCCCGCAGGCTGAAGCCCGCGCTACTCGAACCGGGATTGACACGGGCCATCCGCCGCCATACGATTCGGCGGAACCGCAATCCAGACACACATTCGACCGGAGGCTGGGCATGAGTCTCAACGCATCGAATATGGATCGTCGCAGCTTCCTCAAAGCGAGCGCCGCCGGATCGGCCGGATTGCTGGTCGGGTTCTATTTTCCCGGCGCCGCGGAAGCGGCGGCGGCCGGGTCGAATTCCCCCGTTGTGCTCAACGCCTGGATTCACATTGGCACGGACGATCTGGCAACCATCCTCATCGACAAATCGGAAATGGGACAAAGTATATTGACGGGCCTGGCGATGATTGCTGCCGACGAACTCGATTGCGATTGGAAAAAAATTCGCACTGAATTCGCGCCCGCCGACAAGGTTTACTTTAATCCGCGATTTGGCGTGCAGGGCACGGGCGGAAGTTCGGGCACGCCCACGTCATGGACTCCTCTGCGAAAGGCCAGCGCGGCGGCGCGCCAGATGCTGCTGGAAGCGGCGGCGCAAAAGTGGGGCGCGAGCCCGGCGGAATGCCGCGCGGAAAACAGCACGATTCTGCACGCTCCCACCAAGCGGCGGCTGACATATGGAAACCTTGCGGAAGCGGCCGGAAAATTGCCCGTGCCGCAGGACGTGCCGCTCAAGGAACCAAGCCAGTACCACTTGATCGGCAAGCCCATGAAGCGGCTCGACACGCCGGAAAAAGTGGATGGCAGCGCGCAGTTCGGGATTGACGTGCGCGTGCCGGGAATGCTTCACGCGGTGGTGGCGCGCTGCCCGGTGTTCGGCGGGAAAGTCGCCAGCTTCGATGCGGCGAAGGCGAAAGCGGTCCCCGGCGTGAAAGATGTGATCCAGATCTCGAGCGGCATCGCCATCGTCGCCGAAAATACGTGGGCGGCGATGCAGGCGCGGCGCGCGCTCGATGTCCAGTGGGATGAGGGACCGAACGCGCAACTCACGAGCGCCGCGATCAGCAAATCGCTGGTCGAGGGCTCCATGCAACCCGGCGCGGTTGCGCGCAAGGAGGGCGACGTTGAGGCGGGCCTCGCCGGCGCGGCCACGAAATTTGAAGTTGCCTACGAGGTTCCGTTCCTCGCGCACGCCACGATGGAGCCGGTGAACTGCACCGCGCACGTGCGCGCGGATCGCTGCGACGTGTGGGCGCCCACGCAGGCGCAGACCAACGCCCAGGCCACGGCCGCAAGGATCACGGGCCTGGACCTGAGCGCGGTCTTCGTCCACACGACGTTTCTCGGCGGCGGATTCGGGCGCAAATTCGAAGTTGATTTTATCGGCGAAGCGGTGGAAGTTTCCAAAGCGCTGGGAGGCCCGGCGCAGGTGACCTGGTCGCGCGAGGACGATATGCAGCACGACTACTATCGCATGGTGTCCTATGCGCGATGCGTGGCGGGGTTGGATGCGGATGGCTGGCCGGTGGTGTGGTCGAGCCGTGTCTCCTCGCCGTCGCTGCTGGCGCGGTTCGCGCCACTCAAAAATAATTTCGATCGCCGCAGCGTGGAGAGCCTGGACGATGTTCCCTACGCGATTCCCAACATACTCGTCGATTATCAGCTGGTGAACACGGGCGTTCCCATCGGCTTCTGGCGGTCGGTGGGCGCGTCGCAGAACGGTTTCTTCCTGGAAAGTTTTATCGACGAAATGGCCACCGCCGGGAAGAAAGATCCCTACGAGTTGCGACGGCACCTGCTGGCGAAATCGCCGAGGCACCTTGCCGTGCTGGAGACGGCCGCGGAAAAAGCCGGATGGGGCAAGCCTCTGCCCGCGGGCAGGTTTCGCGGGATCGCTGTCGTGACTTCGTACAATGGGTTCGTGGCGCACGTGATCGAAATTTCGGTGAATCGCAAGGAGCGCACGCTCAAGGTGCACCGCATGGTGTGCGCCCTCGATTGCGGGCGGATCGTTAATCCATCGAGCATCGACGCGCAGGCGCGCAGTTCGATTGTGTACGGGCTGACGGCCGCGCTCCACAGCAACATCACCATCGATCGCGGGCGCGTGCAGCAGAATAATTTCAACGACTATCCGGTGATGCGCTTCGATGAAATGCCGGAAGTGGACGTGCACATCATTTCCAGCGACGCGCCGCCCACCGGGGCCGGCGAATTCGTTTTGCCGCCGGTGGCTCCCGCGCTGTGCAACGCGATTTTTGCGGCGACCGGCACACGCGTCCGCCGCCTGCCGATCCAGCCGGAGGATTTGGCGTAACGGATTGCGGAAAAATTCCCGATGGAGAATCCGCGACGAGGAGGCTACGTGGAAATCGACCGAAAGACGTTTCTCGACAGTCTCGGTGGCCCCGAGGCGGTCAGCCGCATGGATTCCGAAGCGCGAGCCGACGCCCTGGAATCCCACATGATGTCCCAGTTGAACCAGTCGAAGGGCGGCAATCCTTCAGACCCGCAAAAAGAAACCGGGAAATATCCTTCCGTCGCCGAAGTCGAGGAGCAAATCGAAACTCGAAAATACCGCGAGGGAGTGGGCTTCCTGTATGTTCCGCGCACGGGCGAAAATGTAAGACGGCTGCCGCCAATGCCCGCGAGTCCCACGCTGCTGGATTTTTTCAAATTCAGGTTCATGGACACATCCAACCACGTCCTGCAAAGCGCGAATCTGGCGACGAAGAACGGCATGACGGAGGAAATTATTCTGGTCTGCCTGCTTCACGACGTGGTGCAGGAAATTATTCGCACGGACCACGGCTGGTGGGGAGCGCAACTCTTCGAGCCGTATATCCCGGAACGAGTCGCTTTTGCCATTCGCTACCACCAGGCGCTGCGGTATTATCCCGATCCCTCCGTGGGTTATGAGTACCCGGATATGTACCGCCAATTGTTCGGCGCCGATTATGTGCCCCCGCCCTATATCCAAGCGACCTACCAGATGGTTCGCAAGCATCCGTGGTACATGGATGCGCGCCACGTCACGGTGAACGACTTGTATGCCTTCGATCCCGAGGCCGTCGTTTCCATCGAACCGTTCATCGATATCATCGGACGCCATTTCCGGCAGCCGAAGGAGGGGCTGGGAAACGATGGGAGTCCGGTGGCTCACATGTGGCGGACGATCGCCAGGCCCGACCAGCCTTTGTGAATGTTTTTCCCGGAGATACGAGCTCGATTGCCGGGTTCGGTTTTACGATCCACCGATGGGGATTGTTGCGGAACATACGACATCTAAAACGTGGAGGAAATTGTGAATCTAAATACAAGGGCGCTACTCGCAATCGCGGCGGCAATCCTGACGTTGAGCGCAGGATTATTGGGCATGTTTGCGCGCGAAACTTCGGCGCAGACGGCCGAGCTTCACGTGATGGTTTCGGACGGCATGAAACCGGTGGTGGAGGCGCTCACTCCGCAGATCGAGCAGGCCACCGGGCGCAAGTTTGTTGCGCAGTTTAATTCGTCGAAAAATTTGCGGGACAAGATTCAGGCCGGCGAACCGTTCGATGCCGCGATCCTCACCTCGGACGTGGTCGAGGATTTAATCAAGCAGGGAAAAATCGCGGCCGGCACGCGCACCGAGATTTCGCGCACTGGCATGGGCGTTGGCGTTCGCGCCGGGGCCGCGAAGCCCGACATCGGCACGCCCGAGGCGCTCAAGCAAACCTTGCTGAATGCCAAATCCATCAGCTTCAATCCCACCGGCGCAAGCGCCGCGCACAGCTACGATATGTTCGCTCGGCTGGGAATCGCGGATGCCGTGAAGCCGAAATTGATCCTCGATGCGGAGGCGGGACGCCCGCAGAAGAACGTCGCCGAAGGCAAGGCGGAACTCGTCATCTCGCTGATTCCCGAGATCCGATTTTTCCCAGGGGTGGATCTCGTCGGCCCCGTGCCGGGCGATCTGCAGAGCTACGTGAATTTCGCGGTTGGCATTGCGGCGAACGCACACGATGCGGATGGCGCCAAGGCCCTCGTTCAATTCATGACCGGCCTCGCGGTCGCGCCGGTCCTCAAGGCCAAGGGCATGGAGCCGCACCAGTAGAGCGGGTGTTAGTGGCGTAGGCTTTACTGGCTGCGGAAAAAGTCTCGAATTTTGTCATTCCGAGCGAAGCGAGGAATCTCTCTTCGATTTACGCCTAGGAAAAGAAAGAGAGATTCCTCGCTTCGCTCGGAATGACAAAGGGTTTTGGGAGTTTTCCGCAGCCTGCCTAGGCTGCGCCACTGCGAGCGGCGGCGACGAGATCGCCAAACAGCGCTTGGGCCAGCGCATCGTCCGGCATGCGTTCCGGATGCCATTGCACGCCCACAACCCAATTCGGATTTTCGATCCACTCGACCGCCTCCACCACTCCGTCCGCGGCGATGGCCGTGATGCGCAGGCCAAGCCCCGGCTCCAGCACGGATTGATGATGTGACGAGTTGATCTCCGCCTGAGCCGCGCCGGAAAGATGGCGCATGCGGCCGGGATCGAAACGCGCTTCGTGCACGGCATCGGGCGCCGCGCCGCCGGGCGGATTGTCTTTCTCGGGACTGTGGCGGATTTTCATGCCGATCTCGGTGGGAATGTCCTGCACCAGGCTGCCGCCGAGAAAAACGTTCAGAGACTGCACGCCGTAGCAGATGGCGAGCACGGGCTTGCGTGCGGCCAGCGCGTGTTCGACGAGCGCGAAATCGGTTCGCTCGCGCGCGGCGTCCGCAGCAGCCGTGGCCGTGTGGCGCTTCGCTCCATAGAGCGCCGGATCGACATCGGCCGGACTCCCCGTGAGCACAAACGCGTCTAGCGTTTCCGCCTCGCGCTTCAGCAGGTCCGTTTCGCGGGCGAGAGAAATCAGCACGGGCTCGCCGCCCGCTTTTTCCACGGCACGCAGATAGTTGTCGATCTTCGCGCGGCGGTTCGCGGATTCCTCCACGGCGGTGCGCCACGGTACGCCGATGCGCGGGCGGGAAGAAATATGAGGTGCAGTCATGGAAGCAGCATCCTAGCACCGCAAGAATCGTCCGGCAACGCGCGCGCCAGTAGCACAGGCTTCAGCCTGTGTGCTTTTGACTTTTTGATGCTCACACAAAATTCAAACCCACACAGGCTGAAGCCTGTGCTACTAAAACCCTTCTTTCCCTGCATGTGAGAAATGCGGGTTAGTAAACCGCGAGTTCAAGGCGAGACGAATTTAGGCTCGATATTTCCACCAGATTTATTTTCTTATAGTCAGTCTCGAATTTTGAAGCCAGCGCGAGGCACTCGTCTGCTTTTAAAACGGGATGATGGATGCGTTGCGGGAATTCGTCATACATCTTGCCATCTAGCTTGCGGCCCGCTGCCGATTTTCGCACGCCACCCCATTGCTTGAAAAAGAAAGGTATGCCTTCGTGCTTGCATTGGTCTCGCACGGAAACGACCCATTCCTTTTTCATCGGCCTGGCCCCGTGGCCGCTTTCGCCGCCAACGATTACCCAATCGATTCCTTTGAGATTGAATTTGCCCAAATCTTCCAGCAGCGGCTCGACGGAGAGAAATCGCATCGCGGCTTTGGTGTCCTGCAAATTCTCAATCCGCGGAAGGCCATACTTGCGGTTTTCGACGCTAACGCCCCACCAGATATGCTTCGCATTGGCGGCAAATTCGAGGGAGGAGTTTAGCATTTCCCGAAGACGGTCCGATCGCTTTGTGAGGACCTGATAGGTGTGCCAGTTTGCCGCAACCATCACTTTCGCCACGGCCACGACGTATTCATCCGGCACGTTTTCATGAAACAGGTCGCTCATGGAATTCACGAAAATCATCTTAGGATTTCGCCAGCGCAATGGCTCGGCAAGTTTTTCCGGAACGATTCGCAAATCGAATCCTTGTTGATAGGGATGCCCCTTCACTCCGCGAAAGCGCTCCGCGAATGTCTCTGCGTAGCAGTGTTTGCACCCATCGCTAATCTTGGTGCAGCCACGAACGGGATTCCACGTAGCGTCTGTCCATTCGATTGCAGAGTCGAGCGACATTAGGACACCCCTCGATCTTGGTATTTTTTGAATATATCAAGCACGATGTTCTCTGCGGTGTTTTTCTGAGATGCGAAAAAGAGATAGTACACTATCGCCCCTTTGGAATTTCTCATGGGCATGGGTTTCGGCACCCTAGCAAATCCCGCAACTTCCTTGAGACGCTTCCTAAATGCCTCGGCTATATCGTCGTTGGTTTGCTTTTCTGGAATTTCGAAAAGAGTCGTATCGGTGCGATATGCAGCATCGTACCAACTACCATCACCCCAGAAGGAGTTCATTCTCTCTTTTTGCGGATTATCAACTTTGTCGGGATTCCGCCAGAGAACGTTGCGATTCATATCAGCAACCGGAAAATTCAAAAAGATGTCAAAGGTCTTCATCTGTCCAGCTTTGTAGATTACGGCCCAGTTAAGGTCTAGTCCATATGGGTCTAGGATGCACAATCCTCGTTTGTAATTCTTGTATGCTACTTGGGGGAAAACTTTTTCAAGCAATATCTCATTGCAGTCCCCTTCGTAAACAAATACGTCCGGGCGATTTCCAATCAGCGCCCTCAAGCTTTCGACCTTCTCGGGTCTGATATCAATCAGATGATATTCACGGAATGAGGGTTTAACATGAAGCGCATTCAGAGGACTACCCGGAACGAAATCTTGGGCCATTTTAGTGAGATGAATTCCCGCACCCGCAAAAGCGTCGATATAAATGTGGTGGAGAGCAGGATTCTTTTGGGCAGAAAGGATCGTCGAGTATGCCTTCGCATAATCTTTCTGGATTTCCAGTTTGATCTCTGACCAGTAGCCGATCTCGTCGAACTGGAGCTGATCGCTCATTGGCGGCTAGCATATTTGCTTTATATTCGCCTTATGTCAACAGGACTTTTAAGGATGCTGTTGATGTTCATTCGAACCGATTGGTTGAAATCCACCAGTCCCTGCGCGAGAACCACCAGAATGCTGGCTGGGGCGGATGATTCGGCATCTGCACGATCTGTGTAATGCACTGCATCTAAACAACTTACGCTTATTCTGCGTTAGGCTCCGGTTTGGCCACCGCCCTGCAATCATCTAACACGTGTATGGGGACGAGTGAGCCTGAACAGCGGCGGAGGTTGGCCATGAAAAGCTATCTTGGAAATCTGGGGACGGTTCTTCTGACAGGGACGCTGGTTTTTGGAATGGGAGTGGGGATGGGAGTGGGCGCGGGGGCGCAGGACGAGCCTCCGGCATCGCAGCAGCCTATGGAGATTCCGGCGCAATATCAGCCGCAGCCGCAGGACGGGCCACAAGGTGGGCCTCAGGGCGGCGGACAGCCGCAAGCGCGGCCGAACGATGCGGGCGCGGCGCGCATCAGCTTTGTTCAAGGCGACGTCTCGACGCAGCACGGCGGATCGAATGACTGGGCCGCGGCGACGATCAACACGCCCGTGGTGACCGGCGACCACATTTCCACGGGGCCGGACGCGCGCGCGGAAATTCAACTGGATCACGCGAACGTTGTGCGGCTGTCGGATCTATCGACGGCCAATGTCGTAAACCTCTCGCGCAACCAGATGCAGCTCCAGATCGGGCAGGGGCTGGCGAATTACGAAGTGCTGTCCAATAACGAAGCGAAGATTGAGATCGACACGCCCAACGTAGCCATTCATCCGGCGATGGGCGAAGGCAGCTACCGCATCACGGTTAATTCCGACGGCGAAACGATTGTCGATGTGCGCAAAGGCTCGGCGGACATTTCCACTACGCAAGGGAGCACGCACGTCGAGCGCGACCAGCGCATCACCATCCAGGGCAATGCGGACAACGCGCAATATCAGGTTTCCGGAGCGCCCGGCCGGGACGGCTGGGACAAGTGGAACAGCGACCGCGACCATACCATTGAAGGCGCGGAAAGCTGGCGGCACACGAATCCTAACTACACAGGCAGCCAGGACCTCGACGCCTACGGCCATTGGTCGGATGTGCCCGACTACGGCAGCGTGTGGTTTCCAGCCGCGGACGAGGGCTGGGCGCCGTATCGCGATGGCCGCTGGGTGGATGAGCCTTCCTACGGCTGGACCTGGGTTTCGTACGAGCCCTGGGGCTGGGCGCCGTATCACTACGGGCGCTGGTTCATGTATGGCGGGAACTGGGGCTGGTGGCCTGGGCCGGTCTATGCTGGATATGAGCCGATGTGGGCGCCTGCGTACGTCTCCTTCTTCGGATTTGGAGGCGGAGGCTGGGGAATGGGTTTCGGCTTCGGTTTTGGAGGTTACGGAAACATGGGCTGGCTGCCGTGCGGGCCGGGCGATCGTTTCTACCCGTGGTATGGGCGCGGCGGCGGCCGCGTGAACGGGGTCAACATCAACAACATTCATAACAATTACGGCGGCTACAGTCCCCTGCGGCAAGGAGCGTATTCCAACGTGGATCGGGCGATGAACGATGCACGCGTGCGCGGAGGAATCAGTTCCATGCCGAGCAATCAATTCGGTACCGCGCGCGTGTCGATGCAGCAGACGAAAATGGATGCGGGCACGTTCCGGCAGGCCAGCATGATGACCGGCGCGCATCCCGTGTCCCCATCGCGCGCGAGTTTCCAATCAACGAACCGGCCGGCGAGCCCCAGCTCGATTCCAAACAGAGCGAGCGGCAGCCAGCATTTCTACAGTAGCAGTAACGCACGCCCGAGCGGCTCGGTTCAGGCCGGAAGCGGCGCGGGCAACGTCAACCGTGGCGCAGGCGCGACGAACAACGCAAGCCGCGCCCCATTTTCCGGGCAGGCGTCCCGACCATCTCCATCGTCGATTCAGGGACAGCGCGGCGCGGCTGCGCCTTCCTCTTCATCGCAGCCGTCTCGGTCGGTGCAATCTTCGCGGCCTGGATGGCGGACATTTACTCCGCCCTCGGGCCAACCGGCGCAATCGAATAGTGGCAGGACATCCCAGGGGCAAGCCGCGCCGCAGTCGCGACCTGGCTATTCGCAGCCGTCCGCGCCGCAGTCGCGACCCGGCTATTCGCAGCCGTCCGCGCCGTCATCGGCCCCGGCGCCGCGGCAATATCAACGCAACTCCAGCGGAGGCTACAACGGCGGCGGATCGAGCCGGCCAACCCTCAATATGCAGCAGCGTGTGATGACGCCGCGCGGCGGAGGCTCCTATCCCAGCCGCGCACCCAGCGGTGGCGGAGGCCGTGGCGGACCGTCGGGCGGCGGAAGCCGTGGCGGATCGTCGGGCGGCGGATCGCGCGGCGGCAACTCCGGTGGCGGCGGAGGCTCTCGCGGAGGTTCTTCCGGCGGCGGATCGCGCGGAGGCAATTCCGGCGGCGGTCATGGCCGCTAGAGATAATTTTTACCCCGCACCACCCCTCACCGCACTCACCGTCAGGAGGCCCTGAAAAGGGTCTCCTGTCCTCTCCGAGGATACGTGTGGACGCGCGGCGATGGATTTTGTAGAGCAGTTATGGAAGAGTTGAGGGTGCCTCTTTGGACCGGAAGCATTCGCCCGAGAACAGGGCATATGATCCAGAGTGATAAAATTAAACATACGTTTCGATCTCAAGTTCGCGAATGTCGGAGGAACGAATCGCCATGCGAAAAATTAAGTTTATTTCCCCGGTTTTAATTCTCCTTGTAGGATTTGTTTTTGCGTTTTCAACGGCCGCGCGGGCGGACGACGATCCGCCGGGAAGAGTGGCGCGGCTCAACTACATTCAGGGATCGATTTCGTTTCAGCCCAGTGGTGAGACCGACTGGGTGGAGGCGAATCCCAATCGTCCGCTCACCACGGGCGACAATCTGTGGACGGACAAAAACTCTCGCGGTGAATTGCACGTCGGCGGCTCCTCGATTCGCGTTGCGGGCGAGACCGGCATTACGTTCCTGAATCTTGACGATCGCATCGTGCAGATTCAACTGTCGCAGGGGTCGATGAATGTCAATGTGCGCCAGCTTGGGGAAGGCGACGCTTTTGAGATCGACACGCCGAATCTGGCGTTCACACTGCAAGGCCCCGGCGAATACCGCGTGGATGTGAACCCCGACGGCAACGCAACCGTCGTCACCGTGCGAAGGGGCGAGGGCCAAGCGACCGGCGGCGGAAGCGAATACCACATGGAGTCCGGCGAACGCACCACGTTTACGGGAACGGATTCGCTAAACTATGACCGCGATCGGGCCAGTGGTTTGGATGAATTCGACCGCTGGTCCCGCTCTCGCGACTTCCGCGAAGAGCGTTCCGTATCCGCCCGCTATGTTTCCCGCGATGTCATCGGCTACGAGGATCTCGATGAACACGGAGAGTGGCGGGACGCTCCCGGTTACGGGCACGTGTGGTTTCCTTCGGACGTTTCCGAGGGCTGGGCGCCGTACCGCAACGGACATTGGGCGTGGGTCGCTCCGTGGGGATGGACCTGGATCGAAGATGAACCCTGGGGCTTTGCGCCCTTTCATTATGGGCGCTGGGTTATGGTCCGCGATGCCTGGGGCTGGGTTCCCGGGCCTTTGGTCGAACGGCCTGTGTATGCACCGGCACTGGTTGTGTTCGTAGGCGGGCCGCGATTCGGACTGTCGGTGTCGTTCGGCGGTGGCGGAGGTGGTGGAGGCGTCGCGTGGTTCCCGCTCGGTCCGCGCGAAGTATACGTTCCGTCGTACCACACGAGCGAGCGCTACGTACAGAACGTCAACATCACGAACACGACGGTGAACGTCGTCAACGTAACGAACGTCTACAACAATGTGAACGTCACCAAGGTTACCTACATGCACCAGAATAACGTCGCGGCGGTCACCGCCGTCTCGCACGACACGTTCGTGAACGCGCGTCCCGTGCGCGATTCCCAGGTACGCGTCGATGAGCGCGAGATGCGTAATGCGGAAGTCCAGCGCAACTTTACCGTAGCGCCCGAGCGGAAAAGCGTCGTGGGAGCGTCTCCCGCAGCAACCGTGAAACCTCCCGAAGAGATGATGCACCGGCAGGTTTTCACAAAGGAAACTCCCGCGCCTTCGCGCGCGCCGATTGAAGGCGGCCCGCAAAGGTCGCAATCTTACAAGCAGGGAGGGGCGCCGGCACAGCAACAACAGCCGCGTCCAACACAGCCGCAAGAGCAGCAACCGGCACAACGCCAGCCGGAAGTCAGGCAGCAGCCGCCGCAGCAGATTCAACCACAACAGCAACAGCCGCGTCCAACACAGCCGCAAGAGCAGCAACCGGCACAACGCCAACCGGAAATCAAGCAGCAGCCGCAGCAGATTCAGCCACAACAGCAACAGCCGCGTCCAACACAGCCGCAAGAGCAGCAACCGGCACAACGCCAGCCGGAAATCAAGCAGCAGCCGCAGCAGATTCAGCCACAACAGCAACAGCCGCGTCCAACACAGCCGCAAGAGCAGCAACCGGCGCAACGCCAGCCGGAAATCAAGCAGCAGCCGCAGCAACAGACGCAGCCACAAATACAGCAGCATCCAACACAACAGCAAGAGCCGCTACAGCAATCGCGGCCGCCGGTAAACCAGACAAATAAGCCTCCCGTGCAGCAGCCCCCGGCCGCGAAAGTTGCACCGCCGGCGCGATCAAACGAGGAGGTGCATCCCGCGCATCCATCCGAAAAACCGCAAGCTGCCGCTCCGGCCCCAAAAGGCAAGGAACAACCGAAAGCGCAGGAGCAGGGGAAGGATTCAAAAAAACAGGAAGACAAAGACAAAAGCGAAAAAGACAAAAAGGACCAAAAGTAACCTCATTGAACTAGGTGAGGGGAAATAGGCGAGGGTCGATCCGGGCGCGCCGCGAATCACGGGAAACCGTTTTCGCGGCGCGCCTTTGTTATTTCGCGGGTTGTGCCGTGGGAGGATGCGCGTCGTTGGAGGCCGGCGTTTTCGCCCGGTCCGCTTTTTTGACGATGGAGATATTTTCCAGGTACAGGTCGTTTCCGTTCACGACCACATCCGCCGTAATCTGGTCTTCGGGCGAAAGCGGAGTGAGCAGAGCGGGGTTCTTCACCGAATATCCCATGGTCATCGCCATCATGAATCCGGGGATGTCTCCGGCGTCAACCGTGACCTGCTGCTTCGCGGTTTCCACGGAAACGACGCGCCCGGCCATGTGATACGTCTTCGGTCCTTGCGCCGATCCTTGCGCCGGTTCTTGCGCCGGCTTTGGCGAGTTGCAGCCGGCCAGTCCCGCCGAAAAAATAATGCCCGCAACAACGATAAGATTTAGAACCCATCCGTGTGCCTGGAACGCTGTGCGATTTCGCATGTAGGCTACCCCTTTCACTTCACGTTGCCCCGTTCGATCGGGGCGAATCCGGACCGTCCTGAAACCGAGAAGCTAGAATACAGAAAAAATCCCTAAATCTGTACTCCAAACAATCGGTTTCCCAGGCAGGACAGGCTGCGGAAAAATTCTCCATTTTTGTCATTCCGAGCGAAGCGAGGAACCTCTCTTTGTTTTCTTGCGTGTAGAACGAAGAGAGATTCCTCGCTTCGCTCGGAATGACAAAATGTCTGGGGACTTTTTCAGCGGCCTGAGGAACCCTCGCTGCGCCCGCCCGAAGGCCGGCGACCGGACGCGGAATCGGTTGCGGACCAATCCATAGGGCACGGTGACTGGCAATACACTTGATAATGGAAGACAATGGAACCGCACCCGGTGTCCGTGCATCCAATCAAGAGCAAAGAGCAGGCGCAGGAAGCGCGTACGGGCTGTCGCAAGCTGCTTGCGGACAAAAATATGGATCACGATATGGATCACGACGAAGAGCACGTACCGAAATTATTCAGCCTGGCCGAAGCCGAGCGCGCCCGGCACCAGGTCGAACCCCTGCTGATCGAGGCCATGGAAGGTCGCCAGCAGATGACGGACATGGAAGACAGCATGAACGCCATCTCCACACGCATCCAGATGATGGGCGGCGTCACGATCGACTACGAAGTTGCCGGACGCATGCGCGCCGACCTCAACCGGGTGGTGGCCGCGGTCAAGGACGTGGTCGACCGGATTCACGCGACGGGCTGCATTGTGAAGGACCTCGATACGGGCCTCGTGGATTTTCCCTCCGTCATCCGGAATGAAGAAGTGTATTTGTGCTGGCGGCTGGGGGAAGACCGCATCCGCTTTTATCACCGCCAGGACGAAGGTTTTTCCAGACGCAAGCCAATCGATCCGGGAGATACCGGCCCCGATCATCCGATTCAATAACCCGCCTTTCTCACAGGCAGAAGGCGCGAATATGGAATGAGGAGCAAGGCTGCGCATGGTGCCATGAGGGCAGCGGGCAGTAGGGGCACGGCATGCCGTGCCCCTACGCGTGAGAAATCAGACAAACAAAAAACAATCGTTGCGCGGCCGCGTCTCGAGCGTCCGGGAGGAATAGCGTGAGCGAAAAATCCGAAGGCCGCCTGGCCCGGGCCGCAAGCCCCTATCTTCGATCCGCCGTGCATCAGTCCGTGGATTGGTACGAGTGGGGCGAGGAAGCCTTTGCCCGCGCGCGCGCCGAAGACAAGCCCATCCTGCTGGACATCGGCGCGGTCTGGTGCCACTGGTGCCACGTAATCGACCGCGAGAGCTACGAAAATCCGCAGCTTGCCGCGATCATCAATCAACTTTTCGTGGCCATCAAAGTGGATCGCGACGAGCGCCCCGACGTGGACGCCCGCTACCAGGCCGCGATCAGCGCGCTTTCCGGGCAGGGCGGCTGGCCGCTCACGGGTTTCCTTTTGCCCGATGGACGCCCGTTTTACGGCGGCACGTATTTTCCGCCGGACGACGCGATGGGCCGCCCCGGATTTCGGCGCATTCTGGAAGCCGTCGCCGCCGGTTTTCGCGATCGGCGCAAGGAAGTGGAAGAAGCCGCGGGCCGGCTTGCCGAAGCGGTGGCAAACGCGGAAATGTTTTCGGACGCGAGCGGCGAATTCAATTCGCGCGTGGCGCGCGAGCAGGCCGACTCGATCGTGAATCTGTTCGACGCGCGCAACGGAGGATTCGGACGCTCGCCGAAATTTCCGCACTCCGCGGCCATCGATCTGCTCCTCGAATGTTATCTGTCGGGCGGAGGCCCGCGCATGTTGACGGTTGCCGCGTTCACGCTCGAGAAGATGGGCATGGGCGGCGTATACGACCAGCTTGCCGGCGGGTTCCATCGCTATTCGGTGGACGAGCGGTGGTGCGTGCCGCATTTCGAGAAAATGTCGTACGACAATTCGGAATTGCTGAAAAATTTTCTGCACGGCTATCAGGCCGCGCGGGAACCGTTTTTCAGGGAAGTGGCCGAAGGCATCGTCGATTGGACGAATGCCGTGCTCTCGGACCAGGGGCGCGGCGGTTTTTATGCGAGCCAGGACGCGGACCAGACGCTCGACGACGATGGCGATTATTTTACGTGGACGCAGGACGAAGTCCGCGCGGCGCTCACGCCGGAGGAGGCGCGCGTCGTGGAACTTTTCTATGACGTCGAGCCGCACGGCGAGATGCATCACAATCCGGCGAAAAACGTTTTGTGGATCGCGCGATCCGTGGCCGAAGTGGCCAAAATCATCGGCGCTGCGGACATAGCTGCCGCCGGCGAGACTCTGGCGCGCGCAAAGGGAAAGCTGCTCGCGGCGCGCTTGGCGCGGCCCACGCCTTTTGTGGACACGACGCTGTACGTAGCGTGGAACGCCATGTATGTTTCGGCGTATCTGGATGCGGCGCAGGTGTTGGGCGGAGAGAAGGGCGCGGCGTGCCGCGCCTTCGCGCTCAAGACGCTGGACCTCATGCTCGCCGAAGCCTGGAGCGACGCGCGCGGATTCGCGCATCGCGTGGGCGGCGCGCGCCTCGATGGATCGCTCGACGACCAGATTTTCGCGGGGCTGGCGCTGCTCGACGCCTATGAAGCGACGCTCGACCGGAAATATTTCGACGTGGCACGGCGCGCCACGGACTTCGCCATCGCCGAATATTTCGACGCCGCGGGCGGAGGATTCTTCGATCGCGCTTCGGGAGCGCCGCCGATGGGCGGGCTGGAAGTGCGCCGCAAGCCGCTGCAGGATTCTCCCACGCCCGGCGCAAATTCCTCCGCGGCGATTCTGCTCGACCGGCTGCACGGGTATGCGGGAGACGCGCGGTACCGCGAGTGCGCGGAAGCCACGCTCGAAGCGTTTGCGGGCATCGCGCCGCGTTTGGGGATTCACGCCGCAAGCTATGGCCTCGCCGCGCTGCTTCACGCGCGCCGGCCGTTCGAGGTGGTCATCACCGGTGCGCGCGATGATCCTCGGGCCGCCGCGCTCGAACAGGCGGCGCATTCCGTTTATCGGTTCGGCAAAGCCGTGTTGCGTGTCACTCCCGAACGCATGCCCGAACGCATGAGCGTGGCGGATTCGCTCGCCCCGGCGCTGGCCGAAACCTTGTCGCACCTTCGCGCCGATGTCGCGCAGGCGCTCGTGTGCGTGGGAACCTCGTGCCGTCCTCCGGTCACGAATCCCGCCGCGCTCGTCCAGCTGCTGACGGAAACTCCGGCCACGGCCTCGGCCGATTGAGCGCAAAGTATTTCTGAAAAATGGCTTTTAGTAGCGCGGGCTTCAGCCTGCGGGGGTTGGGCCTAGCGACACTAACCCCGGCAGGCTGAAGCCCGCGCTACTGAAAAGCGTTCCGCTATCGCGACGTATGGACCAGGGCGTACCGCGCTTCCAGTTGCGCCCCGCCCCCGGTATTCTTTGCAGGCATGTCGCGTTGACGTGCGTACTCGTTACTGAAATTTACGGGCAAGTTGGAACGGTGATCGTATTGACGTCGAGCGAGACCGTCCCGTTTCTTGCCAACGCTCTGCCGTGCAACGTCGCTCCAGTTTCGAGAGAAATGGAAGTCAGGGCCAGAATGCTTCCGTAAAAGTCCGTGGTCGTGCCGATCGTGGCCGAGCTGCCCACCTGCCAGAAAACGTTCTTCGGGACCGCGCCGCCGCTCAGGACAACCCTGCTTCCGGTCGCCGTTGTGAGACCAGAGGCGATCTGGAAAATCCACACATCAGTCGCAGAGCCAGTGAGCGCCACGTCCCCCGTGATCGAGAGCGTCGACGTGGACTTGTAGAGTCCCGGCGTCTTCGTCGTTCCGCCCAAATCTGCTCCGCTCACGTCTTGCGGGGCCGGTGCAGTGCGTCCCGCGAGGTCGAGATACGCTTTGGTCAAGTCGCTCTGCGCCGTCGCCGAGGCAGCGGCATTATTCGTGCCCGTAAATGTTCCGGGTGGGAAGCCGCTCACGGCGGTTCCCGGCGACACTCCGATGTCGCCGCTGACGGTGGTGCCATTAGTATTAGTACTTGTGATCGATTGGCCAGCCAGCACGCCGAAAGTGCACGCCGATGCCAAGTCGGGCGCACCGGTCCCTCCGCCATTATTGGCGTTGTTGCTTCCACATCCCACGCAAAGAACAGCCAAGCACAACCCTATTGCAATTCGCATTCGCATTTTATTTCTCCTTTTTGTTTGGCTGGCTGGGCTTTCAATTTAAAACTGGAATCAGATGCAATCGCCGCGCCACATCGATCTGATCTAGCACGGCACTGTCCATCCACGCGCGAGAATTCTGGCCGCCGTAGACCGCGAAATTATCATTCTGTTTGCATTGTTTGATCGCCCGATCGTCTTATCTATTCCACTGAATAGAGACTAGATAATGTCACGGGCATTGCACTAACTTGCTGCTACCTAGGACTTGCCAATTGCTTCTCGACCTGCGACCACTGCCTCGCTAACCTTTTGCTGGCCCTGATCCATCATGTTCTTCACTTGTACACGAGTCCGCCGAATCTGCTTATTGGCAGTATCCACGCCATCTAAGCACTTATTCGCGATCCACTGTCGAGTCTCTGCCCCGGATTTTGGAGCCAGAAATATACTCACCGCGGCACCGATCCCAAGTCCGGCTACTAAGTACGCAATTGCTGAGCTTCCGTTGCTGCTCGGAATTGTCGCATCTTGTACATCAGATTGGTTCTTCACAAATCCCCCTTGCGAGCCACCGTTCCGTGGCTGCTCACTATTGAATCTCGATTACGTGTCCCAAAAGATGAAGAAAATCTCCAATTCAATCTAGGCAATCTTTGGCTAACCGTCTGTTCCAATGTGCACACATGCGGACTTGTTCCTCTTCTACCAGGCGGTCACTCTCGACGCGTTAGTCCACATGAAAGACCCTGATTCTCCGGAGGCATCCGTCTCTGCGGTTACCCAGGCAAAAAGAGAATCGTAGCCAAGTCCCGATAAGTCCGGCGTTCTCAATGGATCGACGCAACACTAGCTCGAAGGCAACTTTCAGGAGTCTGGCACGTTCACGGTGAACCGAGCGAAGCGGATGGACCCACCCTTCACTCTCGTTCAGGAGATGCCCTTCGCAAAAAGCGCAAAGGATGGGGCACCAACGGAAAGAGAGAGATTTCTCGCAGGTTACGGCACGGCTGAGGCACTACCCAGAAAAGATGTTCCAGTTGTCACAGAGGTTCTGAAGCCTGAGCCACTAAGAACCGTTCCGCTAACGCGACGTATGAAGGAGTGCGTACCGCGCTTCCAGTTGCGCGCCGCCCGGTATTTTTTGCAGCCATAACTCGAACGCGCCCGCTTTCGTTGAAATGGTCGTGGTGATGAACGGCTTGTGCACCCACGGCGCGCCGATATATTTGACTCCTGCGTAGCCCGCGCCGACTTTCCAATGTTTCTTCAGGGCATATTCAAACTTTAGCCGCTCGATGACCATGTGCGTTTGGCCGGAATTGTTCAGCGGGATATACAGGAAATAGGTCGTTTCATTGGTGAACTTGGGAGTGAAACGCAGACGAAGCATCGACCACGGCTGCAGGTAGGGCGCGTTGCCGCAGGCCGATCCCGTCGCCTGATCGTAGAGCAACTCCTGGTCCCACGTGGCCACTTTACCGTCATAAAGTGTGCGTCCGCCACCGATGAAAAACTCCCGGTAGTTGCCATGCGCAAAATCAACGTAGCCGATGTCGGGATAAATCCATTTCCCGCGAATTTGTAAAAATTCAAGAAAATGAATTGTGCCGATGTACGGCGCAGTGAGGCTTTCGCCCGTGCGCGCCATGAACAGCGATTTGGTGGGCGTGTCCGTGGCGCTCGCGTCCGGCGCGGCGCTCTGGGCAAAAGTTTCAAGGGAGCAGAACAGGCAAACGAGCGCCGCAAATGTTATGGCGCGCAAAAGATCAATCGACGCGACCCCACCCCTGAGAGATTTCATGGCGAGCCACAATACATCATTCGCGCAAATTTACAAAAGTGAAGGGTTTAGTAGCATAGGCTGAAGCCTGTGCTACTTCAGGCCGCCGCGCCAGCGGCTCTTTGCCCTGCCACCAGGCGCTCGGCTTCGGCGATAATTTCTGGATCGTCGCCAAAGCCGGTGAGCCAGTGGACGAGAGGCTCCTTGCGGAACCAGGTGAGCTGGCGTTTGGCGTAGCGGCGCGTGGACTGCGCAATGGCTTTGGTCGCGGCCGAGAGTGTGACCGTGCCTTCGATGTGCATGTGCAGTTCGCTGTATCCGATGAAATCGAAGGGCTTGGAATTTTGCGGAACGCCGCTGCGAACGAGGCGAGCCACTTCATCGAGCCAGCCGCGCTCGATCATGGTGTGCACGCGGCGCTCGATACGGTCGTAAAGCGCCGCGCGCGGAGGCATCAGTCCGATCTTGATCGGGTGATAGCCTTCGAGCGGCGTGCGTCCCGCCTTGTGAACCTCCGAGAGCGGGCGCCCGGTAAGCAAACAGACTTCAATCGCGCGAATCATCTTGGGACGGTCGCGGGACCCGATGCGCACCGCCGCGTCCGGATCGAGCCGCCGCAGAACGCGATGCAGATACTGCAGGCTCCGCGCGTTGGCTCCGGCTTCGAGCCGCGCGCGCAACTCCTCCGAGCGCGCCGGAGCGTCCGCCAGGCCCTCGAGCAGGGCGCGCAGATACAGGCCGGTCCCGACTGTGAGAATGGGCAGCCGCGCGCGCTGGCGCAAATCTTCCAGGACGGTCAAGGCGCGCACGCGATATTCGGCGGCGGTGAACGCGAAGCTCGGGTCCACGAGGTCCAGCAAATGATGCAGCGCGCCTTTGCGTTCTTCAGAAGTGGGCTTGGCCGTGCCGATGTCGAACCCGCGATAGACCTGCGTGGAGTCACAGGCCAGGACGTCGCCGCCCAATGTACGGGCCAGCGCCACGGCGAGCGTCGATTTGCCGGATGCCGTCGGACCCACGATGGCGACGAGCGGAAGCGAGTCGCGCCAGGGCAAGCCGGATTGTTCGGATGGTTCTGGAACTGATTTTGGTGTGGCGCTCATTACAGGTATTTCCAATACCGGACGACCAGGTAAATCAAACACAGCAACCCCAGCAGAAGGAAACCCGCCACTTGCGTGCGGGATGGCTTCACTGGGCGTTCTGGGAGTTCATGGGGATATTATACAGGAAAATGAACCGAAGCTCGATATAGGGACCACTAAAGGCGGTGGGAAGAGGTTCGAACGGGGTGGAAGCCCTTATGGAAGAGGCGGCGGCGCGATCGAGGGGTTCCTTCCCGGAACTGCCCATCATGGCAGGCTCGTCCTCGGGCACGACGCCGCTCCGCAGGATGCGAAATTGCAGCACGACCTTGCCCTGGTCTCCCAGGCGCGCCGATTCCGGCATCACGGAGTACCAATTGCGTTTTACGCTGGCGAGCACGCGGGCAATGTAGGGATTAAAGTCCACGCCCTCGGTTGGCGTGAGCATTTGCACCGCCCCGCCGAGGTACCCTTGCCCACCGCCTCCGCCCGTGCCATTCCCTCCGGACGATTGCCGGCCGGTTGGCCCTCCGAACGCCTCGATATCCGCCCCGCCTCCTTCCTTGGTCGCCTCGTGCATGGATTCCTGCAGCGCTTTGCCGGGAGAAAAACGAGGCAATACGAGACTGGGATTTGGGTTGGGAACCTTGGGTGGAGTGATGGGGCTTTCCGCCGGGTGCGGCTGCGACATGGGCACGGGCGGGGCGGGTGTCGGCGCGGTATGTTCCGTCTCGGGCTGCGCCGGAGCGGGCTGCGAGGCGCGCGGGGGCGCCAGTTGGCGCAGGAGGCGGGGATCGATCTTCATCACCGGGCCTCTCGGCGGCGATCCGGCGGGCATCCTCGGAAGCTTGTTGATCTCCGAAGGCATATAGAGATCGGTGACGTTCTGCCGGGCGATTTCCACCTGCGTAGGCCGCCGGTCCGGAAACATTTTTGGTCCGAGCAGAACCAGAAGAATCACCACCACGTGCAAAGCGATCGAAGAGAACCGCGCCACGACGTTCCAGGCGGAGGTTTGCGCCTCGACTGGCTCGGCCATGAAATTGACTTCGCCGGTGGTGAGGACATCGGGATCGAGAACATCGGGCAAATCCTGAATGGCGACAAGCGCTTTCGGCTCGAATTTGGATACGTGCGCGTCCTTCGGCACGGCCACACGCGAATCGAGGATCGTCAGCGGCACATAGCTGGGCATCCGGCTCACCGCATCGAGCGGGGTGTTCGGCATGTCGCGCGGAACGACGACGGACGAGCCAAGAACTTCCAGCTTGAAAAAGGAAGGGATCGAGGATTTCGCGTCGAGCTCGAAATGCGGCAGGTCCGAGGGCACCAGCGTGCGCGTATCGAGGTCCGAGCTTAATCGACGCGGCGGCGCGTCGGATGAAGACACGATGGGCCCGGCGTTCTTTGGAACCAAAATCCTGGGTATCATAGGCTAGCCTGCGGAGCAGCGAAGGCTCCCAATTGGACGCGCCGGGCATGCTCCAGGATGCCTGCCATCACGCGGTCGGCGAGTTCCAGGGCGCGTCGTCCGGCCGCACCATCCACGAGGGGAGCGCAGCGCGTGCGCACGGAGACGAGAAATGCGCGCAATTCGGCGCGCAGGGGCTCCTCGCGCTCGGTGGGAATCGGCGCAAAATCGAATTTGGGCTGCGGGCCGGGTTCGGCGACACGCACGCGGAGCGCGTCCTGGCGGGTGAAATCCACGGAAATATATTCGTGCTGCTGAAAGAAGCGCAATTTGCGCACGCGTTCGGTGGAAACGCGGCTGGCCGTGATGTTGGCAACCGCGCCGGTGGCAAAATCCAGGCGCACGTGCGCGATGTCCACTTTGTCGGTCAGCACGGGAATTCCGATGGCCTTGATGTCCACCACGGGAGCATTGACCAACGCGAGTAGAATGTCCAGATCGTGAATCATCACGTCGTAGACCACATCCACATCCAGGCTGCGCGGCGTGAACACGCCGAGGCGGTGCACTTCAAAATACAGCGGGCGATTCAGCACGGGCACCACCGCGACGATCGCGGGATTGAACCGCTCCAGGTGCCCGACTTGCAGAATGCGTCCGCCCCGGCTGGCGGCGGACAGCAGTTCGTCGGCTTCGGCCAGCGAAGCGGCCATCGGCTTTTCAACCAGCACATCGATGCCGAGTTCCAGCAAGCGGCAGCCGACGCGCGCATGTCCCGCGGTGGGCACGGCCACGCTGGCCGCGTCCACGCGGCCGGCGAGCGATTCGATGTCCGGAAAAACATTCGTGGAAAATTCGGCGGCAACCTGCGCGGCGCGCTCAGCGTTCTGGTCCACAATGCCGACGAGTTCCGCATCGGCAAGCTCGTGATACACGCGCGCATGGTTCCGCCCGAATTCACCGGCGCCCACAACCGCGACGCGCACTTTTTGGCGTGGCTGAATTTCCGAACTCACGATTTCCCCTGTTTCGCCGAAGGCTCCGCCGCTTCGACGGTCTCCAGCGGGAATGCTTCGATGGCGATTCCGGCGGCGTCCGCCGCTTCGATCACCTGCGCGCGGTCAAACAGCAGTGTGCGGCCCGCGTCCATCCCGAGCGCGGACACACGGCAACGCTTCATTACTTCGACGGTTTTGAGGCCCACAACGGGTACATCGAATCGCATGTCCTGGCGCGGCTTGCTGACCTTCACCACCACCAGAGAGCCGCCGCCGGCGATGCGCGCGGCGCGCTCGATGGTTTCGTCCGTGCCTTCCATGGNNGCGCGGTCGCGAATCACCACGGTCTGGCCAAGATCGAGCCCGGCAATCCGGCGCGCGATTTCCCGGCCGCAGGCAATGTCCTCCGCTTCGCGCGCGTCCGGAGCGCGGCGCGTGAGCACTCCCGGAGCGGGAACGAGGGGTTTCAGGAACGAGGTCGAGTCCACCANNGCGCGACGGCCCCGATCAGCGAATCGGTATTTTTCAGGGGTAGCGACAGCAGAAGTTTCGCGAGTTTCCAGTCCGGGCGAATGGCGCTGAAAATTTTATTGTGCTTCACCTGCCCGGCCATGACCGCGCGCGTCACGCCTTCCTCGTGCAGCAATTCCAGCGTGCGCGACAGCTCGCCGAGGCTGACCCAATGCAAGCGGGCCGCGACTTTTTCGAGTTCCGGCGAAGCCTCTTCGCGGATCGCGATCACCGCCATTTCGATGCCCTGGTCGCGCGCCGCTTCGAGCACCAGAAACGGAAACTGCCCGTTGCCGGCAATCAAGCCCCATCCGGAGGAAGCGCCCGGAAGCGATGACGGGGGCGTGTGTGGCGAGGAGTTCACTTGTGGAGGCCGCGCTTGGCCGATTCGATAAATTCCACGAGTTCGCGGACATCGGGCGAACCATTCAGTTGCGCGCGAATCTGTTCGAGCGCCTGCGTGGTGTTGAGCTTGGAGCGCAAGAGGAAGCGGAAGGCGCGCTCGATGGTTTCCAGGCGCGCGCGATCGAAGCCGCGCCGCTCGAGGCCGACAGTGTTCACGCCGTAGCATTTCGTTTCGCGTTCGGTGACCACGCGCGAAAACGGCGGCACGTCCTGCGTGATGACCGTGCACGCGCCGACGTAGGCGTAGCGGCCCACGCGGCAAAACTGGTGCACGGGACTGAACGCTCCGACATTCACGAAATCCTCGATCACCACGTGGCCGGCGAGCGTCGCGCCATTGGCGAACACGGTATGGCTGCCGACGATGCAATCGTGAGCCACGTGCGAATAGGCCATGAAAAGATTGTCGTTTCCGATGCGCGTTGCGCCGCCGCCCTGCGTTGTGCCGCGGCTGACGGTGCAGAATTCGCGAAACCGGTTGGCGTCGCCGACGATTAGCTCGGTGCGCTCGCCGCCGAATTTCAGGTCCTGCGGATCGCCGCCCACCGAACAGAAGGAATCGAATACGTTCTTGCGTCCGATGCGCGCCGGGCCGCGAACCACGGCGTGAGGCTCGAGCACGCATTCGTCGCCCAGTTCGACGCCGTCACCGACCATGGCGAATGCGCCGATCCGCACATTTTGTCCGATGCGCGCGCCCGCCGAAACCGCCGCGCGGGGATCGACTTCACTCATCGCGCGCACCCATCGCGGCGTCCGCCCCGGGTTTCGGGTCGCGGTCCACGAGCATGCAGCGCAGGACGGCTTCGGCCACGACGTCGCCGTTGACGGTGGCCACGGCCTGCAGCTTGCAGAATTTTACTTTCCACTTCAGCACCGTCACTTCCATGCGCAACTGGTCGCCGGGCACAACCGGCCTGCGGAAACGCGCCTCGTCCACGGCCGCAAGATAGAATAATTTTTTGTCCCGGTCCGGAATTTCCGACAGCAGCAGCAGGCCGCCGGTTTGCGCTAGCCCCTCGATAATCAGCACGCCGGGCATGACCGGCTTTCCAGGAAAGTGCCCCTGAAAAAATCCTTCGTTGATGGAAACGTTTTTTATGGCCACGATGCGTTTGAGCCGCTCAATTTCGATGACGGTATCGACCATCAGGAACGGATAGCGATGCGGCAGAATTTTCTGGATGGCCACGCTGTCAAGAATCATTGGATATCCTCTATCGTATGCGCCCGGAAAGTTTTTGGCAAAGAGTGGAGCACCGGACCACGCATCGTTCTTCCGGATTTCCGCGGCGGGCGGCAAGCGCGGCCCGCACCGTTGAATTATATGCGAAACGCCCCGCCCGGCAAACGAAGTTGCCTGTGGGGTCGGCTGTAGGGGCACGGCAATGCCGTGCCCCTACAAGTGCAACAAATGCGCAGGCATTCGTGAATTGCGCGAGTGATCTCGGCAGAGCATGTTAGAAATGCAGGTTGGAACAAACCGAAGTTGCCCGCCGCGCGGCGCGTTGTTAGCATAGCGGCGCGATGAAAGCATCTTCCCGTATGTTGGCGTTCCTCGAATGGCTGCGGCCGCGCGAAGCGGCGATGGCGCGGCTCGTTGGAAAATTCGTGCGCGCGGAATCGCCCAGCCTGGACAAGGATGCCGTGGACCGCTTTGGGCGGATTGTGGCGGCGGAGTGGAAGCGGCGCGGGGCAAAGGTCACACTTCTGCGGCAGCGCGAGCGCGGCGACCACGTGCGGGCGGAGTGGAATCCGTGCGCGAGCCGCGCCAAGGGGCAAATTCTCGTTCTCGGACATTTGGATACGGTGTACGAGTTGGGGATGCTCGCGCGGATGCCATTTCGATTGTCGCGCGGACGCGCCCATGGGCCCGGCATATTCGACATGAAGGCCGGGCTGGCGATCGCCTTGTTTGCGGTGGACGCGCTGGCCGCGGCCGGACACTCGCCGGAAAAACGCGTCGTTTTTCTTTGGACGAGCGATGAGGAAATCGGCAGCGGAAGTTCGCGCGCCGCGATTGAGCGCGAGGCGCGGCGCAGCGACGCCGTGCTGGTGCTGGAGCCCGCGTCGGGACTCGATGGGCGCGTGAAAACCGGGCGCAAGGGCGTGGGTGAAATTGAAATCGTCGCCACCGGGCGCGCGGCCCACGCGGGGCTGAATCCGGAAGACGGCGTCAACGCCATCGAGGAAATCGCGCTGCAAATCGCGCGCATCTCTCGCTGGAACCGGCCGGGCCGGGGAATCACGGTGAATGCCGGAACGATCGAAGGCGGCACGCGCGTGAATGTGATTCCCGAGCGTGCATCCGTCATCGTGGACGTGCGGGCGCCGCGCGCCGGGGACATGCTCGCGCTCGAGCGGAAATTCCGCGCGCTGCGCCCGGTCCTGCGCGGCGCAAAGCTGGAAATTCGCGGCGGGTTCAACCGCCCGCCCATGGAGCGCAAGCACTGCGCCGCGCTGTATGCGCGTGCGCGCGTCCTTGCAAAGGAAATGGGCGTGACGCTCGGGGAAACCTTCGTCGGTGGCGGATCGGACGGAAATTTTACAGCGGCGCTCGGCGTTCCGACGCTCGATGGCATGGGCGCCGTTGGCGAAGGCGCGCACAGCCCCGGCGAAAACATCGTCATGCGCTCTCTCCCCGAGCGCGCCGCGCTGCTCGCAGGTTTGTTAGCAGATATCCCGTAAATTATTTTATTGTTAGCCGCGCGGTTCTGGAGATGAAGGTCTTGAGTAGCACAGGCTTCAGCCTGTGTTCTTTTGACTTTCGCTTGCCACAAATCAAAACCACACAGGCTGAAGTGTTCAGTCTCA
>PLUM01000025.1 GCA_003165465.1 Acidobacteriota bacterium
AGATGGCCGGTCATGGACTTGGTCGAACTGACGGCGACTTTTTTCGCGTGATCGCCGAAGACACGCTTCATGGCCTTGGTCTCGATGGCGTCGCCGAGCGGCGTGGATGTGCCGTGGGCGTTGACGTAATCGATCTGTTGCGGCTCGATGTTCGCATTGTGAATGGCCGCGCGCATGACCCGGAAGGCCCCATCGCCATTGGCCTCGGGCGCGGTGATGTGATTTGCGTCGCCCGACATTCCGTATCCGACGATTTCGGCCAGAATTTTGGCCCCGCGCCGCTCCGCGTATTCGAGCGACTCCAAAACTAGAATTCCCGCGCCCTCGCCCATCACGAACCCATCGCGGTCGGCATCAAACGGGCGGCTGGCGCGTTCCGGCTCGTTGTTACGCGTCGAGAGCGCCTTCATCGCGGCAAATCCGCCCACGCCCATCGGCGTGATGGCCGCTTCGGCGCCGCCGCAAATCATGACTTCCGCGTCCCCGTGCTGGATCAGGCGGAAGGAATCTCCGACCGCATGAGCCGACGCCGAGCAGGCCGTCGCAGTGGCCGAGTTCGGCCCCTTCGCTCCGTACCGGATGGAGATGTGCCCGGAAGCCAAGTTGATGATCGCCGCAGGAATGAAAAACGGGGAGATGCGTCCGGGGCCGCCCTGCATAAGCTTGGTATGCTCGCGCTCGATCACGTCGAANNTCTCTTTTTTCTCGGCCCAGTGGAGCGGGTCGAAATCGCGAACCTCTCCGGCGATGGTGCAATCGAAACCGGTAGTATTGAAATGCGTAATCGAGCGGATACCGCTCTTCCCCGCCAAGAGATTCTTCCAAACGTCATCGGTGCCGATTCCCAGTCCGCAAACTAGTCCGACACCCGTAACTACGACCCGGCGACTCACGTGATTGACACTCCCCTGGTGGTTTGGCGGCAGCCCGCGAACTACTTCTTGCCGTGCTTNNGATCTTTTCAGCGTCTTCGTCGGGAATTTCAATTCCAAAAGCTTCCTCGAAGGCCATGACCAATTCAACCGTATCCAGGGAGTCCGCCCCCAGATCGTCCACAAAAGATGCAGTGGCGGTAACTTCGCCTTCATCCACTCCAAGCTGTTCCACGATAATTTGTTTTACCCGTTCATCGACACTTGCCATTCTGTTTTGCCTCCGATAGGCGCTAGGCCCGACTTGACGTGGCTGGTTCACCACTTTGGGCGTTAGATTTGAACACTCGACATTCTATGTACGGTAATGCTTTAGGTCAACTTAACTCTGAATCCAAGTCCGAAACAATTCGATTCCCCGCGCTCGCGCGCCTATCCCATCCGCAAGCCGCCGTTAACGTCCAGCACGGCTCCGGTGATGTAGCCTGCTTCCTCGCTGGCCAAAAACACGATCGCCGCGGCGACTTCCGAATCCTTTCCCATGCGCCCTAGGGGTACGCGCGCGAGCAGGGCGTCTTTCACGTTCTGCGGCAGCGGGTCGGTCATGGGCGAAACTACAAAACCCGGCGCGACGGCATTCACCGTGATATTGCGAGAAGCGATTTCCAGGGCCAGAGCGCGGGTCAAACCGATGAGTCCGGCCTTGGCCGCAACGTAATTCACCTGCCCGGGATTTCCGGTCTCGGCCACCACCGAGGTCACGTTAATGATGCGGCCATACCGCGCGCGCATCATGCTAGATAGGGCCTGCTGCGCGCACAAATGCGCGCCCGTCAGGTTCGTGCGCAGCACGGCGTCCCAGTCCTCGGCCTTCATGCGCACGGCCAGGCCGTCGCGGGTGATGGCCGCATTATTCACCAGAATATCGAGCTTGCCGAATTTTTCGATTGTCTGCCGGAAACCAGCCTTCACCTGCTCGGCGTCGGCCACATCCATGGACACGGCCAGACCTTCACCGCCGGCCGCGGCGATTTCGGCGACGACGCCCGCGAGCTTTTCGGCATTTCGCGCGGCGGCCGCAACGCGAGCGCCCGCCTGGGCCAGGGCCAGCGCGGTAGCGCGCCCGATTCCCTGCGACGCACCCGTTACCAGAGCGACTCGATCTTTTAGGCTGAACATGATTGATTTTTGTAGCACAGGCTTCAGCCTGTGGGATTTTAATTTTAGATCAATTTGAAAAGTTTACAAAAATTCAAAAGAACACAGGCTGAAGCCTGTGCCACGGGCTACGCCTAGACCGATTCGGTCTGGGCTTGCGTGAGCTTATCGAGCGTCGAGCGCAGGGATTTTTCATCCTCCACGTTGAATACGTGGATCGACCGGTCGATTTGCCGCAACAGTCCGGTGAGCACGCGGCCAGGCCCCACTTCAACAAAGGTGTTGACGCCCTGTTCGATCAACTCGCGCACGGACTCTTCCCAACGCACGGGCAGCGTCACCTGGCGAATCAGGGACTCGCGCGATTCGTCGCCGCTGGTCGTGATTTCCGCGTCGACATTGTTCACGATGGGCACGCGCAAGGTGTGAAATTTCGTTTTCCGCAGATCGGCTTCCAGCCGCTCGGCCGCCGGCTGCATCAGCGCACTGTGAAAGGGAGCGGAAACCGGAAGGATTACGGCGCGCTTGGCGCCGCCCGCCGAGGCCACTTCCACGGCGCGCCTTACGGCCTCCGCATGGCCGGAAATTACGGTCTGCTCGGGCGAATTCAGATTGGCCGGCGCCACGACCTGTCCATCGGCCGCCTGTTTGCAAATCCCCGCGACCTGCGCGGGAGCCAATCCCAGGATCGCGGCCATCGCGCCAACGCCCTCGGGCACCGCTGCCTGCATGTATTCCCCGCGACGCCGCACGAGGCGCACAGCGTCCGCGAAATCCAGTCCGCCGGCCGCCACCAGCGCGGAAATTTCGCCGAGGCTGTGCCCCGCAACGAAGGCCGGCTGAATTCCATTTTCCTCAAGCACGCGGTACGCCGCCACGGAGACGGTCAGAATTGCCGGCTGCGTGTTCGTCGTCAGCTTCAGCGCCTCTTCACTGCCGCTGAAGCACAGATCGGAGATCGAAAATCCCAGGGCTTTATCCGCTTCTTCAAACACACTTCGGGCAGCCGGATGATTCGCGGCAAGTTCCTTGCCCATACCCGGGTACTGCGAGCCCTGCCCCGGAAACAAAAACGCTAATTTTCCCATTGAATGTACCGCCGTTTCGTAGCTTAGGCTTCCACAGGGACAGGAATCGCTGCAAGCTCCCGCTCGATTCTCTCGTTGACCCCGCCTCGAACCAATTCCGTCGCTACTCGGATGGCATTCTTAATCGCCAGAGGATTCGAACTCCCATGCCCGATCACGGTCACACCCTTTACTCCGAGCAAAGGAGCGCCGCCGTATTCCGAGTAGTCGATCTTCTTGCGAAAAGACTTATAGGCCTTGCGCGAGAGCACATACCCCAGCTTCGAACTGATGGTGCTCTGCAGGGCTTCCTTCAGCATTGCCGCAATATGCTGGGCGACGCCTTCGCTGACCTTCAATGCGATATTCCCGATGAACCCATCGCAAACGATGACTTCCACCGAGCCGTTAAAAATGTCCCGCCCCTCGACGTTGCCAATGAAATTCAGGCTGGATTGCTTCAACCGGCCGTAGGCTTCGCGCGTCAGTTCGTTGCCCTTGGTTTCTTCCTCGCCGATCGACAGCAGGGCCACCTTGGGACGCCGCGTTCCGAAAATTGCCCGGTAATAAATCTCGCCCATCACCGCGAACTGAACGAGGTGCGCCGGCTTCGAATCCACATTCGCGCCGACGTCGAGCAGAACCGCCGTGCCGCCCTTCGACGTGGGAAACGGAGCCGCCAGCGCCGGCCGGTCCACGGACGATAGCGTGCCAAGCCCAAATCGCGCAACGGCCATCACCGCGCCAGTATTGCCCGCGCTGACCACGGCATCCGCCTGTCCGCTGCGGACCAGTTTTGTCGCCACGTGCGCCGAACTATCCTTCTTCTTCCGAAACGCGTGAGATGGCGAGTCTTGCATCGTGATGACTTCGGTTGCCGGAACGATTTCAATGGGCAACCCACGATGCGAATGCTTCGCCAGTTCCTTCTTCAGCTCCGCCGGAAGGCCAACCAGGAGAATACGAACGCCCAACTCACGTGCCGCATGCACCGAGCCCTCGACTTCGGGACGCGGCGCATGGTCTCCACCCATTGCATCTACGGCTATCGTGATCATTCAAACTCCGGTAGGGAAACCGCGCGAGGATCGCCGAACACCAGAGAGCTTCAGGCCCCGGTGTCCACAACTTCCCGGCCCTTGTAATAACCGCATTGAGGGCAAGCCTGATGAGGTTGTTTCATTTCGTGACAGTTCGGGCACTTGGCGAGAGCCGGAGCAACCAGGAAATCATGGGCGCGCCGCTTGTTCTTCCGCGCATGTGAGTGACGACGTTTTGGATTGGGCATGGCAAACTCCTTCTATTAGCCCCGAATGGTAAGGGGCAGTCTATATGTGTTTCGTCCGGTAGCCTATTGCTTTTTGAACCAGTCCTGTTTCAGACGCGCCAGAGGCGCCGAGCGTGGATCGGCTGCGTGACTTTCACAGCGGCATTCGTCGTTATTCAAATTCACACCGCACTGGGGGCACAGGCCACGGCAATCGCTTCGGCAGATGGCCTTCATGGGCAAGGCCAGGAGCACCTGTTCGACCAGAACATCGGCCAGGAACATCCCTTGTCCCTCGAAAAACGCGATTTCCGTGTCGTCCAGCTTCAGACGATCCTCTTCTTCCTTACTCATGTACGCCACAGGCTTGTAGAAGAGGTCGAATTCGCGGGCGATATCCTCATGCACGGTTTCCAGGCAACGCGCGCACACCATCTCCAGCCGCGTGTGCAGATCCCCGGTCACGCGGATCTGCCCTTCAATAAGTTCCGCGACCGCGCGCACTTCGAGCGGCTCCGCCTGCCGGAAATCAGCGGTGCGGTAGTCGACCGTTCCGGGAGCATAGCTCTTGCGGATACGGATTTTGCGAACGGCCAGGTCTTTGACGTCTAGAAACATGGTGTGTATAGCTTGCGCGGGGCTCCCCAATACTTTCCCCGAAGTCCATTATAAGTCTCAACCGATTGATGTCAAGGAAAGCGCTTGGAGTTCCTGGGGAATGCTTCGAAAAAGACACGGCCCGGTTTGTGTTCCTTATCGCGTTGCGCCGCATCCTTCACGGAGCAGAACGGACGGTTTTCAGTAGCACAGGCTTCAGCCTGTGTGGTTTTGAATTGCGGCATGGGAAAGTCAAAAGAACACAGGCTGAACCCTGTGCTACATGGAGCGCGCGGAACTTGCGCCGAGCAGCTCCGCGTGCTGGCGCAGCAGAAAATGATCGGTCATTCCGGCGATGTAATCGCACACGACGCGATGCCTGGGAGCGCGGTGAGCAAGCTCGGCGTAGGATTTGGGCATGGCTTCGGGATGCGCGACGTAAAGATCGAATAGCTGGGCGAGGGCTTCCACCGACTGTTCGCGATCGCCGACGATGGTGGGATGGTTGTAGAGACGAGAGAGCAGGAATTTTTTGAGCCCGGCGTTTTCCGCGGCCAGCGACGCGGGGAATCCCGCGAGTCGGCGCGGCGCGCGGCGGACGTCCTCGACGGTTTGCACGCCGGAAGCGGCCACGGCGGCGCGCGTATTTTCGATCAACGCGGTCACCAGATGATCGAGGAGACGCTTGGCGGCTTCGTTGAATTTCAGTTTCTCGATTGCTTGCGGGTGGCTGCGCTCGACTTCCTCATGGAAACGCGCGAACAGCGGCACGGCCCGGCAAATTGTTTCAATGTCCAGCACCTTTGCTTCGTACCCGTCATCGAGGTCGGCGGTGTTGTAGGCGATCTCGTCGACGAAATCGATCAGTTGCGCTTCGATCGGCGGGCGCTGGTCGAGCAGATATTCGGCGAGCGCTGGATATTGCGCCGCGTCGTAATCGCGCGAATGCTTCACGATGCCTTCGCGGACTTCGAACGTCAGATTGATCCCTGGAAAATCCAGATAGCGCTGCTCGAGTTGCTCGACGATCCGCAGCGCCTGCAAATTATGATCGAAGCTGTCGCCGTGCGGGCGCAGCAATTCATCGAGCTTCCGCTCGCCCGCGTGGCCGAAGGGCGGGTGCCCAATGTCATGGACGAGGGCCAGGGCTTCGGCGAGATCGGCGTTCAGGTGCAAGGCTCCGGCCACGGTGCGCGCAATCTGCGCGACTTCCAGCGTGTGCGTGAGACGATTGCGGAAATGGTCGGAATAGCGCGTGGTAAAAACTTGCGTTTTCGCTTCGAGACGCCGGAACGCGCGCGAATGGATCACGCGGTCGCGGTCGCGCGCGTAGTTATTGCGGTACGGATGAGGAGGCTCGGGATAACGCCTGCCGCGCGAGTTCCCTGCTTCCATCGCATAAGAGGCCAGTTCCATGACGCAATTCTATGCCACGGCGGCGGCGATGCCAAACTCGGAAGCGGATTCTCGCAACGCCGCAAAAGAAAATTCCCGGGTCTGATCCTTCGCATCGCTCAGGACGAAAGACCGGGGCTACAAAATTGGCGAGCCGTGGAAAGTTGCTGTAGCACGCCTCTTAAGAGGCGGGGACTTCCGCCAGCTTATGCAACATGTTCCATGAGGAACATCATTCTTCGCAAACATGCGCCAGCGATGCATTGTGGATTAATTTTCTTCCTGGGCCGGTGTATAGTAATCGTCAAGCAGGGCATTCAAATCGGAGAGTTGCGATCGCCGAATCGCGGGGTATTGCCATGAAAAACAGACTTATCATTGCGTTCCTTATTGTCCTGATTGTCTTGCGTGCGTTTCCGGCTTCGCGGCCGCTCTTCGCTCACCATTCCAGCTCGGCATACGACATGACGCACCCCGTGGATATGAAGGGCGTCGTGACCAATATGGAATGGTCCAACCCTCACGTGTTCATATACATGGACATAAAGGATGAGAGCGGCAACGTCGAACAGTGGCGCGTCGAAGGCAATAGTCCTAACATGCTGTTCCGCGCTGGGTGGAAGAGGGAAATGATCAAGGTCGGCGATCAGCTTACGGTAAACGGAGCGCCCGCCAAAAACGGAGCGAAATCCCTGCGGCTCATCAGCCTGACGCTGGCCAACGGCCAGAAGTTCGACGGGCAGGGCTTTAAATAAAAACAGTTTGAACTGAGTTGAAAATTCAGAGTGGGGTCCGTGGTGCGAAATCGTCCAATTATTTCCGTGCTTATTGCGGCGGCGCTCGCTTTGCCGCTCGTGATGTTCGCGCAGACGGCGCCGCGCCCGAAAAAAACGCGCGCCGCCGCGAAGCCGGATTTCTCCGGCGTTTGGTTCATCGAAGAGTATCACCGGACCATTCTCCCCAAGGAAGATCCTCCCTTCCAGCCCTGGGCCGAGGTGCTATTCAAAGAGCGCCAGGCGGCGGGAGAGAACCGCACACCCGATTCCGGGCCGGACCCGACGGAACGGTGCATACCGCCCGGCATTCCGCGGGAAATGTTGCAGCCGTTTCCGTGGGAAATTGTGCAAGCGCGCGACCGGGTGATCATGATTTTCGAGTATCAATCCCTGATCCGGCAAATTTTCACGGACGGGCGCAAACACCCGGACGACCTTGAGCCGACCTACATGGGCAACGCGATCGGAAAATTCGAAGGCGACACGCTGGTCATCGATACGGTCGGCTTCAATGACAAGACCTGGCTCGACCCGATGGGGCTTCCGCATTCGGACGCCCTCCACGTGATCGAGCGCATTCGCCGCACCGATCACAACACTTTGGTCGATGAGTACACGATTGACGATCCGAAGGCGTACACCAAACCGTGGAAGACGCAGCGGATTTTCAAATTGAAGCCGGAGTGGCGGATTCAGGAATACGTCTGCACGGAAAACAACAACGTGAAGTAGAAGTGGCCGCGATTGCCGGCCTCGTGCGAAGAAAACTTTCCCTCAACCAGCCGATTCTCGACATGCGAGACCGTAGGGGCACGGCATGCCGTGCCCCTACGGGTGCCGCACCGCCGCACTTTTGCGGCGGATTGGATTCGCGATGGATCGTTGGATTCGCGAACAATCCGATTCACGAAAAATCCAGGCTAGGATTTTGCGTTGAGCAGTTCCAGGCCCTGATCGGCTTGCGCGGCGGCTTCCGGAAAGTCCAGCTTGACCTGATTGTAGAGCTTCGTGGCCTGCGCGGGATCGCTCTTGCGGTAGTAGTCCGCGAGGGCCAGGAGAGCCATGGGCTTGGGCACAAACACGCTCGGCTTGTCCGACAATTGCTTGAAGAGGTCCGCCGCCTGCGCGCCCTTGCTTTCCTGAACATAAACCTGGGCTAGTTGAAACTTGGCGAGGCCCGCCAGATTTTCGTCGGTGCTGGAGGCAACCTGTGCGAGATTCTTTTCCGCGTCGCCGTACTGCTTCAGGCGGGCCTCGGAGAGAGCCGCGTAGTAGCGCGCCATTTGCCCCGGCTTCGTGTGCCCGTATTCGCCGGCGACCTCGAGGAATTTCTTGTCGGCGTCGGTGAATTTATTCTTTTCGTCGAGGTAGGTAATTTCAACCGGGTCGGCCGGTTCTCCGGCGGCGCGAATCCGCGCCTGGAAAATTTTCAATCCGCCGTCAAACGCCACCGAGGCCTTCGCCGTTTCCCTGCGCGAGTACGCGTTCCAGCCAAACACCGACAGCGCCACGACCAGCGCCGCCGTCACCACGATCCACAAAGCTTGCTGATGCGAAGCGACCGATTCGACGCCGCGGACAAACTTCTCCCGGATCTCGTCCTTCTTCAGGTCCTTGCGCAGGATATGTTGCGCCACAGAGTCACTCCTCCAATGAGTTTCGCCAATTGAATTCGAAGGTGGAATCTTATCACGGATTCCTTGCGCCCAGACAGGCGGATCGCGCTGCATCCGTCCAAAGCGGACCGCGGGCTTTCCAGTAGCACAGGCTTCAGCCTGTGTGGTTTTGATTTATGGCAAGCTGAAGTCAAAAGAACACAGGCTGAAGCCTGTGTTACTGGAAAGCGACCGATCATTCCCGCTCAAAATTCGAGATGCACGCGAAGCGCGGGCACAAACACGGGTCCGCGGTCGCGGTTGTAGCCGGGGTTGGCGACGTACTGCGCGTCGAGCGAGGTGAAGACGCCGCGCCACACGTGCAGCGTGTAGTAGGTTTCCACGATGTTTTCCCGCCCATAGTTCAGGTTGCCGTCGCCGAGTATGAAGCCGACGCCGCCGAGGGCCAGATATTGCTGGTGATCGCGTGAAATTCCGTTGGAAACGAACGCGAGGCCCGCGCGGTCCAGCTTCCGTCCCCACCTGGTTCCTTGCGCTCCGGCGCCAACCTGCTCGGTTTCGTCCACTTCCGTGTAGGCGTACGATTCGTGCTGGCCTTCGTTCCATCCCCATCGCGCGAAGACGCCGAACCAATCCGCAAGCGGCTGCTCGACGTTCACGCCAAATCCATACTTCGTGGTCGTCTGGAGGGGATGCGCCGTGATGTCCGGCTTCGGCGTCGCGCCCGCAAGAAAATCGGCGATGGCCACGCTGTAGGCGCCCATGTTGGCGTGGTTCGCATAACCGAGAAAACGAAACACCGCCTCGCGGCGCGGCAGGAACGAATGGCGCAGCTCGACTTCGGCATTTTCCGAGTGCGCTCGGCCGAGATCGGCATCGAGGTGAATGCCATTCGCCACCTTGGGCATCAGCGCTTCGGCGAACCGCACGGCCCAGTGGCGGTCGTCGTACTCGACCATCGCGGCAACCGTGTAGCCACGCGTGTCCGCGGCGTAGTCGTAGGCGCCATTGTTGTCGAGCGTCCAATTCAGGAATTGGAAATTGCTGTCCGAACCGTCCGTGTTCACATCGAAGAAATCCACCAGGCTGAATTTGCCGAAGCGAATTTCCAGCCGCCGCGCGGGCAATTGCGTGAAGAGTGACAGCGGCGTTCTCTCGGCAGACACTTTTTCGCCGCTGAGCGGAATGATTTGATGCCACATCAGGCGGGCCAGATAAGGGGCCTTGCTGAGCGTCGGATTCCGCACGACGTCGAGATTCGTGAAACCCGCAATGCCAAGCGCTTCGCCGATTCCGTGGCCGCCGGTTTCCTGCATGTCGGCGAGAAATTCCGTTGTGCGGCTCGCCTCGATGCCCGTGAAGAGCGTCAGCACGCGGGAACTGGCATCCTGCGCTTCGGGCGAAAGGCTGTTCGGCCCGGTATACGGAGAATGAAACGCCGGGTGCCACTGCGAAATGAAATTTACCTGGCCGGAAAGCCAGAAGCGGCTCGACTCCGAGTGCGGAAAAAGAGTTGCCGCGTCGATCGAAGGCGAATCCTCGGCGGGGGCGGATTGCGCGGGCACTTGGTCGACGGGTGCTTGCTCCGGCGGCGCATTCTGCGCGCGCGCGGACGGCGACGCTCCCAGGCGCAAGCCCAGCAAAAATAAAAACGATAGCGCGAATTTCGACGTGCGATGACTCATAGTCTTCCGGTTAAAAACAAAACCCGTCTATTAAACCACGTCCACTCGTGAAATTCAGATGAATGGAATGTGAAAGAAAAAAAGTGTGCATGACTCGGTTTTAGTGGCGCGGGCTATTTTGCGCCAGGCGTGTTACCGGACGAGGATGCCGCCGACAGCCTGTTCCATTCATTGCGAATGGTTTCGATGGCCTGCGATGGAGGACCGATGCGCCGGTAGCGGGCGACTTCCGTGCGTTCGTGAATGCCGAATGCGAAGAGAAATTTGCGGCCGTCCACATTGTAGATGTACAGCGTGGGCAGCCAAATGCCCGGCGCCACTTCCTCATGCTCGACCACGAAATGGCCGCCGTGATACACCTTTCCCGCAACCCCTCCCACAAACACGATGTCGCTCGTGATGTCGCCTTCGAGGCGCGCGAATTGGGATTGCGCTTCGTCCACCCACAGCGTGGCATGAGCGTGCTGAAAGCTGGCCGCGAAACGGGTGACCGGCTTGAAATTCGGGTCCGGATCGAGCAGGAGTTTTACGAGCGTGCGCGGAGGGCGCGCTCCGGCCCAATCGGTGCGCGTTTCGCGGCCGGCCCAGGTCACGCGAAACGCATTTGCCGTCTCGTCCACGAGATCGGATCGGTTGCGGCTTCGCTTTTCGAATTTTGCCAGATCGTCTTTGTAGCGTTCATTCGGGTGCATGGCGAGATCCAGCGCGACAATCGCACCCTCCAGCTCGCCGCGATAGGCCTCCGGCGTAACCGGAACCCCATTTTCCACCATGGGCAATTTCATCGTCCCGGTGCCGGAGGGCAGAATGCGTTCCGTAACGTCCGAGATGATCTCGCCGTTCTCGCCCTTGTGGATGATCACATGTTCGGTGCGTTCGAACTCGGCCATCGCGCGGTCGTTGCGATGCTGATTCTCGATGGCCCGCAAGATCAGCGCGTGAATCTGCTCCGGAGTGGGCGCGGGATTCCCGGTAATGATTGCGCCCTGTCCACCGGCCAGCGCCCGCGCGGGCGGCGCGCCGAACCACTGTGCGAGCGCCAGCGAACAAACTCCCAATGTCACGATGTGCCGTAATCGAATCATTCGTCCCCTGGCGCTGCCGAGCGTGACCATGCCCTTCGCGCCGCCTACACTTTGATTCTACGGTGAATTGGACAGTTGTACCCGGAAGTTTCGGGCTCAAACGATTCGGGCGCACCATCCATCACAAAAAATAGAATTTAGCCCGTATTTCTCGCAAGCGTGACTTGGATCCCTCGATCTTTCGATGAATGACTTCACAGGTTGCCGGCTTCGCGGTTGTAGGGGCACGGCATTGCCGTGCCCCTACGGCGAGCCTAGGAACCAACGGCTTCATCAAGTTTCAACAAGGAATGTGCTCTAAAACGGAATTGCTCGCAAATCGCTTGTGAGAAGGGCGGGTTATGCCAGCGGAAACTACTCGCCTCACTCGCGCTTTGCGGCGCGGCGTTCGCGGTTGAGCAGGTTTTGCTTGCGATCGAGTCCCCAGCGGTAGCCGCCCAGCGTGCCATCGGTGCGCACCACGCGGTGACAGGGCACGACGATGGCCGCTGGATTCGTGGCGCAGGCGCGGGCCACGGCGCGGATCGCGCGGGGCTGGCCGATGCCGCGCGCCACCTCCGCGTACGTGCGCGTCTCGCCGAGCGGGATGGACCGCAACGCCTCCCAGACGCGCCGCTGGAACGCCGTAGCGATGACGTCCGTGGGCAGATTCAATCGAGGATTCGCGCCAGCCAGATGCCGCACAATTTCGCGCACCCATTTCGAATGCGCTTTCGATCCGCCGCGAATTTCCGCGCGGGGGTATTCCTTGCGCAATGCCGCGACGAGATCGGCGCCGCGATCTCCTAGATAGACGGCGGAGATGCCGCGCTCGGTCTCGGCGACGAGTACGCGCCCCAGCGCGCACCGCGCAGTCGTGTAAGAGATGTTCATCCCGAGCCCTCCTCGGCGATACGTCGCCGGCGTCATGCCAAGCTGCGCGTCGGACTTCTCGTAAAGACGGCTCGCGGAACCGTATGCAACGAAATACAGTGCGGTGGTCACGTTTCTCCCCTTTCGCAACTCGGATTTGAGCCGCGCGAGGCGCAGCGCGTCGGCATATTGCTTTGGCGTAATGCCCATCGCCCGGCGAAAGGTGCGCTGCAAATGCGCGGCGCTCCGCCCCGTGCGTTCCGCGAGGCGTTTCAGGGGAACCGAGCCGTCCGCGCTGCTCTCGATTTCCGCGCACACCATGCGGATGAGGTCCGCTTGCGGATTGCCGTGCGCTGCGCGCGGATGGCAGCGCCGGCAGGCGCGGAATCCGGCTTGCTCGGCCGCCTCCGTATGCGAGAAGAGAAGAATGTGCTTTGCGTGCGGGCGCCGCGACGGGCACGAGGGGCGGCAGTAAATCCCCGTCGAGCGGACCGCGTAGACGAATGCGCCATCCATGCGCGCATCGTGCGCGGCGACCGCGTCGAGGCACCGGCGTCTGGCACGCGCGGGGATCGTGGATGGCATCGCTTCGGAAAGCATTGGCATAGCGTCTGGTTCCTTCTCCATCACCATATCCAAAACCGTTCCCATGGCGCTATCCGAATCTTGCGGTCAAACTAATTTTTATTTTTTGTAAAAAGCTCACACTCGCTATCCGGCTAATTGCGCCGTGTCCCTCACAGAACGGACGCTTTCCAGTGGCACAGGCTTCAGCCTGTGTTCTTTTGACTTTCGCACACCGCAATTCAAAACCACACAGGCTGAAGCCTGTGCCACTCAAAGCGTCCATCGGCGAAAGCGCGGCTCCAGGGAGTGTGCATTAAGACACCACCATGCGGAACCTGAATTGACCAAGCGCGCGCGCGCGGAGGATAGTGTCCGGCGAGCAGTGCCAGAAGCGTAGGAAGCAGGGGAGAACCATGCGCACTGTTCGAAACCAAAATCAGATCAATCTGCCGGACTCAGCGCCCGGCGATGCCGCCACGGAAGAATTGCCGGCGAGTTCGGCGACCACGGCTGCGGAACTGCCGTCGTGGACGACGCGAGCCACGCCGAAAGGCATCGCGCGCGTGCCCACCCATGCCGTGCGCCCGGCCGCGGAGCGCCGCAGGTACGCTCGCGCAAAGCTCAGCCTGCCGCTGCGCGTGAAGCGCGTCGCAGGCCAGCGGGGTCGCTCGGCAAAACCTCTACAGACGGTCAATATCAGTTCGAGCGGGGTTCTCTTTCTCTGCCCCGAGCGGATCGATCCGGGCACTCCGATCGAGATCGAAGTCTATCTGATCGACCGGCCATTTGGCCGGCGCACCGTGAAAATGACGACCGAGGCGCATATCGTACGCGCCGACGCCACTTCGCGCACCGGCTGGCATTCGCTGGCCGCGTCTTTCGACGACATCTCATTTCAGCGTGAAGAACCGTTGCCGTCACAGGTCCAGAGCTAGTAGCACGCATGTCTCGCGGCCTGTTTCGCGAATACTCTCACAAATAACGAATGTTTTTGGCAAGCTGGGTGCCCCATCCTTGCGGTTTTTGCAAGGGTGGGGATTTTTATTTTCGTGCTTAAAACGAGAAAGCCCCTCGACGGAATTCTTTCGGATGTGAATTAAAGTCAAAAACCCCACCCTTGCACAAACCGCAAGGATGGGGCACCCAGCCCATTGACGACGCACAAAGGCGCTGGCCTGAATTTCTCACGGGAGGCAGCTTGAATTCGGATGTCATTCAAATCTCACGGGTTTGGTAGCGCTGGCGTCTCGCCGGCAGGTTTTGTGCTCGTATCGTGGCGTAAACCTGCCGGCGGGAGGCCGGCGCTACGCCCCCTCCGCACAACGAAACAATGGATCGCCAATCGAATGACTCGAAACGTCGTGGGATATCAGGGCTAGCCCATCTAACATGGTCATGTTAATATGACCATGAGCATGGAGGAACGACCATGAAGCAAATGCGTGCCAGCGCTTTCAAAGCCCGTTGCCTCAAAGTCATGAATGAGATCCAGGCAACCGGCGAGCCCGTGATCGTCACCAAACGCGGAAAGCCCGTCGTGAAGGTTGTTCCCATAAAGCCGGAGAAGGACGATATCTTCGGATTCATGGCGGGAAAAGCCAAGATCATTGGAGACATCGAATCTCCCGTGGTTCTGCTAAAAGATTGGAAGATTTTTAAGATCAAGAAGATCAAAAAATGATCCGCCTCCGCAACACAGCTCGATGCTTCGGCGTACCAGTCGGCCATCGCCGGTTTGCAGGTGGCGGCCGATGATTCTTCTGGATACCCATGTGCTCATTTGGCTGGCATTTGAACCCGCTAAGTTATCAAGAGCGGCTAGAGAGGCCATCCACGAAAGCGGCCGGACGGGGGGGCTGGGTATTTCCGCGATTACGCCCTGGGAGGCCGCCTGGCTGGTGACTCATCGCCGGGTTGATTTTACTGGCACTCCCGAGGCGTTTCTTGAGGAAATTTCGTCGCGCACGGCGGTGCTCCCTATTACAGGGCAGATTGCTCTCCTGGCCAATCAGCTTCCCGCAACATATTCCAGGGACCCCGCCGACCGGTTGATCGGCGCAACCGCAATGTCCGAGGGATTCGCGCTTGTCACGAAAGACAGGACGATCCGGAACTGTAAGCAGATCAAGACGATTTGGTAAGGTCTCTTTGGATCGGTCAATCAATTTTACTATTCTAGGTCGCTCTTGCCAATGTTACATTTCGAGCAAAGCGTTTCTAAATTTTCGAGCAGAGTTTCTCCGCCTTTTGCCCAAGCATTCCTGTGATCAACATGAAGCACAATACTGAGGTCGGTTGCTGGTGATCTTCCACACTTTTTACACTTGAAATTGTCTCGTCTCATGACAACAAAGCGCAATCGCCAATTTATGTTTCTCTTTGTCTTATGCTGAGTGCTCGGCCTAGCATCTGATTTCCCGGTTGCCCCCTCCCTGTAGGCCCCCTCTGCGGGTTTAGCCACAAAATCGCGAGTCGGCAAAGATTGCGAGGCTGGAATAGATGCAGATGGCAGGCCTTCTGATTGTTCTGACAAGCTTTCAGCGTGATCGGATGTAAGGGAGAGAGCAACGTCGTACGAAATTTTTTCTTCGCCGCTGATGTAAGAAACGAATCTCTTTAGGGTCTTGCGCCAGGTGCCAAATCGCTCTGCATAGGCACCAATACTGTACTTTGAAAGCGGTTTTTGAATTTCAGTGCTGCGCGGTTGCCTGCCCAGCTTGACCCATATTTCCTCAATATTTTGAAAAAGTTCTTCTTCTGAAATTCTAAATGGATGTCGGTCCACGCGTAGTCCCGCCCTTTTGAGCGCCTCAGACCAGCTTCCGAATCTGCGGGCTAGGGTCGAGCTGTTGTATTTGCCTCGTTCATTATATCGTCGGAACGAAACGGATCTGGTACTCAGCGTATTAGAAACGCGTTTTAAGTCAGCGATAAACTCTTCGTCCGAAACGTCTCGATGATATTCCTCTAGTTCAAATTTCATAATTACAGGAACTCCATCCTCATGGTTCTTGCAAGGACGCTCTGCTTAAACCTTACTTCCGTGCATACCAGTCCATTCAGCGAATCTCGATCACTCGCGCCTGGCGAATGGCTTGGATGGCGCGCAATTCGCCCAGGACTTCGGGCGGGACGTTTTGGTCCACGTTGACGATGCCGATGGCTTCGTCGGAATTTTGTATGCGGCCTAAAGCGAAGTTGGCGATGTTGATGGCGTGTTTTCCCAGGAGCGTGCCGATGCGGCCGATTACGCCGGGAACGTCCTGGTTGCGGAAGAGCAGGAGGAAACCAGTGAGCGGGGCGTCGATGTCGATATTGTTGACGCCGAGAATGCGGAGGGCGTCGTTCGGGCCGATCATGCCGAGGACGGAAATCGTTTCGCCGTCGATGCGCAACGCCACGCCCAGAGAATTCGTGTATTTGGCGCGGCGCGCGCTGCGCACTTCGACCACTTCGATGCCGCGCGCCTTCGCGAAATTCCCAGCGTTAATCAGATTGATTTGATCGGCGAGGATTTGGCCCAGCACGCCCTTCAGCACGGCGTTTTTCACGAGGTGCGTGTTCATGTCGGCGAGGCCGCCGTCGTAGCTGATGGAAACTTCCGTGAACGGTTTTTCGGTGAGTTGCGCGACAAACCCGCCCAGCTTTTCTCCGAGCTGCAGATACGGCCCCAGCTTCTTGAACTCCTCGGGCGAAATGGACGGCATATTGACGGCGTTCTTCACCGCGCCGCTGGTCAGGTAATCGCGCAACTGCTCAGCGATGCGCGTTCCGACCACTTTCTGCGCCTCTTCGGTCGAGCCCGCGATGTGCGGCGTGGCAATCACGTTGGGATGCTTCACGAGGCGCGGATCAGCGGGCGGCTCGGCCTCAAACACATCCAGCCCTGCTCCGGCCACATGCCCGCTTTCGAGCGCCGCGAGCAGCGCCGCTTCGTTCACCAGTTCGCCGCGCGCGCAATTGACGATGCGCACGCCTTTTTTGGTGAGCGCAAGGTTTTTTGCGTTGATGAGGTGCCGGGTTTCCGGCGTCAGCGACGAGTGCAGACTGATAAAATCGCTGGTCTTGAACAGTTCTTCGAGCGGCACGAGGCGGATGTTCTGCTCCGTGGCGAGCACCTTGGAGACGTAGGGATCGAAAGCCACGACCCTCATTTTGTGCGCCTGCGCGAGGCGCGCGACTTCCGTGCCGATCGTGCCGAGGCCGATGAGGCCCAGCGTCTTGTTACGCAATTCGCTGCCTGTGAATTTCTTCTTTTCCCACTTGCCGGCCTTCATCGATGCGTCGGCCTGCGTCACGGGATGCGCCATGGCCAGTAGCATGGTCATGGTGTGCTCGGCCACGCTGATGGCGTTGCCGCCGGGCGTGTTCATGACGAGGACGCCCTTGCGGGTGGCGGCATCGAGGTCCACGTTGTCCACGCCCACTCCGGCGCGCCCGATGACGCGCAGCTTTTTGGCAGCGTCCAGAAGCTCGGCCGTCACCTTTGTCGCGCTGCGGACCAGCAGCGCGTCGGCGTCGCGAATTTCGTCCTCGACCTTCCCTTTCGTCTTGGGAAGATTCACGACGGTCCAGGAAGGATTTGCCTTCAGGATTTCCACTACGCCTTCGTCAACGCTGTCCGCGATCAGAATTTTCATTGGGCTCTCTGGATTCTTCGTGTTCTCGGTTTTCTCCACACCGCGGTTGTAGGGGCACGACATGTCGTGCCCCTACAACCGCGGTGCGGAGAAATATGAGAACACAGAGAGATGCAAATCAAGTGCGAATGTGGAAAATTCTCTGCCACCTGCAACCTAATACCTGCAACCTTCGCTTTTACGACGAATGCCGCAAATACACGTTCTGCGCGGCGCGAACACCGCTGCCCAGCTCGACCTTGTGGCCGGCCTTCTGCAAAACAATTTCGAGCGCGCCGAGCACGGCCACGAGATCGAGAAAATCGTAATACCCGAGATGGGCGATGCGGAACATGTGGCCCTTCATCGAGCCTTGCCCGTCGGTGAGAATCACGCCGAATTGCGACTTCAGCGCCTTAACAATTTTGGTCGACTCGATGCCCGCCGGAGCGTTGATCGAGGTCATGGCGTTGGCCGGCGAGCTGACCGCAAAGTTCGTCAGGCCCAGCGCCAGGGACGCTTCGCGCGTCGCCTCGGCCAAGAGGGCGGCGTTGGCGATGAGGTTTTCCCTGCCCAGTTCCTTGATATAGTTCAGGGCCCCGTGCAGGCAAACGACGAGCGAGGTCGCGGGCGTGTAGCTCGACTCGCCCTTCGCCAGGCTCTTGCGTTCCTTCGTATAGTCGAAGTAATAGCGCGGGAGCTTCGATTTCTCCATGGTTCGCGCGGCCTTTTCGCTGATGCTGGCGAACGCGAGGCCCGGCGGGATCATGGTCGCTTTCTGCGATCCGCCGATCATGATGTCGATTCCCCACTCGTCCGGGCGCAGATCCGTGGTCCCGAGGCCGGTAATGGCGTCCACCACGAAACAGCAATCGGGCATCTGGGCTACGGCCTTGCCGAGCGTCTCCACGTCATTGCGCACGCCCGTCGAGCTTTCCGTCGCCTGGATGAGCACGGCGCGAAACGGCCCGCTGGTTTCGAGATACTTCTTCATTTGATCGATGGGCACAGGGTGGCCATAGGGCGCTTCGACGACAACCGTTTCGATGCTGTAGGCTTTCGCAAGCTCCACCCAGCGCTCGCCAAATTTTCCCGCCGTCCCGATCAGGACGCGCTCGCCGGGCGAGAGCAGGTTGGACAGCGCGCCTTCCATGGCGCCCGTGCCCGAGCTGGAAAAAACGACGATGTCGTTCTTCGTGTTGAAGTAGTAGCGCAGGTTGTCGAGCGTCTCCCGCATCAGCTGGCGGAAGGCGTCCGTGCGGTGATGCAGCGTCATGGTCAGCGCGCGCAGCTGCGCTTCGAGCAGGAGCGGCGTCGGTCCGGGAGTAAACAGTCTTTCCTTGACGATTCCAGGCATATCCGTTTTCCTCAGTCTATGATCTTTTAGATTAGGAGAATATTTATTTGGGGCACACGCAGCCTAGCTTGGGCCAAATCCGTTTCAACACATCCCCGCCTTTGAAAGTTCCATTGCAGGCAGGAATACAGGTTAAGGGATGGCGGGAAAATGGTCAACCACATGGGGGGCCGAACGCTGTGGGTCAACTTATGATTATGACAACGTCACTGGACACTGGAAAGCGTTGCATCATTTGGCGGAAGGCCCCGCCTCTGAAGAGGCGGGCTACAGCAATTCGCCTTCAACTGCTGTAGCGCGGGTCTTGGAGGGCTGGGCGTTCCGCTTGACATGCCGCGTGTGCGAACCTATGGTTTCACAAACACTTATGGTGCAAGCCGCGCCTATGACCATCGAAGCGAACACGGACCCGGCGACGCGCGTTCGATGGAAGATTCTCGCCATCATCGTGGCCCTTCTTGCGGTTACCGCCCTGAACCGCCTGAACCTCAGCATCGCCGGAAAGCGGATCGAGGAAGAGTTTTCCTTCGATACCATCACAATGGGTAAAATCTTCAGCTCCTTTTTGTGGGGCTACGCACTGTTTCAGATTCCCTGGGGATATATCTGCGACCGCATTGGCCCGCGGCGCACGCTCTCTGTTTCCATTTTTCTTTTCGCCGCCGGTTCCGGATCGATGGCCCTCGCGCCCAGGCTTTCCCTGAGCGCCGGGGTCAGCATGTTGTTCGCCTTTCAAATCATCCGCTTCATCACGGGCATTGGAGAGGCGTCGGTTTCCTCGAACATTACGCGCGTGATCGCTTCGTGGTTCCCAACGCGCGAGCGCGGCATCGCCAGTGGGTTGCAGGTCGGCGGGCTTGGACTGGGCGGCACGCTGACTCCCGTTCTGATCGCCTGGACAATGGTGCATTGGGGCTGGCGCGTGTCGTTCTATCTGTGTTCCTCGCTGGCGTTTCTGATTCTGGCGATTTGGCAGTATTACTCGACGAATTGGCCGGAAGAGCACAGGAGCGTGAACGCCGCGGAATTGGACGAAATTCATCCCGGCTCCCGCAAGGGCGATATCGCCAGACGCGACGTCGCGCGCGCCAAGCGCGTGCCGTGGCTGAAGATGCTCTCGAGCGTGTCGGTCTGGGGACTCATCCTGGGCTACGCGTGCCAGGGGTACGCGTTCTACGTCTATTACAATTGGTTCTACTTCTACGCCGTGAAAGTGCGCGGGCTGGGCCTGCTGGCGGCGGCCGTGTGGACCTCCGCACCGTTTCTTTCCATGGCCGTACTCGCTCCAGTGGGAGGTTGGTTTTCCGATTGGGTTGCGCGGCGCTCCACGCGGCGCAGCGGACGCCTCACGGCGGTGTGGCTGGGAATGGGAGCTTCCACCCTCCTGCTGCTGATGGGCAGCCACCTGCGGGTCACGGCCGTCGCGCTGCCGATGATCGCGCTGGCCGCGGGATTCAACATGTTCGCGGGCGCGAATTTCTGGGCCGCGTGCATCGACCTCGCGCCCGATTTTTCCGCTTCGCTTTCCGCCCTGATGAATACGCTGGGAAGCCTTGGCGGAGTGGCCTCTTCCGTCATTACGGCTTACATCGCCGTGCACTACCAGTGGAGCCGCGCGCTGGATCTGGCGGCGCTGATCACGGTTTGCTCAGGATTGCTGTTTTCCTTCGTGAACGCGGGCCGTACAATCGAGGAGTAAGCGGCCGGAGGATGACGCGGCATTGCAGGAGCAAGGCTTCAAGCGTTAAGTGGCAGATAGCAGGTGGCAGATTTTTTTCATATTCGCAGTTGATTTGCATTTCTCTGTGTTCTCGGTTTTCTCCGTGTTCTCTGTGTTAAAGCTTTGGCCCTCAGAAATTCAAAGGCTTTAACGCGGAGGACACCGAGAAAACCGAGGGTACGAAGAATCCAGAGAGCATGATGAAAATTCCGATCACGGACATCGTTAACGAAAACGTGATGGATATGGAAGTGCGGACATGGGCGAAAAAGTAAAAGTTGTGGATGTGACGGCGCGCGACGGGCTGCAGAACGAAGCGAAGCTCGTTTCCACGCAGGACAAGCTCGCGCTGATCGAGAAGCTGGTCTGGGCGGGCGTTTCCGATATTCAGGCTACCAGCTTTGTTCATCCGAAATGGGTGCCGCAAATGGCGGACGCCGAGGACGTGGCCGCCGGGCTCGCCCGATTTACGGGCGTGACGTTTTCCGCGCTGATCCCCAACATGACGGGCTACGAGCGCGCGCTGGCCGCGGGCATTCGCCACATGGAATTCGTGATTGCCGCAAGCGAAACATTTAACCGGAAAAATCTGAATCGCGGCATGACCGAATCCTTGCAATTGCTGAAGGAAACCACTCGCCTGGCCGAGCGCGACGGCGTCGTCCTGCGGGTCGGATTTTCCACCACGTTCCATTGTCCCTTTGAAGGAAAAATCTCGAGCCGGGCGGTCTTGAACGCGGTGCGCGCGGCGCGGGAAATCGGGCCGTGGCGCATCGCGCTGTGCGATACCGACGGCATGGCTTTCCCGGATCATGTCAAGGAAACGGTCAGCCTTCTGCTCGGCGAATTGAAAATGAAGGCCAGCGATTTTATCCTCCATTTCCACGATACCTACGGCCGAGGCTTGGCCAACACGCTGGCGGGACTCGAAGCGGGCGTGCGCGAGTTCGACTCCTCTACCGCAGGGCTGGGCGGCTGCCCCTATTGCCCCGGCGCAAGCGGAAATCTTGCGACCGAGGACCTCGTCGATTTTCTGGAAGGCATGGGCTACGACACGGGAATCGACCTGGAGAAATTGCTGGATGCGGCGGAATTTGCGTGCCGCTTTTCGTCCCGGCCCTATCAGGGACATCTCTTGCGGGCGCGCCGCGCGGGCGCTTGCGGCCTGGCTCCATCCGTATCGGCGTAAATTATCGGCGTAAATTTCAGAATGGTTGCGCGACGCAATAAAACAACAGGATAAAAATGCCTCTACCACTCCATGGTATACGCGTGCTGGACGTGACCAACGTCCTGGCAGGGCCCTTCTGCAGCTTTCAGTTGGTGCTGCTGGGAGCCGAAGTCATCAAGATTGAGCATCCGGAAAACGGAGACCTCGCGCGGCGTCTTGGCGCGGACCCGAAAGCGGATGAGCAGCTGATGGGCGCGTCGTTCGTGGCGGTGAACGCGGGCAAGCAATCCGTCACCATCAACCTGAAATCGCCCGAGGGCAAGGAGATTTTCAAGAAGCTCGCGGCGATTTCGCACGTGGTGATCGAAAATTTCCGGCCCGGTGTCATGCATCGCCTGGGCCTCGATTATCCGGTGCTGGCGAAGGTGAATCCGCGCCTGGTCTATTGCGCGATCTCGGGTTTTGGGCAGGATGGCCCGCTGGCGATGCGGCCCGCCTACGATCAGGTGATTCAGGGAATCTCGGGCGTGATGCACGTGACGGGAGACGCGCAAAGCGCTCCCCTGCGCGTGGGCTACCCCATTTGCGACACGATGGGCGGGATTACGGCGGCGATGGCCATCTGCGCGGCGCTCGTCGAGGCGCAAACCACCGGGCAGGGACGCAGCATCGACGTCTCCATGCTCGAATCCACGCTGGCCTCGATGGGCTGGGTTGTGTCGAATTACCTGAACGCGGGCGTCGAGCCCATCCCCATGGGCAATGAGAACTTCACGGCCGCGCCCTCCGGCACGTTTCGCACCGCCGATGGGCTGCTGAATATCGCCGCCAACGAAAGCGCGCAGTACGAAAAATTGTGCGACATAATCGGACGCCCGGAGCTGAAGACCGACGCGCGCTTCGAGGACCGCGAAACTCGCCGCCGCAACCGCCCGGCCATCAACGCGGAGATCGCTCCGGAACTGATGAAGCGTGGCGCGGCGGAGTGGGAGCGATTGCTGATCGAAGTGGGCGTGCCCGCCGGACGCGTCCTGAGCGTGCCGGAAATACTCGCACATCCGCACCTCTCGGGCCGCAAATTCATCTCGGAGTTCGAAGGAGTCGCTGGAAAACAGAAAATGACGCGCGGCGGGTTCCTTTTTTCCGGGGACGAAGCCGCGCCGCACGGGCCGGCTCCGGCGCTTTCCGAGCATACGGAAACGTGGCTGGGAAAACTTGGCTATGACGGGGAAAAGATTCGCAGCCTGAAGAGCAAGGGAGTCGTCTGAAAGTGGCTCCCCTGCTCCTCGGTTCTCTATGTGGTATAGAGCGTAGGCTTCAGCCTGCGCCGCCAAGCAGGGCGCAGGCCCGCGCAGTGTAGGTTTTGGATCACCGAAACCCCGCAGGCTAAAGCCCGCGCTACTGGACAGTTACTGAGCGACAGGGGTTTCGACGTGCGCCACGCACAGCCAGCGGCCGTCCGCTTGTTTCACGAAGACGTTGACGAATCTTCGCGGGCTGCTCGACACGACTCCCTTATATTCCACGGCGGACGTGCTGATGCCGGTCACAATCCCCGTGTTTCCGTACATGTGCAGCTGCACGTCAGAGTGGACGAAGGAGCGGAAGCCCAGGCTGCGGCCCTTGAGATCGGCCAGGTGCTGCGCCTTCGTGAGCACTTCGCCGCGCGCATTCGTGTAGACCAGATCGTCGGAATAAATCTTTTCGAGCGTGGCCACATCGCCTTTCGGCAGCGCCTGATTCCGAGCCTCTTCCACTTTCATGACCTCATCCTTGAGGTCTTCGGCAGCAGCAGCGTTCTTCGCGGCCAATTTCCCAAGTCCGCCGAGCAAAGCCACCGCCGATAGAGTGATAACCAGTATTCGTCGCCGCATCATCGTGTCCCTCTCCGTTTTTGGATTCCAGCAAGCCGCTTACCGCGTGAAGGCGATTCTGATGGCGCGCGCCACGCGTGTCAAGCGAGGGAGAGATGTTTGGCGTAGGTTTCACCGGTTGAGGAAAAAATCCTTTATTCCGTCATTCCGAGAGAAGCGAGGAATCTCTCTTTTCTTTAGGCCCCGCAAAAGAGAGATTCCTCGGCGAAGAACCTGCCTCGGAATGACAACTTTGTCATTTTTTATGCAACCTGTGTAATGAAAACGCTTGACTTCGACCTTCTTCGGTAATTAAATGTTCCCATCAGTAAGGGGTAGCATGGGGTGTTTTACATCAGATATCGGGCTGCTCGTCTAAACCTGAATTTGCACGTGACGAACCGATAAAACGGTCGTCCGAGGAGGCGTTGCATGGGTGTGGGAAGTTCCAGAAAGCTCACCGCTGTTTTTGCAATTTCGGCATTGGTTTTTAGTTTGTTCACAGGCGTCGCCGTTTATGCGCAGGTATCAGGCGCGACCCTCTCCGGCACGGTAACGGATGCGTCCGGCTCGGCTGTGCCGAATGCCACCGTCTCGATCAAGAACACATCGACGGGGATCGTCAAGGAAACCACAACGGATTCGGCCGGCTTGTACAGCGTGCCGAACCTGCCGCCGTCGGTTTACGAAGTCAAGACCACGGCCTCCGGATTTTCCTCACAAACGCAGACGGGCCTCACGCTGACCGTCGGCGCACAGCAGACTTTGAATTTCACCCTCAAGGTGGGCCAGGTATCCGAGAGCGTCACGGTAACCGGCGAGGCCCCGCAAGTGGACCTTACCTCGTCCGCAATCTCCGGCGAAGTCAATGAAACGACTGTCCGCGAGTTGCCCCTCAATGGCCGTGACTGGAGTTCGCTGTCCGTGCTCGAACCGGGCGTCATCGGCATCCGTACGCAGCAGACGACTGTCGGAACCGTAAACCGCGGCAATCGTGGCTTCGGGAACCAGTTGTCCGTGGCCGGCCATCGCCCCACGGAGAACAACTACCGCGTCAACGGTATCACCGTGAACGACTACTCCAATGGATCGCCGGGCAGCGTGCAGGGCTCGCAATTGGGCGTCGACGCGATTCAGGAGTTTTCGGTTTTGACCGCAAACTATACCGCCGAGTACGGACGAACTTCCGGCGGCGTCATCAACGCGATCACCAAAGCGGGCACAAACAATTTCCACGGAGACGCCTACTGGTTCCTCCGCGATGAGGGATTGGACGCGCGCAACACCTTCGATCCCGCGAATACGACGACTCCGCCCTTCCATCGCAATCAGTTTGGCGGCTCCGCCGGCGGCCCCATTCAAAAGGGCAAAACGTTTATCTTTGGAGACTTCGAGGCCATCCGCCAGACCAAGAGCACGAGCGGAAACTCGACGGTTCCCTCCGCAGCTGCTCGAGCGGGAACACTCTGCTCGGCGATTGCTGTCACTGCCGTCTGTCCCTATAACGGACTTCTCGGACCGCAAACTATAACCGTGGACCCGAAAATCGTCCCATATCTCGCGCTGTTTCCGTTGCCCACGCCCGGCCTCCCATTAGACCCCCTTGGCGACACAGGGCAATTTCTCGCGGCAATCCCCATCGTGTTCACGGAGAACTACGCAACCGCCCGTGTTGACCACCATTTTTCGGACAAGGACGAACTTGACGCCGTCTGGTTCTTTGACCGCGGCCCACAATTTGCTCCTGACGCCTTTTTGCTCTCCACCACGCAGACGTTCAGCGAGAGAATCATGGGCGGCCTGGAAGAGACACACACGTTCAGCTCTTCTCTCGTTAATACGGCCCGCGTCGGCTATAACCGGACGGTTGGGTTCGTGGGAATGCCGGGCGTTGCGCTTCAACCGATTGCATCGAATCCATTGCTAAGCGATGGTTATCTGGTTGGTCATCCGGCGCCGATCATTACCGGGACTGGCCTCACCACCATGCAGGGATCCCTCGGATCCCAGACTGCAAACAACCACTACGGAAACTCTTTCCAGTTCAATGACGATGCGTTCTACACCCGCGGCAATCACTCGATCAAATTCGGGTTTTCCGCCGAGCGCATCCAATACAACGAATTGTCCGTCCAGAGGCCCAACGGAACATTCTCGTTTGGCGGTTCGCTGTCATCGTTCCTTTTGAACCAACCGACCAGCTTCCAGCAGGGAAATTCGGCTGTGGAGAAGGAACTGGGAACCCGAACCACGTTTTTTGCGGGCTATCTCCAAGACGATTGGAAGGTCCGGCCAAACCTGACGCTGAACCTCGGCGTGCGTTATGAAATTGCGACGCTCCCGACAGAGGCACACTACGGATTCACGGTGGTACCAAGCCCGAACATTTCCGCAGCCCCAATCAATGTCACGCACCCCTGGCAGACGAACCCCACGAATAAGGACTTCGAGCCACGTGTAGGTTTCGCCTGGGATCCGTTCAAGGACGGCAAGACCTCCGTGCGCGGCGGCTTTGGAATCTTCGACATACTCCCCGGTCCCTGGGTCATCAACATCCAGGAATCAGGGTCATTGCCATTCGCCTCGACGGTCATCAATGGCACCTTGAATCCCGGAGACTTCCCACTCCTGACTGGAGTTGCGCTTGGTTCCAGCAGCGCCCAGGCCTATGCCCCGGACCAAAACCCGAAGCGAAACTACGCCATGAACTGGAACCTCTCCATCGAGCGCCAAATTACGTCAACCATGACGGCGACGATCGGATATGTGGGCTCCCATACGCTCCACTCGCCATTTACGACCGATACCAGCAACTCGGTTGGTCCACCTCAGGTCGTCTCGACTCCTGTCGGGATGCTCTGGCCGTGCGGACCTACAGCGGCTCCGAATCCTGTGAGCACATGCGCAGTGGGATTCCTGCCAACTGGGACGAATGTGCCGAGCACCGTGTTCAATCCATTTGTTGGCCAACTCCGGCCGACGTTCTGGGACGACAACGCTCATTACAACGCCCTGCAAGCGCACCTCACCAAGCGGTTCAGCCATGGTCTGCAAGGGGAGGCCAGCTTCACGTGGAGCCGGTGTAACGACCACGGATCGAGTGGCGACATCGGTGACGCGTATCAGAACTCCTACTCGTCTCTGATCTTCTTCAACCCGGGAAGCCGCAACGGCCCGTGCGATTTCGACGTCAACAAGAACTTTGTTGGCAACTTGATCTACGACATTCCCTCGCCGAAATCCGATTCGGCGATTGTGTCGCATCTTGCCGGAGGATGGGAAATCGGCGGAATTCTGTCCATCAGCACCGGGACACCGTTTACGGTATCCATGGGCGGCGATCCGATTGGCATCAAGAACGGCGATTCGGCCACGTACCCTAACCGTTTGCCGAATTGCAACCCCATCAACTCGGACTATCGAACTACTCTCCAATACGTCAATCTGAGCTGTTTCGCGGCTCCTTATGCACCGGCATCCATGGCTTCGCAGTGCGCCACCAATTCTTATCCGGGCGCCTCACCGTCGCAGCTGCCGAGCGGGATGATTTATTGCCAGAATCTCTTTGGCAATAGCGGACGCAACTCCCTGACCGGGCCGGGGCTTGTAAACTTCGACTTCATGGTCTTCAAAAACAACTACATTCACCGGATTTCGGAGAGCTTCAATCTCCAGTTCCGCGCGGAGATGTTCAACGTGTTCAACCATGCCAACTATCTGCCACCGATCAACAACGAAACGATCTTCAGCGGGTCTGGAGCTGTCGCATCGGGCACACCGGGCAAGCTGGATACAACCGGCGGCTTTGAGTCTCGCCAGATTCAGCTGAGCTTGAAGGCCATCTGGTAAAGCGTTAAGTAAGCAGCACGGATGCAAGGCAAAGAGCCGGGCCTGCAAAGGCCCGGCTCTTTGTTTTTTGCGAATGCCGATTGGCCGCGAGTTAAGGTAAGCTATCGCACGCGGAACAAGCGGCTAATCATTCCGTCATTCCGAGCGAAGCGAGGAATCTCTCTTCGATCGCAAGCCCAGGAAAGAAAGAGAGATTCCTCGCTTCGCTCGGAATGACAGAATGTTGAGGCGAAATGTTGAGGCGAAATGTTGAAACGCAACGCTGAGTTATTCCGCAACATTTGGAGCCGGGTCTAACGAAGTGCCTGCAACAAAGTTTCCAGGAACCGCCTGTCATGGCTACAAACAATCTAGGGAGGAACCATCGATGAAATTTTCAAGTTACGCACGGCTCGCGCTCGTGTTTTCGATTGTGCTGTCCGCCGCCTGCACGCTGGCGGGCTCGCCAGCCTCGGGGTATCACCTGATCAAGAAAGTTTCCTTTGGCGCGGCGCCCGGAGCGGGCGCCACGCGAGAATATTTCGATTACGTGGTGGTTGATTCCGCGGCGCGGCGCGTGTACCTGTCGCACGGCACCGAGATTATCGTGGTTGACGCCGATTCCGGGGAGAAAGTTGGCACGATGGCCGGGGACTGGAAGCGCGTCCACGGCGTGGCTCTGGCGCCAGAAGCCGGCCGCGGCTTTATCACGGACGGCGACGCGGGCAACATCGTCATGTTCGACATGAAAACGCTCAAGGTCATCAGCACAATCAAGGGCGAGGACGACGCCGATTGGATTCTCTACGATCCGGCATCGAAGCGCATCTTCTCGTTTAACGGCGATGCCAAAACCGCGACCGTCATCGATCCCGTGAAGGGCGCAGTGATCAAGAGCATTCCCCTCGGCGGCCAGCCCGAACAGGCCGTGGCCGACGGCAAGGGCATGATCTACGACAACATCGCGAGCACGAGCGAAGTCATAGCCATCGACTCGAACACCCTCACCATAAAATCGCGCTGGTCCGTGGCGCCTTCCGGGCAGCCCACAGCCATCGCGATGGACACCAAGAACCGGCGTCTTTTTGTCGGCGGGCGAAATCCCAAACTGCTGGTGGAGATGGACGCCGATACCGGAAAAATTATCGGCCAGTCGTTCCCCATCGGCGACCGCGTGGACGCGAATATTTTCGATGCTTCGTCCAACACGCTGGCGGCCGCGGCGCGCGAAGGCACGCTGCACATTTTCCATGAAGACACGGCCGACAAACTCACCGAGGTCGAGACCATCAAGACCGAGTTTGGCGCAAAAACCATGGGCCTCGATCCGAAGACCCACAACCTCTACCTGACGACGTCGGATTTTGGTCCGGCTCCGGCGCCCACGGAAAAACAGCCCAACCCGCAGCCGGTTGCCACGCCGGGAACGTTTCGGCTGCTGATTTACGGAAAATAACGGAAACGCGAGCCATTCGGTGGCGCGGGCTTCAGACTGCGCGGTGCAGGTTTCGGACGAACGAAACCGCACAGGCTGGAGCCTGTGACACTGGGGTATCAGTACACTTTGCATGCATCCGAACGGAGGCTTTATGAAGCGATGGAAATTTGCGGTGAGCGCGTTCCTGGTTTTGGCAATGGCGGCGATCGTGCCCGCGCAAGCGCAACAGGTCACGGCGATCCGCGCGGGCAAGATGTTCGATCCACGGTCGGGCGCGAATTTGACCAATCAGGTTGTACTCATTACCGGCGATAAAATTACAGAAGTTGGTCCAGCGGACCGCGTGAAAATTCCGGCGGGCGCGAAAGTGATCGACCTCAGCCAGGCGACGGTGCTGCCGGGATTGATTGACGGCCACGTACACCTGACAGACGCGCAGGGCGGCTTGCAGCACCAGATGATGGTCGCGCTCTTCAGTGCCACGGCGAGCATGAACGCCGGCTACACCACGCTCGTATCCATGGGCACGCACGGCGGCGGCTATGGCGACGTCGAGCTTAAGAAGGCCATCGAAGCCGGTCTCGTGAAAGGCCCGCGCATCATCACCTCCGGACCCATTGTCAACATCACTATGCCGGGCAAATCGCCGTTCCCGCTCCTGAACACGCCCATGGATCCGGACCTGACGGCGAATGGCGCCGATGGAATGCGCGCCGCGGTGCGCGAACTGGCGCATTACGGCGTCGAGCACGTGAAGATTCACACGACCGGCCCGTTCACTTTCGACAAGGACGGCAAGATGTTCAATCAGCCGCTACCCACGCGTGAGGAGCTCGCGGCGCTGATCGATGAAGCGCACCGGCGCGGCATGTGGGTCGCCTCGCACACGTATGGAGGCGAGGGGCTGAAGATGGCGATTGATCTCGGCCTGGACAATATTCAGCATGCGACGGCCGCCACGGACGACGACATCCGCGAGATCGTGCAGAAACACTTGGCGATCACCACGACGATTCTGGATCACCGCCAGGACGAGCCCGACGATCTGAAGCAGTGGGCGCCATACAGCCGCTGGCGCCTCGTGGAGCAGACGTGGAAGAAGATGCTTGCCTCCGGCGTGATCCTCGGCTGGGGCAGCGGCTCCGCGCCGCCGCCAGGCCGTGTGTATAACACGGAGTGCAACTGCTCGCACGGCGTGCAGGGCGAAATGTTTCCCATTTTTGTGAAGTGGGGAGCCAGCCCAGTATACACGCTGCGCATGGCCACGACGGTGAACGCGGAAATCATCCGCATGTCGGACAAGCTCGGCGCGATCGAGAAGGGCAAGTTCGCCGACATCATCGCGGTTTCCGGCGATCCGCTGCAAGATATCAGCGAGATGCAGCATGTGAAATTCGTGATGAAAGGCGGGTCGGTTGTGCGGAACGATCTGGTTCCGGCGCAGTAATGTTCTCCAGGTAATCTCAGGAGTATCTCCGGTGCCCTTATGGCAGGGGCACCGGAGTCTCCGTAACCCCAGTGGCGCGATACCGCCAAAGCCCAATGAGCCCCAGCGTGGTGATCACAATATATCCCCCAGCCTGGGCAACCAGGATGTAGGCAATCGCTTCTGTTTGGGAATAGTTGAAGGGGGTCAGAACCGTAACCGCGGCAAACTGAAAAATGCCGACAGCTCCCGGCGTGGAGGGCAAGGCATTCCCCAGCGCCAGTCCAGTTAATAGCAGCAGCGCGACGGAAAATAAAAGGCTCATTCCGAGCGCATGAGCCAGAATCATTGCCCCTGTTGCATCCAGTGACCAGACGATCGCGGTGACCGCGCAGACCTGCAATAGCCGCATGGGATCGCGAAGTTCGATCAGCGCCAGCGATACGCGCTCGGCAATGTTGTGCAATCGCTCTTTCATTTTATTGCCCACGGGAATCCGCGCGATGAATCCTGTGCGGGCGCGATCCAGCCTGGGCAACAGCAAGAAGAAGGCGGTTCCGGCAATCGTTCCAGCGGTCGTGAGAAGCATCACGCGAACCAGCCATGCCGGCCTGTTCGAGAGGGTCAGCGACATGAGGGAAGCCATCAGTACTAGAATAATGAGTTCGATGACGCGCTCCGCCATGGCCGTGGTGAAAACGCACGTCTTTGAGAGACGCGAGCGCGAACTGATCATCGCCGTGCGCACCAGTTCGCCGGCCCGTGCGGGAAGATAATTATTGGCAAGATAGCCGACGGAACTGGCCCATAAGACAGTCGTGTAAGCGAGCTTCTCTTGCGCGTTGAGCAAAATTCGCCAGCGCATGGCCCGCACGAGGTACGAGAGCGTGCCGAAAGCGAGCGCAAGGATTAAATAATCAGCACGGCAATGGGCAACAATGCTTGCCACACGCCGCCACTCCACTCCGCGCAGTGAAAAATAAAGCAAAACGCCGGCTAGGCCGAGCGCTATCGGCCATTTCCAGGAAGAATACGCGTTTTTGTTTCTGGTAGATTGCTCTTCGGAAACGGCGCGCAATCCCTGTGCGGCGGACTGCAAAGCTACCCCCGCTCCAGTGCGCTCTCAGCAGGGATACTTTCCCGCCGCGGCTCGCCCGGTCCATATTCGAAGTTGATGCGCTCCTGCTCGATGACAAAAGGCCGCTTCTGCACCAGGGTATGGATCGTTCCGATGTATTCGCCGATGATGCCGAGAAATACCATCTGGAGCGACATGAAGAAGAACACTCCGATGACGAGGGGAGCAATGCCGGCCGAGAATCGGTTCCAGAAGATCAGCTTGTAGACGAGATAAATGAGCGACATCAAAACGCACAGCAGCGCACAAGCAAAGCCCGAGAAGGTCACAAGGCGCAGGGGCACTTTCGAGAGGTTCGTGATCGCGAGCATCGCGAGGTCGTACAGCGAATAAAAATTATTGTTCGTAATGCCACGCTTCCGTACCGGCTGATGATACGGAATCTCATAGTGGGGCATGCCGATTTCCGCGATCATCCCGCGAAAATACGGATACGGATCGTCGAACTGCTTGATGGCGTCCACGACCTTGCGGTCGTACAGGCCGAAGCCGGTAAAGTTTTCGTACGTCTCGACACCGGAGAGGCGGTTCACCAGCTTGTAATACTGCTTGCGAATCCAGAACATCAGTCCGTTTTCGTCGCTGGCCGCCTTGACCCCGATGACAACGGGATAGCCCTCTTCCCATTTGCGGATCAGGTCCACGATCATCTCGGGCGGGTCTTGCAGGTCGGCGACAATCCCGATCACGGCGTCGCCCGAAGCCTGATATAACGCATGCATGGGAGAACGCACATGGCCGAAATTGCGGGTATTGCGGATGACTTTTACGTTTTTGTCCTGGGTAGCGATGGCTTTGAGTTCGCGCAGCGTATGGTCGCGCGAGGCATTGTCGATGAAGATGTGCTCGTATTTATAGTCTCCCGCCGCAAGGATTGCCGCGCGCACTCGATCGTACAGTTCGCGAACGTTGCCTTCCTCGTTGTAACAAGGAGTAATGACCGTAATGGTTTTATTGCCCGCCATTTGAGTTGCTTCGCTCCTTCACGGCAGGATCCGCTGTCCACAAGAAAGGTTGCCGGACGTCTCGTGACTATAAATCATCTGCGATAAAACACGTCAATAGCTTTGAAGCTCATATCCTGGATGTAGTTCATGCGAATGAACCCGCGCAATATGCCTGGGAAGCGTGTTCTGTCGTTCTTCGCGAATATCAGGACGTCGAAGTTATCATCTTCCCATGCCTTGTCCACAGTGGGTTCAAGGGATAATGGATAGGAAGTACCTGGATGCCACCAGACCGGCACGTGAGCTGGCGAAACGAATCCGTTACGAGCGTAGAGAAACTCCATGCGCGGACCAAAGAATATTTTTTGCCCCGCGACGCTCTTTGACACGATATCGACCTGAGACAATATTTCCGCGAAAACTTGCCGCGCCTTGAAATCTCCAAAAAATTGATCGTGAATCGTAATCAGTGGTCCGTAGGTTGGTCCGGCCCAGGGACCAACCGCTTTCATCCGGAATCGATCTACCCCCATGTACGTAGCAAAAATCAAGAACAGGCTACACGACCATAGAAGGGGACGTATCAGCCGTTTATATCGCTCAGCATTCGTGTCGGCCAGGATAGCTGCACCGATCAGGAATGGCGGAACGTCAACGATTTTCAGATCCCAGTTTGTGCCGAATCCGATCAGGCTGACCAACGCCGCCGAGACCACCAGCAAGACTGTCGAGGATGCCCATTCGCGCGAACGATCCTGCCAGATGATTTGAATTATTTTGATGGCGGGATAAACAAGCAATCCATAGGTAAGAAGCACGGGTCCATCGGGAATACTGCTTCCGGGAAAAAACATGCGTGGAACCGCCCTATTTGACACCCCGAAGTAGCCGACAAAAGCATTGTAGAAACTGATGTGAAAGACCGCGAGCAGCGCAGCATCCACGACGGCGGCAGCCACGACTGCCTGTAGCGCTGGAAGCCAAAGGCGCCGATCCATCGCCAGGCACAAGATACAGAACAGCAGTGCGGCCCAAGCGGTATTCGGCTTGCAAAGCAGAAGAAATGCGAAGGAAAATCCGACGTGCGCTGTGGCCTCTCTCGCCCGTTGCGCGGAAGAAGTCTGGCGAATAAGCGTGTAGGTTGCCAGAATAGAATAAGTTGCAACCCTAATAGCCATCGTGGAGTGGTAGAGGTGATTAACACTGAGCAGAAGGAGTGACTGCGCCGCAATGTAGATAAACGGAAGGTAACGCTCGCGGCTATTTCCCCGCACAGAACGTAGTAGCCAGCACAAGCGCAGTCCGAGAAAGCAAAACAGAAGATAGAGCAAACTCTCTGTAATCAAAATAGCAAACCAATTTACTCCGAATACCCGAAAAGCAGCCGCGACGAGCAGATAGAGCGAAGGCGGAAGAGTGCTTATAAAGCTCAGGTTGGGTATCTGTCCATTCATTACGCGCCAACCCGAATCAATCACTACGCTGAGGTCGTAGCCGCCGAACTCGGACTGGCCGATATGGAGATTCGCAACGGCCAGCAACAGAACTGCAAGAGCAAGTCCAAAATAATATCTCAGAGATTTGGTGTCTGATTCCATCCCGGGTGAGCGCGTGATCATGTCTTTGGTCAAGCAATTCACCGGTCCACGCTCTTGCCGTTGCCATGCCCTTGTACCAATCGAGAGGGAGGCACCGCATAGCAAACCGAATCGAAGCCATCCACCGCATGGCTTCGAAAGTAGAGCCCGGCCTCGGGTTCCACGCGTCTCATCCGGACAGGAATTTCCCAGAAGTGCTCCGGACGGTGGTACGCGCAGACCGCTAGAATTGGTTTTTGCGAGGCAATGATGCGAGACGCACCTTCCAAAGCATCCAGTTCACTGCCCTCGATGTCCATCTTGATCATGGTCGGGCGCTCATTACCGAGGATTTCGTCCAGCGCGACGCAGTCCACGACGATCTCGCCCTGGCTTGAAACAGTCGCATTCGCGCCGGCCGTCGCCGCGAAGCTTAAAGTTCCGGCAGCGCGCGAGACCGCGGCTTGATGGATTGCCACCCGCTCGCAATACTCGGGGTGCATCGCAAGATCGTCCCGCAGCCGCGTGAAATTCCCGGGATCCGCCTCGAAAGCGACGATGCGGCGGAACCGGCCGTTGCTTTCCTCGACCAGCGCGCGAATCGTGTCCCCGTCATAAGCGCCACAATCCACAAAGCACTCATCGGGGGAGACACGAAAAAGATCGCTTAGAAAATACTGCCTTCCGGCGGAAGGCGAAGGCCGCCCACGAAAAAGGCCGGTGGTGCGAAGCTCGAGGTCGGCAACGAATTGCGCCCTGCAGGCCGGTTCGACGAAGCTTTCGTATGCTCCTCGAATCGCGGCTTGCTGCGCCAGGTATTTGCTGGGAAGCTCCCAGAAATAGCACGGAAGAAATGTATCGGCGTATTTCCAGAACAAATGCACGAATGGGAGCGCACGAGCAGCGCCCATCGCCGAGAGCCGATCCAAGATGTCCTGCACGCCGGAACCCCGATCGGGATTCCACACGCAAACGAGGAATGCGGCGGTGCTTCCGTATTGGCGCACTGCATCGGCGGGCGAAAATACCGGCACACCTTCGATCTTCTGTCCACGAAGCGCAGGATTAGCATCGGCAAAGGCCAGGGCGTCCAGGCCATTCTTCCGCAAGCCCTGCAGGACCCTGCGTCCCAAATTCCCGGCTCCATGCAGGACAATGGATCCAACGCAAGCGCCCGCAGCCTCGTCGAAAGCGGCTTGTTCGCGCTTGCGGGAGTGCTCCACAGTTTCGGAGAAAATGGATTCAAGCTGCAGGTCGCAGCGTAAATCGTTCATCACGCCTCGCCCTTCTTGCGTTCCATCTCGTGCTTGAGGAGAAATGCGCTGCCCTGACCGCTGGACACGACCTTGGGCCGCAGTTCGTCGGTGTTTCCGTCATCAAGCCCGCGCGCGTAGATCGCGGCTTTCAAGGACGGAATGCTGCTGTAAGGACTGTCGATATCGTCGATCATGATCGATTCATCCTGCCGCAAGGGCCGGAGAAGAACTTCCCCACGCATCAACTCCCTGCACGAAATCTGTCCTTTTTGCAGCGGAATGGCCAAATACACATCGTCGTCGGTCAGAATGTGTCCCTTGGGCAAGTCCTGCTTTGCGTAAACGCCACGGAGCAACATGTCCAAGTATTCTATTTCCCGGGGATGGGGGAGACGCCTCTGCGTGCCGGAGGCTCCGCACATGGCCTTGGCTTTTTTATAGGCCTTGAACCAGCTGTCGATCTGATCGGGCAGGGAGCAATAAGGAGAAACTTTTATGCTGTCGTCATCAATGTCGATGTGACGTTCGAAAGTGCGCGCGCCTTTCGCATACGCAATCAGCATGGAATCGGTCCAGTCGTGATACTCGTGGGTGGAAAACCCGATGACGTGGTCGGGATAACGGTCGCGCAGGAAGTCGATCTGGTTCATTTCCAGTTCATTGTCTTCCGAAGGGTAGAGGGAGACGCAATGATTGATCGCCAGGGGGATATGCCGGTTATCGAAGAAGCGCACCAGGTCGTCGATATCCTTGAGCGACGAACCTCCCGTGGACACAATGACCGGCTTTTTGGCTTTGGCGATTTTTTCTATCAGCATCCAGTCATTCAGGTCGGAACTGGCGATTTTCAGGATCTGTATGCCCAACTCGCAGCACAAGTCCACCGATCGCTCGTCGAACGGCGTCGCCATGGAGATGCAGCTGGCTTGGCGGATGGCATTGATCAATTTGGCGTAATCGTCGACCGACATCTGCGTACTCAGCGTCTTCTTGATGTAGCGGATGTCCGAACGTACACGAAAATCCTTATGAATGAAATTATCCACATCCCGAATCTGTATCTTGATGGCGGCGCGAACATTGTTGAAACGCACGACCTGCGCGTAAGCGGCGATGATTTTCAGCCCGCGCTCAACGCTTCCAAGGTGGTTGTTCGCCAGCTCCAAAACGAACAATTCATCGAAAATATCCGCACCCGTCATAACGTCCTCCTCGAACTAACTGTCCTTGATCGTGTTCTCCGCCAGTTCGTCCGCATCGAGAAAGGGATACATATCCTCGAGCGGCGGCGTAACAATCGTTCCGTCGGGCAATTGCTTGGACTTGATGCGCGGCTCGAACTCCTGCTTCGGGTCCAGCATCACTTCGATCAGAGCCGGTCCCGGCTGCTCCAACGCTAACTTAACTCGGGACATGTCCGTCGCGCGATCAATCCTCATGCTGGGAATTCCATACGCGCAACCCACCTTCACAAAATCGGGAAATGACACCCCGCTGTCCGGTGTCGAGCCGGTCAGGCGGCCAGAGAAAAAATTGAATTGCGTGGTGCGGATCGAGAGATATCCGCCATTGTTCAGCACAAACAGTTTGACGGGAAGCTGGTGATGCTTCACGGTTTGCAGTTCCTGGATATTGAGTTGCAAGCTGCCGTCCCCCGCCAGACAGACGACTCGTCCGCCGTTGCGCGCCACCGCCGCGCCAACCGCCGCCGGCAAGTCGTATCCCATGGACGCGGAACCCGAATTGGAGATGAGGCGCTGGCCCTTGCGAATCTTCATCACCTGAAAACTGACGATGCAGGCGGTCGCGTCGCCGCAAATCACCACATCGTCTTCCACCAGCATGTCGGAAAGTTGTTCCATGAAGTGATACGGATTTATCGGCGACGCGGCAGTTCTCTGTTGTTCCTGCACGACGGGATAGCGCGCGACGCGCTCGCGGCACCAATCGAGCCATTTCCGATGCTGGGGCACATATCCGGATCGCGCGCACGAGCCGGCGAGTTCAGTGAGAAAAAACTTCAAGTCGGAATGAATTCCGAGGTCAGGGCGAACCAGTGGTTTGTCGAGCTCGGCTTTATCGATATCGACCTGAATCTTGAACGCACGCGGCGCGAACGAGCGCCAGTTGTAGCTGACCTGGCGAATATTCAGCCGTGAACCCAGCACCAATACCAAGTCCGCATTTTGTACGGTGAAGTTTCCCGCCCGGTCGCCGATGGTTCCCGGACGCCCACAATACAGCCCGTCATCGCCGGTGATCAAATCGTGCGTCCATGCGGTTGTAACCGGTATTTGCAGCTTCTGAATCAACTGCTGAAATTCGTCCAAAGCATGCGCGAGGCGCACGCCGGTTCCGGCAAGAATCACCGGTCTTTTTGCGGCGCGAATTCGATCGAGCACTTCGCCGACTTGCTTGCGGACTTCCGCTTCGCTCCATGCGGGAGCATCCTGGGTCGGATCGTAACCGCGAAGGCCGGCCTCATCGACTTGGGCGGATTGAACGTCGACCGGAATATCCAGCCAGCAAGGTCCCGGCCTGCCGGATTGCGCCAAATGCCAGGCACGCTCCAGGTGATAGCGAATCGAATTCGGATCATCAATCAGCGCTGCATACTTGGTAATGCCCTTCACCATGCTGACGATATCCACTTCCTGATCGCCTAATTGCCGCAGGTCGCGCGTGCCGGTCATTGCCATTAACGTTTCGCGCTTCACCTGGCCGGAAACAACCAGCATGGGAATGGAATCGGTCCACGCGCCGAAAACACCGTTTAGAGCATTGATGCTGCCCGGTCCGGTCGTTACATTAACCACGCCGGTGGATCCCGTGATTCGCGCGTACGCTTCCGCCCCCATGGCCGAAGCCTGTTCGTGATGATTGCAGATGTACTGGATGCGCGGCTCTTTCCCGACGCTGTCGTTGAGGTGCATGGCACCCCCGCCGGTCACCAGAAAAATATGGCGCACTCCCCAGTCCGCGAGCTTTTGCATCACGTAATCGGAGAGCTTGATCATCGGTTCACACCCGTGGGTGCGCCAACTTCCCGCGCCTCTCGGCAACGGTTCCACTCGATCGTGCGCTCGATGGCCGCGCCCAGCGAGACCGTGCAGCGCAGACCCAGTTCCTGCCGCGTTCGCTCCGTGTTGGGGACGTAACGCGCGACCGGGGCGCCGGCCACGGGCTTGCCCAATATTTCGACGGGCGTGCGCGCCGAACCGGTTTCGGCCACTCCGCGTGCGAGATCGGCGATGCTGATGCCGTCTTCCGATCCGACGTTATAAGCCCGGCAAGAAGTGCCGCGAAACAATATCGTCCACAACCAGATCATCAGGTCGCTGGCATACATATAAGAACGAACCGGGGTGCCGTCGCCACGCACTTGAATCGATACGCCTTCCATGTGGTCGCGAATGAAATTGCCGATGGCGAAGTGCGCGTCCAACTTCATGTATGGGCCGACGAATGCGAAGCATCGCGCGATCTCCACCTTCAAAACTGTCTCTTTTGCCGCAAGCGCGCAAAGCAATTCCGCCGCGCGCTTTCCTTCGGCATAGGCGGATCCCGGGTCAAGCGGGTCCGGACCGCCGTTGAAATCCTCGGTAACGTGAGCCATTTTTTCCGGCTGCTTACCGTAGACGGCGCCGGAACTGGTCAGGAGAAATTTCGTGGAGCCCGAGCGGGCGGCAAAATCCAGACAATGGCGCGTGCCTTCGACGATCGTGTCGAACATGACTTTCGGCTGCCGTGCATTGAGTTCAGCGCTCGATTCGGTGGCGGCATGGATGATGTGCGAGAACTCGCCTTCGGGAAATACAAAATTGCGTACATCACCCACCACGAGTTCCAGGCCGCAATCGGCCAAATGCGGCGCTCTTTGTTTCAACCTCTGGGAATCTCTGGTCAATATGGTGGCGGTTGCATTCAGGCGAAGATGCCGATTCGCCCACACAAATGTTTCCAGCAACCAGCAGCCGATGAACCCTGTAGCGCCGGTGATGAAAATGCGTTTGCCACGAAGCTCTTCCCAGAGAGGCGACGTGCTTGCGATGATGTGGTCAAGGTCGAGGGCGAGCAGATTCCGCTGCTTCATCATCCCCTCGCTTCCTTGCTGGCAGTCGAGGACAGTGAAAGCGGCAGGGAGTGCAGAGTTTCGATCACATAGTCCAGCATCTCGTCATTAAGACCCGGATATACCCCGATCCAAAACAAGTGGTTCATCACCAGATCGGAATTGGGGAGATTTCCTATCGTTCGATATTGCACATCGCTGTAAGCGGGCTGGCGCACCAAATTGCCGCCAAATAAGGCCCTCGTGGCGATCTTCCGCCCCTCCAGGAAACGAATCAGATCGGCGCGCGAAAACGGAGCATCCGGCCGCACCATCAGCGGAAATCCAAACCAGCTTGGGTCGGAGTTGGGCGTCGCCTCGGGCAAAACGAAAAATTCCGCCAGGTCCTGCAACCCGGCCCGCAAACGCGCGTAGTTGTGTTTGCGCGCGGCGATGAATCCCGGCAACTTCTTAAGCTGCGCCACGCCAACCGAGGCCTGCATGTCCGTCGCCTTCAGGTTGTATCCGATATGCGAGTAGGTGTACTTGTGATCGTAACCGTGCGGAAGCTGCCCCAAGCTCCAATCGAAGCGTTTGCCGCACGTGTTCTCTTTTCCGGGATCGCACCAACAGTCGCGTCCCCATTCGCGGAACGACTCCACGAGGGTTTTCAGCAGTGGCACATCCCCGAGCACCGCACCGCCCTCACCCATGGTGATATGGTGGGCAGGATAAAAACTTGTGGTGGCCAGATCGCCGAACGTTCCCACGAGCTTGCCGTTATAGGTCGAGCCCACGGCATCACAACAATCTTCGATCAGCCAAAGTCCATGCCGCTCGGTGAAGCTCTTGACCGCCGCCAGATCGAATGGATTGCCCAGCGTGTGCGCGAGAACCACGGCGCGCGTGCGCTGCGACCGCGCGAGATCGAGTTGCCGCACGTCGATATTGTAGGTGGGCACATCGATGTCCACGAAAACAGGAACCAATCCGTGTTGGATAATCGGATTGACCGTCGTGGGAAAACCTGCCGCCACCGTGATGACCTCATCCCCGGGACGAAGGCGCCGCTCACCCAGCTTCGGCGAAGTCAGGGCCGCCAGAGCAACCAGGTTTGCCGAAGAACCGGAATTGACGAGCAGGCTGAAGCGCCGCCCGAAAAATCCGGCAAACTCTTTTTCGAACTGCGCCGCGAACCGGCCGGTGGTCAGCCAGAAATCGAGGGACGAATCGACCAGATGCCGCATTTCGGAAGAATCGAAGACTCGGCCCGCCACTGGCACAGGCGTCGTGCCAGGAACGAATTTGGCTGGCGGAAACGCCTCGGCGCAGTATTCCGCCGCTAAAGCGAGGATCTGTTCACGAAGACGGGCAGTCTTGTCCACGTTACTTTAGAACCTCTCGGTACCATGCGATGGTGCGCTCCAATCCCTGCTCGACCGTGAATTTCGGGGTCCAGTTCAGCAGGGAGCGTGCGCGTTTTGCGCTGAGGTATTGGTGGCGAATTTCGTTGGACGCTTGATCCTGTATCTCCGGCGTCAAGTTCGAGCCCATCTTCTTCAGAATGAGGTTCACCAGTTCCAGCACGGTAATCTGATTCTCATTGGAGAAATTGAACGCCTGACCATGCAGTTCCGGCCTGCTGGTGAGCGATTCGGCCAGCTGCATGTAGGCTATTGCAGCATCCTCGACGTAAAAGTAGTCGCGAATGTAATTTCCATCGGAGCGGATGATGGGCCGCTCTCCACGAATCACGGAGCGAATGGTGCCCGGAACCACGCGGTTCCAATTCAGATCGCCGCCTCCATATAAATTGCCGCAACGCGTAATCGAGATGGGTAGCTTGAAGGTCTTGGCATAACTCTGGGCAATCAGATCTCCGCACGACTTGCTCACGTCGTAGGGATGCTGTCCCTGCAATGGCATGTCTTCGGAGTAAGGCAGTTCCGTCTGGTCGCCATAGGCCTTGTCGGACGAAGCCAAAATAATCGCGCGAATTCTCGGCGACCGGCGGCAAGCTTCCAGGACATTCCACGTTCCGCGCACATTGGTTTCAAACGTGGAGATGGGGTTGCGATTGGCTATGGTTACAATGGTTTGCGCGGCGAGATGAAACACAGTCTCGATTTCGTACTCGCCGAGCGTGCGTTCGATCAGGTCGCGGTCTTCCACATCGCCGCGCACAACCGTCATTTTTTCGATCAGCCCGGTGCGTGTCAGCTCGCTCTGCGGCACCCAATCGCGGACGAGACACACGACCGATGCTCCCTTCGCGTGTAGCTCGCGAACCAGCCAACCGCCCAGCATGCCAGTACCGCCAGTTACAAAGACGGTTCGATCGCACCAGAAACTTGCGTCCATTACCAAACCTTCCAGGGCGCCTGGTTCTTCGCCCACAAATCATTTAAGTGTTCGTACTCGCGGTAGGTATCCATCGCGTAAAAAAAGCCCTCGTGCCCGTAGGCCATCAACTGCCCATCGGCGGCAAGCCGCTGGAGGGGTTCCTGCTCAAGAATGCACTTATCGTCACCATCGAGATAATCGAATATCTCCCGTTGAAAAACGAAAAACCCGGCACTTGCGAACGTGGCCGTCTTGGGCTTTTCCAGGAATTTCATCACATGCCCGCTACCGCTCATCTCGACGATGCCGAACCGCGAGGTTGGCGTAACCGTCGTCACAGTCGCTATTTTACCGTGCTGCTTATGAAAGGCCAGAAGACGCTTGAGATCGATGTCCGCAACGCCATCCCCGTAGCTCAACATAAACGTTTCGCCATCCACGTATTCGCGAACACGCCGCAGGCGTCCGCCAGTCATCGTATCCAGGCCGGTGTCGGCCAATGTCACCTCAAAACCCTGCTCGGAATGAATTCCGTGATAGCTGACACTCGATTCCTGCCCGAGGGAGATCGTGAAGTCGTTGTTCATCGCCTCATAGTTCAGGAAATAGTCCTTGATCATGTTGCCGCGATATCCCAGACAGAGCACAAACTCACGAAAGCCGCTGTGCGCATAAACTTTCATGATGTGCCACAGAATAGGCCGCCCGCCGATCTCAACCATCGGTTTCGGTCGAAACTCGGTTTCTTCGCGCAACCGGGTGCCCAGTCCACCGCACAATAGAACGACTTTCATTCAGGTTCTCCAGAATTTCCATCCGATTCAGTTCCGGCCCGATATCCCTCAGCCAAAGTTCCGCATCGTGGAATTGATTTCAATCGTACTTCTTACTGGCTCCGATCGCCGCAGAAAAAAGCGCGCACGTGCTCGTTTGTTAAAAGGGGCTTCCGAGTCCACACCCAGCTATTAGGTCTTCTCCATACTGGGTCAAGATCGTCAACCAGCATGACGTTAATTCCGTACTCACGGCAGGTGGAATCGAGACCAGCGATTTCGGCCTGCGAGGGATTTCCGAACAATGGCTCGATGGATTTCATGCGGCTCTCGCACCGGGGAAAATCCCCGCCAAAGACAATCCCGCATCGTTGCTGCCCCATTGCGGCGCCACGGCCGGAGTAGAGCTGATGAGGAATGACCATCGGCGCGTCCGGATTGTATTGCACGATTGCGTCAGGCGGCAGGATGGCTCCAAGAGACTCGTATATCGAACGCAACGCATAGGTGCGCTCGCCGAGCCGGCGATCCCGGTCGAGCCCAAGAACCGGTTCCGAAGTTAATTTTTCCTCATCGTGAAAAATCGGATAGGCCCGCAACATGAATACCTGATACATGGTCCCGGCCAGCCCGATGGCCGCCAGTAAAACCAGGGAAACCGCCATCGCACGGCTTCCGCCGATGGCGAAGCGCCGGCTGCTCCACCAATCATCGACCAGTATGGCCGCCCAAAGCAGCAACATGAATTGTGCCTGGAGGAAACATCGCCATCCCAGGTCGTTCGAGCCCAGTGTCGTCGAACGCAGAAAGCTTCCAATCAGGAAACTGGCGCCCACCATCATCCATCCCGTCGCTTCTTCGAGGGTCATTCGCACGGAGCCGTTGCGAATACCGCGAATCCGGAGCGCGCCTGCAATAAAATAAAATCCCAGCTCAAAAAAATAACTCACCGGCAGCAAAAGCAGGAGAATGAAAAATGGACCAACCACCATTTGGATTATTGCGTACAAATCAAAATAAGCCAGATCGCCTTTCATTGGAAAATCCCTAATCGCCAATGCAACAAAATGGACATCGCTCCCGGAACCGTTACTGGACGGCCCCGTACTGGACGGCCCCATGAGGATGCTCAGGTACGGCAGTGCCACGAACAGGGCGACCGCGCCCGCGACCAGCAATCCCGTCACGTCCTCCCACCATCTGCGGTATGCCGCGAACGGCAGCCAGAGCACGACAAAGAAGGCAAACGAGAAACAAACCAGAACAGAAAGTCCGGCAGCGCTCGCAAAAGCCAGACCCGCAATCAGGATGGAGAAGACCCGTTGAACCCTTGTCGACGCCCGCTGGCGCAACACTAACAAGCCGATCATGCACGCCACGAAGCTCATGACATGGTGCGGGGTCCACAGCAGCGCATCCACCCACGAAGTGATTTGCTCGTCCCACCATTCCATGTCGGCATGAACGATGTGCAAGTGTACATAGAGAAAAGCGGTTGGCAGCAGGTCAAGTCCCGTTACCAGCAGCAGACTGCAACCGATTAACGCTTTCCGCGCAAGGTGCTCGCCGGCGTGCATAAAAAATTTCAGCGAGATCACAATCAGCGACATCAACGCAATACCGGCCCACACCGTGCCGCCGAACAACGCCTGGCGCGGACTCACATTCCCCAAATGAGTGGCGAGGCTGCACACCATCATCCAGAAATAGTGGTATCGAAGGAACGCCGGCGAATTGCCGGCGAAAAACGGATTCATCGGTGGAATGGATCTGGCTGCCGCGGCAGCGAAGGCGGTACGAGTCGAATAATCGAACGCGGTGGAGCTGAAGTAAAGACGATCCTTGAATTGCAGGTCAACCAGCGAACCAATCGCAAGAAAAGCCCAGAAAAGAACGAGAGCGCTTCCTATCCACACACCTCGCGGCACTCCATGTGCGCGAATCTGCCTCCGTCGCTTCCAAATTTGGAGAGACAGGAAGGCAAAACCGAGCCAACTTGCGCCCAAAAGGGTCCATAACGCCTTCGGATAGCGCCCAACAAGGAAAATGAGAATGGGAACAACGGCCACTGCCAACGGCGTGCTGAGCACGGCTTGCAATGCGAAGCGGCGTTCACGAAAGCGAAACACGTTCGATAGCCAGCCGATGACATACCCGGGAACAAAAAGGATGAGTGTCAACAGAAGAAATGCTTCGATACTGCGTATGATATCCGCCGCTGTAAAATTCTGGATCATCTAATTTTTTATGCTAGCTCCCGATCGAGTAGCTCGCCAGTTAATTGATACGTTGCGTGTTCTAGGGCAGCAACTTCGTTAACGAAAAACCATGGAGATCCTTCCCTGGAATGCCGCTCCCTGGAAATTTCTCGCGGGGAGACTTCAGAAAACCAGATCCAGCCAAATGCCGGCAACCGCCTAATAAAAGAAGCGAATCAAGATGCGAACGACCTTGGCTCCGGAGCCGCGGAGGTGGCAGCTGCACAGACATTTACGCGAGACTCTTCCTTTGCAGGATGCAATGGGCGGGAATAAAAGATCGCGGCGGGCGTCCCGGTCCCAGGGGTGTGGTGGCCGGGACCAAGACGCTCCACCGCGTTGCATGACGGCGCAACCGGGGGGATGAACGCCGACATATTGCTTGCGCACAACTCCGCGTCAGCGAAGGTGCGCCGGCAATCTCAAGATCGCTGCGACTTTCGCTTCTTGCCAAAGCTATCGTTCCATCAAACCGGTCAGCGCTCCTGCCAGCAAGATGTCCGTCAGTTCCAATATGAGCCTATCGAAAGGAGCGAGAATAAGACGCTGGTCGGAAGTACAGAATTGGGACGGGTGCAACCGCCGTACTACGCCGTACGAAAGGTCAGGTCAAAATTGCAGAGTTCTGAGAGATTCTGAGATGCCGAGGAATTTCTAATATTCACAGTTGCAAATGCAAAGTACTAAGGGATATAGTACGCCGATTGAGCGTAAACAGCTCCAATGGCATATAGAGTTTACAGGCCATTGGGGAGGAAAGGCCGCACTCCCGCGGCATCGCAATTGCTATCTGCTTAATTTTCTGTGGATTAAGGAAGTTCGGCCCGGTCGAGACTTTGGACCTTGATTTGCACTATCAATTACGCGTTGTGCCCGTGAATGAGGGAGGCGACGGTGGGTATTCTAATTTTGAAGGTCTTTTCCATGTGGTCGCTAGGAGCTCTTGTGGCAGGATTCGCTTTGGGAGCCGCCATACGCAAAGCCGAGCGGGTTCGCAAGGAAGTGTTCCTGGCCTGTGTGTTTGCGTCCCTTGAGACGCTGCAATCGTCCCGCGGTTAGGAAACTGGCTGCGGTCATGCCGTGAAGATCCTCAATCCAGCGAATCGAATAAATCCGAAGTGGCTTTAAACTCCGGCTCACCCGCGCGCACAATTTTCAGACTTGCCGTCTTGAACGGCTCTTCGACCGGTATGCGTTCCGTCCATCGCTGGTGAGAAAGCTTTTCGTGATCAGAAAAATCCAGACGTACAATTAAACGGATTTTCGAGGAATCGGCCGCCGGAGAAGCGGCTTTTGGTGCCTCTTTTTTACCGGATTTCGATTCCGGATTGACCTTCTTTTTTGCGCCGGATTTTGCGTCCTTGGCGGGCTCCGCGGGCGGGGCAAGCGGCTTCCCTTCCAATTCCTTGCGCTCAAATTTCACCTGGAGTTTTTTGTCGAGCCGGTAACCCTGCCTCCATCCCTCAATTCGATGACGCGCCTGCTGGGCAGCGTCTTCGTTCCGGCCGAAATCGCAAATCAAAAAAGTGTGCGCCATGGGATAAATTTTGGCGGTCGAGGCGTCTGGTGTCAAGGCCGTAACGCAAAAAGCGTTCGTCAGCTCCATGCGGAGGTTCGAACGGGTTCCGCTCCCGTTATTTAAGGGTGCGGGCTCTCTTTCCCGCACGATCCCTGCTACAGCTTGTCACGTCCGGTCAATTGGTCTATGCTTCGCAAAGATGCTTGAATGGAAAGGGTTTTCTAAATTGCGGAAAATGGCGCGCAAACTCGCAGCTTGTGCAGCCCTTCTGGCGCTGCTTCTGCCGGGCGTTTCCCCACTAGCGCAGACGATTTCCGCCGCCGATTTGCCCGCGTGCTGCAATACGGTTTATTGCCCGGTGCACCATCGCGAGGCGCGCAATCTGCAACAGGACAAAAGTAATTGTGCCGGGCTTGGCACACCCGGACATAACGACTGCTCCATGCGAGCCTGCGATGCCGCTCCAAACCTGATTGTCGGAACCGCCGCATTCGTTCTGGTAACTCCTGTTGCTCTTCGCGGTCCGGCTGTGGCGGAGGCCGCTCCCGCTCTGGCATCCGAGTTCTTCCTTTGCGTTGCCACAATCCCTATGACCCCGCCTCCTCGAACCTTCCCGAGCTAATCGAACGAACCACACGAGAAAAGTGAATCCAGTGGATTGCGCACCCGTTCGCAGGGTGTTGCCTGTCGTTCAGCTTGAATGAGGGTGAAAATGAATCTCGGAAAGTTTTCTGTCTGTCTCGGATTTTTTCTGGCTTTCGCCTTGTGCGCGGCGGCATTCTATTCGGCTCCCGTGAGCGCGGAAATCTTCGGCGTCGTGCACGGCATCGTGCACGATCCGCAGCATCGGCCCATTCAGGACGCGGCGGTCGATCTGAAGGCGCAACATTCCGATTGGATACAACACCAAAAAACGAATGGGAATGGAGAATTTGACTTCAGCGCCGTGCCGCTGGGCGAATACACGGTCACGATAACGGTGGCCAATTTCCGACAGGCACAACAGAATGTCGTGGTCGGCTCCGGCACGAGTCCCGTGCTGCATTTTCAGCTGGAACTGGCCGGCATCACGGAAAAAACAGTGGTGACCGGGGAACCCGTCTCCGCATCCGTGGAATCGGTTACCCCAACCACTCTTCTGAGCCGCCAGACGATTCAAGATACGCCGGGGGCCGACCGCACGAACAGTCTGGCCATCATCACCGAGTATGTCCCCGGTTCGTACGTTACCCACGATCAACTTCATGTTCGCGGCGGGCATCAGGTGAGCTGGCTCATCGACGGCGTGCCGGTTCCAAACACCAATATCGCCAGCAACGTCGGCCCGCAGTTCGATCCCAAGGACATCGATTACATGGAAGTGCAACGAGGCAGTTATGATGCGGACTATGGCGATCGAACCTACGGCGTCTTCAACGTCGTCCCGCGCACGGGTTTCGAGCGCGACAAGGAGTGCGACCTTGTCACCAGCTTCGGCAATTTCTATCAGACCAACGACCAGATCAGTTGCGGCGGACACACCGAGCGATTTGCCTATTACGGCAGCCTCAGCGGAAATCGAAGCAATCTTGGGCTTCAGCCGCCGACGCCCTCGGTTCTGCATGACGCGGAAAACGGCTTCGGCGGATTTGCTTCGCTGATCTACAACGTGGACCCGAAAGACCAATTGCGCTTTGTCATGTCCTCCCGCCGGGATTATTACCAGATTCCTGTTTCACCGGGCGTAATCACTGAAATTGCGGGCGTTCCGGGGACGATTTCCATCACTCCCTGTTCGCCGGCATCCACTTGCGTCGATAGCAGTGGCATTCCCCAGGGCGGCATTTACCAATATGATGGCCAGCATGAGGCCGACACGTTTTTAAACTTCTCCTGGGTACGAACCATCAATCCCAATGCCCTGCTGACGGTATCTCCCTTCTTTCATTACAACAGCTCGGACTACGCCGGCAACCCGAACGACTTCCCCACCGATACAACCGACAATAGGGCTTCCATTTATGCCGGCGCTCAGGTCACTTTCACGGCGACCGTGGCGCGAAACACCATCAGCGGCGGCTTCTACGGCTTCTATCAACACGATGACCAACTCTTCGCAATTACCTACACCGATGGCAGTGCGCCAAATCTTCTGCCGGATCGCGAGATCCTCGCCGGGAATCTGGAGGAAGTCTGGCTGGAAGATAAATTCAAAGCGACCTCATGGCTGACGCTCAGCGGCGGCGTGCGCGAGTCGCACTTCTCAGGAGGCATCGCGGAAAACGCCACGAGTCCGCGCGCCGGCATTTCTCTTCGCGTTCCGAAAATCGACTGGGTATTCCACGGTTTCTACGGACATTTCTACCAGGCCCCGCCACTGCTTACGTTCTCGGGGCCCGCGCTGGTGAACGCGGCGAGCGGACAAGGCTATAGCTTTGGGTCCTTACATGGCGAGAGGGATGAGGAATATCAATTCGGTGTGACCATCCCGTACAAGAGCTGGGGCCTCGATGCCGATACCTTCCGTACTCGCGCCAACAATTTTTTCGATCACAATAATTTAGGCGAATCCAACGTCTTCATTCCCGTCACGCTGACCGAGGTGCTGATTCGCGGATGGGAATTGACGCTGCGATCCCCTAAGCTTTGGAACCGGGCGCAACTGCATCTGGCATATTCGAATCAGATCGGTGGATCCAGGGGTAACATCACCGGCGGCCTGATCCCCATAAGCAACGTTCCTTCTCCCGATTACGGCCAACTGGATCACGACCAGCGAAACACTCTCAACGTGGGCGCGCAAACCACGCTGCCATGGAAAATATTCCTCTCCGGCAACCTGTACTACGGCTCGGGCTTCAGCAATGGCAATGGCCCGGCGGTCACCGGAGCCGCTCCCTGCTGTTCGGCTCTGGATTATTTGCCCGCGCACACAACGGTCGATCTGTCGCTCGGCAAGGACATCAATGAAAAGTTATCTCTCTCCGTTAGCGCGCTGAACGTGGGAAACCGTCGCGTGATGCTGGACGACAGCTTGACCTTCGGCGGATTCCACTGGAGCAATCCGCGCGAGATGTTCGTCGAGCTGCGATACCGCTTCCATTATTGAAAAGACCGATTGGAACCACGTATGCCCGCCTTGCCCTGCTCTGAGATTACGGGACGAGCGCGCTGACCTGGGCGGAGTAACCGCTCTCCACATTGTTGGAATCGACCGATGTGACGACGTAGTAGTAGGTCAGTCCGGCCTGCACGGTGGAATCCGTGTACGACAGCGTAGCAACAGGCGTGGCGGTCAGTTTTGTGTACGGACCACCGGTTTGTGCCGACGAGTAGGTGTTGTAGCCGATCACCGTGGACATACTCGGCGACCAGGATAGTCCCACCGAGTGATTCACGATCGCGACCCCGGTGCCCGAAAGCGAGATGGCGTCCGGCGAATTTGTCGCATTGCTGGCGACGGATACGCTCCCCGTCACGCTGCCCTCGCCCGATGGGGCGAACGTTGCCGCCAGGGCCGCCGTTTGTCCCGGAGCCAAGATCAGCCCGGAGGAAACGCCGGCCGCGTTGAAGCCCGCGCCGGAAACCGTTACATTTGAAACTGTGACCGTGGAATTTCCCGCGTTCGTAAGCGTGACGGTCTGAGTGCCGCTGCTGGACACGTTCACACTGCCGAAGCTCAGTGAAGATGAACTGGGGTTGAGAAGATACGTCGCGGCGCTCACTGTGAGCGTCGCCGCATTGCTCGTTGCGCTGCCGGCAGTGTTACTCACTGCGACAGTGAACTGCGCGTTGTTGTCCGTCGTCGTTTCCGCCGGTGTCGTATATGCGGACGATGTCGCTCCGCTGATCGCCACGCCATTTTTCTTCCACTGATACGTCAGCGGCGCTGTCCCCGTTGCTCCAACTGTGAACGATGTCGTGTTTCCGGCAATCACTGTCTTGCTGACGGGTTGCGATGTGATCGAGGGTGCCATTGTTAGCGCTACATTGCACACGCTGACCGTCCCTATGGTGTCCACCGCCCCAAGATTATTCAGGGACGATGTGGTTGCCTGTTCATAACGAAATGCATAGTTGATACCTATGGTGGTCTGCACCGATCCGATCATGACGTAGGCGTTATAGGTGTGCGCAACCGCATTCACATCCAAAATGAAATGGTACGTAGTGCCCGCAAAATACGGGATATTCGAAACGGCCGTAAAGACAGTGCTATTCCTGGCGTCGATGGTTCCCGCCTCATTGAACCGAACGGTCGCGGCAAGACTCGTGTATCCGGTGGCTGGTCCGAATGATAGACCCATGGTGCCATTGATGAGCGCTGCCGATGGAGCAGCGTCAAACGTAACGCGAAACTTCCCCGTTGCCGTCTGAGAAAGCGGATAGTTTGCCCATGAGCCGGATGACGAGACACATGTAGATGCGTGCCCCACTGTTCCAAAAGCGAACAACATCGCCAAAGCTGCCGCAACGATCTGAATTTTGTTTTCGATTTTCCCGGCAATTAGCATTTTCTTCCTCTTTTCCCTTTTTCACCGGGCCACACCATTGCGCCGGCTTGCGAGGCAGGAAACTTAAGAGTTCTCTTAATTCAGCTTTCAACTCAGCCCCCCGAAAGATGCGAAGGTTAGTTCACGACAAGTCGCGGACTCGACTGGTCACAGGGATGGAAGAAGGACAGGCGAAATACACGCTGGGGAGGACAGGTCAAACACAGCGAAAGGAACAGCGAACAAAACACCGTGGTGCGCAAAATATACTTTAGGGAATTCTTGAAAAACTTTCACGGCTGTTGCGCACGAAGCCCTCATAAGAAAGACCGTTGCGCCGGACGCAGCGGCATGGTAGCGTGGCGAATGAAAGGCGAAGTGTGAAGAAGCACGAAGGAGGCCAGCGGTGGCTCAATCTCTTGCGGTGCGGACCACGAAAGACTCGGCGACGCTCGCGCGCGTCTGGGAAATCGTCGCGCAATTCTCCGAGCGCGACCGCCTCGGCGAAATCATTACCGCCGTGCATCAGATCCCGGCGCGGGAAGCGAAGTTTGCGCCCATGCCGGGATGGGTGCGCGCGGAGCTTGCTCACGCCTACGCGGAAAAAGGTGTCGCGCAGTTGTATACGCACCAGGCCATGGCTGCGGCAAGCGTCCGGGAGGGACGCAACGTGGTGGTCGTCACGCCGACGGCGTCCGGAAAAACGTTGTGCTACAACCTGCCGGTCCTGAACGCGGTGCTGGAAAATCCGGACGCGCGCGCGCTGTACCTCTTCCCCACCAAGGCGCTCGCGCAAGATCAGCTCGCCGAGTTGCACGACCTGTCCGCGCGACTCGATCACCGCTTCGGCGTATTTACGTACGACGGCGATACGCCGTCCGACGCGCGCAAGGCGATTCGCGAGCGCGGACACATTGTGCTGTCGAATCCCGACATGCTGCACACCGGAATCCTGCCGCACCACACTAAGAGGATGCGGCTGTTTGAAAACCTGCGCTACATCG